>CAYWHA010000063.1:0-29547 GCA_964457555.1 uncultured Solibacteraceae bacterium
CGCTCGAAAGCTGGCCGGCCAAGGCGCGCTACCTCTGGCGCCGCGCTCTCCAGCCTAATCAGAAGGACGCCGAGTGGATCCGCCTCCCGCAGCGTCTATCGGCGGCATACTATGTGCTCAGGCCGCTGCGCCTGGCGTACATGCTGTTACGCCGCTTGTTCCGTTAGCGTCGTCCCGGCGCGGGCGATCTGGGGATCACGGCTTTACATTGAGGAGCGGGGTGATGTCCGTGTGCGTAAAATCGTTCCCTTTGAAGAGCAGCGGTTCTCCCTTCGCCTTCGCGAGGGCATAAGTGAAGCAGTCGCCGAAGTTCAGTTGCGCTGGGTGTCCGCTGCCTTTGCCGAAATCCCGGTACGCTTCCCGCGCGATTCTCGCCTGGGCTTCCGTGACCGGCTCGATCAGGACCTCGGCCTCCCGAAGCAGATCGTCGAAGCGGCGGCTCGCGATAGGATCGCGGCTTCCGTCGATCACAATCGCAGTCTCGAGGAAGCTGGCAGCGGAGATCCGCCGGCTGATCGCGTTTTCGATCGCCCGTGCGCAGTGGGCCGTCTCCGGCTCATTGCGCAAAATCGCGAGCAGCGCCGA
Organism: uncultured Solibacteraceae bacterium; assembly: GCA_964457555.1. Lineage (GTDB taxonomy): Bacteria > Acidobacteriota > Terriglobia > Bryobacterales > Bryobacteraceae > BOG-224. The sequence goes on from CAYWHA010000063.1 coordinate 586, forward strand.
GGAATCGACGATCATCGCGGCAACCCGCGGTTGTCATAGAGCAGGTCGCCATGCTCAGCGGAGCGAAATGGCTCCTTCAGACGGGGCGCGCAATCCCTGCCTATCGCCAGCAGGCGCTCGGCCAAGCCCGCGCTGCTTGTGCGGCGCAGTTGTTCGAGCCGCTCGCGCACGGCCTCAGTGACCGCCGCTGTCAGGCCCTCGCCGGTCAGGGCCGCCAGATCGTGCGCCAGCCGCACCGTTTCGGAGTTCTTAATATTCATTCCCATCGCTATGTACTAGTCTACCATTGCCGGGAACCTTTCTACCTTCGTCGGCAACCGGCCCATCCGGCGACGCGCACGGGGCGAATTGTTCTTCTCGCCCAGGCGCGCTGACGGCGCCTCGCCACGTGGAAGACCCGCTCCCAAGCGGTTTTGGCGCCCCGTTCTTTCGTTCTATCTCGGCATGCTGGAAGCCGTGGCGCAGGCGATCGTCTCCTGTCCGCCGTCTTCCGGAACCTGGGCTTCCAGGGAATTCCCGCTCCCGCGGACTTCCAGACCCCGCTCCTCGCCGTCACCGGATCAGCTCGACTTGGATTGTCTTATCGTTTACCACAGCGCCGTCCAGTTCCTTCCAGCGGCGATCTGCGGTCACGGCCTTCGCCCCCAGCCATGCCGCCGTCGTCAGGCATACGCAGTCTCCTAACGACAGCCCAAGGTCACGCCGAGTTCCCAGCAGCGCGCCGCAAAACTCCGCTTGGCTTGCCCCAAATTCCTCCTCGATTTCCAGATGCAGTTCGTGGAGGGTAGCGCCGGCCCTTTCTGCCGGCATTCCGGAACGCACCAACTTCCCAAGCACTTCCGCCAGATTGGCGGCATGGATTCGAGACCGATCCAGAATTCGAGCCACGCGCTCGTGGCCGGGTTCCTCGAGCAAGATGGTAAGCAACGCAGAGGCATCGAGCACAAACCGCGCTTTCACGAGCGCGATGCCTCTTCGTCTTCATGCTCGACTTCCGCTCGGCGATCCCGGATCAGTTCCTCAGCCAAATCCTGGCCGGCCGGAATATACTTGCGGATCTCCTGGCGCGCTTTGGCCAGAGCTTGTGAACGAGATGTGACCCGGAGCGCGCCCGACTCTTCCACCTTGACAAGCACTTGGGATCCCTCGGAAATCCCCAGGCGGCGGCGCACCGCCGCCGGGATCAAGATCCGCCCCGACCTTTCAAGCCGGGCGCGATACGTCTCCATGCTCTCATTCTAACCCGGGTACGGCAGAATTGTAATCTTGCCGTTGTTGCTGTTCCTGCCGGCAAAGTGCGCAGTAACTCTGCGCCTGTTTCTCGACATGCTGGAAGCCGTGACGGCGAGCGTACGCTACCTCTGGCGCCGCGCGCTCCAGCCCAATCAGAAAGACGCCGAGTGGGTCCGCCTGCCGCAGCGTCTATCGGCGGCAATATTATGCGGTCAGGCCGTTGCGCCTGGCGTGTACCACGCTGCGCAACTTGGTCCGTTAGCTTGCGTTCGTCACGGGACACCTGCGACTCGTGCACATTGAGTCGCCTCGCCAATTCACGCTGAGACATCCCTTGGGCCATGCGCAACGAGACTAGGTGGCGTCCGAAGGCGCGAAGCTTTTCGGGTTCGTCGAATTCGCCGCGCCCTCCAGCCGGATGCCGAGTGGGTCCGCCTGCCGAAGCGTCTATCGGCGGCTTATCATGTGGCCGGCCGCTGCGCCTGGCGATCGCGAGGGACGGCCCGGCCGCCGTTGACAACACGCCTCGTGAGGATCGGCCACGGCCAGACCGGCTGTGAGCGCAGCAGCCTTTAACGTCTCGTCTGGGACTCGGGTCAAGCTGCGCCTTCAGCGCTTGGCCGGCGCCAAATGCAGGCTGTCGGCGCCGCGGCAACGCAACCAAGCGCTATTGCACCGGCCCGAATTTCTTCAATAACTCGCGGATACTGGTGCCGTCCCCCACGGCGACAATCTGCACGTTGTCGTAAGGGACGTACTTCCGCGCTACGCGCTGAACGTCGGCGGCAGTGATGGCCGCGACCTTCTCGGGGTAGGTGTCCCAGTAGTCCTCGGGCAGCCCGAAATCGCGTTGTTGGAGCCATCGCGAGAGGACATTGGCGGGGTTTTCCAGCGCCAGCGCGAAGCCGGCCACAAGAGTCCGCTTCGCGCCCTCCAACTCGTCTTTGGGCACTGGCGCGTCGCGGATTTCGCGGAACTCCTTCAGCAGGTCCGTCAGCGCCGGTTCGGTCACCTCCGTGCGCACCGACATCGCCGACGAAAAATGCTGCAGGTAGCGCGTCGCGCTGAAAGAGGAGCTCACGCCATAGGTGTACCCCTTCTCTTCGCGGATGATCCGGAACAGCCGCGCCGCCGTTCCCGATCCCAATACCTGGTTCATCACCATGCAGGCGATGTAATCGGGGTCGGTGCGGGCGATGGCGCGGTTAGCGAGCGCCAGGTAGGTTTGCACCGAGTCGGGCCGGTCGATGAGGATGACCCGCTTGTCCGCGATGGGCGCGGCGATCGGCAGGGACAGGCGTGCGATGGGGCCGCCCTTCCATCCCGAGAGCGCTTTCTCCAGCTTGGCCACGGCGTCCTGGGGCGTGATATCTCCGGCCACGCCTGCTAGCTCGCCCATTGGGACGAAGTAGTTCTTATAATGCGCAATCAGATCGTCGCGCGTGATCTTGTCAAGCGATTCGGCGGTGGGACGCGTCACGTGGCGCGCGTCGTTGGGGTAGAGCGCGAGAAGCATCGCATCGGTGCCAAGCGTGGTCGGATTCGTGGCTGCCTGTTCCAGGGCGCTGCGCTGCCGCGTCTTCCATTTCTCTAATTCATCCGCCGGGAACGAAGGGTGTAGCAGCACGTCGGCGAGAATCGCCAGGGCGTCGTCGAAATTCTCGGTCAGCGAGCTGAGCGAGATGGTTCCGTCCGCGCCTCCGCCTCCGCCGCCGCGGCCTCCTCTTCCACCCCCGCCGCCACCGCCGATCGAAAGCGTCGCGCCGATTTCCGCCAGGGCATCCGCGATCTGCCTCGCCGAGCGCGTGCTCGTCCCGAGCGTCATCAGTGCGCCCGTGGCTTCCGCCAGGCCCGGCAGGCCATCCGGATCGCGCAGGTTCGTCGAGGGAATCTCGATGGTCAGGGAAATCGTCGGCGCGCGGTGGCTTTCAATCGCCAGCAGCCGCAGGCCGTTCGAGAGCTGGCGCTCGACGGCGCGCGGCAGCTTGACCCTGAGCACATCGGTCGAAACGGGCGCGCGGTTCAATCGCACCAGGCCGCGGTAGCCCTCGGATTGCGGTTCCTGCGCGGCGGCCACAGCGGCGAACACGGCGCAAATCGCGATTGCTTTCATCATGGCTTTGCTTCCCGGCTTCATTGCGCCTGCCCCCGCCGCCCGCCCGATGACGCCCCGGCGGCCGGCAATGTCTGCACCACCACCCGGTTCGACGTCATCAGCCAGGCCTTCGCGGCCTTCTGAATCTCCGGCGCCGTGACGGCCATTTGCGCGTCCACGTCTGTGTTGATGCGGCCGGGGTCGTTAAACACCGCCGCCGCTTCGGCCAATTCCTGCGCCCGGCTCAACACGCCGATGCGGGACACTGCCGCTCTGCGCAGGCTGACGCGCACGCGCTGCAGCTCTTTATCCGTCACGGGTTCCGCCGACAGCCTGGCCACCTCGGCGGTGATCTGCGCTTCCACGTCCTCCAGCTTTTGGCCAGGACGGACGGTGGCCGAGATGGAGAAGATGCCCGGCCCGCCACGACGGTCCGTCCGGCACGATACCTGCGAAACAATTTGGCGATCCTGGACCAACTGCTGGTACAGACGCGAGGTCTCCCCTCCGCCCAGAATGCTGGCCGCCACCGAAAGGGCGCGCGCATCGGGCTGGCTCGACGGTGGAATGCGATACGCGATATCCAGGCGTGGCAACCGCGCCAGCTTGTCCTGCAGGGTAGCCCGCCGCTCGCCGTTCTTGGAAGGTTCGGTGAGGTCCACAGGCTTGGGCGCTTCCTGGCGCGGAATGGCGCCGAAGTACTTCTTCGCTTTCGCCAGCGTCTCCTTGGCATCCAGATCCCCCACCAGCGCCACCACGGCGTTGTTGGGCGCGTAATAGGTCTTGAAGAACCCCTTCACGTCGTCCAGGGTGGCCGCGTCCAGGTCGTCCATCGAGCCGATCACGGGGTGGTGGTAGGCGAAGTTATCGTAGATCAGCTCCTCGATCTTTTCCGAGGTTGCGCCGTACGCCTGGTTATCGACGCTCTGCCGGCGCTCCTCCTTCACGGCCTGACGCTGGTTCTCCAGGTTCTCCTCGGTGAGCGCCAGCGCGTGCATGCGGTCAGCCTCCAGGAACAAGCCGAGGTCCACCTGGTTCTTGGGCATGGTCTCGTAGTACGAGGTGCGGTCGGTGTTCGTAGTGCCGTTGGAAGTGCCGCCGTTGGTGTCGATAAGAAAATCCAGCTCGCCTACGCCGACGTTCTCCGAGCCTTTGAACATCATGTGCTCGAAAAGGTGCGCGAAGCCCGTCCGCCCCTTGCGCTCGTCGCGCGACCCGACTTTGTAAGCAACCGCGATGGCGTAGACCGGCGCGTAGTGGTCCTCGGAGATGATGACGCGAAGGCCGTTGTCGAGCGTCGTATCGGTGAATACGACCTTGGGAATAGCCGAGGGAGCCTGGGCCATGGCAAGGCCGGCCGCAACCAGGGCCGCGGCGACAGACAGTTTCATGAATCCTCCCGAAGGGTTTCTTGTAGCACGATTCGGGCGCGCTATGGATTGCTTCTACGCTCGCGCGCAATGGAACCCAGCCGGGTAATCAATTGCGCAATCGCCTCATAACGGCTCAGGCGCACTCCGGCGGCTCCTCCGCCAGGGTGAACGGTGACGAAATCGGGTTGGGGCGCGAGGCCGAACCGGCGGTAGAAAGCGGAGCGCAGAAAGCCCTTCACGGCGCCGGGATCGGCCGCCTGGGCGTCTACGTGAACCTGGAAATAATCGCCCTGTCCGGCGGCATTCACGCGGACAGCGACGGCCTCACGCCCGAACGCACGGTGGAGCATGGCTTCGGCGAGGTCGATCAGGGCGAGGCCGCGAAAGAAGCTGGAACCTGGCAGGCTTGGGAACTCGGGAGGATGCTCGGGGGAGAGCGAATCGTTGTCGATCCCGCGGTTGAAGTCGAACGGCGCGGCGCGGAAGCGCTCCAGCCAGCGGTCCAGGCGCCCGGCGCCGGCGCTGCCGCGCTCCCAGTCCATCTCGCTCTCCATGGCTTCGCGGGACGGCAGGCGGTCCGGATCGATTTCCACCGACCGGTCGCCGAGTTGCGAGCTGCTCACGGTTGCGATCCACGCCTCCGGGTGGTGGATAAGATAGAAGTTCTTGGCCACCTCGGCGAACAGGTAGGCGACCATGGCGCGGAGAGGCACGCCCTTCTCGACCACAGTATTTCCCGAGGGGTCCGCACGGCGCAAGAGCGGTTCGCGCCATCCTTCGAAGAGAGCGTGGATGGCTGCGCCGGCTTTGCCCGCAGTGCCGGCTTGGCCAGCGCCGGCGGACGCGAGTTGGTCCTCCAGCCAGGCGCGGTTCTCGAGCAGCCTTTGATGGAGTTCTTCACGGCCGACGCGCAGCGGGAGATCCTGGAGCACGGTGCAAATCCAGGCTGCGCTCTCCGCGCCCAGCAGACCGTTCGAGAGCAGGTCCGGTTCCACCTGCTTGAAGAAATCGACATCGAGCGGCAAGCGGATCAGCAGCGCCGCGATTTCAGCCGCCTTGCCGGTCATCTTGCGCACTTCGGAGGTGGTGAGAGGTCCCTCGCCGGAGGCTTCCCCGTAAGCGCCCCAGGACCAGCGCCAGGCCTCGCGGTCGCGGTCCACGGTGTAGGGGAACAGGATGCGGAACCGGTCCGCGGGCACAGGATAGGTTCCGAGAATGCGGTAGTTGTCCCTGGGGTTTGAGGAGATGAGGGCGCCTTGGCCCGCCATGCCCTTCTGTTCGGTGGCCTGGTCGAGAGATCCCGCGCGAACGCCGGTTCCGTACTCGGCCTGGCAAGCCAGGTGGACAAGCAGATCCGGCGGCATATCGAGCTCGAAGAGCGCGTTGACGGCGTTCTTGACCGCCACGGTAACCGCCGAAGAGCTGGCAAAGCCCCCCTGTGGAATGTTGCCCGTCAGCGCCAGTCGCAGCCCGCGGAACTCCTCGCGGCCCAAGCTCCGTTGCGCCTTGGCGCCGAGATGGCCTTGGCGCAGGGTGCGCAGGGAGCCGATGGCGTTGCCCACAAGCGCGAACGGGCGGCGCATGTTATTGGCGGCCCACAACGAAGGCGGCGGCAGCGGCAGCCCGCCGGCGCGGCGCGCGGCCAGTTCCGCGTCGCTGAAGTATCCGAGCGAAAGCAGCAGGGTCTCGCTCATGCGCGTGCCGAACTTCTCGTAAGTCTGCAGGTCCGACACATCCTCGCCCGGGTACATGGCGTCCTGGTCGGAAGGGATGAAGCTCAGGCTGTCGCGGAACTTGGGATTGGCGGCGTAGAGGTGAATGCAGCGGTCGCCGGCCACCTGGGTCAATGCCACGATCTGTTCGCCGCTGGCGTCATCGCCGGCCCCGATGGGCATCTGCCAGGCCGGGCCGAAGAAGCGCTGCATGTCCGGGTGCATGAAGGCGATGCGCAGCCTGCCGCCGGAGATGCCGATGGCGGCGGGCAGCCCGGGCTGAAATGCCAGCTTCTCGCGGGAGGCTGCCAGCAGCAGTTCTTCAAGCTGCCTCGCAATCGACGCGATCTGGCCGAAGGGACGGCCGGCCGCGAGGGCGTGCGCGGCGGCCTCCACCTCGCGCTCCTCGGGAAACAGCAGGCCGCGCGCCGAGGCGATCGAGCCTTCCAGGAGCGCGAGATCCATCGGCCGGGTGACATCGGAGCACAGCAGGTCGTACTCGGGGTCCGCGGCCGTCGTGGTTACGGTGCGGACCTCGCGTCCCTCGCGCGCGAGCGCCTCGACGACATCGGTGAGGTAGTACTGCCGTTGCGCGTTCGCATTCGTCAGGCCCCGCAGATAGCGGTGAAGCGTTCGCGCGCGGGTCAGATACAGAGGGCAATTGCCTTCGCCGATATTGCGCAGCGCCTGGCGGGTGATCTCGTTTTCTTCGGCGGCGATGTCGTGCTCCTCGATGATTCGGACCACGCGACCGCCATCGTCCCGAAGGACGCGGCCCTTGCCGAGGTGCTTGGGCGGCTCGTAGGCCGCGGTGAGGAAGGTCAAAGCGGCCTCGCGCCCTCCGCCGGTGTGAGTTGCCCAAAGCCGGCGGAACACCGCGGACGGCACGATGCGATCGCCCATGGTGACAATCAGCAGCGGGTCGAGTTCGGCCAGCGCCCGAACGGCGAACGCTTCGAAAGCGGCGAACGCCGTGCCTCCCGCCGGATTGCCGGAAAGCACATAAATGTTGGCGGCGCCCAAGGCCGCGGAAACCTCGAAGTGACGGTACCCCACCACGCAGACGACCGGCGCGGCGGCGAACCGGCGGAACGCGTCGATGGAATGCCGCGCCAGCGGCGTTCCGCACACCGGCTGGATGCACTTGGGCTCCGCGCCGAAACGAGTCCCCTTGCCCGCTGCCAGCACGACAAGCACAGGCGCGTCTTCACGGACGCCGCCATGGAGGTCGAGGGCCGCCGGATTGAGTATCGCTCCCGACGAGGGCAGCACGGCGTCTTCCAGACGCGCCGGTTGCGGTTGTGACATTACGTTCCATCTATAACAGACGGCGGGTTCGCGATGCTCGGGCCCGGCGTAGAGAGCGCCGGCGGCAGAGGCAAGGCGAAGACGCGGCGGGGCTGAAGATTTCGGACAAGCCAGGAGTTAGAATGGAGTTCTGGTTTCGGAATACGAAGTCCGAAATAGCAGGGCCAATGATGCGAAGGCTGATTCCAGCGCAACCAGATGTGACGGGCGTCTGCCGCCATCCACGGCCAGGGAGGTACAATCTGCCAATGATATTGGGTTTCCGCGGAGCCCTGAGAATTGCAGGCTTGCCGCTGCTGTGCGCCATTGCCTTGGCTTTTCAGGCGCCTCCGGAAGGGCCGCTGCCAGCTCCGCGCGTTCGCCCGCAGGCCGATGCGGACGCCGGGACGCCGGCAATCTTGCGCGTGAATTCCTCACTGGTGCTCATTCCGGCGCACGTGACCACCGCGACCGGCGCCTCAGTCACAAACCTGAGGAAGGAAAACTTCATCCTCCTGGAAGATGGCATTGCACGGACGATCACGCATTTTGCGCAAGACGATGCGCCGCTATCGGCCGGCGTGCTCCTGGATATCAGCGGGAGCATGAAAAACAAAATGGTCAAGACTTCCGAGGCTGCCGCCGAGTTCTTCAAAACGGCCAATCCCGAGGACGAGTTCTTCCTCGTCGAGTTCAATGGACACCCCAACCTGAAGGTGCCGTTCACCCACGACTGGCGCGAAATCCCGCGCGAAATCGCGAAAGCCAAGGCCTTCGGGCTTACGGCCCTACTGGACGCCGTTCACCTCTCCATCGCGGAAATGAAGCACGCGCGGAACGAACGGAAAGCGCTGATCATCCTCTCCGACGGGGGTGATAACTTCAGCCGGCGCAGTCTCCACCAGTTGAGCTCCACGCTCCTCGAAGCGGGCGTTCAGGTGTATGCAATGGGCGTTTTCGACAGGGATTACCCGGTCAAACACACCCGCGAAGAGCAGAATGGCCCTGGGCTGCTGGATCGGATCTCCTCGGACAGCGGCGGCCGCGCCTTTCCGCTTGTCAGCCTGGACAACCTTCCGGGCGTCGGCGCTCAGATGGCGCTCGAACTCCGTAACCAGTATGTCCTCGGCTTTTCACCGTCAACTTCGGTTGCCGACGGCAAGTATCATCGCGTGGATTTGACTCTGGCGCCGCCCGACGCGCAGAGCGATCTGCGAGTTTACTACCGGCGTGGATATTACGCGCCCGCGCAGTAAGTGGGCATCACCGCCGAAAACCGAATGTCATCGGGATGTAAGCGGCATGGTAACTCCCGATGTAGATGTAGTTATACTTGGCCTCCGCGAAAAACTCTCCTCCCCACTTGTGTTTCAGACCAACTCCCGCTCCGATATCGACGCCTGGCTTGTTGATTCCGTAGCCGAGGGGCGTCATGCCGGTCGGGTAGATTCCGAAGAATGAATTGAATCCCATGGTTAAGGGCGCCGCGGGCTGCGTGAAGTCCTGTTTCCAGTGGTAAAGCCCGCCGCCGCCGGTGATGTACACATCGAGGGGGGCTTTAGGCAGCAGGTGGATGATGGGGTCGAGCGTTAGCGAATACGTCTTCACATCGCCGGCGGTGTCGCCCAAGCTGCTCAATACGTTCGAACTGATGCCCATGGAGTCGAAGCTGAAATCCAACATCGCGCCGAGATAGGGCGTGAAATTGACGCCGGCGCCGCCCCCGATGTTATACCCTCCGTCCAGGTACGAGCTGGCGCTGCCGGCCGGGACTGTGTATCCGCCCGAAACGGCAAAGCTATACCGCGGAACTTCCTGAGCGAAACCCGCTACCGCAAATCCGGCCAGAATGCTCACGCATACAAAGGTCTTCATGATTTGTATCTTCCTCCAAGAGTTGACTTACCCATTCGTGGTCTGCATTTCGCAATCGAACCGCCAATTTCACCGGTTGCCAAGCCGCTGTTCGCACGATTGTAAGTGCGTGCACACCATAGGTGTGAGCCGCGTTGAAACATCACTGTCTAATCTTCGAAGTCTCCGATGAACTAACTATGGCGATGTAACAGTTCGCACAAACGTGGTCAGTGCGCAATGGCTCGAACGAGTCAGAGGATTGTAGGGCAATGAGGCTGCCTTAAGAAACTGTGTATGTGAACGAAGGTCACGCCTGTGACAAGACGTCACAGGAACTTGGGTCACTCTGTACACGAACGAAGGAGCGTGTGACTTACCTCTCCTCTGTAAGTTTGGCTTCGATCAGGCTGGGTCCCGGCTCTCGCAGGGAAGCGCCGAATTCGCGGATGAAGTCCTCGGCCGTGGCGGCGCGGGCGGCCCGAACTCCGAAACCCTCGGCCAGTTTAATCCAGTCGGGATCGGGGCGGCCAAGGTCTATCATACGGCTGGCGCGCGGGCCTACCGCAGCCCCGCCGGTTCGCTGCATCTCGATATCGAGGATGCGGTAACGGCGGTTGGCCAGGATGACTGTGGTGATGTCCAGGCGCTCGCGAGCCATGGTCCATAGGGATTGCAGGGTGTACATGGCGCTGCCGTCGGCTTCGAGCGCCACCACCTTGCGGCCCGGACATGCCAGCGCGGCGCCCAGCGCGACCGGCAATCCCTGGCCGATGGCGCCTCCCGTAATCGGGAGATGTTCGTAGCTTCGGGCGCCGGCGAGGTAGGGCCAGATTCGCTCGTTCGAGGAGACAGTCTCATCGGAGACAATGGCGCCCTCCGGCAGGAGCGCTCCCACTGCCTTGCCGACGGCGGCCGCGCTGAGCGGTCCGGCGGCCGGCAGTTCAGGGCGCGGCGCACCTGAGGCGGCGCTCTCCGGCGAGGGCGCGCCGACTTCCTGGGCCAGCCATTCGAGCGCGGCCGCGCCATCTTCATCCCGGTATGCGAGTATGTTGAAGGCGCACCCGGCGGGCGCCAGCGAGCTTCTCAGGCCTGGATAGCCGAAAAAAGAAACGGGCGGATGAGCTTCCACAAGGATCAGCCGCTCGAATCCGGTAAGCAACGCTTGCGCGGGCTCAGGGAAATAGGGAAGACGCTCGGCTGCGGGGATGCCGGCGCCGCGGGCCATGCGGGCGGCGTACCGGTCGGCGAAGACTCTCACGCCGGTGGCGGCGCGCAGGCGCGCGGCTGCGTGAAGTCCGCGGGCTTGAAGCGCGGGGCCGCTGAGAAGGAGTCCAACCGCCTCCCCGGAGCGCAGCGCGCACGCGGCGTCACGGATCCGTTCGCGCGACGGCAGGGGCCGGCAAGGCCGGGGAGCGGGGCAACCGGGATTTCCGGCCTCGCTCCAGGAGAAATCCGCGGGCACGATCAGGGTCGCTACTCCGGCAGGCGGTCCCATGGCGGCCGCTACCGCCGCGGAGGCCGCTTCGCCCATGGCTTCGGCGCGCTCCAGCGTACGGACCCAGCCTGATACGGGGCGCGCGAAAGCCTCAATGTCCGCGGTTAGAGGAGCGTCGTGGTCCAGGTGCTGGGTGGAATGCTGACCGACAATGTTGACTACCGGAGAGCGCGCCTTGCGTGCGTTGTGGAGGTTCGCCAGCGCGTTCGCAAGGCCCGGTCCGAGGTGAAAAAGAGTGGCGGCCGGTTTTCCGCTCATGCGGGCATACCCGTCCGCCGCGCCGGAACAGACGCCCTCGAAGAGTCCGAGAACTCCGCGCATGCGGGGCACGCGGTCGAGCGCTGAGACAAAGCGCATCTCGGAGGTCCCGGGATTCATGAGGCACAGATCCACTTCGTTGACCAGCAGGGTTCTGAGGAGACATTCGGCGCCGTCCATATGGGGTTCTTTTCATCAGAACATATGGCGCCGGAATTGTGGCGAGGCTCCGCCTACTGCGCGGGCCGCATCGGGTTCATCAGGCGGCCGATGAAGAGGACGACTCCCGTGCGCGCGTCGCGGATCAGGAAAAGGAACGGGTGATCGGCGCGGAAGACAATGGCCTGTTCGGGCATGCGCATGGCGGCGGCGCGCACGCCGATGCCTGTCGCGGCGGCAGCTTCGGTTCCTTCCTCGGCAACGTCGACGAAAGCCTTGTGGACCACCTCGGAGATGGCGAGGTCGCGTTTTGAGTCGATGCCTGAGAAGTCGGCTTTGGCGGTGAAGGCGGTGGGCATGCCCATGGCTGAGAGCGCCTTGCCAATGGAGAATTGCGATTCGGCGCGAAACTTCGGCAGGCTCACCTGCACATTTTGTGTGGTGAGTTTTCCGAGCCAGCCAGTCAGGTTTTCCCATGTCAGGGATTTCTCAAGGCCGGGCAAACCGTCGGCGGTTTTCGGGAGCAGGACGTCAAAGACGATTCCGCTTCCGGCGTAGCGCATTTCGAGAATCTGGGCGGAGGGAGTATCGGCGTAACCGAAGTGCGAGGTCTGGTTCATGAAGTCGGCTTGGGCGGGGTCGCCCGACGGAAGGGTGAAAGGCGCGGGCCGGGTGCGGGAGGTGACGAACGGATCCTGCCACTTGCCGTAGAAGTAGATCGCGCTGGTCAGGACCATGCGGGTCCGGGCGTCGAGCGATCCTGCCGGGAACAGGTCCTTGATCTTCTCTTTGGTGTGCTCTTCGGTCCAGCGATTAATCTGCGCGCGCGCGGCCTCCGGCGCGGCCACGAAATCGAGCGGAGTGAGTGGGGCGTGGTAATTGTTGGCGAGCGTGTTTTCGAACGCCGGCAGGATGGCGAATCCCTTCTGCACCCAGAGTCCGTTGGCGGTGAGCAGTTGGTTGCCATCGTTGTTGGCGGCCTTGGCGAGGTCGGCGAGCAGGGATGCTAGGGCGGCGTCGTAAGTGGGGTCGTAATGGAGGCGCAGGACGTATTGGATCTCGGCGGAGGTCTGACCGCGGGCGCCGGCCAGCGCCATGGAGAGGGCAGTGGCGATGTTGAACGGGGAAAGGATCAGGTTCGCGCCGCCGCCCGAGAGTTGCTTGTAAGCGGCGGTGGTGAAGCCGTTCATAGCGGGAACGATGCGGGAATCGGCTGCCGGCAATGCTGCGGCGAGCAGGATTGACAGAGCAAAGAGTTTCATAGGACCTCACATCCATGATGACGCGAACGCGGCGATCCTTTCAGGATCAACCCGCGCCCTGACTCGGAACCGCCACGGGAGGAGACCACGCCGCGAAGCCACGCACTTTCAAACAGCGCGTGAAAACCTGTTGGCCGTCGGTGACGTAGAGAACGTCAAAATGCTCGCCGGCGAAGCACAGGCTGCGCACCGGTCCGCATGGCGTGGGCAGCGGCAGGATGGCGCGCACGCGCCCGTTCTGGTCGCAGACCTGGACGCCCATGCGCGTCGCCACGTAAAGATTGCCATGCGTGTCGACGGCAAGATCCTCCGCGCCGCCGTCGTTGGGAACGTCCGTCATGTGTAGCCAGAAGAAGGGCTGTTTGTCACTGAAGGAACCGTCAGGCCGGACGACATAGCTGTAAATCCATTGGGTGGCTTTCTCGGCAACGTAAAACAGCGAGCCGTCAGGCGAAAAGGCCACTCCGGAGGCAGAGAGAAGTCCCTGGTCGATTACTTTCGTCCCGCCACTCTTAATCTGCCACACGCGGCTGGGCATATCGCCGTGGGCCCCCGGTTCGGTCACGTAAATGCCGCCATCGTGCGTGACCACGATGCCGCGGCCCACAATGCCCTGGGCGACCGTCCGGGAATTGCCCCGCGGATTCAGGGCGACGATCTTCCTTTCGGCCGGGACTACCGCATACAGAGTTCCGTCCGGACCAAAAGCCTGGCCGGCGATGGCGGCGGTCTGGTGCGCGAAGACGGCCGGCTCGCCATCGCCGCCGATGCGGTAAACCGTGGCTGCATGTGCATCGCTCAGGTAGACATCTCCCTTGGCGTCGGAGGCCAGCCCCGCCACGGAGCCGAAGGACTTTGGAATTCTCCGCCATCGCTCGCCGGGCAGCGTGATTTCCTGTAACGTGCTGTTGTGCGAGACGCCGCTAGTGACGGGCGCCGGATAGTCACGCCACAGCCAGCGCATCACATCGGGGAATATCACCTGTCCGGGCCGCCCATCATGCCCGTGCACGCCCCACGCGTGAGCGACATCATAGCCGGAGAACGTCAGGGCCGACTCCATGTTTAGATTGGCGTCGTACCAGGAACCGAAAAGCGGGTTCCAGGCGTCGGTCGAGCCGTCTTCGAGGAAAACGCGAATCGGCTTGGGGTCGGTCTTGCGAATCAGCGCGGGGTATTCGTTGCCGCCGCGCATCGACACAAAGGTCCCGATGGCCGAGTAGACGCGGGTGAATTGGTCGGGACGGCGCCAGGCCAGCGTGAAGGAGCCGATACCGCCGGTGCTGGCGCCGGTAGCCGCATGGTCGTTGCCATCGGGCGAGAACTCGATGGGCCTGCCGTCGTGCGTCTTCAACTTCCGCACGGTCGGCAGCAATTCGTTAAGCACAAATTCCGGAAAGCGATCGTTCAGGCTATCGAATTCGAAAGATCGGTTGAAGCGCAATGCGGCCCGTTGCGGGGCGCCGGCCGGATCCATAAAGACGGTTCCCGCAACGATGCCGACGCCAATCATGACCGGCACTTCCTTCCTGGCGATGAGGTTATCGAGCACCGTGCCCTCATAAGCGGCCAGACCATCTAGCTTGACCAGAAGGCAGGCGGGCTTGGCAGGGTCGTACTGGGCGGGCACGTAGACCACGAAGCCGTTCTCCGTGCCGGGATAGATTTTGGAATCGGCGATCTGGCCCTGGAGGAACTCGCCATGCGGAACGTTGGCGTCGGGCTTGCCTTCATTTGGAGGGTAGGGACCCGAGAGTTCGCCCTGAATCTTTCTGACGAGCGCGTCTGGGTCCACCGCAAGGGGTCCTTGCGCTTGAAGGATGGCAAGAGCGGCGAGAAGCAGGATAGCCGACGAGAGGGGACGAAGGAGGCGAGGCATCGTCATTCCCATGATTTGCGGCCAGTCTAGCACAAGCCAGTGCGTCAGCGGGCGCGCGATTCGGTACCATCGGAATGAGGGAGGCGTCTATGTCCATCTTCATCGTGCAACTTGGCGCGCCTCGAAGGGCCGGGGAGGGTTTGCGGCTCGGAACGGTGCGGCGGCCTCCGCGCGGCGTTCCAAAATCCGACTTCGCGCGGCTCGACTACTACGACGTCTGGTTCCCAAACCTGGCGCCCAGCGCCGAACTGGTGAAGGCGGCGCTGGGCGCGGCGGACGACCGGGCGTGGGCCGCCTTCAGCCGGGAGTTTCTGCGTGAGATGAGCGCGGCGGACCGGAGCCGCGAACTGGACCTGCTGGCGGCGCTGTCGCATCACGCCAATCTGGCGCTGGGCTGCTACTGCCGTGACGAGAGCCGCTGCCACAGGTCGCTGTTGCGGCAACTTCTCATGGAGCGCAACGCGGACGTAGTCTGAAGCGCGGTGGGGCGGGCCTCCTGGCCTGCCTTCTTCATGCAGTTACCTTGCTACTCGTAGATTCGCTATCGATCTTAGTGGTACGTGCCCCCCCGCCATGAAACTGTCAACGGCCTACACCTTCGGTAGGCCGTACGGCTCGCGGTATGTCTTGCTCAAGAGCTTGTTGGCCTGCGCGTCGCCCGGGAATGTCTCGGTCTTCGGATCGAAGCGGACGTCGCGGCCAAGCTTAAAGGAGACGTTGCCGAGGTGGCACAGCGTCGTGCTCAGGCGCCCGATCTCCACGTCTGAGTTGGGACGCTTCCGGCTCTTGACGCATTCCAGGAAATTGCCTTCATGGGAGCCCCCCGCGCCCATCGTCGTATCCACCTTGCCGTCTTTCCAATGCACCTCCCACCGGTCGTCCTTCGTGATTACCGTCCCTTCCGTGCCGTAGTAGGCGGTGCTTACATCGGCAGGCCCGCCCTGGAACTTGGTCCCCAAACGGATAGCGGCATGCGGCAGCAGATAATCGGTCGCGAAGCTGCGCAGTTCGAAGTTCAAAAGCATGTCGCCATAGTCGTAGGACACGATCTGGGTGTCGGGGACCTCCTTGGCGTCCTTCAGCCAGTAGATGCCTCCCGCCGCGGAGATCCGTGTGGGCAGGCACTGAGCGCCATCGAATCCGTGCATAAGCTGAATAGCCCAAATCCCCACGTCCAGCACATGGATGCCCTGATTCCCAATCTCGCTGTTGCCGTAATCCCAGAAGAACCGCCAGAGATAGTGAAACCGGTTCTCATTGAAGGGGCGCTTCGGCGCGGCGCCCAGCCACCGGTCGTAATCCACGCCGGCAGGAGGAGCGGCGTCGGCCGGCCGGCCGATGTCGATGCGGATCTGGTCGATCCACGCTTTGATCAGCGCCACCTTGCCAATCTTGCCCGCCGCGACAAACTCGACGGCGCTCTTGTAGTGGACCCCGCTGCGCCGTTGCGTGCCCACTTGCATCACGCGGTTGTACTTGCGCGCGGCGTCGCGCATCAGTTGTCCTTCCTGGATCGTGTGGCTCATCGGCTTCTCGCAATAGACATCCTTGCCGGCCTGACACGCCATCATCGCAATGCGGGCGTGCCAGTGATCCGGCACGGCGATCACCACGCCATCGATCTCCTTATCTTCAAGGACGCGCTCGAACCGGCTCTCGAACGCCGGCTTGCGGCCCTGCGCCGTAGCCAGATCCGCCCCGGTTTTCTCAAGGACGGCGGGATCCAGATCGCAGAACGTCTTGAATTGCGCGCCTGCCTGAATTGCGCGCAGCGCCACCCCGCGCCCTTGGTTGCGTCCGCCGATCAGGGCGAGCGTCACCTTCTCATTGGCCCCCATGGCCGCGGGGTTCCAATTGATAAAGCTTCCTGCGGCGGCGGCCGCACCCGCGGTTGTCAGAAACGTCCTTCTGTCTTGCATCGCGTTCACTCGCTCCTTCTCTGCCCTTGCTGCCTCACTCCGCCACCACGCCTAATCCCGGCCCGTTCAGTCCGGCCGTCCGCACCATCCCGTCCTTCACGACGAAGATCCCCGGGAAGCGCTTCTCCCACCCCATGTTGGCCGCCGGACAGTACTGGCGGGCATTCGCTTCAACGGCTTTCACCGTCCGTATGTGCGCCGCCAGCGTCACGGAGTGCGCCAGCGACGCGCCCGGACATGTCAGATCCTGCACGCACAGAAACACTCGCCGCTTTTGGCCAAGCGCGGCCATTAACAAAGACTGGCTTTGCCCCTTGCATGCTTTCAATGCCGCTCCCGAGTAGCCCATGGACAGCGCCTTGAGAAATGCGTCTTTCCCGGTGAGCGATTCGTCGATCACCACGGGCACGATTTTGGCGGCCTCATGCATGTCGTTTTGCGGGTTCGCGTCCAGGTCGCGCGCGGTGGGCTGTTCCACATACTGGATGCGCGCAAACGCCCGCGGCGATTTCGACTTCAGCGTCTCCAGAAACTCAACCAGGTAGCCCACATTGGGACACTTCTCGTTGAAATCGAGCGAATAGACATACTCGGAGACCGAGCGTTCGCTCTCCGTTCGGGCGGTTGCTTCGTGAACGCGGACGACGCGATTGAGGTCCCACTCGCGGTCGCTGCCGTTCAGCTTGATCTTGATGTGCGTGATGCCGTTGAACCGAATCCACTCGGGCAGCGTTTCCGGAAGGCCGTCGCCAACCGGGTGCTCGACGTCCTCCGGCAGGATCGGATCCACCGCGCCCACTAAGTGGTAAAGCGGCAGCGCCAGTTTCGGTTGTCGCGCCACGTACCGGTCCAGGGTCTCGCCGCGGAACTCAGGACCCAGGAAACGGCTCAGGTCGGGGGGAAGGAACTCCGGGCCCAGGGTCTCAAAGCTGTTCCGCCGGTGCAGCTTGCCGTAAGCGTCATGAATGGCGGCGTCGAATGCGCTGGCCGTCACCAGCACGCAAAGCAGCGGAATCGGTTCCTGCAACCCGTGGGATATTTCGGCCGCGGCGGATACATAGCGCGGTTCAAGCGCCTGGTTGAGATCGACGGGATGACCCCATTCTTGTTCCGTCACGTTGATTTTCGCGATCCGCGCCGCCAGTTCCTTCATGGCGGCGAGCGTTTGATCGTACGTCAAGTGTTTGGAGGGGAACGACCACACGTTGCCCAGCGTCATGGACCCGAAGCCCTGCGCCGTCTCGCCCTGCCGCCCGCGAACCGTGCACCGCACGTTCAAAATCGTGGCGCGGTCTACCACCGTCCCGCCGAATTTGATGGGCGTGCGGTATCGAAAATCTTCGTAGGAAGGTTCGGTTTCCACGATCCGGACATCCGTCGAAGTGCGGCTCCAGATCGCAGGCGCTCCCAGCAAGATCCCTCCGGCCGACGCGAGCGCGCGCCGCCGCGTGACGCCGAGGGAGGAAGAAAGCGCATTCGAGTGCATTGGCATCCGTTCGCCTTCCAGTGTAAACCCAAGCGCCGTCGGGACAATTGGGTTACACTCGAATCGAAACATGAAACCCATTCTGATTCTCGCTGCAGCCGTGCTGTGTGCATCGGCCGCCGATTTCCGCCTCGGCATCATCGGCACGGATACATCCCACGTCGTGGAGTTCACCCGTATCCTCAACGATGCGACCGCGGCGGACCACATCCCCGGAGCGCGCGTCGTGGCGGCGTACAAGGCCGGCAGCCCCGACATCGAAAGCAGCAAATCCCGCGTGGATTCGTACGCCGAGCAAATCGGTTCGAAGTATGGCGTCGAGATCGTGCCCGATATTCAGACGCTGCTCGGCAAGGTGGATGGTGTGCTCCTCGAAAGCCTGGACGGCCGTCCGCATCTGGCGCAGGCGCAACCGGTGATCGCGGCCGGCAAGCCGCTGTTCATCGACAAGCCGCTGGCCGCCACGCTTGAGGACGCGCGCGAGATTGCGCGTCTGGCGAAGGAGGCCGGCGTTCCGTGGTTCAGTTCCTCCACCCTGCGCTTTGGCGACATGGCCGCCGGTCTGAAGTTCCCTGATACCCTCGGCGCAATCGCGTGGGGACCCGGACCGTTCGAACCCCACCACCCACTGGATCTCGCGTGGTACGCCATCCATCCCATCGAGTTGCTCTATACGCTGATGGGGACGGGATGCGAGTCGGTCACGCGGATCGCGGGGCAGGACGCCGACGTGGTCGTGGGTAGATGGAAGGATGGTCGCATCGGCGTGGTGCGCGCGAACCGTCCCGGCAACGATTACGGCGCGGAGGTATTCCGGCCGAAGGAGACCGTCGCCGCCAGTCCGCAAGGGGCCGGCGGTTACCGTCCGCTGGTGGTTGAAATCGTGAAGTTCTTTGAGACGGGCAAGCCGCCCGTTCCTAACGAGGAGACGCTGGAGATCTTCTCCTTCATGGACGCCGCCCAGCGCAGCAAGGAACAAGGCGGCATTCCCGTGACCTTGCGATAGGCCGCTCGTCGCAGGTTGTTAGACTGTGGGGCGTGAAGCTGCTGCGCACTTTCTTCTGGGCGGCCGTTGCATTCGCCGCCGCGGCCTGCCTGGGCGGCATCGCGTTGTTCCATGGCGAGCGCGTGAACAGCGTCTGGCTGGTGGTTGCGGCCGGGTGCGCCTACGCCGCCGGCTACCGCTTCTACGGCAAGTTCATCGCCGCGCGCGTGCTGGCGCTTAACGACCTGCGCGCCACACCGGCCGAGCGGCTGCGCAACGGCCAGGACTTCGAGCCGACGAACAAGTGGATCCTCTTCGGCCACCATTTCGCCGCCATCGCGGGCCCAGGTCCTCTGGTCGGCCCGGTGCTGGCGGCGCAGTTCGGGTATCTGCCGGGGACGCTCTGGATCGTCATCGGCGCCGTGCTTGGCGGCGCGGTGCAGGACTTCATCATTCTGTTCGCCTCGATGCGGCGTGACGGCAAGTCCCTCGGCCAGATGGCGCGCGAGGAAATCGGCAAGGCGGGCGGGTTTGCTGCGCTGGTCACAGTGCTGCTCATCATGGTCATCATGCTGGCGGTGATGGCGCTGGTGGTGGTCAACGCGCTGCGGGGCAGTCCGTGGGGGACATTCACCATCGCCGCCACCATGCCCATCGCGGTCTTCATGGGCGTCTACCTGCGGTATTGGCGTCCCGGGAAAGTACTGGAGTGCTCCGCCATCGGCTCCGCGCTGCTGATCGCGGCGATCTTTGGCGGACGGGCCGTGGCGGTTTCGCCGAGCCTCGCTCCCTGGTTCACTTTGAGCGCGATGGTGCTGGCGTGGGCCCTGATTGTGTACGGCTTTCTGGCGAGCGCGCTGCCGGTCTGGCTGCTGCTGGCGCCGCGCGGCTATCTGAGCACTTTCGTGAAGCTAGGAGTGATTCTGATGCTGGCGGTCGGGATTCTGTTGGTCCGGCCGCAGCTTCAGCTTCCGGCGTTCACGCGTTTCGTGGATGGCACGGGGCCGATTTTCGCCGGCAAGATCTTTCCCTTTTGCTTCATCACCATCGCCTGCGGAGCCGTCTCCGGGTTTCATTCGCTGATTGCGTCCGGCACCACTCCGAAAATGATCGCCAGGGAGGGCCATGCGCTGCCGGTGGGCTACGGGGCGATGCTGGCCGAGAGTTTCGTGGCCATCATGGCCATGATCGCGGCTTGCACGCTGCAACCGGGCGTGTATTTCGCCGTCAACGCGCCCGCCGGGGTGTTGGGCGCCGCGCCTGAGGCAGCCGCCGCGACCATTTCCTCCTGGGGCTTTCCGGTGAGCGCGGCGGGGATGGCGGACCTGGCGCGCGACGCCGGCGAACAGACGCTCTTCGCGCGCACGGGCGGCGCTCCCTCGCTAGCCCTCGGGATGGCCCGCATTTTCGCGGGCGGGACGCCCTTCGGCGCAGGCGGGAGGGCCGTGATCGGCTTCTGGTATCACTTCGCCATCATGTTCGAGGCGCTGTTCATCCTGACGCTCATCGACGCCGGCACGCGCGTCGGCCGCTTCATGCTGCAAGACCTGATGGGCCACGCCTGGGAGCCTCTCGGGCGGACGAGCTGGATGCCGGGGGTAATCGGCGTGAGCGCGGCCATCGTTGCGGCGTGGGGTTTCCTCTTGATTCAGGGCGTGCGCGACCCGCTGGGCGGCATCAACTCGCTGTGGCCGTTGTTCGGCATTGCGAACCAGTTGCTGGCTGCCATCGCGCTATGCCTGGCCACCACCATCCTTATTAAGATGCACGGTCTGAAGTACGTGTGGATCACGTGCGCGCCGCTCGGGTGGCTGGTGACCGTGACGTTCACCGCGGCGTGGCAAAAGATCTTCTCCCCCACGCCGGCGATTGGCTTTTTGGCCCAGGCGGCGCAGCTCGATGCCTCCCTGCGCGCCGGGACCGCGATTGGTCCGGACGGAACGGTCCACACGCTGATTCTCAACGCCCGTCTGGACGCGGTGGTGTGCGGAATCCTCCTGTTGCTGGTAACGGCGATTCTGCTGGATTCCCTGCGCGTGTGGGTTGGAATTCTGCGCGGCGTCCGGGAGGCTCGTTTGCGCGAGTCTCCATTCGTGGCTTCGCGTTTGCGGGCGGAGGAGCTGTGAGACAACTACGGCGGCTCGGAAAGCTGGCGTGGGCGCTGCTGCGCGAACTGGCGGATGAGAGCGCCTACCAGCGGCGCCTGGAAGCCACTGGCCGCCCGGATTCGGCGGAAGAGTGGCGCCGGTTTACGGAGGAGCGCTACCAGGCGCGGTCTACCCAGCCGAAGTGCTGCTAACTGCCGGCGGCGGCGGCCAGCGCGCCCTGGCGGCTGCGAAGCAGGGCAAATCGCGATCCGGCGATTTGAACTTTGGCCGCGGCCTGGCAGCCGGAAACCCTGTCCATGGCGATCAGACCCCAGGGCTGTCCGAATTGTTCCACGGAATCGGCGGCGACGCTCGCCAGCTTCTTCGCAAGGTCTGCGCGCAAATCCAGAAACTGCGCGGATTCCGGGTCGGGATTCGCCGCTATCAGGTTGCGCATGGCTGCTACGCGGCTGGCGCACGCGCTCATCGCTTCGGCCCACCAGACGATGACCGAGTAATCGGATACGATAACTTGAACCTGTTCCGCCGGCAGGTCCGGAAACAGGGGCGCGAAATTGAATTGGCCGGCGTCGCACATCTGGGACCACAACTGGTCGTCCGAAACGCCGCGCAGCCGGTACGCGTCGGCGGCATCGGGGCGGATCAGCAGGCGGATGGCTTCGCGGCCGGCGCTTTGATACTCGCTCTGCTGCTTGGGGTCGGCGCCGTTCAGAAACAGAGCCGGCGCCAGATCGTCGCCATAGGAGGTCTGGGCGTAGACCATGGTCTTGCCGAAATCGTTCACGCCCGCGGGCAGGATGCCCGGTGCGCCACCGGCATCGAGCAGGCCAAGAGCTGTGGCTGCGGCCAAGTCCGTCCGCATGTCATCCGCGCTGGCCGATTCCTGCAACTCAAAGTACGAATGCGAGCACTCGATTTCCGGGGCGGAAACCACGGACTGACTCCCGCGATACACGGCGGTAATGAAAAAGCCATTGGCCAGAACATAGCGGAGCTTGTCGGGGTCCGCGCCGAAGTCGATGGTGGAGGCGGCGACTTGCTGAGCGGTGGCCTTATCGGTGATGACCAGGTCTCCGGTCACCGGCTCGAAGAGCACCGTGCCCTGGCGGATCAACTCGGCGGTGGAGATGTAGTTGTAGATGCCGAGCAGGTTGACCTGCCACGTCATGCCGGTCTTCTGCAAATCCGTCGCGATGCTGCGGACCATCTGCACGCCCGCAGGCAGCGCACCAGCCGTAAGACCGGTGAGATCGCCGTGCAGCGCGTTCGTCAGGGCGGCGTTCCCGGCGGCGTCCAGGCCGGCCAGGTCGAATTCGTAAAGGAACGCGGCGCTTAACGAATCTCCGGCGGTAAGTGACGCCAGCACCGAGACCTGCAGCTTACGTTGCGCGGCATTGTTCACCGCCGCAACGATGGCTTGCGTCTGGTCATTCGGCAAACCAAGTGACTTGAGGGCGTTGGGATCCGCGGCCGCGCTCTTACTAACGGCCGAGATGACACTGGAGAACAGGTCCGTGCTGCTGGTCCCCGCCGAGATGCCGGCGCTCGGGTTCACCGAGACCGTGGTTTCGGAGCCGAGCTTGCGGTAGAAGCCCAGGCTCACGTGTCCGGCATCCAGCTTGCGTATTCGAAGCTGATAATCCAGGGAGACCGAGCAACTCGCCGCCACGGCCACCGAGCCGCCGGCCGATACATCGAGCGCAGGCAGCGGAGACGGCAGTTGCAAGGTGGCCAGCGGATTGGCGACGGCGAGCAGATTGGCCGAGACGCTGAACGTGATCGTCCCGACGCCTTCCACGGTAACAATGGAATCCGCGGGCAGCGCGCGAAGGTCGTCCAGGCCGCCGGGGATGGAGAAGCCAGCCACGGTGGTTTCGACGGCATCGAGAATGGTGGGCGCCGCCGGCTGGGTTTCGAACTTGCGGTAGT
Source organism: uncultured Solibacteraceae bacterium (assembly GCA_964457555.1). GTDB lineage: Bacteria > Acidobacteriota > Terriglobia > Bryobacterales > Bryobacteraceae > BOG-224. The sequence continues at coordinate 23,623 of CAYWHA010000063.1, forward strand.
TCGTGAGAGTGACCGTGCCGCCCGGCTGGAAGCCGAAGGTTAGCTGGTTGAAGGTGGCGCGGATATCGGGACCCGCGGTGGCGCAAAGCCCGATGGAGACATATCGCTCCGAGGCGTCCACGGGAATGGTCTCGCCGTAAGCGTCGCCGGTGAACAGGGAACCGCCGCCCACGGGAGGCACATACACGTCCATGGTTCCGCTGAGGCCGGCATCGACCTGCAGGGTCACGCCGCCCGACCCGATGTTGACCGGCTCATCGAGATTCAGGCCTGTGTGGAGGCTGGTGATGGACGGGTTCGCCAGCGTAAGGTCGGCGAGCGATTTGAGATTCAGGTCTTTCAGCGAGAGCTTAGTCAAGTTAGCGGCGTATTTCGAAAGCGACGACAGGATATCGGTCTGGATACTAACGTCCAGCCCGAGTTGGTCGGTGAGTTGGATTGTCGGCATGAAATCTCCTTAAGGGGCGGCTGAAAAGGCGCATCGTCCGGCCGATTTTGGGCGTTTTGCCCAAAATCGAAGGGGCGCCCAGTTTAGAATCAGCACGTTACAGTTTCGATTTGGGCATTTGCCCAAATCGGCCGCCTCGACGGGCATTTTCAGTAGCTGGCTAAAGCGGCCCGGCGGCCTTCAGCGCCTTCTGCTTCTTCACAAAACCCAGGAAGATGAAAAACGTGATGGCAAAAGTGTAGTCGGTGCACACCGTGATCCAGAAGATCTTAGCCACGCCCGTTTTGAACACCAGATAGTAGAAGTCGGGAGACGCCGACGCGATCTTGCCCGCGATCCCTGCCTTTACGACGTTCTCGGTGTTGTACAGGTCCTTGTAGACCATGTAGTACATGTAGGCGAAGACCAGGATCAGCAACATCCAGCGAAGGTAGTTCACGCCGGGAACCGGCGGATGGAGGCCCTCGATGGTGTAAACCCAGTCGCCCAAGAAGAGAAGGCCCACGCCGCCGATGACATTGTGCCAGACGGCGATGGCCCAGTGGATTTTCCAGAATCGTTCCGTTCCCATCTCTTTCCTCCTTGAAGTTATGTGTTGACGGTGGGTTCTCGTTTGCCCCATGCCGACCAGTCGCCGCTCTCGCCGGTCTTCGCCGTGGGATTGAACAAAGCCGCTTCTCCGGTAGGCTCATCGCTCATCTGCGCCTGGTAGCCGAGGCTGGTAATGTACCGATCCATCATCCAGGGGAAGAGAATGCTCAACGTGACGAAGGCCTTGCCAATCATGCCGACCCACACTTCGCGGCGGGCGCGCACCGCACACCTGACAACGTCTTTCGCCACGCGATCGGCCGGCAGCACAATGGGTAGAGGCTTCGAACAGTGGCCCATCTTCGATAGCGCATTGTCATAGAACGGCGTATCCACCGAGGGCGGGCATACCACGCACAAATGAATGTTCTCCTTCTCGGTTTCCAGTTCCACCCGCACCGCCTCGCTGAGCCCGACGATGGCGAACTTGGTGGCGCTGTAGAAGTTTTGCAGCGGCAGGCCGCGCTTGCCGACCACCGACGCGAGGTTGACGATGGTGCCGCCGCCGTTCTTGCGCAGCAGCGGGAGCGCGGTCCACATGCCGTACATCTGGCCCATGAAGTTCACGTCGAACAGGCGGCGGACCTCGTCCTCGGTTACGTCTTCAAAGCGGCTGTAAATCGACACGCCTGCGTTATTCACCCAGGTATCGATTCGTCCATAGGTTCGAATGGCCAAGTCGGCGAGCGCTTCCACCTGCTCGCGGCGCGAAACGTCCATCTCCATGCCCACGCCCAGACCGCCGGCGTCATGGATGTCGGCAAGAATCGCCGCGATTCCGGCAGCGCTGCGTCCGCCCACCACCACGCGGGCGCCGCTGGCGGCGAATCTCTTGGCGGTGGCGCGTCCGATGCCCGAAGCGGCCCCGCTAATCACTACCACTTGCTGGTTCAGCGGCCTTCCCATGCGATGGTCTCCTTCATAGAGTTTTCAAATATTCCATCAGAGCCTGTTTGTCGGCCGCGCTGAGATCGCTGCCGTAGGAGTGTCCCTGGTTGGAATTGCCAACCACCGACGTATCGTAGCGGAAGCCCTCCAGTTCAGCTTGCGGGCCGGCGGAGACGAAGCCCATGTTGGCCTGGTCGTACACGTCGTACCCGCGATAGAAGACCTTGGACCGCTCGCCGGGCGGCAAGAGCAGCTCGCGCATGTTGGGCACGGAACCGTTGTGTAGGTACGGCGCGCGCAGCCAGACACCCTCCAACGGCACGGACAGGTAGCCATCCGAACTGCGGAAGTGATGGAAAGCCCACGGGTATCCATCGGCCCACTTGTTGAAAGCGTCAGCCGAGGATTGCGGCCAGCTCTTGTTGCGGTTGAGGTCCGTGCCCACTTCGGCGATGGAAACCACAGTGCCGGTGCGCGCGCCGCCGAAAGCGTGGCACGCGGCGCACTGCTGGGCGAAAATGGGCTGGCCCCTGGCGGCCAAAGCCTGGTCGATGGCGAATGGATACTTCGGCGCGGGGAGGTCCCTGAGCCACGCCTCCACGCGATCGAGCGCGGGGATATCGATGGAACTCTTGGTGGCGCCGGCCGCCAGCGCGGCGCTGCGGACGGACTCGGTGAGCGTGCTGTTCAGCCCGTCTGAATGATGCAGCATGTTCTCATGCGCACGCTCGTTCCAGATAGCCATCACGTCCGTGCTGCCCACCACGTGATCGTCGGGCAGCCGCATCACCTCGCGCTGGAATGGGTTCATGTCGGTACGGCCGGGGCCCCAGTCGGGCCGCTCCGGCATCCAGTAATAATCCACCTTCTCGGTCTTCAGGAGCTCGCGCTTCGTGGCCGGGATGATGAGATAGCGGTAGAGCACGCGGTCCACCATGGGCATGTCATAGATGGCCAGGATGGCCTTCATGATGTTGGCGGAAGTGAAGCGATCGTCGTGGGCGCAGGCGAACAGGAAGCGCACGTAGCCTTGGGGTTGAAACCGGCTGGTGGCGCCGCCGAAGTAGAATTGCGGCGCTTCGTTCGGACTGGTGCGGACCGAGGTGGTGTGGCAGCCGGCGCAATTGACGCCCACGCGGGGGATGCCGACAATCTCCTTGGTGAAACCGATGGGCATCTCCTTGCCCATTTCCCAGGAGGCGCCCAGGGCGACGTAACCGCCGGCGCCGGGGAGCTTATCGGCGAAGATGCGCGGCAGCACTACCCAGATCCAATAGGGGATGCCCGCCGGCGCTTCCACTCCAATGGAGCCGTACTTGAAGTGCTCCACGGGGTCGGCGTACACCGTGATGACTTTGCGAAACAGCTTATACCAGAAGAACGCTCCGACACAGGCGATGAGAACCAGGCTGACCACCAACAGCCTGCGGAAACGATGCGAGCGGAAATAGGAGAATTGGTTCATAACGGCCTCCTACAGCTTCTTCATGTACTCCACCAGCGCGTCTTTTTCCCCCGGCGAAAGCTGGGTGCCGTACAGATGCCCGCCGTTGCCATTGCCGGGAAGAGCGGTGTCGTACAGGAAGTACTTCCTGCCATTTTCCTGAGAGACATCGGAGACAAAGCCGGCCTTCGTGCGGTCGTAGACATCGTAACCGCGGTAGAACGTCTTGGGACGGGCCGCGGGATCTTCCAACAGATCGCGCAGCGTGGGGACCGAGCCATTGTGAAGATATGGGGCCCGCAGCCAGACGCCATCGAGGGGCATGTTGGCGTACCCGTTGGTCTTACGGAAGTGCGTGAAGCGCCACGGATACCCGGCGTACAGCAGGTTCATGTTGGCGGCGAAATCGTAGGTGTAGGAATCCAGGCGGCCGCGGTCGGTGCCAATCTCCTCGATAGGAGTGACTTTGCCAACGTATGCCGATCCGAAGTCGTGGCAACCGCCGCAGTGACTCTTGTAAACGGCAGCCCCCTGGGCGGCCAGGTTCTCGTCGATGGCGTAAGGGTACTTGGGCGCCTGCAAGCCGTCGAGCAGCCAGTCTTCAACCCGTTGGATGGATTTCAGATCGATGGTAACGGGAGTGACTCCGGCGCCAAGCGCGGCGCTCTTGTCGCGCTCCTCCAGCAGATCGTTGTTGCCGTCCCAGTGAAGGTGCATGCCAATGCGCGGCGCCTGGTTCCAGATGGAAGGCAGGTCGGTGGCGCCCACGCTGTGGTCGTTGTCCATGGGGAAGTTGAACTGCACGGTCTTATAAGGATTGAAGGTATCGACCCGCCCCGGTCCCCAATCGGGGCGCGAACTCATGAAAGAGAGCTGCCCGGCGCGCTCCAGCAATACCTCGCGCGTGGCATAGACGGCCTGCTGATAGACGAGCGTTTCGAGCGGGTCGAGACTTGTTCTCGCTTTGATGGCGCGTACCACGTTGTCCGCGGTGAAGCGGCTGTCGGACACGCAGGCGATGAGAAACCGCAGATACGACTGCATGTCGAAGGTGTTGGCCGGCATGCCGAGGTAGATGCGCGGCGTGGAGCCGGGCGTGTCGCGGACCGTGCCGGTGTGGCAGATGGCGCAGTTCATGCCGAGACGGTCGATGTAAACCCGCCTTCTCCCGAAACCGATGGGAACATCCTGGCCGGGTTCGAACACGAATCCGAAGGACGCATAGCCGTTGCCGGAGAGCTTGTCCGGAAACATGTCGGGCAGCACTCTCCAGATCCAGTACGGGATGCCGTCGGCAACCGGGCCGGTAGCCGCCTCGCTGCCAATGGAGCCGTACTTGAAGTGGTCCTCGATGGGCGTGTAGACCACCGGGAAGTTCGGGTTGAACCGGCGGAACAGGAACAGTCCGAGGATATAAACCAGCATGACGAGGACCACCACTACGCGCGCCGCCATGCTGCGACCGGTCTGCTCGATGGGCGTGAGCGGCTCAGCCATGGCTAGTCTCCTCCTTCAGCGGGAACCGGATCGAAGGGCGAAGGGTGAAAGACGGACATGACCTCCTCGATCATGCGGTCGTAATCGCCATCGAAGCGCGAGAGTTCGTAACAGCCCAGCGGATTCTTGATGGCGTTCACCAGGCACTTGTTGCAGTGGGTGCAGGGGCGGTCCGGAATGTCTTTGCCGGACGCGAAAATCTTGACCAGGTCGTTGTTGGCGACCAGCGCGCGCGCGATGCTGACGGCGTCGCAGTAGCCCTCGCCGATATACCGGCGGATGATGGACGCGGTCTGGAAACCGCCAGTGACCAGCACCGGAATCTTGAGGTGGCTCTTGATCTGGCGTGCGACATCGGCGTTGATGCCCTCGACGATATCGGGCTTGTTGCGATTCCAGAAGAAGTTGAATATGGGGCGCAGCAGACGGTAGCGGAAGATCACATAACGCCGGAAGGTGTATATGCCGCTCGAAAGCATCACATCGAACGTGCGCAGGGCCCAATCGACGGGAAAGCCGCCTGGCGGATTGAAGGGATGCGGGAAAGAACTGCCGCCGGAAATGTGTACGGCGTCCACGCCGGCCTCTTCCAGCCAGCGGCAAATCTGAATGGTGTCCTCGACCGTGTTGCCCTTGCCCTCCCACGGAAAAACGGCGTTGCCGTAATCGTTGCCGTTGATCTTCACCTGGACGTGAAAATCGTCGCCCACCTGCTTGCGGATTTCGGCGATGGCCTCCAACAGGAAGCGCGCACGGTTTTCGAGCGAACCGCCGTATTCGTCTTTGCGATTGTTGATGCCCGAGCTGAGAAATTGGGTGAAGAGGTAGCCGTTGGCGCTATGCGTTTCGACGCCATCGAGCCCGGCTTCGCGCGCGCGGCGGGCGCCCTGGCCGAAATCGTGGATGGTCTGGCGGATGTCCTCGCGCGACATCATCTGCGGGACAAAGCCGTCGAAAAGCTCGATGCTGCCAGTGGAGCTGAGCGGTTTGCGAAACTGGTTTTCGACGCCGGGAACGTCCTGCTGGCGGCCGGAGTGGCTGAGCTGCAGGATGAAGC
>CAYWHA010000064.1:0-29480 GCA_964457555.1 uncultured Solibacteraceae bacterium
CGCCGGCAGGGAAAACCCCACGCGGAGCAAGACCAAATAGGGGAGAAGGGGCGGCCCGTCCCGTTGGACTCCCGGGTAGGTCGCTAGAGCCGTACAGTAATGTGCGGTCGAGAGGAATGACTGTCACCCGCAAGGGCACAGAAACCGGCTTACACTCCGGCAGCCTCCAAATCCTCGCTGTTCTTTCCGCGACCTTACGTCTTAACGATGACTTCCCTCAAGCGTTCGCGCGTCAGGAAGAACTTAACCGATTCGAATTTTCCGAAGAGCCTCTCCACGCCGCGGTTATTGAAAAGCTGCGCCGGACTCCTCGTCCCGCGCTGCGTCACCTGAAGCGCATTCATGGCCATGATCCGGAACGTGTAGATCGGGACCGCCTCCAGCTTGTCGTCGGAGTGGAAAAACGCCAGCAGATAGCTGTTCGGCCGCACCACCTTGCGCAAACGGTCCACCACCGCCGCCAGCAGTGCGGGCTCCAGATACTCCAGCAGATCCCAGATCAAAACTCCGTCGAAATGTTCGTCCGGATAATCCAGCGTCTGGCGGATGAAGTAATCGATGCGCCCCGGATTGGACTGGTCCGCCTTGTCCTCGCCGAACGAGTCGTTCAGAATTTGCAGGAAGTCTTCCGAATATAGGCGATGGCCCAGGTTGGTGATGAAGCTGACGTTCTGTTGGGTGGCGCCGCCGAGTTCCAGGATTGTCAGGCCGGACTGTCCTCGAATGTGCGAGAAGAATTCCTCCAGTCCCCGGCTTGACCGCGCGGCGGGCGAATCCTCCGCCGCTCCCCGGCGCGGCGCGGAATCCGCGCGCGGAGTTTGGGCGGGCACGGGCGCGGCTGTCCCATTTCCCGGCGGCGCGTTCGGGCCTCGCAAAAGGCTTCTCAGCGGACCTGGAAACTTCATGGGACGGCTCGATTCAGATCGCTTAGCGCCTCTCGGGTCCAGCCGCCGGGGCCCCGGCATGTGCCGGAGTGGGCGCGACCGATGGAGCGGCCGCCGGCTGCGGTTTCGGCGCGACCCTGACCGGCTCGGGCTTCACAATGTCGATGCTGCCCTTGAAATACGCGCCGTCCTCGATCACGATCCGCGCCGTGCGGACGTCCCCCACCAGCCGGGCGTCCTTCTTGATCTCCACCCTCTCGAGGGCTTCCACGTTGCCCTGAATGCTCCCCTGGAGCACCATTTCACGCGCCTTGATCCCGGCCTTGGCGTTGCCGTGCGGACCGATGGTAAGCTTATTCTCCAACGCCTCGACGGTGCCTTCGACGTCGCCATCGATGTACAGGTCTTCTTTGCTGAAAATCTGGCCGACAATCTTCACGGCCTTTCCGATGCTAGCCGAACCACCGCGGCTTTCCGGTTCGAGTCTTCCAACGGGCATGCTGGACACAGGCATAATCTCCTTCTTGGGTTCTCTGGGAATCTGCGCCACGGGCTGCGAAGCTGGGGGGACCGAGGGAGTAGAAGGACGTGGCGGTTCTTCTTCCCGGCGTTTATTCCACATACCAGCACCCTCCTGGATTGAGTATGGACACTTTCATGATTATGCCCTCTAGTCTAAGGGGATGACGCGGCAAAACGCAAACGTGCCCCACTCACGCTACCTCTTACGCGGCTTGCCTTTAGCCCTGGTCTCCACCAGAATGGGCGTGCCTCGAAAATCGAAACGCTTGCGGATCTGGTTCATCAGGTAGCGTTCGTGGGAGAAGTGCAGCGGGCCGCGGCCGTCCGTGAAAACGGCGAACGCGGGCGGGCGTATCGAGTGCTGCGTGATGTAGAAGATCTTGCGCTCCTCGAACTTAAGCCGGTCCAGGAAGCGATTCAGCTCGCCGGTCGAAATGCGCCGCGAAGCGGATTCGTAGGCCTCGCGGATCGTCCGGAACAGCGCCTGTACGCCCGCGCCGGTCCTGGCCGAGATGAACGCGATGGGCGCATAATCCAGAAATTTAAAATGATCGCGCGCATTCTCCTCGAATTCCCGTTTCTGGCCGCTGTTCAGGTCCCACTTATTCACGCAGAGAATCAGCGCGCGCCCGCCTTCATGCGCGTAGCCGGCGATCGTGGCGTCCAGGCCCACCAGGCCCTCGGAGGCATCGAGCACCAGCAGAACCACGTGGGCCATGCGAATATTGCGGCGGGCCATCACCACGCTCAACTTCTCCGCCATGAGCTCGGTCTTGCCCTTGCGCCGGATGCCCGCCGTATCGACGAACACGTACTCCACGCCGTCGCGCACCACCGTCTCATCCACGGCGTCGCGCGTGGTTCCGGCCACCGGTGAGACAATCGCGCGCTCCTGCCCCGTAAGCGCGTTGAGCAGCGTCGATTTCCCCACGTTGGGCCGGCCGATGATGGCGATCTTGATGCTCTCCGGGCCGGCCGCTTCCGGCTCGGCGTCCTTCGGGAAGCCGGCCGTGACGCGATCGAGCAGCGCATCCACGCCGATGCCATGCTCCGCCGATAACGGAAACACGTCGGCGATTCCCAGCCCGTAAAAGTCGTTCGCCAGAATCTCGCGCGCGGCGGTATCGATCTTGTTCACCGCCAGCACGACGGGCTTGCCCAGGCGCTGCAGCATTTGCGCCAGGTCGCGGTCGGCGCCGGTGATTTCGGCCCGCCCATCCACCAGCAGGATCACTTGCGACGCCTTCTTCAGCGCCACTTCGGCCTGCAGCAGGATCTGGCTGGGAATATATTCGTGAGGGTTGACCAGTATCCCCCCGGTGTCGATGATCTCGAAGCGGCGGCCATCGTGCTCGGCAAGCCCGTAAATGCGGTCGCGCGTGATACCCGGCTCATCGCCGACAATCGCGCGCCGCTGCCCTGTAATGCGATTGAAGAGGGTGGACTTGCCAACGTTGGGCCGCCCCACGATGACGACCGTAGGGGTAACGTCCGGCATGATTCCTTATGATAGCAGGGCGGAGGTCACTCCCTGACGCGAGAGGGATCGACTACCTGCAGAGACGGAAAGAGCTTCCCATAGAACCCGCGGTCGCGCGACAAAAGCCTGTTCGCCTGGGTCTGCGCATGGGCGCCCATAAGAAAATCCGCCAGAATGCGCGAACGCGATCCGCCCTGCCGGCGGTATTTCCGGGTTCTGATCTCCTTCGGAATCGTGACTTGGCCGCGGACGCCCACTTTCATACGGTTGTCAGGCGCCCGAGCGTCTGCTTCGAGCGAATTCGTACGTTTCCGCGCCGGCCAGTACTTGTTGCCATGTTGTAACGAGACCGACATAACATCGTCACGCGGAACGGATATTGTCGATGAAATTGGGCTGTCTCATTCTCAAAAGGGGGAAGTCAACCGATGCAAGGCGCCGTGAATCGATGGAAGCGTATCTTCGCAGGAATTGTTGGCAAGAGATTTGCGAGTTTCCTGCAGTTAGCCGCCATCAGTGCGTACATGCTGCTCTCGATGGCGGGGACGAACCGCCTCACCGCGCAAACGGCGGCGGCTCCGCTGGCGGTCGGAGGTACGGTATTGGACCCGGCCGGAAAACCGGTGCCGGATGCGGCAGTGACGGTGAAGAACGAGGCGTCGGGCGCGGTCAGTACGGCGGCCAGCGATGGCGAAGGCCATTTCTCGGCCTCGGTGACGGCGGCGGGGGCGTACTCGGTGAATGCGACGGCGCCGGGATTTGCCGAGTTTCATGTGGGCGGCGTGCAGGTTTCGGGCAGCGGCGCGGTGGATGTTCCGGTGACGCTGGTGGTCGCCAGCATGACTCAGGCGGTCACGGTGGAAGGGTTTGCGCCGCTGGCAATGAAGACGGCGCCCGAAGGCAACACGCTCGACGCGACAGCCGCCAAGACGGAGATCGGCGGCAGCTTCATCAGGAACTTCGAAACGCCCATCGCGGATTACGGCGAAGTGATCAATTATTCGCCGGGAACATTCACGCTCAGTCCCAATGGCGCCGGCCTCGGCCAAGGCAAGACTTATTTCCGGGGCCTCGCGGACGGCCTCTATAACGTCACTTGGGACGGCATCCCGTTTACCGACACCAATAGCGTCTCGCATCATACATGGGCGAATTTTCCGGCTCAGTGGATCGGATCGACGGACTTCGACCGCAGCCCCGGCCAAGCCCAGACCGTCGGGCAATCCACTTTCGGCGGATCGATCAACCTGCAGTCGCAGGACCTGCAGGCAAGTCCCGATATCCGCGCCACCGTGTCTTACGGCTCGTGGCAGACCCGTTTCATGAGCATGGACTATGACTCCGGGCTGTTCGGTCCCGGCAACCGGAACAGCCTCTGGCTCGACGTCCACCAAATGGATTCGAGCGGATACCAGACGTATAACTACCAGAAGCGCGACGCGGGCTCGCTCAAATACCAGTACAGAGTGTCCCCGCGGACGAGCATCACGCTATTCACCGGCATCGTCGACCTTTGGAACAACACCCCGACCAATACGAGCCCGACGCGCGCTCAGGTGGCGGAATACGGCAATAACTTCCTGTTGAGCAACGACGTAACGACCTCAACCGGGGCGCTGAACGGTTATTACTTTGGCTTCAACTTCTACCACGTGCAGACGGACTTCGAGTACATCGGCTTCAACTCGGACTTGGGCAACGGATGGAAGTTCGACAACAAGGCATATACGTACAGATACTGGAACACGGAGCCGTTCGCCAACCCTACCATCGCCAACACGGCGGCCGGCATCGCGACCGGCAGCGTGGACAAGCTGAACGGCTACCGGCAGGCCGGCGACATTGCGACGCTGAGCCATGACGACGGGATGGGCATCTTCACGGCGGGGATGTGGTACAACTGGGCCTACACGGACCGCTATCAGCAAGACATGAACACCCTCACGCAGCAACTTGTGCCGCTGCCCAATTTCCACGAGCATTTCATCACCCAATCGTTCCAGCCGTTTGTGCAATACGCCTTGAGAGCGACGCAGAAACTGACGATAACGGCCGGCGTCAAGGCCAACTGGGAGGGCTTGGTGCTGAATCAGTACCAGGACGGCGCCACGGTGGGATGCCTGGGCGGAACGCAGGGGAAGGATCCGGTGAGCGGCACCCCCACCTGCGCCGGCGGGGCGGCGTTCGTGACGCACAACTATAGCTGGAACAACTGGCTGCCGACCGGGACCGCGCATTACCAGGCGGCCAGGAACACGGCGTTCTACGGGCAATTCGCGGAAGGTTCCGAAGCGCCGCCGACCAGCCTCTTCGACGTGCCGGGCGGCAACATTACGACCAACGCGAACCCCACGCTGGCGAAGGTATACCAGGTCGGCACGGTGACCAAGTATAACCGGTGGACGCTCGATACCGACGCCTTCTACATTCACTACCAGAACGGCTACGCGGCGTACACGGACACCGCGACGGGCGAAGATGTGTGGACGCAGACCGGCCCATCGAATACGAGGGGACTGGAAGCGGAGAGCAACATCGTAGTTGGCCATGGGTTCAATTTGTATCTGAACGGGTCGTTGAATTCGGCGAAATACGCGGAAGGCCCGAACTATCCGAACGGCGGACTGTGGGTGGCGGACGCGCCGGACAGCATCGAAACGGGGGGCCTTTTTTACCAGCACAAGAACTGGGACATCGGCGTCCTGGGAAAGCGCGTCGGCAGGATGTGGGACGACAACAAGACGCTGACCTACACCATCAACGGAGCTAAGATCGCGTTCCCGGTGGACCAGGCCGTGGAGATCAGCCCCTTCAACGTGATGAACTTGAACTTTAATTACACGTTCAAGGGCGAGAGCTTGTTCCGGGGGAGCAAACTCGGTTTCTCCTGCAACAACCTTTTCAACCATGAGAGCATTACCGGCGTCACGGCGGCAACAAAGGCCGTGCTCGGGGGGGCCATATTCGTGCCGAATGCGGGGGATTTGATCCAAACGATGGCGGGCCGCAGCGTGATGGTTACGCTGACGGCGGGCTTCGCTCCCAAACGGTAAGACTTTGCTACGCTCTTAGCAGCCATGAGAAGGCGGAGTTTGGAAGCGATCGCGGCCGGGTTGGTTCTTTGGTGGGTTGCCCATGCCGCGTGGGCCGGTTCCTACGACAAGCGCGACTGGGCTAGATACCCGCCCATCGTCGAGAGAGACCAACCGGCCACTCTCTGGGCGATTGGGGACATACACGGGGATTACGAGCGGCTCATCAGGCTTCTGGCGGCGGCGCGGATCGTCCCTTCAAGACCCGCCGCGCCGGAGCGCGCAACCTGGAGCGCGGGCGATTCCGTGCTCGTGGTGACCGGCGACATGATCGATAAGGGACCGCGTCCGGCGGACGTTCTGAGCCTCCTTCGCAGTTTGCAAGCGGCGGCCCGCGGCCAGAGGGGCGAGGTGATCGTTCTGACAGGCAATCACGAAGCGGAACTGCTCGCGCCGCCCGATGGCAGCCAAACCAAGGAGCGCCTCGCGGATTGGGGAAGGCTCGGCATCCCTCTAAGCGGACTGCGTGCATGCGCCGGCGACGTGGGGGAATTTCTCTGTTCCCTTCCTTTTGGAGCGCGCGTGGGCGACTGGTTCTTCTCGCACGCGGGGAACACGGGCGGTCGCACCGTCCGGCAACTCTCCGCCGAAATCCAAGAGGGCGCTTACCAGCTTACGGACCCGAACTCGATGCTCGAAGCTCGGTTAGGCGAGGGCAAGGAGTGGTTCGCGCCGGCCGGTTCGAAATCAGGCGAAAGGCAGTTGCTGAAGTCCTATGCGGACGCGCTCGGCGTGAAGCACATGGTGCAAGGGCACCAGCACAATAATGTCAAATTCGATGACGGCGTCGAGCGCCGCACGGGAGAAATGTTCCAGCGATGGGGCCTTCTGTTCCTGACCGATGTGGGAATGAGCCGCGAGATTGGCGATAGCCAGGGAGCGGCCCTGAAGATCACCCAGGCGGGCGCCGTTGCGCTGTGCCCGGATGGCAAGGAAACTCTGCTCTGGGATACCGGGAACGACGCCGGCATCGGCCGGGCGGAGCCCTGCGCGCATTAGCCCGTCGCCGGCGTGGGAATCCGTATATACCCATCGTCCGGGCTGTGCGCCGCCCACTGCTCCGGTTGCGCTTCCGCCCAGCGGTCGGGGCGCAGGACGCGCAGCACGGCGATCTCGTCGCAGGCCTGAAACTTCGGGCACCGCACGCAGTCCTTCCACGCCTTGAGGGGCAGAACGCCGCGCTCCACCTCATGGAAGCCGGTCTTGCGAAAGAACTCCACCACATAAGTGAACGCGAAAACCGCGTCCAGCTCATACTCCTGCGCCTGTTCGACCAGCGCTCCAATCAGCTTGCGCCCCACTCCCTGCGTCTTGGCGTCCGGGTGGACCGCGAGCGACCGGATCTCGCCCAGCGTCGGCGTATAAAAGTGCAGCGCGCCGCAGCCGAGCAATTGGCCATCCCGCACCGCCACCGAAAAATCGCGGATGGCTTCGGAGAGCTCGAACTCGGTACGCGGCAGCATCACGCCCTTGGCCGCATACCCGTTGATGAGGTCGAGAATCGGCCGGATGTCGCGCATCGTGGCCTTGCGCACCACCGGCGGTTTGCCAGGAAACGTCGATTCCGCGAACGCATCCTCGCGCAGTGCGCTGATCATGCCGCCTCCACCCCTAAAATCACGCGCGTGCCGGTGGCGGCTGCGTCCGTCATGACTCGTTCCACCACGTTGGCGGCTGCGCCCGGCGCAACCGTCACTTGCTCCACGCCGCCGCGCAATGCCGCCAGCGCCGCCTGGAGCTTTGCCTGCATGCCGCCCGTGGCTACCCCCTCCGCGATCAGCCGCCCGCATTCGGCGGCGTCCAATACCGGCCGCACCTGGCCGGCCCCGTCGCGCACGCCTTCCACGTCGGTGAGGAAGATCAGGCGGCGCGCTCCGAACGCCACGGCGCAGGCCACCGCCATCTGGTCCGCGTTGACGTTGTAAATCCGGCCGCGCCGGTCGCCGGCCACGCACGCCACCACGGGCAGATAGCCATGCGCCGTCAGCAGATCGAGCAGCGCCGGGTCGGAATGCGTGACGCGGCCGACGGCGCCCAGTTCCGGGTCCATCTGTTCGGCTTCCACTAACAGGGCATCGATGCCGGAGATGCCCACGGCGCGGCATCCGGCCCGGTTCAGGCTGGCCACCAGTTCATGATTGACGCTTCCGGCAAAAACCTTGAGCACCGCGTCCACGGTCTCCGGCCCGGTGACGCGCAAGCCGTTCACAAACCGGCTCTCGATGCCGCGTTCGGCCAGGTAGCGGGTCATCTGCTTGCCGCCGCCATGCACCACCACGGCTTCGGTTCCGGCGGTTTGCGCCGCTGCAATCTGCGCGGCCAGACGCTCGCGGGAGTCCGCGCTGTCGAGCAGCGTGCCGCCCAGCTTGATCAACACCTTCACAGCAGGCCCTCCGTTTCGGGATAGCCCAGCATCAGGTTCATGTTCTGGACCGCCTGGCCCGCCGCGCCCTTCACCAGGTTATCGATGGCGCTCACCACCACCCCGCGGCCCGTGCGCGCGTCCAGGGCAACGCCGATATCGCAGAAGTTGGTGTGCGCCACGCCGCGCAGATCGGGCATACGTCCGGGCTGGTACAGGCGTAGGAACGGCTCCTTGGCGTAGCGCGTTTCGTACACGGCCAGGAGTTCCTCGGCGCCGGCAAGGCCTTTCGCCCGGAAGTAAATGGTTTCGAGGATGCCGCGATCCACCGGCAGCAGGTGCGCCGTGAAGCTCAATTCGCCCTCTTCCAGGCCGGAGATCTGCAGCACCTCCGGCACGTGCCGGTGGCGCAGCACGGAATAGGCGGTGAAGTTCTCCGTCACCTCGCAGAAGCTGTTGTTGAGGGTCGCCTTGCGCCCCGCGCCGCTCACGCCGGATTTGGCATCGCAGACAATGCCGGCCGCGCGGTCCACAACCCCGGCATCGATCAGGGGCCGTATGGCCAGGTTGGCGGCGGTGGGATAGCAGCCCGGATTGGCCACCAACCGCGCCTGCGGGATGCGCTCGCGGCAGAATTCCGGCAATCCGTAAGCCGCTTCGGCCAGCAACTCAGGCTGGGTGTGATCCGCTTTGTACCAGGCCGCGTAATTTTCCGGCGTACGCAGACGGAAGGCCCCGCTCAGGTCCACCACGCGTGCGCCCGCGCCGAGCATCGCCGGCGCCAGGTCCATCGAAACCTCGGGCGGCGTAGCGAGAAAAACCAGCGCGATGCGTTCCGCCCGAACCGCATCGGCGGTGCAGGGAAGCGAGAGCGGGCCTTTCCAGTTGCGGATGGCCTGGCCTTCGCCCTCGGCCACCGCGCCCTGGCGATGTTCGAGCAGCACCGGTTCCACGCGCGCGTGCCGCTCCAGAATGCGCACCAGCTCCGCGCCGCTGTAGCCGCGATACCCGACAATTCCGACCCGGGGCCTCATGATGATTGATTATTCTTTCCTGTGAATAATTATACCACGAGCCGACACTTCCAACCGAGCCGCGAACGTAAGAGAGTGCCCATGGGCCTGCGGCCCACCAAAGGTGATGAAAATGGGCGCTAGCGGCGGTAGCATCTCACATGGTGAGGAATGGCAGAGGTCGGAACCGCTCTGGAGATGTTGAGGCCGTAAGAGAGTATGGTCCGGGACGCGAGTTTTGAACCGATCCTTGTGACGTTGCCCTTCCGTCGAGGAAGGGCGATGAGCACGTAACGGTGCGTATTTTCTTCGTCGCGCGTCCCGCCACTTCCTCGCCGGAGGAAGAGATGTCCTATAAGGTAGCAGGAATCGACATTCACAAGAAGGTCCTGATGGTGGTGGTCGCCACAACGGCGGAGGAGGTTGTGGATCCCGCTGGCGAGGCAATCGAATTCGAGTGCCGGCGATTTGGAGCGGGCAACCGCGAGCGGAATCATGTGGTGAGTTGGCTGCGGGAACGCGGCGTTAGCGAAGTGGTGATGGAATCGACGGCGCAGTACTGGAAGCCGGTGTGGCTGGATCTGGAACCGCATTTCGCCAAACTGCATTTGGCCCAGGCCCATTCCAATCGAGCGCCCAAGGGCCGCAAGAACGACTTCGGCGACGCCAAACGGCTGGCGCGGCGCTTATTGGCCGACGAGTTGATTTTGAGCTTCGTGCCGGGTCCCGCGCAACGGATATGGAGGACCCTCACCCGAAGCAAACACCAACTGGTGCGCGAGCGCGTCCGACTGCAGAGCCAACTGGAAGCGTTATTGGAAGAGGCGCGCATCAAGCTGTCCGGCGTGATTAGCGATCTGCTGGGGGTCAGTGGGAGGCGCATTCTGGAGGCGCTCGCGCAAGGGGAAACCGACCCCGTCAAGCTAGCCGCCTTAGGCGACGACCGTCTGAAGTGCCCCCAACAAGAGTTGATCGACGCGCTGGCCGGCTCCCCGGAACCGACTCAATTGGAAGTGCTGAAGCTATTTTTGAAACGGCTTGCCCTGCTGGACGAACAGATCGCGAAGTTGGACGCTCTAGCGGCCAAGGCACTGAAGCCGTACGAGGAAGCGGTGATCCGGGTGGCCCAGATACCCGGATTCGGCGTGGACTCGGCGCAGCAGATCATCGCCGAAGTAGGAGTGGATGCAGACGCCTTCCCCTCGGCCGGCCACCTCAGTTCGTGGATCGGGATCTGTCCGGGAAGCAACATCAGCGCAGAGCAAAACCACAACTCCCGCTGCCCCAAGGGGAATCGTTTTGCCCGGCGGATCATGAACCAGGCGGCGCAGGCGGCCGTCAAGAAAAAGGGGAGTCATTTCCAATCCGTATTCCGAAGGCTGCTGCCTCGGCTCGGGTACAACGGAGCCATCTGGGCCATTGCCCACCGGCTGGGCCGTCTGCTCTGGAAGATTCTTCACGACGGCATCGGCTACATCGAACAAGGCCTCGAAACCGACCCCAAGGCCAAAAAACGCCGGGCTCAGAAGCTGGCCAAGGCGCTCCGCAACCTGGGATACAAGGTCACCCTGGAGCCGCTCCAACAGGAGGCCACCGTAGCTGGTCAGGCGTGATTTTCAACGGAGCGGTCGCCGAGACCTTACTCGTCGCAACCTTGGATGGACCCTACTGCCGTGATGAAGCTCTAGTCTCCGCTTCCCCGAACACGGTCGAGTAGATCAGACCGGCGACGATCGCGCCCACAATCGGCGCCACCCAGAACAGCCAGAGCTGGTCGATGGCCCAACCGCCCACGAACAGCGCCTGACCGGTACTGCGGGCCGGATTCACCGACGTGTTGGTAATCGGAATGCCGACCAGGTGAATCAGCGTCAGACCGAGACCGATGGGGATGGGGGCGAAGCCCTGCGGAGCCCTCCGGTCGGTGGCGCCCAGGATGATGAGGAGGAAAAAGCACGTCAGCACCACCTCGGCCACCAGGCACGCCAGCAGCGAGTACCCGCCGGGGGAATGTTCCGCGTAGCCGTTCGAGGCGAACCCGCCGGCCAGGCTGAAACCCGCCTTCCCGCTGGCGATGACGTAGAGGACCGCCGCGGCGGCGATTGCCCCCGCCACTTGCGCCACGACGTAGGCCAACAGGTCCGAAGCCGGAAACCGCTTTCCGACTACCAGGCCGACGGAGACCGCCGGATTGATGTGGCAGCCGGATATGTGGCCGATGGCGAACGCCATCGTCAGGAGGGTCAGCCCGAATGCCAGGGCCACCCCCAGGAAGCCAATTCCCAGACCTGGAAATGCGGCGGCGAAAACCGCGGCGCCGCAGCCCCCGAAGACGAGCCAAAAGGTACCGATGAACTCTGCAATCGCTCTCTTTGTCAATGGCATGAAGAATCTCCTTAATCACCGTCGCTTGAGATATGCCGTGGGGTCGCCCGTAGAGCCGCGCGGCCGCTCAGGGACAGCGCGATTCCTGGCATCCTGCCATCATAAACCAGAGGGAAGCGCGGCGGCGGGAAAAAACTCTGACCGCCAAAACTTCGACGCGGAGTCGCGGAGACGCGGAGCAAGATCTCCTACCCAACATCCGGGCCTTTGTAAATCTTCTCCGCGTTTCCGCGTCTCCGCGTCGAAAAAGTCTGCAATGTGGTGAGCGCGCTGGCGTTCCCGCCGATAAGCAGATAGGATAAGTAACGTGCCGGGAAGCGTTGTCCCTATCGGCGGGCTGCGGGAAGGCGTGTACGTGGTGCTGGAAGTGTGCCTGCCGGGCCGCGCGGCGCGGAACGCCGGAGTCCTGTTGGTCGATCCTGCCAGCGGACGCGGCTGGGTGCGTTTTCGGGAGCGCTTCGACGACATCGCCGACCCCGAAGACGCCGAAGTGCTGGAGGCCATGGAACGGCATTTTCGCGATGCCATGGCCGGCGGAAGCGCGGAGACTTGGCTGCGGTCGCTTGAGGATTCCTGCTCCAACACGCTTTGCGTCGGCAAGCGGCAGACCGTAGCGGTGGACGCCTTCACCCGCGCCCTCGACCGCATTTTCTCGGAACACGTGGCGCCGGTTGCCCCGCTGCCCTACCGCACGCACCTGCCGCTCTACAGCATGCGCGCCGCGGCCGGTTTTGTGGGAGAGGAAATGGCGCCGGCTGAGGAAGATTGGGTGCGCGCGCCGGAGGGCATGCGCCTGGACCGCGATCTCATCGTGGTGCATGTGGTCGGACATTCCATGGAACCGCGGATTCCGGACGGCAGCCTCAATATATTCCGGCTGAACCCGGCCGGGTCGCGCCAGGGCAAAATCCTGCTGATCCAGCGCAAGGGCGTTTTCGACGACACCGCCGGGTGCACTGTCAAGAGGTACACCAGCGTCAAGGTCCGTACCGGGGAGGACGAATGGCGCCACGAGCGCATACGCCTGGAACCGCTCAACCCGGAATTTGAGGCCTGGGACGTAGACCCTGAAGGTTTCGCGGTGGTCGGGGAATGGCTCCGCGTCATCGAGTGAAGCGCCGGGGGATCTCCGCGCTGCTGATCGACTGGTACGGCCGCTCCCATCGCGATTTTCCCTGGAGGCAGACCTCAGATCCGTACCGGGTCTGGGTCTCGGAGATCATGCTCCAGCAGACTCGGGCGCAGGCCGTGGTCCCCTACTTCGAGCGGTTCCTGGGGCGTTTTCCCACCGCACAAGCGCTGGCGGCGGCGGAGGAAGAAGAAGCCCTGGCGCTGTGGAGCGGCCTGGGCTATTACTCGCGCGCGCGCAACCTGCTGCGCGCGGCGAAGCTGGTGGAGGCGGCGGGCGCTTTCCCGGCCGATTACGCGGCCCTGCGGGCGCTGCCCGGAGTGGGCGATTACACGGCCGCCGCGGTTGCCAGCATCGCCTTTGGACTGCCCTACGCCGTGCTCGACGGCAACGTCATGCGGGTGGTGGCGCGCATGGAGAACGACGCGGCGGAAATCGCCTCCGCGCGTACGCGGGAGCGCTTCCGCGCCATCGCCCAGGAGTGGCTCGACCCGCTGCGTCCGGGGGTCTTCAATCAGGCCCTCATGGAACTGGGCGCCACCGTGTGTCTGCCCAGGAATCCGCGGTGCCCGGCTTGCCCGCTTCAGGCCCGCTGCGCCGCCCACGCGCAAGGGACCGTGGCGCGCCTGCCGGTGAAACTGCGCCGGACCGCGGCGGCGCGCGTCGAAGGGTCTCTGCTGGTGCTTCGGAAGGGCAGCCGCGTGCTGCTGCTGCGGGAAGATAAAGGCGTGGCGCGGATGCCGGGATTCTGGGGATTGCCGGCGCCCGAGGACCTGCCGGAAGCGCGGGTGGGCGCCTGCCTGGGCGAGTTCCGGCACAGCATTACCACACATCGGTATACGTTGAGCGTGCACGCGGCGAAGATAAGAGGGGCCGGAGGCCGGGCGGGGTACCCGCCGCTTCGGCGGGTCGGGGCCGGGGATAAGCCGGCGGCGTTTGGGTGGTTCGATCCTTCGGAGATGGCGGCAATCCCTCTCAGCACGACGGCCCGCAAGGCCCTCAAACTCGCCGGGATCGTTTGAGGTTTGGGTAGCGGGCGTGTTGTGATAAGCTTCCAGGAACCGGTAGCGAAATAGGAGGCGGAAGCATTGACGCGGAACCTCGCATTGTTGGCCGCACTCGCCCTGATCTTCCTGGGTCCGGGTGGTCGTGCCGCGCCCGCGCAGGCAGCCGCCATCCCGGACTGCCCTGCGCCGCCGGGAGCAGTCGATGTTGCCCTCCCTTCCGGGTTGCCGCCCGCATTGCGCCGCGCGATGGGCGACATCGCTTTGCCGGGCGAGCCGTTCGACGCCACCGACGTATATGTCAAAGGGCATAGATATAGCCGCTACATCTTTGTCTGGAATGTCGGCGCACGGTGGATCGTAGCGACGGAGCAAGGCGGCATAGCGCTCCACCGGGCGGTCTTTGTTTATCGCCTCACCAAGGACGGCAAGACTGCCACCTTGATCGACAAACGCGCCCGATTTACGAACAACGTGTGCGAGGACGCGACCAAGCTGGCCGGACGGTGAACTCCGGTCCCCGTTCCCCGCTCCCTCGGCCCCCAACCCCGGCCCCCAACCCCGGCCCCCGGCCCCCGATCCCCCCTTACAATAAGCACGTGGAGCAATTCGCCCTCGATTTCGCCCTGGCCCCGCAACGCCGTGTGTACTCCGTCGGCGAACTCACCGCGGCCATCCGCTCGGTGCTCGGCGAACAATTCCCCGACGTGTGGGTTTCGGGCGAGATATCCGAGTTTAAGCCGGCCGCCAGCGGGCACTACTATTTCAGCCTCAAGGAACGGGACGCCAAGGTGAGCTGCGTGGCCTTTCGGTCCGCGCACCGCTATTGGAAGTTCAAGCCGCGGGACGGGCTGGCGGTACTGGCGCGCGGCCGCGTGGACGTATATGAGGCGCGCGGCGTATACCAACTGGTGGTGGAATTGCTCGAGCCGCAAGGCCTGGGCGCGCTGCAACTGGCTTTCGAGCAGCTCAAGAAGAAGCTGGCCGCCGAAGGCCTGTTCGCCGCCGAACGGAAGCGTCCGCTGCCCCGCTTTCCGAGGCGCATCGGGATTGTCACCTCGCCGCGCGGCGCCGCCATCGCCGATATGGTCCACATCCTCTCGCGCCGCTTCCCGGGGCTTGAGATCCGTCTGTTCCCGGCGCTGGTGCAGGGCGAAGGCTCGGTGGAGGACGTTTGCCGCGGCATCGAGTACTTCAGCCGCACCAAGTGGGCGGACCTGGTGATCGTGGGCCGGGGCGGCGGTTCGCTCGAAGACCTGTGGACTTTCAATGAGGAGGCCGTGGCGCGGGCCATCGCGGCCTGCTCCGTGCCAGTCATTTCGGCGGTGGGACATGAGACCGACGTCACCATCGCCGATTTCGCGGCCGACGTGCGCGCGCCCACGCCTTCCGCCGCGGCCGAACTGGCTACGCCCACGCGTCAGGAAGTGGAAGACCGGATTCAGGCCACCCGCGCCAGGAGCGTTCAGGCGCTGCGCTACCGCCTGGCCATGCTGGAGCGCCGCCTGCGGCAGCAGGGCATCGAACGCGCCGCCGTGGCGCTGCGCCTGCGCGTGGGCCGCGCGCAGCAGCGCATCGACGACATGGGATACCGCATGCGCGAGCGCATCCGCGCCGCCACCGCCGGCCGGGAGCGCGACCGGCGCGCGCTCGAAGGCCGGTTGCGCCGGTTCGAGCTGCGTCCACGCCTGGCGGTCGCCCGCCGCGCCATGGAGGCTGCGCGCGCGTCCGCGGACCGGTGCGTAAGGATGCGCCTGGCGCTGCGCCGGAGCGCCTGGGAGCAGGCGAACGCCAAATTGGGACAATTGAGCCCGCTGCGGATCTTAGAACGAGGCTACGCGATTGTGTCCAACCAAGCCGGGGTGCTCAAGGATGCCGCCGCCGCGCCGCCGGATTCCAGGATTTTGGTCCGTTTGGCGCGTGGGAAGTTGCAGGCGGTGGTCGAGAAGCGGATTCCGGACTCGTAACCTCCACTTCGCCGTTCGCGCCTTGTCAGGTACGCTACCATTAAAAAGAAGGTTTAGATGGCCCCCACGCCGTTAGAGCAGCCGTTCGACCACATGGCCGCCCGGTCTTTTTCGTTTTTTCCGCCCATTGTCGGGATCGAGCATAACGAGTGGCTGCTGCGGCAGGTCAACTGGTCCGAAGTTCTGGTCGCCAACAAGGCGACCGATCAGGAGCTGTGGATTCCGCGGCGGTACTTCGGCGAAGTGTCGATGATCGACGACCCCGTGCTGATCGTGGGCCTTACCCGCGAGGTGGAATACCAGGGCGGAATGCTCCGCCCGTTCAAACAGCGCTTGATCAAGATGCCCTCGAATCCGGCCGCCCATTCCGGACCGGCCGGCGAAACCGACCGCGCCGCGGCATCGTCCCTGATGCACGTGCGCTCGGAATCGAGCGACAAGCGGGCTTTCAAGCTGATCGGCATCGCTGTGGGCTGCGCGCTGCTGATTGCGGCGCTGGGAGCTGCTGCTTTGCGCATCGGCTTCATCTCGCAGCGCATCGTCATCACCACCAGGGACCAGACGTTCCAGATGCTGAACAGCCGCGACGACCGCTATGAGATCGTGAAGAAAATCGGAAAGCCCGGCTTCGACCGCTTCAAGGAGGTCGGGACCATCCAATTCGAGGCGCTGAGCTATCCGGATCGCAAGTACACGGTGATCCTGGCCGGCCAGGATACCCGCACGCTGGCCTACATCGGGACGGTGGACGACAACTGGAGGCCGGTGCACTTTGTCAACTTCCGCACCGGAGGCACCACGGAGTCGTTGCTGCAGACCATCTCGCGGTTCTAGACCCCGCTTCGGCGCGTAAAATTTCTGAGAATTCCGGCCACACGGCGCCACTAACCTAGGTGCATGACCTCCGAACCTAAGGCCTGTGCGCTGAGCCTGGTGGCGCTGATGGGGTTGGTCCTCTCCGTTCCGGCCGCCGCCGAGCACGGCATCAAGGTGCGCACGGCCGGGCTGGGCTTCAGGGTGCAATGCGTTGGCGGCACGCTGGCGGGCGCCTCCACGAACCTCATCAGCCGCGTGTTCCTTACGGACCCAACGGACCTGGTGTTCTTCTGCGGCAAGACGGAGTTCCGCGCCCCATACAACAAGGTCGATACGGTGGAGTACGGGCAGCAGGTCAGCCGGAGGTATGCCGCCGCCGTGCTCATCTCGCCCATCCTGCTGCTTTCCAAAGAGCGCAGGCACTTCGTGACGCTGGGCTTCGTGGATAGCCAGGGCGACCGGCAGGCGGTGGTCTTGCGCGTGGATAAGGAAGATATCCGGCCGCTTCTGGCGGGGCTAGAGGCGCGCACCGGCCGGCGCATCGAATACCAGGACGACCAGGCCCGGAAGGGGAACCAAAAGTGAAGTTCCTGCCGATTGCTCTGCTGGGGGCGTGCGCGCTGGCGGTCCCGGCGCAAGCGCCAGCCGGCGCGGATTCGGCGGCCATCGAGCGCGATGGGCTGCGCCAACTGCTGGCCATCCGGCGCGTCTATGTGGACCGGCTGACGGGCGGAGAAACGGCGGCGCAGATGCGGGACATCCTCATCAGCGCGCTTGACGGCGCCAAGCTGTTCGTTCTCACCGAGAATCAGGAACACGCCGATTTCACGCTGCGCGGCGCGGCCGAGGACCTGGTGTTCACCGAGGAGCATTCCTCATCCGACGGCGTCAACATCCGGGCCGATGTGGGCACGGGGAGAGCCAGCAGCAGATCGACCGGGGAGCACGCTGGCATTGGCGTGGGCGATAGCGAATCGGACCGTTCCGCTGAACGCCGCCACGAAGCCATCGCGGCCGTGCGCCTGGTGAACCAGGCCGGCGATGTGATTTGGTCCACCACCCAGGAGAGCCAGGGGGCCAAGTTTCGCGGCGCCAGCGCCGATGTAGCCGATAAGATCACCGCCAAGCTCAAGGAAGACTTCGAGAAGGCGCGCAAGTTGGAACCGTAAGATCCCCACCCACTACCCGCCCGTGGGAGCTGTAGCGGGCTTCGGCCAATTGGGCGAGTGCAACTGGCTCTCGGGCCGCAGGCCGAGGCGTCCGTTCACCACCCACGGCCGGCCCCGCACCGCCAGGTGGGAGACCAGCCGTTCGCGCCAGACGCTTATTTCCGCGGTCGATGCCGCGTCACTGGCCAAATCGTTGCGCTCGTGCGGGTCGGCTTCCAAATTGAAGAACTGCTCCTGCCCTGTCATCGCGTGGAAGATGAACTTGCGCCGGCCGTCGGTGAGAGCGTTCCAATGGTTCTCCGGGCTATAGCAAATGTCGTGCTCCAGGTCGATCCACTGCCGCCAGGGGCATGTTGGGTCCCGTGCCGGCCCGAGCAGGCTGGCGCCATCGATTCCGGGCGGAGGCGCGGCGCCGGCCGCATCGACCAGCGTCGGCAGCACGTCCCGGACCTCGGCCGGCGCGGCCACCGAGCGGCCGCGCGCATCCGCCAAGCCCTCCGGCCAGTGCAGGATCAGCGGGATGCGCGCCGAGGATTCGTACGCGTAGCTCTTGCGCCACAGGTATTGGTCGCCCAGCATGTCGCCGTGGTCCGCCAGGTATACCACCAGGGTCCGGTTCAGCCAGCCGCGGCGGTCCAGCGTTTCCAGAATCCGCCCGATTTGCTCGTCTACGAAGCCAACCGAGCCGTAGTAGCCCTGGCGGGACGTGCGCACCGCCGCTTCCCCCACGTCTCCGTGCCAGATGTCGGGACGGTTGCTGCTGCGGGGCTTGAACTTCTCCGCCCAGGCGCCGGCCTGCGCCGGAGGCAGCGGCCCGGCGTAACGGTCCCACCAGCGCTTCGGAGGGTCGTAGGGGCTATGCGGCCGCTCGAAGGAGACCTTGAGGAAGAAGGGCTTCGGCTGGCGGTAGTTCCGCAGGAAGCGAACGGCCGTCTCGCCGATCCACGCCGTGGGATGCAGGCGCTCCGGCAGCGCGTAGGGACGGGCTTCGTATCCGTTCCAATCGAGACCGGTGGCATCCGGGTCGCCGTTGGGCATTTCGGACCAGAACCAGGCGCGGTAGTCGCTGCGGAAGTCGGGCGATTCCACGCGCCCGGATTCGTCCAGTATGGTCGTATCGAATCCGTGCAGGTCGCGCTGCGGATGCCAGTGCATCTTGCCGATCCCCGCCGCGTAGTAGCCCAGGTTGTGAATCAGGCGGGGCATCTCCACCGGGTAGCGCTCGGCCACATCGCCGTACCCGAGCAGGCCGTGATTCCATGGCGACATCCCGGTCAGCAGGGCGGCCCGCGCGGGCGTGCACGTCGGCGTGGAGGAGTAGGCATGGCGGAACGTCACCCCGCCGCGCGCCAGGCGGTCCAGGTTCGGCGTGTGGATGGCAGGGTTGCCCGCGGCCCCCACGCAATCGGCGCGGTGCTGGTCCGCCATCAGCAGCAGCAGATTAGGCTTGTCGCCCGGACGGTCGGCGCCGCCCAGGAAGGCCGGCGCGGCGGCCAGCGCGGGTCCCGCTTGCAGAAAGCGCCTGCGGTTCATGTCCCTATATTCGCAAACGGCGGTGCGGTATGCTTTGCACATGGGCCGCAACGAATCAGAGCCGGCGGGGTTTACGCGAAGGTCCTGGCTGCGGACCGCGCCTGCCGCGCTCGCGCCGCTGGCCGCCGGGGCCGCGCAAACCGGGACGCCGGCCGGGCGTCCGAACATCATCTTCCTGATCTCCGATCAGTTTCGTTGGGACTGCGTCGGGGCAATGGGGCTCAACCCCATGAACCTGACTCCCAACATCGACGCGATGGCCGGCCGCGGCGTCCTGTTCCGGAATGCGTTTGCGAATCAGCCGGTGTGCGCCCCGGCGCGCGGCAGCATGTTCACGGGACAATACCCCAGCCGGCACGGCGTGTGGCGCAACGGGATCGGCTTGAATCCCAGCGCGACCACGCTCGCTTCCACGCTGCGGACGGCCGGATATACGGCGAATTACATCGGCAAGTGGCACCTTGCGGGCAACCCCGGAAACCCCGGCCAGGCCGTGCCCAACGGACCCGTGCCGCCGGAATCTCGCGGCGGGTTTCTGGACCTTTGGCAAGGCGCCAACGCCCTGGAGAACACTTCGCACGCTTACGAGGGCGATCTTTTCGACAACGACGGCAAGCCCATACACTTCTCCGGCGTCTACCGCACGGACTTCATGACGGGCCTGGCACAGCGCTTTCTGCGATCGGCCAAACAGCCCTTCCTGCTGTGCCTTTCCTACCTGGAGGTCCACCACCAAAACGATATCGACGCGTTCGTGCCTCCCAAGGAGTTCGCGGGGCGCTACAACAATCCGTTCATTCCGCAGGATCTGCGGCCGCTGCCCGGCTCCTGGCCCAGCCAGTTGTCGGACTATTTCGGCTGCGTCGGGAAGATGGACGAGACCGTGGGCACAATCCGCAAGACGCTGGTGGAAACGGGACTCGACAAGAACACGATCTTCGTTTTTCTCAGCGACCATGGGTGCCACTTCAAGACGCGCAACACGGAGTACAAGCGCAGCCCGCACGAAAGCTCCATACACGTTCCGCTGGTGGTGGAGGGGCCTGGATTCAACCGGTCGATGGAGATCCACGAACTGGTAAGCCAGGTGGACCTGATGCCCTCCCTGCTGGCCTCCGCGGGCCTGGCGATTCCCGGCTCCGTGCAAGGGCATAGCTTCCTGCCCCTTCTCGACCGGCGCACGGATGGCTGGCGGAATGAAACCTACTTCGAGATGAGCGAGTTCATGACCGGACGAGGCTTGCGAACGCCGCAGTACACCTACGCCGCGGCCCTCCCGAAGCAGCCGGACTGGAGGGCGGCGCCGGGCAGCGACCGCTACACGGAGTACATGCTCTACGACCTTTTCGCCGATCCCTACCAGCACGTGAACCTGGCAGGCAACGCGCACGCCGCCGAGGTTTCGCGAGGGCTGCGCCAGCGGCTGGCGGAACGGATTTTCGGGGCGAGCGGGGCGCGCGCGACCATCGAACCGGCGGTGTTTCCGTACCCGTGATTTATAATGACGGTTCATGGCGATCGATTTGGCCCTGCTCGCGCAATTCGACACTCCGACCATCTGCAACGCGATTGAACTCTTCGAGGTGCGTCCCCGGAACGAAGGCTACATGGACGCTCGCATCCGCGCCTGTTTTCCGGAGATGCCGCCCGCCGTCGGTTACGCCTCGACGGCCACCATGCGCTGCGCCTTTCCACGCCGGGAGGGCGATGTTTACGGGTCGCTCGACGAGCAGGTCGCCCGCTTTTCCGCGCTGCCCGGACCGCCCATCGTGGTGTTTCAGGACCTGGATGATCCGTGCGTCGCCGCCACTTTCGGCGAGGTGATGTGCTCCACGTACCGGGCCTTCGGCGCCGTCGGGATTGTGACCAGCGGCGCGGCGCGCGACCTGGACCAGGTGCGGCGCCTGGGTTTTCCGGCGTTCAGCAACGGGGCGATCTGTTCTCACGGTTACACGCATATTGTGGACCTGCACGGCGCCGTCCGCGTTGGCGGCGTCACGATTCACCCGGGCGATCTGATTCACGCGGACGCCAATGGCGTGACCACCATCCCGCTGGAGATCGCATCGGAAGTGGCGCAGGCCGCCGCCGAATTCGTCGCCGCGGAATCCATCGTTCTGAATCGCCTGAAATCCGGCCCCGATGCGGCCGCCTTCCGGGAAGCGCGGCAGGGGATGCTCGCGGCCATCGCCGCGCTCGGCAAGCGCGTACGCGGGAAGCGCGGGAAATAGCGGTCCGCATGGGATTCGCGCTTTGGACCGATGCGGGCCTGGCTTGGGCCGCAGGCACCTCCGAGTACCGGGCCATGGGCGCCGCGGTGGTGTCCGATACCGACCTGTTCCGCGCCGCCGATTTCCGGCCTAACCGCCGCCCGCCGGTGTTCTCGATGACGTTCAAGGGCCATTTCGCTTCGCTGGGCCAAGTCAACGATTATCTGGTGAAGGCGCGAGGGCGCCCCACTATAATGGTTAAATCTTCCCTTCGTTAGAAACCAATGAAACCCTGGATGACGCTCCTCTTCCTTCTTCCGGCCGCTTGCCTGTTCGCGCAAACCCGCGACGCGGAGTTCAACAAGCTGGCCGACCGGTATTTCGACGAAGCCTTTTTCCGCTTCGATCCCGTGCAGGGCACGCAGGCGGGCTTCCACCAATACGACGCGCTGCTTCCGTCCATGTCGGCGGCCGAGGTGCGGGCGGAGACGGAATCCTTGAGGCGGTTCGAGGGCGAGTTTCAGAACTTCGAGGCGCGCGGACTTTCGCCCGCCGCCGCGGCGGACCGCGAGCTGGCGCTGGCGCACATTCGCGGGCGGCTGTTGACGCTCGAATCGATTCGCGACTGGGAGAAGAATCCGGACATCTACTCCTCCGGCGCGACCAATGCGATCTTCGTGATCATGAGCCGCAACTACGCGCCGGCGGCGGAGCGGCTGAAACTGGCGACGGCGCGCGAGCGGCTGATTCCGCGAGTGTTTCAATCGGCCCGCGAAAATCTCAAGAACCCGCCGCGCGTGTACACCGAGATCGCTCTGGAACAGCTGCCGGGGATCGTGAGCTTCTTTCAGAACGACGTGCCGGCGGCGTTCCGGCAAGTGACGGACGCGGCGCTCAACGCGGACTTCAAGAAGGCCAACCAGGGCGTGCTGGACGCTCTCAAGGCTTATCAGGCATACCTCAAGAACGATCTGCTGCCGCGTTCGCGCGGCGATTTCCGCATCGGCGCGGAGAACTATCGCAAGAAACTGCTGTACGACGAGATGGTGGATATTCCGCTCGACCGGTTGCTCGAAACCGGCAACCAGGACCTGAGGCGCAATCAGGCGGAGTTCGACAGAGTGGCGCGGCAAATCGATCCCAAGCGCACGCCGGAGCAGATTTTGCAGACCCTGGAGAACGATCACCCGGCGGCCGGCAAGCTGCTCGACGCGTTTCGCGGGACGCTGGGCGGCGTGCGCGACTACATCGAGAAGCGCGGGATTGTCACGATCCCTTCGAAGGCGCCGGCGACGGTGGAGGAGACGCCGCCGTTCATGCGCGCGCTGACTACGGCCTCCATGGATACGCCCGGGCCATTCGAGAAAGTGGCCAAAGAGGCGTTCTTCAACGTGACGCTGCCCGACCCTGCGTGGCCCGCCAAAGAGACGGAGGAATATTTGGAGGGGTTCAATCGCGGGACCATTGTCAGCACGGCGGTGCATGAGGTTTACCCCGGCCACTACACGCAGTTCCTGTGGCTGCAACAGGCGCCGACGAAAGTGCGCAAGCTGATTGGGTGCAGTTCGAACGCCGAGGGATGGGCGCACTACGGCGAGCAGATGATGCTCGACGAAGGCTACGGCGGGGGCGACTTGATGCTGCGGCTCGGGCAGTTGCAGGACGCGCTGCTGCGCAATGCGCGCTTCATCGTGGGAATCCGCATGCACACCGGCCAGATGACGCAGGAAGAAGCCGTGGAATTCTTCGTGAAGGAGGGCAGGCAGGTGCGCCCGGTGGCGGAGAAGGAGGCCAAGCGCGGGACATCCGATCCCACCTACCTGGTCTACACGCTGGGCAAGCTGGAGATCCTGAAGCTGCGCGAGGACTACAAGAAGTTGAAGGGATCGCGATACAGTTTGCGCGAGTTCCACGACGCGTTCCTGGGTCAAGGGTATCCGCCCATCAAGATCGTGCGGCGGGCGCTGCTGGGGAACGATTCGCCGGTGTTGTGAGGGCTTCGCGATGCACATGCGGACCATCATCTGCTTCCTCTTAGCCGTTTCGGGGATTGCGGCGCAGACGGATCCCGGCAACCGGCTGACGTTTAGCGGCGCCTGGTCCACGCAGGTAGGCGGATATGCGTACGCGCCGAAAGAGGACGCTGCCGGATTCGGGCTGTCGTACGGACATCGGATTCTGCGGTTCGTGGAAGCGGAGGCTGGACTCTTCACGGCTTTAGACCCGACGGCTAACGTCTGCACGAAATTCGGCTGCCAGGATTTGGACGACCGTTACTATTGGGTTCCATTCGGGGTTCGTTTCATCGCGCCGACCTACCTGGGCCGCATCGAGTTGTCGGGCGGCGGAGGCGGCTTGTACGAGAAATACACGGTGGGCAACTCGTCGGTCTGCTGCTACGCCGCGCATGACGGCTGGGGCGGTTATTTCGTGGGTTCCGTTTCGGTGGCGCTGGACCGCTCGCGGCGCTTCTGGCTCAGTGGGACGCCGCGCTGGTTTCTGGCGAACGGCACGTACGCACGCGACCGCTGGTTTCAAATAGCCGGGGAAGTCAGCTACCGGTTTCGATGAGGGTGGGTAGGGCCGGGCGGACATCTCAGTACACCGCCGTTCTCTTACCGCCCATCAGCTTGCCGGCGGATTTCGACTTGAGCCTGATTTCCAGCTCGTGCTTCCGCTGCCGTGCGGACGACGGCGGCGCGAAGCCGACGGCGTATTGGGAAAGGCCTTGGTTCCGGACCACATCGAGAATATCGTTCACCACCGCCGCGTCGATTCGGTTCGGGTAAAAGGAGCGGCCGCCCGTCAATTCGCCCACGCTCCGAAACCCGGCGACCATGGCGATTGCGGAGGCGTTGAACCCAGTCTGGGAGTGAGGCGCCGAGCCGGCCGGGAGTGCGACCGCAAACGGGTGCTGAAGATACTCGTCGAGATCCAGCACGACCGGATAAACAGCAACCCCGAGCGCGTTCGCCTGGTCCGCTACGTCTTGCGCCGTGGTTGTCGTAGCTCCGCCGCCGCTCAACACCGGAGTAGGACCAGACCCACCACGCACCCAGCCCTCGGAGAATACGGCCAGTACGCGTATGGCATTCTCGGGCGCGGCTACGGAGTCTTTCACAGTCTGGATCATGGCCTCCGCCGTCCAGCTCAGCGGCCAGTAGACCGGGTCCGTCGGCAGTCTCTTGAAACCACTGTGTTTCAGCAGTATGGCCTCCAGAGTCTCGCGGCCGGGAGGCAAGGTGAGCGGAATGGCGTCGCCGGCGGGTATCGGTTCCGGCAATCGATGGATGGCGCCGGTCAGCGTCTGAGGATCGGAAGTGGAGCGGCACAACCGCTGCATTTCCTGGTGGTCGTATCGATACACCGAAGCCCGTATATCCGCCGAGCCTTTCTCGAGCAGCGCACGGGACATTGCGTCGTCCCAATGGTTGGTGAAGTCGTAGGTGGCTTCCCGATCCCAGTGAGTATGAATCACCCTGATCTTGGATTCCGGTGGAGGCAGCGTGGTGGTGTCGAACAGGAGTACCAGCTCCAACGGTGGGCGGCGCCCGGTCCCCGGACCTTCAAAGACGCTGAAACTCCGGGGTTTTCCGTCTTCGAGCAGTAAGACGTCGTCGGCCTTCACATCGGGCGCAAAATAGAGGCCACGGACGACGTTAAACGCGGTCAGTACCAGCTCGGTCTCGGAATGGTATGTTGGCGAAGACTCCGGGGGAGCTTGTTGAGCGAAAACACAACAAGCTGCTGACAGGAGGAGCATCGATGTGCGATTCACTTGAGCCATCATTCCTCCACTTGAAACTCAACTGTACGGATCACGGAATCGGTTCCGGGCGAATGCGAGGCTTTCACCTCAAGACGGTAGGCGCCTGGAGATAACGCGGCGATCGGGATATTGAGGAGAACCGGAACTACCGGATTGCCGGGCCGGATGAAGGTGGCGGCAGGGACTGTTCCGGCTTGCTTTTGCTCGCCAGTCGCCTGGTCCACGATCCGCATGGCAAGAGCGACGGTGGGAGGATTCGGTGCGGCTAGCGGCGGGTCGTAGATTTCGAGATACGCATAGCAGGGCGCCGAGCGATGGAAGCGATTTGCGCCTGAGGCGGAGACCTCGACCGATTTTGCGACGAGCCGCTTACGGCCCTCGGTCAAGGATGGGTCCAGATCCGAGGTCAGGTCCGAAACGTAGTGCGATTCGCTTGCTAGCGCGATGCCGCTTAAGGCTAGGTGCTGCCCATCCCAGGGATCGACCGTCAGCGGGGCCTCCACTTTGCCGAAGGTCTCCTCTCCCGAACTGAACGCCACGCGGAGGTTGTAACGGCCGGACGGGAGGTCGAACTGATGCTCGTAACGATAGGGCTGCTTGCGGAAAGCTTCGGCTTCCTGGGCGGTCTCGAAATCGAGCGGAACGGCTTCGCTGAATCGGCCGGCGACTTCGCCATCGGGGCCGTTGGCCAGGGCCACCAGGTTCAGCTCCGCGTGCTGTTTGCCGCTCTGCTTGGTGAACTTGAGATTCGCGAGGTCCATTTCCATGGCCAGATTTACCACGGCGATGCCGGGCGAGCTATAGAAGTACGAAAGCGTCATGGACGCGGCGGCATTCCCGACGGAGGGGGCGGCGGCACGCATTTCCAGGGCTTTGCCTTCCACTTTTCCAGCTAGCAGGTCGGGCGGCTTCGCATTGCAATAGGCATCCCTCGCTCGCACATCGAGGCCGGGGCGATTGGTCCGCACGCGCAGCGAGTGGCAGCTTCCGTCGGGCGATTCGACCGGCGTGAAGCTGAGAATGTAGCGCTTCTCCTGGTCGTCCGAGATTTCGCCCAACTCGCGGACGAGCTTGTGGTTGTCGATCCACCGGCCGCCGGTCTCCTCGGCCAGGGTCTTCAAATCCGGGTTGGTGGCGTAGACGGCGACGTTGGCGGCGTTGCAGGCGCGCACGGCGGCCGCCACCTGCACGGCAGGCGGGATGTCCCCCGACGGCACGGAGGCGCTCAGGATGACGATGGACTTGCGGCCTCGGGTGGCCGCCATGGAATCCGCGAGGACTCCGATGGCGTCGAGGATGGGGAAGCCTTTTTGGAGGACAGAATCGCCGTACGCATTTTCGTGTGGCTCCTGATGTTGATAGCGGGCCTGCTGGGCGTACGCGGCTGACTGGCTATGCTCCACGCCGGATACCTGGGCGGCGGCGGCTGAGTTATTGTCGGATGCGCCTGCCGTAATCGGTCTTCCCGACACCGATCTCAAGCCTGAGTCCGCGGGCGCGCCGGCGGTCCGCTCGCTGACTTGGGCGGCGTCGCCGGCAGCACGCTGGACACGGTCGGCCAGCGCCGTGAGGTTCTGAGCGATCGCCAGGTCTCCGTTGAAGTTCACGACTGCCATGTAGCGAGCGGGACTGGCATAAGCGCCGGCGAAGTTGGCGACATCCTGGCGGGCGTTTTTCTCAGCGGCTACCCGGCTGGCGGCCGAGACTCCCGAACCGTCGAAGAGGAACACAAGGTACTGGGCCTGCGGCTGGTCCGCGGGGGCGGCCGCTTCGAGAGAGGAACTGGCGATGGGCCGCTCCTTGCCGTCCTCCCACAGGCGAAAGTCCGCGGCTGCGAGGCCGGTTACGGCGTTGCCCTTTTTGTCGCGCACGACGGCATCGACCAGGACCAGGCGGGTTTCGGTGCGGATGACCTGCTGGGCCAGGGCGGACAGGCCGAGGGTGGTTAGGCAAAGGGCGAGGAAGAGTGGGGCAGCGACGTGGGGAAGACCTCCCCGACAAGAAGGCAGACCAGGAGGTCCGCCCCACATTGGTTGGCGAGTCATGGGATCTCCACGGCGCTGCTTAGGGCGGTCAGATCCTGACCTTGGGAATCGCGCACGACTACCCGGACCAGGTACTTGCCGGGTTTTGCCTTGAGGCTGCTTTTCACCGAGATCCCGGAGGGCAGGCCTGTGGCGAGGGTGGCGTCTTTGAGGCGCATTTCCAGCACCTTTTGAATGCCGGATACGTAGTTGCCATTCTCATCGAACAGGCCGCAGACGACGGTCACGTCGTTCCGGTTGCGTCCGTCCTCCTGCTTGAAATTGAGCTTTCGGACATCCACTTTGGCAAGAACGTTGACGGTGGCTTCATCGGGGCCGGTCTTGAAGAATTGCGTCTCGATGGTGGCCGGAATTTCATGGATATCCTCGGCGGAAAAGAATGCCGTCTGGATTTCCTCTTTGGCGCGCTCGGCGGGATCGCGCGCGCGGTTGGGGGCGTAGTAGCCGGGGCGCGCGTCCACGGTCAGGCCCTTGGGATTGCGGAGCGTGACCTTGAGCGTGTGGTAACGGCCGTCCGGCGTGAGGTTCTGGGGCGCGAAACCGAGGAGATAGATGCACTCCGGCTGGCCCGCCAGGAGTTCCAAGCCCTGGTCCAGGGCATTGCTGTTCTCGAAAAACCTGCCGCCGGTGCTCTCCGCGGTTTCGGCCATTACGGCGGTCGCAGCGGCGGCCTGGATGTTGGCGTACTTCACATCGAACAGCATCTTGGAATTACTGAGGGCGCCGCGCTGGCTGGCGTCGCCGCCGGGAACCAGCGTTTCCAGGCCGCGCGCGCCGAGGGCATCGACGACCACGTTGGCGCGGATGGCCTGCTCGATGAGGTCCATTTCTTCCGGGCGGCGGTCGTCAAGCACCAGAAAACCGTCGGAGATCAGGACCAGGGAGCGCTGGCCGGGCATGGTTGTGAGTTTGCGGATGACGGCGCCCAAATCGTCCAGGGATTGGCGGATATCGGCGTCGCCCTCGGTGACAACCCGTTTCGCGGCGGTCACGACGATGCGTTCGAGCTCGTCGGCCGAATATGGCAACGGGCTGCAAGCTGCGACTTCGTCCTCCATGGCGTCGAGGATTTCCGAATCGCCGCCGGCGCCGGGCGGGGGCGAATGGTTCACGATCTGGTCGGCTTCCCAGTAGTTGATGCGCGGGCAGGAGGCCTCCGGCTTCACGCCGGAGCGGATGGCGAGCAGGGCCTGTTCCAACCGGTCACGATCGTTCGTGAAATCGACCGCGTTGCGGCCCGAGGTGGGGTAGATGGCAATCCGTTCCGACGGCCCGATCGCCGAAGCCAGGACTTTCTCCGCGGCCTGGCGCGCCTGGGTCAGATGGAGGGTGTCGGTATGCAGATCGTCAAAGACCAGGGCGACGTAGCGCTGGGGCACGGCGGGCGGCGGGACCACGGGTGGAGCGCCGGCCGGGGTTGGAGCGGAAGGCAGCGCGACGGCGGTCTTCTCGACGGTGAAGCGGGAGACGATCTGCGGCTTGCCGGAGTCGAAGAGCTGAAAATCGTCCTTGTTGAGATTCTGGAGGACGCGGCGATTGGAGTCGCGAACGACGACGGGCACGGTGACGAGATTGACTCTCGATTGGAAGGTTAAGGGCGCTTCGTGGGTGGCGATTTCGGTTGGCGGCTGTTGGGCCTGGCAGCACGAAAGCCCTGCTATCAAGGCGTACCGCAGCCAGTGGGGAAACACGCTGCGTACTCTCATCTGCCGACCTCCCGCAACGGGATCTTCTCGGGCATAGCTGTCGCAAGCGCCGGTATAGGATGTTCGGACCTGGATATATTTGACGCCGCGTTCTCCAGCAGGTTTCACATAGTTATCTTACGGTACGGACCAGATTTGCGCTAATCAACGTGAGATATCCGTTTTTGGGTTGGAATTTTCGGCCGGGTATGAGCCGCCATTGCAGCCGCTGGCGACTGCGGGGGGATCGGAGGGTTCCGGAGCGGCTTCGGGGGTGGTTTCCGGGGTGGGATCGGAGGGGGCAAGCGGCGTGGTTTGTGTGGGTTCTGGGGGAATTGGGTTCGTTTGGGCTACAGGAGGTTCGGAGGGGTCAAGAACGCAGGCCAAAGGGCCTGCGCCACTGTCTGGGAGGGGT
>CAYWHA010000065.1:0-28682 GCA_964457555.1 uncultured Solibacteraceae bacterium
GGGGGGTCGGATGTGCGTTTGGGGGGGTCGGATGTGCGTTCGGGGGTCGAATGTGCGCTTGCGGATCGGATGTGCGCTTGCGGATCGGATGTGCGCTTGCGGGTCGGATGTTTGCTTGCGGATCGGATGTGCGTTCGGGGGTCGGATGTGCGGGCGTCGCGTATGTTGGCGCGGGTTAATGCGTCATCTGGAGGCGGGGCAGCGGAGGTGGGGCAGGCAGCAGTTCCCGCCGCGAGTCGCTGGCGGCGAGATAGGCGCCCCATGCGATCAGCCGCGGGTTGTCGGTGTGCAGCCAGGCTTTTTCCAGTTGCGCGGCATCCGCATCGCTTGCGGGCTTGTAATCGGCGTGATCTGGCAGCGGCTGCTGCGACCAGGCCACGGCGAGAGCGATCAGGATGGAGGCGCGCTTCATCGGGTGGAGATCCCGTCCCCAGAATTGAAATTCAATCGGGAAGAAGAAGACAGGCCAGGAGGCCCGTCCCACTCCGCCATCCAGACGTCGGATTCGGTCGCGCTGACGGCGAAATAGATGCGGCGATTGTCGGGGCTTACGGCGAAGCCGCGGCGGGCGATCTCCTCGGGCATCGCCGAGACAAGTTCCTTGGATGTTCCGGACACGCTGTCCAAAAGAAGAATCTTGCCATTGTTCAGGAATAGCAGGCGGCGGTTGTCGCTCAGCCAGGCCGGATCCGAGCCATGGTCGGTCAACTTACGGAACGTCCGCGAATCGAGTGAGTAAGTCACCACTCCGTCATCGCGGTTGAGGAAGCCGGCTAACATGCGGCCATCGGGCGACCAGTTCCATCCGCTGAAGACCTGTCCCGCGCCGGGGAAGGGCGGCAATTTCTCGGGTGTCTGGGCGCTCCAAGGCTTCCCGATGTCGATGAGAAAGGTGTTCAGGCCAAAGAGCGTGTACGCCATGCGCCGGCCGTCAGCCGACCATACGGGCCAGGCGACATTGTAGCCTCCCAGATTCGTAACCTGGTGAAAGTCAGCGCCCTCGGGATCTGTTGTCCATACTTCCCAAGCACCGCTACGGGTTGAAAAGAACGCGATCCGCTGGCCATCGGGGGACCAGCGCGGCCCGCGATTGCGTTGGTTCCCGCTGGTGAGTTGGCGCACGCCCGATCCATCGGCGCGCATCACAAACAGGTGCTCTTCCTGCTCGGTGGAATTGTAGGCCAGCCACTTGCCGTCGGGCGAGAGTGAGGGACGAGATGCCCCTTTCGCGCTTTGGAGGATCTGCTTCGGCTCGCCGACCACAACTTCCCGCTCCGGATCGAACAGGACGGCGCTGAGGCGGCCCGTGGTGGTGAGACTCGCGTACGCCATGCGCCGGCCGTCGCGGGAAAAGCTGAGGTGAGCGCGGTAATCTCCGGGAGTGCGAACGGGCGCCGGCTCTCCGCGAGGTTCACCGGTGCTCTCCTTCATGGGCATGCGCCAGATGGCCATACCGCCGCCGCGGTTGCTGCAGTAATAGAGCCACGCGCCATCGGGCGACCACACGGGGTCCCAATCCAGGAAGGAGTCGCGCGTAATGCGGACGGGCGGGCCGCCGGAGGCACGCACGGTCCACAGGGCGCGATTGCCATCGCGGTCGATGGCCCAATAGGCAAGGTATTGACCGCTCGGGGACCATTGCGGCTGTACGCCGTCATCCTGGCTGAGGAGGCGTTTGCGCCCGGTTGAAACGTCGACGGTCCAAAGCCGGCTGACTCTGGCGGAGCGGTCCTCGGGCCGGGTAATGCTCTCTTCGGCGTAGGCGATGGTAGCGCCATCGGGAGACCACGCCGGGTTGTAGCCGGCGTCCGCGATTCGGCGGACACCCGCGCCATCGCGGCCCATGATGAAGATTCCGCCGCCATCGCGGTCGGAGTGGAACGCGATGTAGCGGCCATTGGGTGAGAAAGCCGGCTGCGTATCGTCCGCGGACGAATCCTTCGTCAGATCGATGGCCTCAGCCGATCCGACCTGTTGCAGGTAGATGTCCCAATTACCGGCGGCTTTGCCGGCGTAGACTACGGTTGCCCCGTCGGCCGACAAGCTGGGGAAGAGCTCCGCGCCCGGATCGTCCGTGATGCGCGCAAAAACGGTCCCTTCGACCGACCGCGGCGCGCGGCGCGATGCGAAATAGGAATACGCCAGCATCATGCCGAGCGCCAGGCACAGCGCAGCCGTGGCGAGCAGCACGCCATAGCGGCGAAGGCGTGAGCCAGGCCCGGCCGGCGGCGGCGGAATCAGTTGCGCTCCGGCGGCCTCAAGCGCGAACCCCAAATCCTGCGCCGACTGAAAACGGTCCGCCGGCGCCTTTTCCACGCAGTGGAGAACGATGCGCTTGAGCGCGTCGGGAAGCGCCGGCCCGTCGTGGCACAGTTCGGCGGCGTCGGCATTCAGGATTGCGCCGATGGAGTCCATCGCCGACCCACGGTCGAAAAGGTCGCGGCCTGTCAGCATACGGTACAACGCGGCGCCGAAGGCGAACATATCGGACCGGTAGTCCAACGGTTCTCCGCGAATTTGTTCCGGCGACATGTACTGCGGCGTGCCGGCGATCTCATGGCGCACGGTGACGGCTCCGGGGCTGCCGGCGGCGGGAGTCTTACGGGCCAAGCCAAAGTCCAAGAGCTTGACTATGCCCTCGCGCGTGACCATGATATTCGCGGGCTTCAGATCGCGGTGGACGACGCCCGCGGCATGGGCGCACGCGAGAGCCGCGGCAATCTGAACCGCGTAGGCGACGGCCTGTCTTGGCGGCAAACCCGTGGGCGGAATTACCTCATTGAGAGGCCGCCCCTCGACGTGCTCCATGGCGATGAAGTCGATATCGCGATCGCTTCCGATGTCGTGCACGGCAACGATGTTCGGGTGGACAAGGGAGGATGCGGCGCGCGCTTCGCGCACCAGGTATTGACGGCGGACGGAGTCGCCTAGCTGGTCAGGGCGCAAGACCTTCAGAGCAACGCGCCGGTCCAGGCGGGTATCCCACGCGCGGTAGACAACTCCCATGCCGCCCTGTCCGATTTTGGCTTCCACGCGGTACGGCCCCAGCGTTTCGCCGCGCGCAAGGTCCGGGATCTCCTTTCGGGCCAGGGCGCCGAGTACGGCGTTTTCGAGCGGTTCGCCTTCGGCTTCGAGCAGTCGCTGAGCTTGCTCGCAGAGGGTCGGGTCGGACGCGAAGGTTCGTTGCACAAAGTCACGCCGCGCTTCTTCCGGCAATTCGAGCGCGGCGCCGAAAACGTCTTTCAGCCGCGCCCAGCGTTCCGGGGTCATCGCCCGCGAATCTCCAGGCGCAGCCATGCCTTGGCCATGGCCCATTCGCGTTTCACGGTGCGCGGCGAGATGGCCAGAGCCTGGGCCGTCTCCTCGACGGTCATTCCGCAGAAATAGCGCATTTCGACGACGCGCGCCTGCTGCACGTCCAATGCGGCCAGACGCGACAAGGCTTCGTCGACGGCGAGCAATTCCTCCGACTGCCCGATCTCAGAGCTGATTTCGCATCGATCGAGATTGAGCGCGATCTCGCCCCCGCCGCGCTTTTCGGCGACTCGCTGGCGGGCGTAGTCCACCAGAATCCGGCGCATCGCTTGCCCGGCTACGGCCATGAAATGAGCGCGGTTCTGCCAGTCCGCCTTCTGCCCGGCGAGCCGCACATAGGCCTCATTTACTAGCGCCGTGGTCTGAAGGGTATGGCCCTGGCGCTCGTCCCGGAGGAAGTGGGCCGCAAGGCGCTTTAATTCCTGGTATAGCAGCGGGACGAGCTTCGCCAGGGCATCGCTATTGCCCTGACCAGCTTCCGCGAGCAGCGCGGTTACCTCGCCTGGCTTGGCCATCTCGACGAGGCCCATTGTAGCTGCAAGACGCAGGCAGGCGAAAGCGCCTGTTCTTGGCAGGCGAAAGCGCCTTCCCCACCTTTCTGGCCCCGTTCGTTCGCCCTTTGCGCGTAGTAGATGAAAGGAATACTCTGGTGACGGACAAGTCCATCGTGCGCAGGCTCTTGTTTTCGGTCTTGATTCCGGCGACTCTGATTGGCCAATCGATCGACCCCCGCGTCGAGTTGATGAGTATCCTCTTTCGGCTGGCCGGAAACAAGGAATACCACGAGTGCCAGGCGCCGCTGTACGACCAGGCCATCGACAGGTATTTCGCACCGTACCGCGATCGCGAGGCGGTTCGCCTGGCGGGCGCCCTGGGCGGGGGCGCCGACGCGCCGATGAAACTGGCCGTCAATGTGAGCGACGTTGTGTCCCTGGGGGAGATTGTCCCGTTCGATGGCCCGGGAGTTTACCTTTATGCCGGTTGGGACGTGGGTAAGGCTCGCGATTTCCTTGGCGCCGCCCGGCGATTCGCCGCCGAGACGGACTTCGAGGGATTCTTGAAGACGCAGCAACCGCTCTACGACGTTACCAACGCGAGGCTGCAAACGCTGCTGGAAAAGTCCGATCTGGGGTGGTTCAGCCGGTTCTTTGGCACGCCGCCGGCGAAGTTCGTCATCATCCCCGGACTGGCAAATGGCGCGCCCAGCTACGCGGCGCGCGTCACGGACGGGACCGGGGCGGAAGAGATCTACGCTATTCCCGGCGTTTCGAAGGTGGACGCCGAGGGTCTCCCCGTGTTCGACCCGGATTGGCGCGTCATCATGGTGCATGAACTTGTACACACGTACACGGACCCGGCGATTGGCGCGGTCGCGGCGCGGATGGGGAAAGCGGCTGCGCAGATCTACGAGCCCGTGGCGGCAGCCATGCAGCGGCAGTCGTATGGGAATTGGAGAGCGATGCTGAACGAATCGCTGGCGCGCGCCGTGACGGTGGAGTATGCGATGGAACACGATGGGCCGGAGGCTGCGGGCCTGCTGATTCGGAAGGAGAACTCGCGATCGTTTTTCTGGATGTCCGGCCTGGTGGATCTGCTGGAGGCTTATCGGAGCGGGCGTCAACAGTACCCGACGTTCGAGCGATTCATGCCGCGGGTGGTCGATTACTTCAACGGGGTCGCGCCCAGGATTCAAGAGTTGGTGGATGGACTCCAGCCGAGGGTAATCTCGACGAGCGTTCCGGACGGCGCTCGCGGGGTGGACCCTAGCCTGGAAGCAATCGTGGTTCGTTTCAGCATGCCGATGAGCCGCATCGGCCCGGGCGGCGCCGCCGACCTGGACGGTTGGCGCATCGATACGACCGGTACGGCGATCCTTATCCCGGTAAAGCTGGAGCCGGAACGGGATTACGCATTGCCGCTGCGCTGGACGGGCGGGCAAGCTTTCGTCAGCGCGGATGGCGTGCCGCTGCCGGCTACGGTGCTGCGATTCAGGACGGGCGCGGCGGCGGCGGAGAGGCAGCCATGATGGCGGGGGTGGAGGTTCGGGAAGAGGAAGGGCGCGACCCCCGCATGAATTGTCCGTCGAGGGGGACCGGAAACGAAGAAGGCAGGCGGGCCCACAAAAGCAGTGGGCACCGGGCCCGCAACCATCGCGGGCACCCCCCGCCCCACCCGGAACTATTTGTGTTGCCTGTGGGCGAAGCGGAATACCTGGTGTACGCGCCGCTGCGGCGGGCGGCGCTGATTGGGAACGCGGCACTGGTGCGCTCGATGCGCGACGGCGGGTCGCCGGAAATCGCGGCTATGCTGGGCGATGACGACGAGCGCGCGCCCGTCGCCCGGCCGGCCGGTCCACCGCGGCCCATTGCAGCCACGCTGCTGCTGACCAACGCGTGCAACCTGCGCTGCCGCTATTGCTACGCAGCCGCCGGCGAACGGCCGCCGGCGTTCATGCGGCCGGAAACGGCGCGGCGGGCCATCGATTTCGTCGCGGCGAACGCGGTGGCCCGGAAGGCGCGGTCGTTCGAAGTCACCTATCACGGGGCCGGCGAGCCGGCTTTGCATTGGAAGCTGCTGGAAGAATCGCATCTGTATGCGCGCAGCGTCGCCAAGGCCAACGGCTTGCGGCTGCGGAGTTCGCTGACGACCAACGGCGCGCTGGCGGCGGACAAGCGGGCGTGGATTGTGGGGCATTTGGACAGCGCCAACGTGTCGTTCGACGGGCTGCCGGAGGTGCAGGATGCGAACCGGCGGTTTCCTTCCGGGCGCGGTTCGAGCGACATTGTGCTGGCCACGCTGCGGGCTTTCGACAGCGCCGGTTTTCGCTATTCCATCCGCATGACGGTCACGGCGGGGACCGCGCCCAGGCTGGCTCAATCCGTCGCATTTCTATGCCGCCGGTTCCGGCCGCGCGCCATTCAGGCGGAACCGATGTACCGGATGGGCCGGGGCCGCGAAGAGGAAGAGGCGGAAACGGCGGTATTCATAGAAGCTTATCGGGCGGCGCGGCGCACATCCCGAAAAGCGGCGCGGCTGCTGCGATTCTCCGGAGCCCGCCTGGGGACGGTGACGAACCGTTTTTGCGGCGTGGCGAACGACAATTTCTGCGTGTCGCCGGCGGGCAACGTCAGCGCATGCCACGAGGTGGCCGATGAGGGTCAGCCGTTCGCGGAGCGGTTCTTCTATGGACGCCCGGCGGCGGGAACTTCCGGCTTCGAGTTCGACCCCGAGGTATACGAGGGCGTGCGCGCGCGGACCGTCGACCGCCTGGAATATTGCGCCGGATGTTTTGCGAAGTGGAGTTGCGCGGGCGACTGTTATAACAAGGCTCTGCACTGGAACGCGGCGGAATTCGCCGGCGCTGGGCGCTGCGAGATTGTTCGCGCCCTAACCAAAGACCAGATTCTGGAGAAGATTGCCGCTTCCGGCGGAGTGTTCTGGAAGGGGTCAGCGGAGAGGCGCGATGAAAAAAGGATTTGAGGACCGCATTCACGACATTCCTCTTCCTGCGAAGGCGCGGGGAGAAGTTCCCGGCGTCTGCTCGGTGGAACGCAGCTGGGACGGTTGGAAACTGACTCGCCGGGACCTGATGGGCCTGGTTGCGGCGGGAGTGTTCGCCGGGCTTCCCCGAACCGCCCGCGCGGCGTGCACGACCGGGGCCTACGCCCACGAGATTGTCGTCGGGAGCCTGAGTTTTTCCCCCGACGGCAAGACTCTGGTCAGCGCCGGGCGGGACCGCTTCGTGAAGTTCTGGAGCATTCCCGGCGGCGCTCTTTTCCGCTCGGTCGCGACCGCGGACGTCCCGTTCCAGGTGGCCGTGAGTCCGGATGGAAGCCAAATCGCCGTAGCCATGGATAACGGCCATTTGGAGCTGTGGCCATTCGCCGGCGGGACGAAGCGGGCGCTCCAGGGGCACACGGCCGCCGTCAAGGGTGTGGCCTTCACGCCGGATGGATCGCAACTGGTCTCGGTGAGCCTGGACCGCACGACGAAAGTCTGGTCGGTTGCGAACGCAACGCTGGTGCGGAGCTTCACCGACTCGACGGACACGATGCTGCAGGCTGCGGTTCCACGGGCCGGCCTGCTCCGGGACGTGAGCGATGGGCGCCGCGCCGCGAACGAAGCCCTCGCGCCGGCGCAGAGCTATCTGGTGACCTCGGGCACGCAGGTGTATCTGAGGTCGCTGGCGACGGGCGCGATCCTGCGAGCGGTAGCGGGCAAGGCATTCGCCCTAAACCCGAACGGCGAGTTTCTGGCGGCGGACGATGGGACGAAGCTGTACATGTACGCGTTCCCAAGCCTGGCCCCGAACGCCTCGGTGGTGCAGAAGCAAAACGCGACGTCGCTCTCCTACAGCGCCGATGGGAAGCTGCTGAGCATCGCCTATACGGGCGCGCCGGCGCAGCTTTATTCCGCGCCCGACCTGACTCTGACGCTGGAGACGGGCGCGAGCGCGGGGGCGAATCTGGCGACGGCGATGGACCCGCAGAACCAATACCTGGCTGTGGCCTCCGGGCAGAGCATCCTGCTTTTCGGGCTGCCGTCCGGCAATGTTCTGCCGGTTTGTTTCATGGACGTTGCGGCGTCCTCGCCGGCGAGCAGCGGAATCCAGTACCTCATGGGAGGCGTGGTTTACACGGCTGGCTGCACGTCGCCCATTCCGGACGGCGGCGTGTGCACCTGCGACTGCGTTCCGGGCGACTGCCCTTGCGTGTACGACACGGGATGTTCCTGCGATTCGGATACCGGCTGCGATTGCGATACCGACACGGGATGTTCCTGCGATTCGGATACGGGCTGCGAGTGCGTCGGCGATGTGGGGTGTTCGTGCGACTCGGACTACGGGTGCGGGTGCGTGGACGACACCGGCTGCGGGTGCGATGGCGATACCGGCTGCGGGTGCGATGGCGATTCCGGCTGCGGCTGCGATTCCGAATAGCGGCATTCGCGTTACTCTCGAAATTGTGCAGACCATCATCGAGCCGTTCCGTATTAAGAGCGTCGAACCGCTGCGCTACACGACGCCCGAAGAACGCGAGCGCTACCTGGAGCAGGCCGGATACAATCTGTTTCTGATCGAGGCCCGCAACATCCTCATCGATCTGCTCACCGACTCCGGCACGAGCGCCATGTC
Organism: uncultured Solibacteraceae bacterium; assembly: GCA_964457555.1. GTDB lineage: Bacteria > Acidobacteriota > Terriglobia > Bryobacterales > Bryobacteraceae > BOG-224. The sequence goes on from CAYWHA010000065.1 coordinate 8,450, forward strand.
CAACGAACAGTGGGCAGCCATGATGCGCGGCGACGAGTCGTATGCCGGCAGCGCCAGCTTCTTCCGGCTCAAACGCGTCGCCAGCGAAATCACGGGATTCCGGCACATCATTCCGTGTCACCAGGGCCGCGCCGCGGAGCGGATCCTCTTCAGCGTGGTCTGCAAGCCCGGTCACGTGGTCCCCTCGAACACGCATTTCGACACCACGCGCGCCAACATCGAATTCACGGGGGCGCGCGCGGTGGACCTCCCTATCCCCGAAGCCGCCGATACGCAAGCCCGGCTGGATTTCAAAGGCAACATGGACACGGCCGCGCTGGAAGCGCTGATCGCGGCGGAGGGCGCGGACCGCATTCCGCTGGCGATGCTCACGATCACCAACAATTCCGGAGGCGGGCAACCCGTATCGATGGCCAACATCGAGGCCGTGAAGGGCGTTTGCTCGCGGCACGGCATCCCCTTCTACCTGGACGCCTGCCGTTTCGCCGAAAATGCGTGGTTCATCCACGAGCGCGAACCGGGCTATGCCGATTGGTCCCCCAGGCGCATCGCGCAGAAGATGTTCTCGCTCGCGGACGGGTGCACTTTCTCCGCCAAGAAGGACGCTTTCGCCAATATCGGAGGCCTGCTGTGCACGAATGACGACCGGGTAGCGCAGCTCGAAACCAACCTGTTGATTCTGACCGAAGGCTTCCCGACGTACGGAGGGCTGGCCGGCCGCGACCTGGAAGCCATCGCCGTGGGTCTGGAAGAGGTCCTCGAACCCGACTATCTCCGCTATCGCATCATTTCGACGGGCTATCTGGGCAGGCACATCGCCGAACGCGGCGTGCCCATTGTGGAACCGCCGGGCGGCCACGCGATCTATATCGACGCGGCCCGCATGCTCCCGCACATTCCGGCGAGCCAGTTTCCGGGACAGGCATTAGCCGTGGCGCTATACCGTCACGCGGGGATCAGGTCGGTGGAGATCGGCTCGTTGATGTTCGGCGCCGCGGCCCGCCATGAGTTGCTGCGCTTGGCGATCCCTCGCCGCGTCTACACGCAGAGCCACATCGATTACGTGGTGGAAGCCATTCTGGAGGTGGATGCGAGGAAGGAGGAGATACGGGGCATGGAGATCGTCGAGGAGCCGCCGTTCCTTCGCCACTTCAGCGCGCGCTTCCGCCCGTTGCAGGCAGGGGCGGTTGGGTGAGGCTCTATACGGCTTTCTTCTTGCCCTTCAAAACCGCGCCTAGCACGACGGCCGCGGGCAGGGCTGCCAGGAGCGCGAACTTCGCCTTGGTCTTGCGGGCCGTGGGCATGTCCGACGGCAGGACCCCCGAGTCAATCGATCGGTCGATGACCTTCCCGATGCGCATTTGGTTCAGGTCGTATTCGAACTGCTTGCCGCAGTCGAGGCAGACGACGTAGCTCTGGCTGTGCGGTTGGCCAGCCTTGGTGATGGGGGCCACCGGGCGGGTAAGGCGGCGATGAGAACAGCGAAACAGCAGATTTAGCACGGTGTCGATCATAAGCGGCGCGACAACGGCTCTCCCCTCTCTACCCTGTATCTTCGCACGCCTGGGGGACGGTATGGGTGACATGGCGGACACCTGATGGTTGGACGGTCCGGAATTACCGGCCAAAACCTCGGGCGCCTGGTAGGAAAGAACTGGCGCCTAACAAGCAATTCCTTCGCTACCGCCTGACGCGAAACGGATTATTCGTGATGGCAAGCAACGTGCAGGTATTCGCTATTGGGCCGTTTGGCTTTGACGTGGGGCCCTGAACGGATAGCGGTCAAGAGGAGCAGCCACTATGGAGCTGTGGGGTTGCCGGTTGGGACTCGAGTTCTTGAGTTGCGCGCAAACTCAGTACTCATTGCCGCAGCGCCTCATCGTCGCTGCTGTTGCAATTGCCGCCGTTACGGCGCTGGTGTACTACGGAGGGCGGTGGCTTATTCGGGTCTTGGGGCTGTAGGGTGGCGGGGCTGAAGAGGTTGCATTAAGAAGGCAGGCCAGGAGGCCCGCCCCACCGGTAAATTACTCGCAGGACGCTAAGGACGTATTGCTCGCCCGTGAGGCCCTCGCGAACCGCGTCGGGGAATGAGGCGAGCGACTGGAAATACGCGGCCAGTTCCTGGAACAGCTCGATGCGCGCCATTGGATCGAAGGCGTCGCGGCGCGTTACGGCCCGCACAGCGATGCTCACCGCCTCCGGACTTACGCGGCTGCGCAGCCTGGCGGCCAGATGCGGGTGGGCCAACAGCGAATTGTACCTGGCGGGCGCAATCTGCTCCAGATCGGGCGCGGCGAGGCTCGGTTCGCGGGCCACGATGGTGCCGGCCGCCAGGTCGCCCAGGCGCTGACAGTTCCGGCTGCAGGCGCTGGCGACTCCGCCCACAAGGTAGGCAATGGGCAGCATATCCACCAGCCGGAGCAGGTTCCGCAGAACCACCTGCGAGAGCCTTAATCGCAAGCCCTGGGCATCTACCACACGCAGGCCCAGCACCCTCTTGCCCAGAGTCTGGCCGTGCCAGCGCCATTCGAGCGCGATGCCGTATCCCACGGAAATCGCGAAATAGAGAATGGCCTGGATTGCCGCAGCCCAATCCCGGTTCACGCTTCCCAGCCACTCGCAAACTCTGCCGGCGCCTTGCGAGAGCAGCACGATGGCCGCGGCATCCAGGAGCCAAGCCAAAGCGCGCGTCACAGGCGACGCCAGGGCATAGGAGAACTCCACGCCCTCAGGGGTTTCGATGATCAGCGAAGCGGCGGCGCCGTGACTCATTCGCGGCCCACCCAGCCCAGAAAGAAAGACAGGGCCGCCAATTCGCACAATCCGAATGCGATTTTCAGGCTGTAGGGAATCACGGGCTGGTGATACTGCGATACGAAGGCTTCCACGATGCCGGCCCAAATCAGCATGACACCGGCGCCGGAAACGATCGCCACCAGGTCCGCGGCCACGGCCCGCAGACGCGCGACGCGCGGCGTGCGGTCGCCCCATCCGATCAAGGCGCCGGCCAACACAAAGCCCGCCTGACCGCCCAGCAGAATCGCAGGAATTTCGATGGACCCGTGCGGCAGCAGCCAGCCCGCGAGGAAGACGCCTTGCCCTCCGACGATGTAGTCCGCCGCCACCGCGCCCAAAATCACGCCGTTGTAGAAGAGCAGGATGAGGGTTCCCGCGCCGAACGTGACGCCCATGGCCAGGGCCAGGACGGTCACCTGGGTATTGTGCGTCATCAGCTCCGCGGCGAAGGTTGCTTTAACGCCCTTCAGGCGATCCTCTTTGGCGGCGCCGGCGCTCTCTTCATGGGCGACGCGTTCTGAGGGAGAGACCTGAAGGCCGGGAAAGGGCAGCAGGAAGGCTTTGTTTCGCGGGTCCACGTGCAGTGCAAACCAGCCGAAGGCGCACCCCAACAAGGTTACGCCGACGGCCAGCCGGAAGGCTCCCAGGTGGCGCCGGAAGGCCCGCGGAAAGGCCTGTACGGCGCTCTTCCAGCGGATCTTGACGGGCGCGCGGGTTTCGTGGATCACGGAATACGTGCGCGATACGAGCGATTCCAGGAAAGCGCGCAAGGGCGGTTCGGTGGCAAAGGCGTCCATACGCGAAAGGTCTGAGGAGCAGCGCTCGTAAAGGTAGTGGAGGCGCTCGATCTCAGAGAGGGGCAGGCGGCCCTCAGGGTCGGCTTCGAGCTTCGCCAATACGGCGTGCAACTCATCCCAATAGGCGCGTTCGGCGGCAACGAAGCGGGGCAGATCGACAATCATAGAATCTGCCTCCGCTTTACCTCGAGATAACCCGAGGCGGCCTGCATCTTGATGCGGTCGGGATCCGTAATTGTAAGCTTCACTCCGCGGTTCTGCAGCGCGATTTGGAGCGCGCGCATTCGGTTGGAGAGCAGTTGGCCCGCCAGGCCGGAATAGAGCGCGTCGAGGTCCTTCACGGCATCGCCGGCGTAGAGCGGCTTGAGCGCGGCGGTTCGCCTGACGTTGACCAGCACCACATGGCGGCGCGCGAGGAGGGGAATATCCCGTTCGAAGTTCTCCGCCAGGAGGGCGTCGTCGAGCGACGTGAAGAAGACCAGGAGCGAGCGGCGCCGCACGTTGAGTTGCAAGCTGGTAAAGACGTCGCGGAAATCCGGGCTCACGCGCCGGGCGTGCAGATTATAGGTGGTCTCGCGGCACAGACGGAAGTGATCCATGCCGCTGCGCGCGCGCACGAATTGGTGAGCGCGGTCGCTGAAGGCTACCAGACCGAAGCGGTCGCCCTGCTTTTCCGCCACCAGGGCCAGGTGCAGGGCTGCGTCCACGAAGGACTCGAGGATGCCCTCGCGAGCCGATAGGCGCGACGCGTCGAGAATCGCGTAGACTTCCTGAGCGTGCTCGACGCGGTACAGCTTCACCGCCGGAAAGCCTCGTTTGGCGGTGGCTTTCCAGTGGATGTCCTCGAAATTATCGCCGGGCAGGTAATGGCGCAGGTGATCGAATTCCCTGCCTTTGCCCACCTGGCGCATCATGCGCAAGCCGAGGTTGCCGGTACGCAGGAAAAGCGCGGCCGTGGCGTGGTCCCGCAGGTTGGGATACACGCGAAAGGAAAAGTCTACTGGCCGCGGCTGGCGGACCAGCCACAGCCCGAGGGGCGAACCCGCTTCCACATGAAGTTCCCGCAGCGCATGATCGCCGCGAGCGCGTCCGATGCACGGCCATTCCACGTTGGACGCTCCATGGGGAGCGGACACATCCAGCACCGGCGAATCGGTTTCCACGCCGGAGGGCAGGTCGACGCCCAAGCGGAGGGCGCGAGGGGTTTCCGTCCGATTCCCGATGGTGACCGGAAAAGCCGCCGGCACGTCCTTGGTGAAGCGGACGAATCCGGTAGCGCTGAGCGTTACCGCGGAAATTCGCCGCAGGGCTGCGACGGCGTCGAACACGGCGACCGCGGCCAACACCGCCAATCCCGAAACGCAGACCGCGGCCGCGATGCCGGGGAACATTCCGGCCAGCGAAGCCAGCGGCAGGGCCAGCGCCACGGAGGCCAGCAGCAGACGTGAGGAAGGAACTAGCATGGGACGTTCATCGCGGCACGGGCACTTCGTGCAGAATGCGGTCGAGCACCTCGGAGGCGCACACGCCCTCCAACTCCGATTCGGGACGCAGGAGCAAGCGGTGTTCCAGCACCGGGAGGGCCAGGGCGTGGATATCGTCGGGGGTCACGAAGTCGCGGGCGGATAGCGCCGCCCACGCGCGCGCGCCGCACAGCAGGGCCTGGGACGCGCGCGGACCGGCGCCCACCAGAATGGCGTCGTCGGTACGGGTCCGGCGGACCACCTGCACCGCGTAATCGACCAGTTGGTCGCTCACTTGCACGGTTTCGAGGACCTCCCGCAGGCTCGCCAGATCGGATTCGCCCAGGCACGGCTTCACGTCGCCCCGCAGCAGGACGGTTTCGGGAGCTTGCTCGCCCAGCGACCGGCGGGCCAGCGAGATTTCGTCCGGGTTCTCCGGCCAGCTCATATTGATTTTGAGCATGAAGCGGTCCTTCTGGGCTTCCGGAAGTGGATAGGTGCCCTCGCTTTCAATGGGGTTCTGGGTGGCGAAGACGGTGAAGTTCGGCGACAGGCGATAGCTTTCGCGATCGATGGTGACGGTACGCTCCTGCATGGCTTCGAGCAAGGCCGACTGCGTCTTGGCGGGCGCGCGGTTGATTTCGTCGGCCAGCAGAAACGTGGTGAACAGCGGACCCTTCACGAGCGAGAATTCGCCGCTCTGGAGATGGAACACGTTGGTCCCTGTGATATCCGCCGGCATGAGGTCCGGGGTGAACTGGATGCGCTTGAATTCCGAGCCCAGGACCGCGGCCAGGGTGCGCGCCAGCAAGGTTTTTCCGAGGCCGGGAACGCCTTCGATGAGCGCGTGCCGGTTGCACAGCACCACCACCAGCGAATAGCGGATGGCGTCTTCCTGCCCGATGATCACCTGGCGGATTCCGGCGACCGCCGTCTCCATCGCGGATTGAAACTGTTCGAGGTTCAAAGTTCTCCTTTCACATGCAGCAAGACTTCGATTCGGCGCGTGGCTTCCACGGGCCGCGTGGACGCGTCCGCCAAGATGGCTTCGGCTTGCTCCTGTTGCCGGGGCGTTGCCTGACGCCGGTTCGCGCCCAGCCACTCCCGCCAGCAGACGGCGGCCAGTTCCGCGGGTGGAATGTGGCGTTTCAAGAGCGTCAACAGGCCCGCCTGAGCGGTCCGGCCGGAAAAACGCTCGAGGGCGCGGGGCGGAGCGGGCGGGGGAAAGCCCGAAGCGTTCCTCCAGATGAACAGCGCGGCGCAGAGGCCCAGCCCGAAGGCCAGGCCCATCAGGCGGAACTGCCGCGCCATACCGACCACGCTGCCCGATTCGGCGAGGCCCAGGTGCTGTTCGTCGAAGACGATCCGCCGGTAGGGTCCGATGGCGCCGGACACCTGCTCCAGACGGTCCAGGGCGACGGCGGATTCATTGGTGAAATCGGCGCTTTCCGCCATCAACAGCACGCTGCCCTTGCCGAAATCGCGTTCGATGGCGAGGATCTTCTCCCCTGCGTTGTCGCGGACGCGCCAGCCAGCGGCCTGTCCGAAGTAGAGGGGATGCGGATGGGTGTTATCGGGGTCCAGTTTGAGGCTCACCTTCCACATGGTCTGAACGGGCGGCTGCTGGTTCGATTGCTGTTTCGATCCGCCGGCGGCCGGCTGCTCCCGGCGGTCGAGATCCGCCTGCGACGGGCGCTGCAGGGGATCGATGTACATGGCCACAACCACGCGGTTGCCACGGCTGGCGATGCGTTCGACGGGCCGCAAGAAGGCAGCGTCGTCCCAATCCACCTGGATGGGGTTCACGCCGAGCAGAACGAGAGTGGCGCCATCGCGCGGCAAGAAATCGAGCGGCAGGAAATTGCGCTCGACGGCGATGCCGGGAACCTTGCCGAGGCTGTCGTAAAGCAGCTTCGCCCCGGTGGGGCCCGTGCGCAAGGTGGAGAAATCCGGATAGAGTTCGCCCGAGGCGAATTGCCGGTTAAACAGGCCGATGACGCCCGCGAAAAAGGCCACCGCGAGCACGGCCAGAGCCAGGAATCTCCACGCGCGCGTCACGCTACTCCCCCCGGACCTAGAAGCGTCCTAATCTCGTCACCCCGCCGCCGGAACGCCCGCGCATCGTCTTCGAAGACTTCGTGCAGGCCGTACCAGGCCCGTTCGAAGGCCCGCACGTTGGCTGAGAACAACTCGCGCGCTTGGGGGGACTGCCGCGCCCTGCGGCGCAACTCGACCTCGAATTCGCGATTGGTCTTGCCGGGATTGACGGTGAGGAACTCATGGCGGCCCAGCCATGCCAGGTTGGCCAGATAGAATGCCCGCAGCGCCAGGCGCAGATTGCCCTCCGTGAGGCAGCGTTCCGCCATCTCCAGCCAACCGGCTTCGGGGAGGCGGTCGGCAGTGAGATCTTCGTCGTCCAAGCGAACGGGGACAAGGGAAGGACCCGCGGCCGGCCCGTGCTTCTTACGCCGCAATCGGAGGGCGCGCCAAACCACCCAGCCCGCCAAGGCCAACGCCAGCCCGATGAGCGCCCAGACGCTCCAATGCAGCGCGGCGGCGGGCGCTTGTCCTCCGAGCGGCATGGGCGAGAGGCCCAGCCCTCCGAAAATCCACCGCAGCAGGCGATCGATCATCGTGCCCGCCCAATGCAACGCGGATCGTACGGCCGCAATGGCGCGATCCGTGGCGACGACGATCCACGGAACGCCGGAGGCCGCAGTGGCTGGGGGAGGGATTCTCCAGTTGTACTCGGGCGATTGCATGGTCCGGCGCACGGCTTGTTCCAGATCCCGGGATGCGACGGCGTCGGCCGCCCGCGCCGGCATTAGCGGCAGCGCGGCCAGCGCAACCACTACCGCAACCGCGGCGCCATTGGTTATGGCCGACCGGACCCGCCTCAAACCGGCGCGCAAATCCTCACCAGTCCCGGCCGATTCCGCCTGGAAGCAACGGAGACAGTAAACAGCCTGCACGAAGGGATCGAAAACCAGCCAGGTGGCGGCCAGCACAAGAGCCAGGAACAGACGGTTTTCGACAAAACTCGAACCGCCGCGGCTGAACGCTGAATCGTAGCCGGTCAGCATCTTCACAAGTTCCGGCAGAATGGCGAAAGTGGCCGCCAGGTTCAGCATGACGATCAACGAGAGCAGCAGCAGGAGTAACTGGAGAAGCCAGCACGGAAGCCCTTCGTCACGGGCCAGGCGGCGAGCTTTGGCGATGGCCGCGAGCGGGTCCAGGTCCCCGCGGCCGGCCAGCACAGCGGCGTTGCGGTAGAAGGCCACCATGGGAGCAAAAGGGAAAACGGCCAACAGCGAGAGACACAGCATCAGAGGCTTAGTGGCCGCCAGGAAGGCCTGGTTCGCCACAAGCCACGAGATCCGCTGACCGGTCCACGGGCGTTCCGGAGCGCCGGCGAGCATGCGGTGCAGACGGTCCGCGAAGACGCCGCGCCAGCAATTCATCCAGATCAAGAGCAGCGCCACGGCCAGCGATTCGGCGGCGCAGTTGAGGTCGGACATGGGAGGGTGCGTCAGGTTGTGCCAGAAGACCAGCGACATGAGGGCTAACGGCACGCTGCCAATCCAATGGCATAGCAACGCGTCGATGGACGCGCGGCGCAACAGATGAGCGGCTTCTTCCAGAAGAGAGACGGGGCCGGGCTGTTCTAACGGCCTTGCCATGACACGCGCTCCGATCGCTCGGCGATGGCGATGAGACCCTCGGCGGCGCTGAAGACCATGGCCCATGCCAGGACGACGCCAGCCAGCGCCATGCCCACGGAGGCCAGGCGGCGCAGACTTCCGCGCCGGGCCGCCTCCTCCCGCGCCGTATCGCGGAGGCACGCGGCGCACAACAGGCGGGACTCGTGCTCCGTCACGCATTCGCGGCAGAAGCTCCGGCCGCAGCGCGGGCATCGACACACGGCCTCGCGCAGCTCGTGATTCCAACAGCGTTGTTGGAGGTCCGGACCGTTCATAACCGGGGCGCGCCGCCGCGTGCAGCGGGCCGGAAAGCCGCCGACCCTGGCTCAAACATTGAAGGAGACCTTCTCTTCGGAGGGACGTTCGCCGAGCAGCAACAGGCCCGCTCCCGCGAATCCGAGCAATAGCCCAATTCCCCCGGCAATGCCGCGCGATACCGGATAATCGAGCAGTCCCAGGGGCTGAACCTGAGTTTGAAGCGCGGCGGCGGGATTGCGCGATCTCGCATTCCGGAGACTAATCGCAACACCGGCCGCCATTTGAACCGCATAATACCAGAAGCCGACGGAGGCGAGTGCAACGATGGCCAGGTTGCGCATGGACGGCCGCAGTTTGCCCATGTAGTTCTGCACCACGACTGCGACCGCAGTGGCAATCTGAAGCAGTACGAATCCTAACAATATCCATCGTCCCACGCTGGCAGCGGCCCGGACCGTCAGCAACTCCGCGAGGCCTCCCAGGCACAGGCTGGCGACAAATAGAACTGAAATCGGGGTCCGAACTGTTTTGGAGGGGGGCGGCGGCGGTGGGGGCGTGGGCGTCCCTGGCGATGCGAGTCCGGTTCTGCCCTCGGGCAGCGGCCCGACCTGCCGCTCCTCCACCGCGTCGGCCCAATTAGCCTCTACGACACCCTGGGCCTCGACCAGTTTCGGCTCAACCTTCTCCAGGAAGCGCCTCGCCGTCCAGGTGCGATAGAGCGACGGAAGCTCGTCGGAGCTTACGGCTGTGTAGATGCGGCAGCGGCAACTGCATGCAACGGAGACCCAGATCCACGTGGCGATCAGCGCCACGGAGACGGTCCACCAGGCCCAGGTGAGGTTCATGCCGATCCCCCTCGCATTGAGCCCAAATTCCAGGCCGTTGACGGCCGCGAGCGCGCAAAGCCACAGGAGGGCGATCAGGGCGGAACGGGTCGAAATGTGGAAACGCGGCGCCTTGGCCGTAACGATAGCCTGGATATCGCGGAAGTAGAATCGTTTGTAATCCTCACGGAAGCGCGCGGATTTGACCAGCAACAAGTGGTCGGACCCCATCCAGATGCTGGAGCCGAAGATAAAACCCCTGCGCCGTCCGGGAAGCCTGCGATAGCGCTGGTTGCCATGCTCCACGGTTTACGCTCCCCGCCGGGCCTTGGCCACAAGGTGCCAAATCAACCAGACCCAGAGCCCGCCTTCCGCCAGCGCCGCCGCCAGTCCAACGCCGAAGCGCCACCGCCAGCGGCGTACCAGGCTGATGGGCTGTTTCCACTTCATGATGGCCAGCGCCGCCACCGCGGGCAAAGAGAGAATGGTGAGCGGCCAAACGATGAGCAGGGCGAAGGGTATGGACACGGCACAGGTATCCCACAGGGTCCGCGAGGCTTCGGATTTTGCCGGCTTGGCCTTCCCGCGCGAACCGGCCACGCAGGACGGACACCACACCCCTTCGCCGAACTCCACCGCGCAAAGCTGGCACACAAACCGCCCACACTGCAGGCAAGCCGATACCGCCCGCTTGCCAGGATGGTCGAAGCACGCAGCTTCGCCTTCCAGGGCGATTTCGGCAAGCGCCGCCGCGCCCTGCGCCAGGGCAGCCGGGAACAGCCGCACCACGTTGCGGGAACCGCAGGAAGTACAATCGGCCGCCTCACCGTTTCGCAGTTCCCATTTGGGCAGCGGCATACCGCAGCGGGCGCAGGGTACCGGCATAGGGGGCGCGCTATCCCCGGGTCTTGATGACCCTGGTATCGCAGATCATGTCATGCAACGCGCGCTTTTGAGAGTCGAACCCCGCCATGATGTATCCGATGTAGATGATTATGGCGCTCAACATCTTCGCGAAGTAGCGGCCGATGGCGCGGCCGGTCTGAATACCCGACCCATCGGGACGGACTACCTTTACGCCCAGGGCCATCTTGCCCGGGGTGGCGCCGAATTTGACCAGGAAGAACGTCTCGTAAGCGCATCCGAGGACCATGCCCAGGAGCATTAACAACCCGAGCATGCCGAAAACGGGCGCCATCATCGCGAGAGCTTCCGCCGGGTTGGAATTGGGCGTCACCGACATCCGGGTCATGGGGGCGCCGATTGCGGCGGCGAGAGCCATCTGCAGGATGCCCATGGGAATTGCCAGGATGATGCCATCGATCACCACGGCTACGAACCGTAGCCAGAAGCCGCCGTACCGGACGAAGCCGGCCGGGGCCACGCCTTCGCGCAGTTTCTGCGCATAAGCGTCCTTACAGTTTGGACATACCGTCCGGTCGCCGAAGCGGGCCAGTTCTTCATGCGCCGCGGGCCGGCCGCATTCGGAACAGTACTCGATTGCAGGTGTCATAACGATAGCCGTCGCGTAGTTCAGGAGATTGTAGCAGTTCCTACGCCAGCTTGCGCAGCTTGGTGACCCTGCCCACTTCAACCCATTCGACGACAAAGATGTTTCCGTCGCGGTCGAAACATGCCCCGTGCGGGCAGATAAACTGGCCCGGAATGAACTTGTCCCTGGCGGCGGTGCGTAAGGGGAACTGCCCGTTCGGCGGGTTGGAATCTCCGAGGTGCTCTATGATCCGGTTGTCTTTATCCATCAGCGTGACCCGGCCTTGTAAGTCCGGGACGACGACATCGCCCCGGCGCTCGTGGAAATGGCACGGGAGCCGGAAGCCCTGAATGAAATCGATGTGCTGGCCGGCCAGCGTGAAGCGCTGCAAACGGTTATTGCGGCGGTCCGCCACCACCAGTACGGGCTCGGGCGCGCGCGTGTCCACCCAGATGCCATGCGGTTCGGTGAGCCGTCCCGGCTCCGCGCCTTTCCCGCCGAAGGTCCGGACGTAATCGCCCCGGCTGTTGTACTGGTTCACGTAATAAGAGCCGTAGCCATCGCCCACGTACATGTCCCCGCCGGGAGCAATCGCAATGTTGGTCGGATTATAGGGCTTGGGCGCGCCATCCGGACCCGGACGATAGGCCTCGATATCGGGAGGACCCTCGATCTTCCAGACGATTTCGCCTTTCAGCGTGGTCTTCAGAAACACCGCCTGCATCGCCGGTTGCGGCGTCATCTTCGGGTTGGCGGCGTTGACCGTCAGATAGAGAAACTCCTCCCGGCCCTCCTTGCGGATGTGCAGTCCATGCGCGACGCCGCGAAACTCCTTACCCCACGAGCGGACGAACTTACCGTGACGGTCGAACACCACCATGGTGTCGGGGATCTCGCTCGACGCGTGCACGGTGTGATGTATATATATGTTGCGCTCCAAGTCTTCCACCACGCCGTGGGTATTGCCGTAGCGGAAGCGCGAGGGCAACCGGCCCCAATCGTGAAGCGCCTCATAGCGGTGTTCGCCCTCACCGAGGATGGGCGCTTTCACGCCGGCTTTATCCTCTGCTCCCAGAATGAATGGCGCGGCGCCTGCCGCCAGAAAATTGCGTCGTGTCGTCATGTTGTTCACGCGATAATATCGTGGACCACCGAACCGCCTTCGGGCGCGGTCAGGCGCACGTCGAGTCCCTGGTATTTGACCGATAGCCTGGGGGCATCGATGCCGAGCAGATAGAGCATGGTCGCGTGAAAATCGTGGATGCCGACCGGGTTCTCGACCGCCGCGTAGCCCAGGTCGTCCGTCGCGCCGTAGGCGAAGCCCTTCTTGATGCCGCCGCCGGCCAGCAGGAAGGAGAAGCCTTTGATGTGATGGTCGCGCCCGCTGCCGCCTTGCGACATGGGCGTGCGGCCGAACTCACCGCCCCAGACCACCAGCGTGTCGTCCAGCATCCCGCGCTGCTTGAGGTCGGTGATCAAGGCCGCCGTGGCGCGATCCGTTTCCTCGGCTTTGAAAACGATATTGCCCTTGACGTCGTTATGGTGGTCCCAATCGCGATGATAAAGCTGGATGAAGCGCACGCCGCGCTCCGCCAGACGCCGCGCCAGCAGGCAGTTCGACGCGAAGGAGCCGTCTCCCGGCCGCGCTCCGTACATCTCCAGCACGCTGGCGGGTTCCTTGCTCATGTCGAGCAAGTCGGGCACGCTGGCTTGCATCTTGAACGCCATCTCGTACTGCGCGATGCGGGTTTGAATCTCCGGGTCGTGCAACGTCCGGTCCGTGGACTGGTTGAGCGCGTTGACCGCCTGGATGGAATCCGCCTGCATCTGGGCGCTCACGCCGGGCGGATTTTCGATGTAGAGAGCTGGATCGCCCACGGAATTGAACTTCACGCCCTGAAACTTGCTGGGCAGGATGCCCGCCGACCACTGCCGCGCCGCAATGGGCTGCATCTGGCCGCCTTTGCCCTGCGAGACCAGTACCACAAAGCCCGGCAGGTTCTCGGCTTCCGCGCCGAGTCCGTACAAGACCCAAGACCCCATGGAAGGCCGGCCGGTGACGATCGACCCGCTGTTCATGAACGTGTGCGCCGGATCGTGGTTGATCTGCTCGGTAAACATCGAACGCACGATGCAGGTTTCGTCGATGACGCCGCCGAGGTGCGGGAACAGCTCGCAGATGCTCAACCCCGACTGGCCGAATCGCTGAAATCCGTGCGTGGGACCCAGGCAGGTGAGCGTCGCGCCTTGAAGCTGAGCGATCTGCTGCCCCTTGGTGAACGAGTCCGGCATGGGTTTGCCGGTCATTTCGGCGAGCTTGGGTTTGTAGTCGAACGTCTCCAGGTGCGAAGGCCCGCCGGCCTGATAAAGATAGATGACCCGTTTTGCGCGCGGCGGAAAATCGAGCGGGTCGATGACGCCCTTACTGCCAGGCCGCGCCGGGGCGGTCTGCCCGAACAGGCGCGGCGCCAGAAGCGAGTTCAGCGCCGCGAGGCCGAGCCCGGCCGCGCCCCTCCCAAGGAAGGTCCTGCGGTTCATTTCACATGCGTTGCAGCGGTCCATGGCTCTTAATTCCTCGTGATGACTTCATGCAGGTTCAAAACAGCCCGCGTCACGGTGGTCATAGCGGCAAGCTCCACCGGGTTGGCGCTCAGCGCCAGCGGCGCTTCGCCCACGCTCACGAGCTTCCTGGCGCCGGCGGGATTGGCGCGGAACCGTTTCAGGTCGCGGTTATAAAGCCCGCGCAGGATGGAGCTTTCCCGCGCCGTGGGAGGGCGGTTCAGCGCGCGGTCGAAAACCCATTTGAGCCGCAGTTCGAACGCGCCGCCCTGAGCAATTGCGCCCTGCGCAAAAAAACGCGCGGCCTCCACGTAGATCGGGTCGTTCAACAAATCGAGAGCCTGCAGCGGCGTGTTGGACGCGGTGCGATTGACGGCGCATTCCTCCCGCGTGGGGGCGTCGAAATTCAGCAGGCTGGGATGCAGGTAAGTGCGCTGCCAGGTGGTATACAGGCCCCGGCGGTACAAATCTCCGTCGCGGCTGGCCGAGTATTCGCGTTTGGGGAAATTGAGCGCCGCCAGGTACCCCGCCGGCTCTACCGGATTGACGCTTGGCCCTCCCAGCTTTTCCACCAACAGGCCGGCGGCCTGCAAAACGGCGTCGCGCACGTTTTCCGCGTCCAAACGGTAACGGTTCTGGCGCGCCAGCAGACGATTCTCCGGATCCTTATCCGCGCCGGGCCAGGGGAGCGACGATTGCCGGTATGTGTAGCTCGTGACGATCAACCGGACGATATGATTCACGTCCCAATCGTGCGTCGCCGCGGCTTCGAATTCCGGATGCATGAACTCGGCCGCGAGCCAATCGAGCAACTCCGGATGCGTCGGCCACTCGCCTTGCGAACCGAGGTCGTCCAGCACTTTGGAAATTCCCATACCGAAGAACTGGCGCCAGGCGCGATTGACAAAGGCCCGGGCGGTGAGTGGATTGTCGCGGGATACCAGCCAGTTCGCCAGGTCAAGGCGCGTGGCGCGCGTTCCCTTCGTATCGAGCGCGCCAAGGAAGCGCGGAATCGCCGGCTCGACGATAGGCCCCGATTCGTCCATCCAATTGCCGCGGTCCAGAACGCGCGTCACCACCGGGTCCACCGAGACCGTGGTGATGGCGTGGGGTATGGAGGCGTCGAGCAGGCCTCGCTCCGTCTGCGCGCGCTCGCGCCAGGCATAGTCGGAGGCCAATGCGGCGCTCGACCAGATGCGGTAGTCGCGAAGAGCGGCGCGCTCGGTTGCGTCGCGATCTTCGGCGGGCCTGCGCAGGGCTTTGATGGCATCTTCGGGAAGGCCGCTGGCCCAGGTCTTCGCGCCGCTGGGATCGTTGCTGCGTATGCGCCGGCCCGCATCGGCGACAGGAGGCCACGCATACGGGTCGGCCGCCAGCGCCAAGCGGAAACGCCCGATGACAGCTTTTCTCAGCTCGGAATCATGGCGCAGCGTAACCACAATGCGCGATTCCGCGCCGGTCTTCACCGGCCCGGCGAACCGCAGCGCCAGGAAGGGGTCGCGGGCCTCGCCGAAGCGCACGCCCCACGCGGTTTTGGGATCGCCATCGATGGCGGCGAGCGGCGGCATGGATGCGTCGGTGGTACTCGACGCGGCCGTGGGCGGCGCATCGTTCACCGCGGCCATGGTGAAAGTGAGCTTGCGCGCGGGCGCGCCTGCTTCGGTGAGTTCCGCCTCCACTTCGCTCAGCAGGAAGCGGTCCGCCCCCCGCGCATACCGTGCGCCGGGAAGGCTCTCGTCCTGAACCACGTCGATGCCCAGTTCATTCCACTCGCCGGCGCCGGGTTGGAGCGTGACCACGTACGTTTCGTTGTCCGGATTCGCGCCGCTTGCCACCACCAGGCCATCGCCGGGCTTTGTGTCCGTCTTCAAGCTGCCGTCCAGGTAGTAGTTGCTTTCCACCGGCTCCGCATTGTAAATGGTGAGCGTGGCGCCGTGAAGGGCGCGCGCGGCTACGGGACGCTGCCACGTCCAGGCCAACTCGCCCGCTTCCCAACGCTGCTTTAGGGCGCTCTCCCACGGCGCCGCCGGGCCGAGCTTCGCGGCTTGCTCTTCGATACGCGCATTCGCGGCGGCAATTTTCGCATCGAGCGCAGCCAGTTGCAGCTTCTGATCGGCGCCAGGCAGTTCGATCTGCGATCCCCAGGCTTTCGGGCCGCGATCCGGCACAAGGCCGGTTTCCTGCACATCCGCGAAGAACGCCTTCATGGCGTAGAAATCCTGCGTGGCGAACGGATCGAATTTGTGATCGTGGCATTCCGCGCAGCCGAGCGTGGAACCGAGCCACACGGCGCTGAGCGTGCGCACGCGATCCGCGCCGTATTTCGCGAGGTACTCCTTAGGCTGTATGCCGCCTTCGGCCGAGGTGCGGTTCAAGCGGTTGTAGGCCGATGCCACGCGCTGCTCTTCGGTGGCGTTGGGAAGCAGATCGCCGGCAATCTGCTCGCGCGTGAATTGGTCGAAAGGCTTGTTGTGCAGGAAGGCCTGAAGAATATAGTCCCGGTAAGGCCAGGCGGGGATCGGGTTATCGCCGTGAAAGCCGCAGGTGTCGGCGTAACGCACGGCGTCCAGCCAGTGCATCGCCTGCTGCTCGGCGTAACGCGGAGAAGCCAGAAGCCGGTCGACCACCTGTTCATAGGCGCCGGGCGAGCCATCCGCCAGAAAGGCGCGCATTTCCTCCGGCGTAGGAGGCAGCCCGGTCAGATCGAAAGTAACGCGGCGCAGCAATGTTCGCTTATCGGCGGGTTCGGAAGGTTTGATCCCTTCGCGCGCCAGACGGTCCTGAATGAAACGGTCGATCGGATTGAGGATGCGGCCAGCGTCCGTAACATTCGGCGGCTGCGTCCGGTTGGCTGGCTGATAGGCCCAGTGACCCTCATAAACGGCGCCCTGAGCCACCCACTGGCGGATGGTTTCTTTCTGCGCCTCGGTGAGCGGCTTGTGTACGCGTTCGGGCGGCATGATGGAGTCGCCGCTGCTGAAGATGCGCTCGATGATTTCGCTCTTCCCGGGATCCCCCGGAACGATTGGGATGCGGCCAGAGAGCGTGGGTTTGGTGGCTTGCTCACGCAGATCCAGCCTCATGCCGGCCATGCGGGAACTCTTATCCGGACCGTGGCAGAGGAAACAGGTGTCCGACATGATCGGACGAATATCGCGGTTGAAGCCGACCCGGCCGGCCTCAGCGGCCGCGAGTGTGGCGGAGATGGAGAACCCAAGCGCTACGCAACGCGCGGCCAGTCGCGTGGAAAGGCCCATGGACGGCGATCCCTCCGAGTGTTGCCATTATTCTACACTCTTCGGGACGCCTCTTGGATCAGGCGATGGCCGGCGCTGTGAGCCTTAGCACTGTCGCCGGAGGGGCGAACGGAGCGCCAAACAAGCCGTAAGCCCGGTTTCGGCCGGACTGGCTTTGAAGAAGGCAACGCTGCGATCCGTCCCACCCTTCGACCCGTACCGAAAGACCGCGGCGCTCCACTCGGTATACGGCCTCGGCGCCGTATTCGGCGGCCAATGCGGGCAGCGACCAACCGGTAGGTTCGAGCATTGTGAATCCGCCCTGACGATCGAGAACGACAAGCGTATCGCCCAGATCGCTGGTTTCACTGGTAGCGATGCTAAGAATTTCCTCGGCCCGGCGGAAGAATTCGCTCACAAGCTACATATCGGAGCGCCCCCGGGTTTTTTCGGTGGAATTTAAAGGTTATTGTCTCGGGCTCGAAGTCGCTAACTTATTGAAAACAGTGGTGGGCCCGTGGCGACTCGAACGCCAGACCTCTACCGTGTCAAGGTCGCCCGAGGCCTCGGCATAGGCATGTTGCGTTGAAAACACAGCAGTTACTTGATCGGACGTAGGCTGGAAGTGCGGGAATTTTGCGGGAATTTCGGGTTTTGCGGGAATAATGCGGGAAGACAAAAAACACAATTTAGGCTCGGTCTGTTGACTCCTTCCCGCATTGGATTTACCCGAATGAAGTCGAGAAGGATTCGCCCGGAGTTCCAAGCGAAGAAGACCAGAGGGTCTTCGCTCCGCTTTCAGAATGTCAGATGGGGCGACTGCCCTGCCCCTGCGCCCGAACGGCTACACGCTTTACCTGGAGCCCACCCCGTTTTGACGAGTCGGACCAGTTCTTCGGCGGATCGGACAAGCGTGATCAGGCCAAGGGCTGTTGGACCGTCCACGCACCGGATTTCCGTGGCGATCGACCGGTAAAACGGACCTGGTGTCACGGGAGCGGCTGACTGGCAGCCGGGCCGGCTGTCCCGGCTCCCGCAGCGCAGGCCGCGCGCGTGCTTTCCGGGTTCGCCAACCAGACCGTCTGGCAGATCTTCGCGGCCTTTCTGTTCTTTCGCGCCATTGTATCGACCGAGCTCGGGACGAGCGTCGCATACTTGCTGATTCGCCGTTTCGGCTCAAGTTCGCTACGGCTCGGGTATTCCGCGGTGGCGTTGGTCGCGCTGCCGGCACCGTCCGGGCACTCATTACGGGCCCAGGGATTCGAAAGGACGGACGCGTCGGCGCTCGACGATGCCCCGGCGACGATTACGCACCGGATCCGGGAGACCGTGGACAACTGAGGACATCGGCGGACCGAAGGGCGTTTATGGGGAGTAATGTCCCAGAAGCGGTCTTGGGGACCGCGCCTGCCGATCGGCCACGGCTCGGCCGGTTACCGCAGCCAGTGGGGGCACCGCCCCCGAACAAGCAGCTACTTCCGCGTAGTCGTTGAGAGGCCCCTCGCGTTGGACAGTCGGGCTGATTCGCGCTGAAAACGGTCGTAGAAACTTCGATAAATGTTCATGTATTTGGCGTCGGGCGCGGGACCCGTGTCGTGGTGTCTCGCGGCAATGGTTTCGTGGGGATTTTCTCCGAGAGCATATCCTCGAACGCCGCTACCGAGGACGAAACTGTCTTTCACAATCATGTCTTGCTGCCTCTTAACCCAGGGGGGCAAATTGCGTTCAACAGGCCGCGAATGAAGTCCTTATTGGCATATTCTAGCACGGCCGCTACGACCTTCTCGTTTTCACACGTGCGGAGCGTGGCCGCTTGGCCCCTGTCGAACGTACCAACGTTAAGAACCGCATAGGGCCTCCGAAGCGTCTCCTTCCAAATCGGAACCGACATAAGCCAAGCGTGCCGAGTTCCGCTTAACGGCACATAGACATCCCCCCAGGGAGTGCCGGCTGCTTGCGCGTCGTCGTAGACGCGCGGCTGCAGGCGCTTAGCTGCCCTGCCAGCGATGCCATCGCCGAGAGATAACGAGAAATCCCATAATTTCGAATCGAAGACGTTTGTACCGGCGACGATCGTCAGCACCTCCCTCTCTGGATCGCCAGCGAGATAAACAGCCATGAGGCTGATCTCGAGATTGGCGATATTGATAGGGAGTCCGTCGTCGCCGCCATCCGCGGCAGGCGCAAATTGGTCAGCGATTGTTCGCACGAAAAAAGCGCTAAACTCCGCGAGCTTGCTGATGACGTTCTGCTTAGCCTCCAGGTCCGACGGATTAAGGTCCGCATTCGCATTGGCAAACAGCCGACGGATGGATAGCAACTGACTGCGACGGCCCTCAAAGCGAGCCAGTTCTGCCGCGCCAGGTGGGTTACCGTCCCGCGGAGGGTGCCCCAGCCGCCAGCAAATGCGGTAGGCCACCCATTTTGGCGGACGGTATATGTGAAGCGAAGCCACGCGCGTTAGATCCGAATAATGCAAGAGTCGAGTCGCGCCCGCCGAAAGGGTGGCATCGAAGACCTCAACCTCCTCGTCCGCCGTCTGAAACAACTGATAGACCTCCGCAAAGGGCCGTCCCATCAGCAGCATGTCCTCCGGCAGTTGGACATGTAGGACCAACTGTCCAGGAACCTCCCAACGAATCGACTTCTGTATGAAGTCCGTATCGTCATCGCGTGCGTTTTCTTTACGTCTAAACTCTTCGCAGTTCATGCTGAACACGCCGAAGTCTAAGGACCGAACGCAGGCGGAGGCCGGCTGTTCGGCGCTCGGCGCTTGCCGGAACTCGACAATTGTTTGAACGGTCGTACGGTCGATCCGAGTGTTCTTGACCGCGACGTGTGGTGACGTAAGCTCGGGGACCGCCTGCCATCCCGATACAGCTCCCGATTGGGCCCAGGAGTGGTGCGCTCTGTACACATGCTGGCCTTCGGTCCGTGCGGCGGTCACCCCCTCGAAGGACATTCGGTTTTCTGCGTCGCCGTCACCATTGACTTTCACTTCCCATACGAGCCGCTCGCAGCGAAACTCGGCATCAATTTCCACCGCCTTGGACCTAGTGGCCTGTCGCGGTGAATTCGTTAGCATGGCCGCACCCGACGACGGGCAT
>CAYWHA010000066.1:0-27910 GCA_964457555.1 uncultured Solibacteraceae bacterium
CGTTCGACCGACGCGATTTCCCCGGCCAGCCGGGCAAAGTCCGCCGATAGGATTGAGGGAACGATTTCAACCATTTGCGGGCTGATCCGATTTTATCACAGCGGCATAGAAGCCATCCCCCGGATCGCGTCCCGGAAGACGGATCATGGTGTCCAAAATAACCTCCCCAGGCACGCTGGCCACCACGGCGCGGTTCTCTTCCGGCTCCAGCGAGCAGGTGGAATAGACCAACAGGCCTCCGGGAGCCAGGGCCGCGCGCGCGTGAGCCAGAAGCGCCGTCTGGCGGCGGGGCAGGTCTTCGAGATCGGCCGGACGGAGACGCCATTTGATCTCGGGGTTGCGGCCGAGGGTTCCGGAACCCGAGCATGGCGCATCCACCAGGATTCTGTCGAAACTGCGGCCAAAAGGAAGCGGCTGCGTGCCATCGAGCACCACCAGGGGGCACCCCATTCCTTTGAGCTGGACCAGACGGTCGAAACGCCGGTCGCAGGCGATGGCGCGCACGCCGACTTCGAGCGCCTGCGCGGTCTTATTGCCAGGCGCCGCGCAAAGGTCGAGGTACCGCTGCCCCGGCTCCAGGCGAAGCAGCGGCACGATGGACTGGGAGCCGATGTCCTGCATCCGGCTGCCGGCGGGCCCTTCCCGAACGACCTTCTCCGGCTCCTGCAAGGCGGCGCGCGCGATCCCCACCGCCGCTTCGGCCCCGTAACATGCCTCCCATCGCCCGAGCAGCCACTCGGGGCACGACAACTCCACCTCGCGGCTGGGCCACGGTACAGGCTCGCGGTCCACGCGGCGCAGCACCGCGTTGACGAAGCCCGCGGCCGAGCGCTTGTGAGCGCGCTTGACCAGCTCCACGGCATCCGTCACAGCCGCGTGCGCCGGGATGCGCTCCAGGTAACGAAGCTGGTAGATGCCCATGCGCAGCGCATCGCGCACTTCCGCGTCGAGCTTCGGCCGGCTGGCATAAAGCTCGATCAGGTAGTCGAGCTGCGCCCGGTAACGCAGCACCCCGAAGACGATTTCGGAAGCCAGGCCGGCGTCGCGCGATTCGAGCGCCGCGGTGCGTTCGAGAAGCAGGTCCGAGGCATAGCCGCCGGCATCGACGCGGCGGAGGATATCGAAGGCGGCGATGCGGGCGGGAGCTGGCATGGGGATTAGTGGTTGAGTGGGGCGGGCCTCCTGGCCTGCCTTCCGGCGGGTTTGGCTGCGAGCCGCTTCAAGTCACGATGCTACCACTGGTCCGCCTTTATCGGCTCTGATCGGCGGCCGTTAATCTTGAAACGAAGTCCTGGCCAGGAGGCCCGCCCCACCAACCCCCTATAATCGAATCAGTGGATCTCGAAAAAGCACTGCTGCGCAAGGTGGGGGATGCCGTGCACCGCTTCAAAATGGTGCGCAATGGCGATCGCGTCGCTGTAGCGCTTTCTGGAGGCAAGGATTCGGCCACCCTGCTCGAAGCGTTGCTGCTGCTTGAAAAGCGCGCGCCCATCGACTTTTCCGTGTGCGCCTTTACGGTGGAGCAGGGCAAGTTCCTACGTCCCATCGAACCGCTCGCCGAATACCTGAAGCAGCGCGGAGTCGCCTGGACCTACTATCGCGACGCTCCCTCGGTGCGCCTGATCACGGAACAGCCGGACCACGGCTGCGACCTGTGCAGCCGCTATCGCCGCCGCGCCGTCTATCAGATTGCGCACGAACTGGGCGCCAACGTGATTGCCTTCGGACACACGGCCGACGACTTCTGCGAGGCGCTCCTGCGCAACACCATGTTCACGGGCCGGCTGAGCGCGCTGCCGCCGGTCACCGCTTCGCGCAGCCGTGAATACCGCCTGATCCGTCCGCTGGTCTACGTGACCGAGGACATGACCCGGGCCTACGCAGAATCGCTGGGCGTCCCCATCGTTCCCTGCGGTTGCTCCCAGAAGACCGGGACCGTGCGGCGGGCGCTGCGCGATATGTTCGTCAGCCTGGAGCGGGAATATCCCCATTTGAAGGAGAACATCATCTCCGCCATGGGGAACGTGGATACCAGCCGGCTGCTCGACCCGCGCTACCTTCACGTGGATGGCGCCGAAGCCGTGGAGGCGTTCCCAATCGTGGGCAATCCCGGCCTCGATTCCTGACTGGAAGTGTCACTTCCCTTCCCTGGAAGGCAGATCGGCGGTGCTCAGGCAGATATCCGCGCGGTGGGCGAGCAGCTCTCTTCCTGCTCATGGGTATCGGTTCTTACGGACTTGAGCTTGAAGAGCGCCTTGCTTGCGAAGGCCTTTGCAAGAGCCGCACTCATTTCGGGGTCGCGGACGCTGGTACACGAAAATATCCCTACAAGCGTCACGACGCGCGCGGAGAGGCCGTTCTCGCCGCGGGTGATCTTGGCGACGATGCCGGAGCCGCCTGGAGCGGAGTCCATAGCGCTTGTGAGGGGCAAAACCAAGCGGCCGCGGTCCGACAAGCGCTCGATCCAAAGGGGGTGCGGATGCGTGGCGCCGGCGTTGATGAATATCGCGTCGCATGGACCGGGATCGAATGCCGCGCCGTCTCCCGCGTGCACCGAAACGTTTGGGTAAGCGGTGAGATTCTCTTGAGCCCGAGCCGCCAGCCCCGCATCTACCTCACTGGCCATGACTCGCCCGCCAGTCCCAACCACTTCGGCCATGATCGCGGCATAGTATCCGACGCCGCAACCCAGGTGGTAAACGCGGTCGCCAACCTTCAGATCGAGCGCGTCGATCCAGCGGGCCAGCGCGCTGGGCTGCCCATTGTTCAAATGGCGGTCCGGATCGAGGGCAACCAGGACATTGTGATACAGGTCCCTGGGATCTTCCGTGCTGGCATAAGGCGAGCCGGCCAGGCCCATGAATGCCATCGAGATCGTCTCCGGCGATGCGATCTTCCAGGGCGGAGGCCCCATGAACTTCTCGCGTGGCACGCGAGCGTAAGCGGCAACCAGCGCAGGCGAATCCAGGCCGGCGGCGATTCGAACTTCTTCCGCATAGAAGAGACGGCAATCGTCAAGGGTCATCGAGATGCTAGGCTCCGATGTCGCCGCGCTACGGCTCAATTTTGAAATCCATGGATTGGGTCGCGGTGTTGAACTTGCCCTTGACGAGTTTGTCGGTCACCGTCACCTGCAAAACGTATTGGCCGGGCGGCATGTTGGCGCCCAGCGCGACGCGGCCGTCCGCCGTCAGCGTCTGCGAGCCGGATGCGCCTGCGGAGGGGGCCAGCGCCTTCTTGCCGTCCAGCACCTGTTCCCCGTTGTGGAAGAGCCTGGTTTGCACTTCCAACTCCGGTTGCTGGCCGGCGGCGGTCTTGGCATTGATAATCTCGTAGCCATAGGCCAGAAGCGCGCCGCGCCGGAAACTCCGCCGGGCCGCCCCACCCGTGATATCCTCGCTGGGCGCAGGAGTCTGATCGACATCGGCGCGCGCCGGGGCCTTTTGGGCCGCGGCTTCCTGAAGCACGATTCCCGATAGCGCCAGCCGCCCGCTTTCAATATCCGGAACCTCGACATACTGTTCTGCCGAACCTACACCCTCCGTGGCGGCATCGCGCAGGGCCGCACGCACCAGGTACGGACCGGGCTTGGCAATCGGAAAGTGTATGCCCCAGACCATTCCCTTTTTCAGAAACTCGTCATACTTTTGACCGGTCAATTGCAAGGGAAAGGTGGTATCGACGGGCGCCAAGGCAACGCCGTCTTCGTCGTAGGCGGCGGCCGCAACATCGATCAGCGCCTTACGGCTGCCGTCCGGCTGGATGGACCATTTGAGGTCCTTAGGGCTGAAATAAACCAAGGCATTGATCGACGCGCCGGTCCGCCCCAGGTTCGAGAAGACCGCCGTCAGGCGCGGGTGAATCGAACCGGCGGCGAACGGGGACTGCAGGGCTTCGCTGAGCTCCGCCTCGCGCGTGTGCTCAACCGGCGGATTAGCGCCCGGATCGCCGAAGAAGCCCTCGCGCGTGCGGACGTGCATGGCCGCCTTGGTCACTCTTAAGTCGATCTGATGGAACTGGGGCTGCCCGCCTTTTTCTTCGAAGGTACTGGCGTCCGGACGGTAGCCGATCAGGTAATAGGAATCGCTGTCCTCGGCCGCGATGCGCAGGGCGCCGTTCAGGTCGTTGCCATCCTGCACAAATAGCCCGCCGTTTTCCTGCGCCACCTGGGTCATGCCCTGTTGCGTGGTGGCCATCTGCTGCGACCGCTGGCCGGGCCCTCGGCCAACCCGTCCCGAGGAAGACGGCACGCCGATCACGTCGTCGACAGCCCTGGGACTGTATGTCGCCACGCCGCGCGGGTCCACAGTATGGATCACCACCGAGGCGCGGCTGGCGGCGTCGCTGAGTTGCTGGACGGCGTTGGCCTTCACCTCATCTGTGGCCCCCTGATAAATCATGCTAAGGTCCTCCGTAAACAGGACCAGGGACTTGCGGCCCGGCAACCCTCTCATGGCGTTCACCACGAAACGGACCGTCGCCAGGCTGCCCACCTCCAGGTTCTCTTCGCGGTAGCGGTAGAAGAGGCCCTCGCCGCGAGGCCTCACCCCTGAGGTGGACGACGCCATGGGCGCGAAGCTGCTCGTGCCTACGCGGCTTCGGCCATACTTCACGCGGTCGAGAGCCGCATACAGCAGCCGCTTATCGGTGGTGAACTGCTGCAAGGCTCCCATGCCGGCGCTGGTGCGCACAATCGCAACCAGGTCGCCGGGGCGCATCTGTTCGTCGAGAAAATTGCGGATTGCGTCGCGAACGGGCGAAATACTCTCAGCGGACATCCCAAGATCGTCCACCACCAGCGCCAGCGTGCGCCGCACTTCAGTTGGATCTGGCGGCAGCGGGGGCGGAGGCGGCTCGCCCTTCACCGGCTTAGCTTGAACGGGTTGGTGCGCCGCGGCCGTTCCACCCGATTTCGCCGAAACGTACGAGAAATCCGTGATGGTCTGCCGCTTGCCGTCCTGCCAGATCTCGAAGTCCGAGGCCTCCAGGTTCGGCACGCGCCGGCCTCTGGAATCGGTGACGACGGCGTCCACCTGAACCAGGTTGACATCGATGCGGATCACGGTGTTCGACGCCGCTACCGGACCGGACGGCGGCGCCGCGTTTTGCGCAAAGGCGATGGCCAATGCGGGAAATAGCGCTGCGAATCGATGGATGGCTGCCACAGGGATACACTCCTCACCGGTGAAGTTCGGTCCTGCGTCGATTCTCTCTCCCTGGCTGGCTACTGTCAAACCAGCGCAGGCAGTTGCGGCAGCGGCGGCCCATGCCGGTCGAACCGATCCGGCTGTAAGCTAGTCTCATGGGGATGCGAATGAGGGCCAGTTTGCCGCCGAGGGTGATTCTGCTGCCGGGCCTGTTGATGGCGCTGGCCGCGGCTCCCTTGCCGCCCCAGGGGCGCCGAACAGCGGCAATCATGATCGATTATCCAGAGGACGGATCTATTTTTCCGCCCGAGATCACGCCTCCGACGTTCCTGTGGCGCGACGACGGGAAAGGCGTTGCCATTTGGAAGATCGACATCTCGTTTGGAGGCGGCGCGGCGGCGATCCACGCGACCTCCAAGGGCGAGCGCCTCCGCATCGGCAGGATCGACCCGGATTGCGTGGCGCCCACGAACCAGCCGCCCCAGCTCACTCCCACCCTGGCAGCGGCGCACACCTGGACGCCGGACCCGGCGACGTGGCAGACCATTAAACGCAACTCGGTGGCGAGCGCCGCAACGGTAAGCATCACCGGCTTTCGCAGCGACACCCCGGACCAGCCCGCCAGCGCCGGGACGGTGGCCATCCACACCTCAAAGGACCCGGCGGGCGCGCCAATCTTCTATCGCGACGTGCCGTTGATGCCCGCGGAGCTGGAACGCGGCGTCATCAAGCCTCTCGGCGCACAGGCGCTGCCGTTCGTCGCCTGGAGGCTTCGCAGCGTGGCCGACGCGCGCAGCCGGGTGGTCATGGACAACCTGCCGGTCTGCGCCAACTGCCATTCGTTTTCCGCGGACGGCAAGACCATGGGGATGGATCTGGATGGCCTGGAGGCCAATCGCGGGATGTACATTTTTGCGGCGGTGAAGCCCGAGATGGCCATCCGCAAGCAGGATCTGGTTCAATGGCGCACGCCCGAAGCCACCATCAAGGCAGGCGTCCGAATCGGCTTCATGTCGCAGGTTTCCCCGGACGGGAACTACGTAGCGACTACCATCAACCCAGCCTCATTGGCGAACCCATCGAAAGAGCCGCCCAGCAACTACTACGTGGCCAATTTCAAAGATTACCGGTTCCTCCAGGTTTTCTATCCGACGCGTGGATTTTTGTGCTGGTATAGCCGGGCGGCCGGGGTATTGCAGCCGCTGCCCGGCGCCGACGATCCGCGCTTCGTGCAGATGGGCGCCGTATGGAATCCCGACGGGCAGTCTCTGGTATTCGCCCGTGCCTCCGCCGCCGACCCCTATCCGCCGGGAGTGCCGCTGGCGCAGTTTGCCGGTGACCCGAACGAGACCCCGATGCAGTACGACCTTTACCGGATTCCCTTCGACAACGGCAAGGGAGGCGCGCCGCAGCCTATCGCAGGCGCCTCCCGCAACGGCATGAGCAATACGTTTCCGAAGGTGTCGCCGGACGGGCGGTGGATTGTCTTCGTCCAATGCCGCAACGGGCAGCTCATGCGTCCCGACAGCCAGTTGTACATTGTCCCCGCGGCGGGCGGGCAGGCGCGGCGCATGCGCTGCAACACGTCCAAGATGAACTCGTGGCACAGCTTCTCGCCCAATGGCCATTGGCTGGTGTTTTCGTCGAAGGTCCGGGGGCCTTACACTCAGTTGTATCTCACGCATATCGACGCGGACGGCAACGACAGCCCCGCCATTCTGATCGATAACACCACGGCAGCCAACCGCGCGGCGAATATTCCGGAGTTTGTGAACATTCCGCCGGATGGCTTGCTCCAAATCGGCGGACCTGTCCTTAACTATGACCGGCTGGTCAACAGCGCGGCGTATCTGCAGAAGAACGGACAGTATGAGGCAGCCGCCGCGAGGTGGAAGCAAGTTCTGGAACTCGAACCCAACGACGAGCTGGCGCACCGCGACCTGGGAAACGACCTGCTGATGTCGGGCCGCCGGGAGGAAGCCGGGCCGCACTTCGAGAAAGCGTCCGAAATTCATCTCCGCGCGGCGGTGGAGGCCGATCCCACGTCCGCGCGCGCGTTCAACGACTTGGGAGCGCTGCTCCTCCAGACCGGACAAGTGCCGGAAGCCGCCGCCGATTTCGAAAAAGCCACCGCGCTGAAGCCGGATTTCGCCGAGGCCCGCGTGAACCTGGGGAGTGCTCTGGCAAAGCAGGACAAGCCGGAAGAGGCGCTGGTTCAACTGCGCCAGGCGCTGGCATCGAATGCCGGTTACGCGCCGGCGCATTACCAGTTGGGGGTGGTTTTGAGCCAGCGGGGCGATGTGCAGGGAGCTATCCGGGAGTGGCGTAGCGCGCTCGGTCTCGATCCGAAGTACGCCGAGGCTCATATCAGCCTGGGCGACGCGCTCGATGGGCAAGGTCAAAAGGCGGAGGCCGTGGCCGAGTGGCGAGAGGGCCTAGAGCTGCAACCGGATGACGCGCCGGCGCTGCGGCGAGTAGCATGGGCGCTGGCAACCTCGCCCGACGCCTCCATCCGCAACGGCGGCGACGCCCTTGCGTTTGCGGTGCGGGCGGTCGAGATCGCCCACGGAGGAGACGCGCGCATCCTGGACACGCTCGCGGCAGCTTACGCCGAGAAGGGACAGTTCGCCGATGCGGCGCTCACGGCGCGCCGCGCTCTGGAGAAAGCCGCGCAAGAAAACCAGCCTGCGTTGACGGAGGCTATCGAAGCCAGGGTCGCGTTGTACGAAGCCGGCCAGCCGTTTCGCGATAGGTAGGGAGCGCCGGTTCAACGGACCGCCGCTTCCCTTCGGGGATCCATGTTGGGATCGAGCAAGCGGAGCGTGATGGGAAGCCCTCCGACCGCCGCCGCGGCCCGCCGAACCAGCCGCACGAATGCGCCGACGATTTCCGGCCGGTCCCAGGCGCCGGCGTTCACGACAAAAGAAATTACCGTGCGGCCGTCTTTACTCAGTTCTACGCTGGCGCCTTGATCCGTGAAGTACTCGGTCTTTCTGAGCGCCGCGCCAAGGCCTTCCGCCTCGGCTTTGGTCGCGGAACCGAAATAATAGACCTCGTCCCTGGCGCCAACCATCGCCTTGCCAAGCGGCAGTTCCCGATGTGCGATTTGGGCTGAATCGATCATGCGAACTTTGATGGGGAACCCACCAACCGGCGTCGCGATGCGCCGGCCGATTTCCTCATAGTCCGAGATCCTGTCCGGAACATCCCATGCGCCCTCCTGGACCACGAACGAAACCACCGTGCCATTCCTGCCTTTCGACAAGAAGACGCTGACGCCCCGGTCCTGGAAGTATCCGATCGTCTTGAGCGCCTCGCCGAGCACTCTGGCGTCATCTTCCGTGGCCGCGTGGGAGTAATAGACCATGTCGTTGGTTCCGATGATTACCTTGGGGATGTTGGGGACCTTCGCATGGCCCGATTGGCGCACGCTCCAGACCGCCATCATCACCAGCAGCGTAAGCCCGACGCCGAGGGCTAAGGCATTCGCAACGGCCTTCCTGCCGAGGCCGGCTACCCGCTCAGGCTGCCTCATGGGAGGCTCAGACATGCCCACGATGCTATCCCAGGGTATTCCCCGAAGCAAGCCGGAGCGCGAAGGGCAAAACAAGACCTGACGCGGGGACGGGCCGGGGACTCGCCGCGAGCCCGAGTTGTGTTTTGCCCGAAAGAGACGGATAATCGACCATTCGCGGGAAATTTCAATGAAAAGAGTCTGCTTTATTCTGCAAGTCAGGCCGGAAAAGCTCGAGGAATACAAGGAACGCCATAAACGGGTCTGGCCGGAGATGCTGGATGCCCTTTCCCGTACGGGATGGCGAAATTATTCGCTGTTCCTTCGCGACGACGGCCTGCTGATCGGCTACCTGGAGACTCCTGATTTCTCCGCGGCCCTCGAAGGAATGGCGGCGCTCGATGTCAACCGGCGCTGGCAGGCCGAAATGCAGCCCTTCTTTCAGGCTGTCGCCGGCCGCCCGGATGAGAACATGTCCGCGCTGGAGGAAGTCTTTCATTTAGAATAGGTTTTCTGTCGTATACTGTTTTCGCGGGCGCCGATGTGCGGCGATGGGGGCAAGCGCCACGGACCCATTCCGTGGCAGAATGGAAGTCTTGGACTTTTACGCATGGGGCCGTCTTCGTGCGCGCAGCCGAAATTGTTGCGGAATGCCCGCGAAGGTCGCTAAAATCATCGCGTTCGCACATAATCCCAGGAGGAAGCATGGCAGCGGTAGAGCAAAAGGTGAAGCAGATTATCGTCGAGCAACTGGGCGTCGATGAGAGCCAGGTGGATGCCAACGCGTCGTTCGTTGACGACCTGGGCGCCGACTCTCTGGACATCGTGGAGCTCGTCATGGCGTTCGAGGAGGCTTTCGAGCTGGAAATCCCCGACGAAGACGCCGAAAAGATCACCACCGTCAAGGACGCAGTCGAGTACATCGAAAATAAGACAGCCAAGAAGTAGCCGCTTTTCTCACCAGGGAGACTCGTCTTGTCAAGAAGAGTAGTGGTGACCGGCGTCGGCTTGCTGACGCCGCTAGGAATTGGCACGGATGCGTCCTGGGAGGCGATTCAGGCCGGCAAGTCCGGCATAGCCCGCATTACCCAGTTCGATCCCGCGGCCTTCTCCTGCCAGATTGCCGGAGAGGTCAAGGGTTTCAACCCTGCCGATTACATCGAAAAAAAAGAAATCAAGAAGATGGGGCGCTTTATCCAGTTCGCCATCGCGGCGGCGGATTTCGCCCTGAAGAGCTCCGGCCTCAAGGTGACGGCGGAAAACGAAGAGCGCGTGGGAGTCTATATCGGCAGCGGGATTGGCGGGTTCGAAGTGATCGAGCGCGAACATCAGACCCTGCTGGAGCACGGCCCGCGGCGCATCTCGCCGTTTTTTATTCCCGCTACCATCATCAACCTGGCTTCCGGCCATGTTTCCATTCGCAGCGGCGCCAAGGGGCCCAATTCAGCCACTGCCACGGCCTGCACCACCAGCGCCCACTCCATCGGCGATTCCTATCGGATGATTGAGCGCGGCGATGCCGACGCCATGATCTGCGGCGGGACGGAAGCCGCGGTGACGCCCATGGGAATCGGCGGATTCGCGGCCATGCGCGCGCTTTCCACGCGCAACGCCGAGCCCGAACGGGCATCGCGCCCGTGGGACAAGGACCGCGACGGATTCGTGGTAGGGGAAGGCGCGGGCATCCTGGTCTTAGAGGAATTGGAACTCGCCCGTCAGCGCGGCGCGCACGTACTGGCTGAGATCGTCGGATACGGGATGAGCGCCGACGCGTTTCATGTCACCGCGCCCCCGGATACGGGCGATGGCGCATTCCGTGTGATGCGCAATGCCCTGCGCGACGCCGGAATCGAGCCATGGCAAGTGGAGTATATCAACGCCCACGGAACGTCCACCGAGGTCGGCGACCGAGCCGAGACGGCGGCCATCAAGCGCGCGTTCGGGGACCACGCGTATAAACTCGCGGTGAGTTCCACTAAGTCGATGACCGGCCACTTACTGGGCGGGGCGGGCGGAATCGAGGCGGGCATTACGGTCCTGGCTATCGTCGGCCAGGTTGCGCCGCCCACCATGAACTACCAGACCCCCGATCCGCTGTGCGATCTGGATTACGTTCCGAACCAGGCGCGCCCCATGAAAATCGAATACGCGCTATCGAACAGCTTCGGGTTCGGCGGGACCAACGGCTGTTTGATCTTCAAGCGGTATTCGGAATAAGAGTCCCGGCAATCCCCGTAACTTGAAGTAAGAAGGGCAATTGCTAATTGCCAAAGGGAGAATACACCCAGGCTGGGTGGGCTTCACGCAAGCGTCAACGCGTTAACGTTCGATGTAAATAAAGTTGCGGATCTGTTTGACTTTTGGGCCCACCGCCCGTTATACTTCTCAATCCGCTCTTAGCGCCCCTCAAAAGTTCCGAAACCTTTGGCGCTCGCTCGGCGTCATTTATGTCTGGCTGTTGGGTTTGCACCCAGAGAGAAACGAACACGAAGATGAAGCATGGAGTTAAGCCGAAATTCATCGGCTACCGCAAGATACTTGAGAATAAGGCGGACGAAGTTCGTCGTAGCATGTCCGCGCAGAAGGCCGCCCAGGTGGTGGCCCGGCTGGATTGCCCCTCCGACGAGGGCGACCTGAGCCAGCAACATCACGAAGAGTGGATTTTCCTCAACCGGAATACCATCGACATGAAATTACTGCGCGAGATCGCGGACGCCCTGCACCGCATCGAGACCGGAATCTACGCAACCTGCATGGAGTGCGACGAGCCGATTTCCCAGAAGCGTTTGGAGGCTGTCCCGTGGGCGCGCTACTGCGTGACCTGCCAGGAAGCCATCGCCAACCGCGTCGCCACCGGCGAATACGCCAACGAGTTCCAGGAAGTCCGATGAAGCTGGCGGACCTCCGCAAGCTTGCCATCCGCCGCCAATTCCGAATTCGGTTTGCATTGCGCAATGGAATGGAGTGCGTCGTCGACCACCACGGCGTGGCGCGCGTTCCCGCGCTGAAGACTGTTCCGGATTTCGACCTGGAGGCGGAACTGGCCACGGCCAGTGAGTTTGTGCTCGAACCCGCCGCCGGCAAAGAGCCTTCCATCCCCAGGCCCGTGCGCCGCGACGAACTCGCCGCCATGACAGCCACTGCCCCGCCCGCCTCCCCGGCCGCCCACGAAGACGATTAGTGAGGTGGGGCGGACCTCCTGGTCTGCCTTCTTTATCCTTGCCCCCACCGCGCGGCGCCTATAATAGGCCCATGTTCCACCGTCTTTTTACCTCTTGCTTCGTGGTAAGTCTAGTTACTCTTTCCGCCCCCGCGCAGTCCGTCACCGTCCTGAGACCGGCCCGCGTTTTCGATGGCGATGCCCTGCACGAAGGCTGGGCCGTGCGCGTGGCGGGCAATCGCATCGAGGCCGCGGGCCCCGCCGCAAGCATCTCCACTGCAGGCGCCGCGTTGGTCGACCTCCCCGGCGCCACGCTGCTGCCAGGCCTGGTCGAGGGTCACTCGCACATCATGCTGCATCCTTACAACGAGACCCCGTGGAACGATCAGGTGCTGCATGAAGGCGTGGCCCTGCGCGCAGCGCGCGCCGTCAACCATCTCCACGCTACCCTCATGGCCGGTTTCACCACCATACGCGACCTGGGAACCGAAGGGGCCGGCTATTCCGACGTCGAACTGAAACAGGCCGTGGCACAGGGCATTATTCCCGGACCTCGCGTGCTGGCTGCCACGCGCGCCATCGTGGCTACAGGAGCCTACGGCCCCAAGGGCTTCGCGCTCGAATGGCGCGTTCCGCAGGGCGCCGAAGAAGCCGATGGCGTCGATAGCCTCACGCGCGTCGTACGCGACCAGATCGGCCACGGCGCCGACTGGGTCAAGCTCTACGGCGATTATTCGTGGGGGCCGGGGCCAGGGTCGCATCCCACCTTCTCGCTCGATGAGATGAAGCTCGCCGTCGAGACCGCGCGCAGCGCCGGCGTGCCCGTCTCTGTCCACGCAAACACCGCGGAAGGCATGCGGCGCGCCATCCTGGCGGGCGCGGAAACCGTCGAGCACGGCGGCGAAGGCACGCCCGAAATTTTCAAGCTGATGGTGGAGCGCCACGTCGCGCTCTGCCCTACCCTGGCGGCTACCGAGGCCCTTGCGCGATACGCCGGCTGGCAACCGGGCCAGCCCGAGCCTCAAAGCCTGCTACGCAAGCGCGCCAGTTTCCGCGCGGCGCTCGAGGCCGGCGTGACCATTCTCTCCGGCAGCGACGTGGGCGTGTTCGCGCACGGCGACAACGCGCGCGAAATCGAGCTGATGGTCGCCTATGGCATGACGCCCGCCGATGCCCTGAAGGCGGCGACGTCGGTGGCCGGCCGCGTCCTGCACCTGGACATCGGCCAGGTGAAGCCCGGAATGCTCGCCGACCTCATCGCCGTCGATGGCGACCCCACCAAAGAGATCTCCGCCCTGCGCCGCGTCAAATTCGTGATGAAGGACGGAAAGGTGTATGAGCGGCCCGCGGCAGCAGGGAAATGAGCAGACGCGCCCGAGTTGGGTGGACCGGTCAGGATCAGGTCCGACGCCGCTGGGCCACTTCTATCCGGGTGTGCCTACGTTCCGCCGTCATTGGCCAGTGGTGATATCATCCGCGTATGCGACTACTCTCTCTGTTGTTGCTCCTGGCCGGGGTGTCGTGCGCGCAAGTGAAGACAGGCACGTCGATGAACGGCCGATTTTGGGACCAGCTTTCTCTCGACGGCAAGATGGGCTACGTCGTAGGAGCCGCCGATGCAATCTTCGAGGTTGGTTTCCATGTCAGGAAGGACTGCGCTTGTGCGGCCGACGTAGTTATAGAGTCCATGAGGGCGCTATACGGCCAAAAGGGCGATGCGCTCTACGTCGAGTCGGTTCAGGCGATTGATGCTTTCTACAAAGAGTCGGCGAACAAGCGTATAACCGTCATCGGCGCGATGAAGTACGTAGCGAAGATGATGGACGGTGCCACCAAACAGGAATTAGAGGAGTATGAAGCTGCGCTAAGAAGGTCCTCGCAGTGAAACCGCATCGCGACCACCACGCACCGGTACAAATGGCGACGGCCCCAGCCCCGGCACTTCTCAATCGTTTTGCCACGCGACGAACAATCCCTTTTTTCGACCCTAGGGACCGGCAAGAAGGCAAGGCAATTCCGTGTCGCTTTCGAGGACGCATCCGTCACAGTGCTAACTGGGGAGGACGGCGGGACGCCATGCGAACTCGAAAACGAGCAGATTGCTGCCTGTCTCAGGCATTTCTCTGAGCGTGGCTGGTTCCGCCTGAGCAACAGTAAGACGGCAGGCGACCGCGACTCGAACGGCCTAGGTGAGTATTTCGCGCGGGAGTTCGGCTCTTCCGTGTTCGCAAGCCACTTCGCGGCCTTATGGGTGCGTCAGGGTTTCCTGCAGCACGAAAGCCGCTCAGGCGCGATCTGGCTCAGGGTCGTCCCGGACCGCCCGGAGCGCATGCGCTAACGAGCCGCCCATAGACCTCGCCCCTCAGTACTCGGGCCAAGCGTGGTCCCCTCAGCCCTGTTCGGCCAACAGCGTCTCCTCTTTTGGATCGATCTTAGCCAACTCGCGCGCGAGCCGGGTCCGCTTCTTCCGTTCGCTTAGCAGGTTCACGACCGACTGGAGCGCCCGGCTTCGGTTCGCGTACCTACCCTCCCAGATCCAGCGGTCGAGATCGGCGATGGTCCTCCGTTCCAAGGTGACGGCAATTTTCCGCACCACGGCTCTAGCAGGACCTCACACGATCTCTTCCGTCGCCGGATCCCAGCGCACGGTCCGCTGCTGGCGGTATGAGGCGATGGCCATCTGGCAGGCAGTGGCTACGCGGTACCCGAGATCGAACGGGCACACCGGTTCCTTGCGGCTGCGCACGCAATCGAAGAAATTCTGCAGGTGCTTCGTCGTGAAGTCCTTGTAATTGCCGCCGCCGATGGGCGGGGCGGTAGCCGGAACGGTGGGCGCGGCCTCGGCACCGGCCTGCCGCCGCGAGCGGTGCTGCGGCACCAGCGCCACGTTATCGGCCTGATCGTGAATCAGCGTGCCGTTGTTGCCGAACAACAGATCGTAGCCTTCGTCGAAGTAACTGTTGCCGAACATGGAATTCCAGGTGAACAGTACCTTTTCCGGCTGCTGCATGGTCACCGACATCGTATCCGGCACTTGCATATTCGGCGCCAGGTAATCGGCCCCGGCCATGGTGACTGCTTCCGGAATCCCCCAGCCCAGCGCCCCGTACCAGAAACCCACCTGGTGAACCATATTCTCAAAAACGTTGCCGCCGGAGTAGTCCCAGTAGAAACGCCAGTTCATGTAGCGCTGCGGATCGAACGGGTATGTCTTCGCCTCACCTTGAAAAGCCTTCCAATCGACGTGCGCTGCGTCGCAATCCGGCGGAGGAGTGCGCGTCCAGCCGCCATAAGCCGCGTTTCTGTAATGAAAGGCCTGTAGGGCGGTAATCGAACCCAGATTCTCTTTGGTAGCCAGCCCGCGGGCCATCTCAAAGCCCGGACCGCTGTTCATCTGCATGCCGATCTGTACTACCCTGCCCGACCCCTGAAACGCGTGTTTCATGCGCCGCCCGTGGTTGGGATTGAACGCCATGGTCTTTTCCTGATAGATATCCTTGCCCGCCTGGATGGCCGGCACGAAGTTCAGGCAGTGGTTGTGCTGCGGCGTCACAATCAACACCGCGTCGATGCTCTTGTCATCCAGCAACTGGCGAAAATCGAGATAGGTCTTCACGTTCGGCGCCAGTTTCTTGACGCCCGCGAAGCGCGCCGCGTAGACATCCGCCACGGCCACGGCTTCCACGTTGGTGCACTTCAACGCGAAGCCGAAATCTTCCGTACCGCGCGCGCCCGCGCCGATCAGGCCAAAGCGGACCCGGTCGTTAGCCCCCAGGATGCGGCTGGTGGGGGTCTGCCCGGCGCCCGCCACGCCGGCCGCGCCGATCAATCCACCCAAGAACTCACGGCGATTGGACACTATTCACCTCCGTTCGAAGACGGTCACCATTTTACTCCACGGCGCGCGGCGCCGCGAATCGGCACGCCAGTTTATGGCCGGCTGCGTCCCGCCTTCTCAATCTCCGCCAGCCTCGCCAGCAGCGTTTTCACTTTATCCGGATACTTCGCCGCCAGGTTATTCTTCTCGCCCGAATCTTCGGTAAGGTGGAACAACTGTGGCTGAGGATCGTTGCCAGTCTCGTTCCCCGCGCTCCGTTTCGCGCCGGCGTTGGGACGGATCACCTTCCAATCGCCCACAATCAACGAGAGCGCGCCGGCATGCTCCACCACGTGGTCGCGCGCCCGTTTCGATTTGCCCAGCAGCGCCGGCAGCTCGTTGAAGCTGTCCGGACCCGCGTCGGCCGGCGGCTTCTGTCCCGTCAGCGCGGCCAATGAGGAGAGCAGGTCCACCTGGTCCACCAGCGCGCTCGAAACGCCCGGCTTCACTCTGCCCGGCCAGCGCGCGATGAAAGGGACCCGCGTGCCGCCGTCGTAGGCGCTGTACTTCCCGCCGCGCCATGGCCCGGCCGGCTTGTGATCCCCCAGTTTCTCCACCGACTGATCGTGGTAGCCGTCGTCCACCACCGGCCCGTTATCGCTGCTGAAAATAAACAGCGTCTCGTTCGTCAGCCCCAGCCGTTCGAGCGTCTCCGTCACGCGCCCCACGCACCAATCCAGCTCCATGATCGCGTCGCCGCGCGGTCCCATCGGCGTCAAGCCGACAAACCGCTTGTTGGGCAGGCGGGGCACGTGGATATCGTGCGTCGCGAAGTAGAGGAAGAAGGGATCCGCCTTGTGCTGTTCGATGAAGGAGACGGCCTTGGCGGTAAGCGTATCAGCCATGTCCTCGTCCACCCAGCGCGCCGCTTTGCCGCCGCTCATGAATCCAATGCGGCTGACCCCATTCACAATGCTGTCCGCGTGGCCCTCGCTCGGTTGCATGCGCAGCAGTTCGGGGTGTTCCTTGCCCGTGGGTTCGCCGCCGGGGTTCCGCTGGTAGTTAACCACGATGGGGTCCTTCGGGTCGAGCCCCACCACCCGGTGATTCTCCACGAAAACGCAGGGGACGCGGTCGCCGGTGGCCGGGAAGATAAATGCGTAGTCGAACCCCACTTCCAGCGGGCCGGGACGGATGTCGCCGTTCCAATCCAGGTTCCCGGTGCCCAGGCCAAGGTGCCACTTGCCCACCGCGCCCGTCTGGTAACCCGCCTGCCGAAGCATCGCCGGAAGCGTGTAGCGCCCCGGTTGGACAATCAGCGACGCGTCCCCCGGCAGAACGCCGGTGCCCTTATGCCGCCATGCGTACTCGCCCGTCATCAGCGCGTAACGCGACGGCGTGCAGGTTGCCGATGGCGAATGGGTGTTTGTGAAGCGCACGCCCTCCGCCGCCAGGCGGTCGATGTTGGGCGTAGTCACGCGCTTCGCGCCGTAGCAGCTTACGTCGCCGTACCCCAAGTCGTCGGCGTACATGTAGACGATGTTCGGCAGCTTGGCGGCCGCCGCGCTTCGCGCCTGCAGCAGCAGGGGAAGCGAGGACGATAGAAAGAGCCTTCTGGAGAAGTTCCCGCTTGGCATTTCAGCCTTTCGTTCCATTTCCGATGCCGGCATTGCGCTCGGCGACTAGCGAGAAGCTCGACCAATCCAGATCCCCTTGCCCATTCGCCATCGCCGAAAGCAGATGGTCATGGATCAGGCTGGCCAGCGGCATCGGCGCCGCGAAGTCCTCGGCCGCCTCCATGGTCAGGCGGACGTCCTTGAGCCCCAACCGCAATGCAAACCCAGCCGGATCGAATTTCCGGTCGGCGATCAAGCGCCCGTAGTTCGCATACACGGGCGACCCGAACAGCCCGTTCATCACCTCCAGGAAGGCGTGCGGCGAAACATCCGCCTTGCGAAGCGTCGCGAAGGCCTCGCTGAACGCCTCGAGCATGGCGGCGATCATGAAATTGCCGCACAGCTTGACCGCGTTGGCCTGGGATGGATCGGACCCCAGTACAAACGTCTGTCGGCCGATGGCGTCGAACAGCGGCCGGCAGCGCTCGACGAGTTCCTTCGGACCCGCCGCAGCCACCAGCAGATTCTTCGTTGCGGCGGCCTCCGGACGCCCAAATACGGGGGCGCTCAAGTAATTCTGCCCGCGGCGAGCGTGCTCGCCGTCCAGTCGCCGGGCCAGCTTGACGCTGATGGTGCTGCACGAAACGTGCGTCGCGCCCTCCGGCAGCGTCGAGGCGATCCCGTCTTCGCCAAAAACCACCTGTTCCACCGCGCGGTCATCGGCCAGCATGGTCATGACCGCCTCCGACGCCGCCGAAACGCCCGCCGGCGTATCGGCTACGCAGGCGCCATCGGCAACCAGAGCCTCCGCCTTATCCCGGCTGCGGTTGAATACGGCCACTTCATGGCCAGCGCGAAGCAGGTTGCGCACCATGCCGGCGCCCATGCGGCCCAATCCGACGAATCCAATTCTCATAACAGATAGGATACGCCGTGCCGCAGCCTTTCCAGGCGGCGATGCCGGCATTCCTGCGGGCATTCTTGCTTTTCTTCTCGCGCCGCAATGTTATCTTGGATATACAGCCCTGGGCAGCAACCATGATCTCTCGCGAAGAAGCTCTCGACCTGTTCCGCTCGGACGACCTGATCGGCATCGGCATGGAGGCCGACGCCGTACGCCGCCGCTGGCATCCCGAAGGCATCGTCTCCTACATCATCGACCGCAACATCAACTACACAAATTTCTGCACCGAGTACTGCACCTTCTGCGCGTTTTACCGCCCCATGGGTCACGCCGAGGGCTACCTCCTGCCCAAGGAAACCATCTTCGACAAGATCCGTGAGACCGTCGATCTGGGCGGCACTGGCGTGCTGATGCAGGGCGGCCTGCATCCCGATCTGAAGATCGAATGGTACGAGGACCTTTTCCGTGGTATCAAGCAGCGCTTCACCATTCACCTGCACTGCCTCTCCGCGCCGGAGGTGACCAACATCGCCGAAGTCAGTGGCCTGAGCCTGCGGGACACCATCCGGCGGTTGATGGATTCCGGTCTCGATTCTATTCCCGGCGGCGGAGCGGAGATCCTGGATGACGCGGCGCGCCATCGCATCAGCCGTCTCAAGTGCTCCACCCAGGAATGGATGGATGTACACCGCACGGCCCACCAGTTGGGCATGCGCACCACCGCGACCATGATGTTCGGCTGCGGCGAGACCATCGAGCAGCGCATGAACCATCTGGAGCTGGTCCGCAATCTTCAGGAGGAAACCGGCGGCTTCACAGCCTTCATCCCGTGGACCTTCCAGCGTGAGAACACCTCCCTGGGACGCTTCGTGAAGGAAGAAGCCACGGCCGTGGAATACCTGCAAACCCTGGCGATCGCGCGCATCTATCTCGCGAACTTCGAGAACGTCCAATCGTCCTGGGTGACGCAGGGCCTGAAAACCTGCCAGTTGGGCCTGCGTTTCGGCGGCAACGATGTAGGCAGCATCATGATCGAGGAAAACGTGGTTGCCGCCGCCGGCGCGCACCATTGCAGCACGGAAGAGGAACTGCGCCGCATGATCCGCGACGCAGGCTTCATCCCCAAGCAGCGGGACACGCTATACCGGACCTACTTTCTGAATTAGCCGCCCGTTGTGGCACTATAACAATGTGGGGGCGTAGCTCAGCTGGATAGAGCAACGGCCTTCTAAGCCGTAGGTCGGGCGTTCGAGCCGCCCCGCCCCTACCACCTCATCATTCGAAGCGCAGCGCCGCCATCGGATCGACGCGCGATGCTCGCCTGGCCGGCAGCCATGCGGCCACGCCAGCCACCGCCAACAACAGCGCTACGGCCGCCGAGAGCGCCCACGGATCGTTGGGCTTCAACCCGAACAGCAGGCTCGCTGCGTACCGGCTGAGCGCGATCGATGCGGGTACGCCAACCGCCAGTCCGATTCCAACAAGTGTCAGCGTCTCACGCAGCACCAGCAGCAGCACGCCGGAGCGCTGTGATCCCAGAGCCATGCGAATGCCGATCTCCGTCGTCCGCCGCGCCACCCTATACACCAAGACTCCGTAGACCCCGACGCACGCCATCAGCAGCGCAAGGCTGCCGAAAAGCCCGGACAGCGTAGCCATAAGCTGGTCTTGCAGCAGCGATCTTTTGACCTGCGTGGCCAGCGGCGTAAACGTTCCCAGGGGCACATTCTTATCGACGGATGCGATCGCCGCGCGGACGCCTGCCGCTGCCTCGTCCACACCGCGCGCCGCCTGTACTTCCAGCGTGAGTCCGCCGTGCGGGGTGGCGTCCTGTAGGCAATTCAAATAGGCCGTCTGATGCGCCGTCTCGCGGAGACTATCGTACTTCGCGTCCGCCACCACGCCGACAATCTCCGCGGGAGGCCGGTCGCCTAACGTCACTCGCTTACCCAGCGGGCTGCCGCCGGCGAAGTAATGACGCGCCATGCTCTCGTTGATCAACAATACGCGCGGCGCCTCCGGTCCGCTGTCCCGTTCGCTGAAATCGCGCCCCGCCAGAAGTTGCGTGCCCATGGCGGCCAGATAGCCGGGCGATACGGCATTCAGAAACGTAGTTTGGTCCTCGCCCGGCCGCCCCGCGTAGCCCTCGACGGATGCGGAGAGATCCCATCTATAGCCGGAAATCGGCGTATTCGTCGAGAAACCGGCGGCGCGAATGCCCGGCGTCTCGCGCAGACGGTCGAGAAATTGCTCGTAGAACGTAATCAGGCGGGCGTCCTTGTATCCCGCGTTGCCTGGGTTGACGTCCACCAACAAAACGCGCTCGCGCTGGAAACCCGGATCGAGCGTTTCCAGGTTGTACAGGCTTCTGCTGAACAAGGTCGCTCCTGCCACCAGGATGAGAGACAGCGCCACTTGCGAGACCATGAAGACGGCGCGCAGGTTGCCGTCGGGGCCTGACGAACGGCTTTCCCTTAACGAGGGACTGGGTTGCACGCCCGCCGCGCGAATCGCGGGACCGAAGCCGAAGAGCAGG
The DNA here is from genome assembly GCA_964457555.1 of uncultured Solibacteraceae bacterium. GTDB lineage: Bacteria > Acidobacteriota > Terriglobia > Bryobacterales > Bryobacteraceae > BOG-224. Next base: position 20,695 of record CAYWHA010000066.1, read on the forward strand.
CAGGCGCCGGCGCAGATGGCGGCGGTAAACGCAAGCACGCTCCCGTCGATCCCTGCGTCGAGCCGTACGTCCGGGAGGAATGAGAGGAGCAGTGCGCTGGTCCATCGCGCGAAGAGGATTCCCAGAAGGCCTCCCGCGCCTGCCAGCAGCAGCGCCTCCATCATGATCTGCGACACCAGCCGCCACCGCCCAGCGCCCAATGCCGCGCGCACGCCAAATTCCCTACGCCGGCTCGCGGCCCGCGCCAGCAGCAGGTTCGCCAGATTGATGCACGCCAGCAGAAGCACCGCTCCCACCACTGCCATCAGTACGTACAGCGGCTTGGCATATTGGTTACGCAAGTGGGAAAGGCCTCTGCCGCCGCCCGTCAGCGTCAGGATCTGGCTGAGGTATCTCTGGCGGTTGAACGAATCGCGCATCATCCCCGAGGTTGCTGCCAGATGACGCTTGAAGACGATCCCCAGATCGGCTTCCGCCCGCTCCACGGACACTCCGGTTCGGAGGCGGCCGATAATGGCAATCCAGTTGAACCCCGGACGCGGCAGCCAGCTCTGGGTCCGCAGGTACGGTTCCGCGGCGATGGGCGCCTCGAAGTCCTGCGGCGTCCCTGGCCGCACGCCGGTGAAGCCGGCGGCGCTCACGCCGACAATCGTGAACGGCTTGCCTTCGACCGTCAGTGTCTTTCCGACGGCCGCTAGATCGCCGCCATAGACCCTCTGCCAGAAGCCATAACTGATTACCGCGAGCGGTGCGGCGCCGTCCGCCTCCTGAAACATGCGGCCGGCCGCGGGGCGCACGCCCAAAAGCGCGAAGAAATTGCCGGACGCGTAAGCGCCCTCGCCCGCCGATTCGTCGTTTCCAATCCGCGCATGTAAAGGCGTCAATGATACGGCTGCGACGCCGGCCAGCGTGCGGCTCTCGTCCTGGAGTTGTTTGAATAGAGGATAGGAGAAGCCTCCGCCTGGCTTATCCTGCCCCGGATCGCCTCGGTGGAACTCGACCAATTCGCCCGGGCGCTCAACCGGCAGCAGCCGTAACGCGACTGCGTGGAATACGCTGAAGATGGCGGTATTGGCTCCGATGCCAAGCGCCAGCGACAGCACGGCAATGGCGGTAAAGCCGGGACTCTTCAGCAGCGTGCGGATACCGTAGCGCAAGTCCTGCACGAGATTCTCGATGACGTTTACACGGCGCATATCGCGGCATTCCTCCTGAATCTGGGCAATGCCTCCGATCGTGCGCAGCGCGGCCAGGCGGGCTTCGGCAGGCGCCATTCCGGAGGCCAGATTCTCTTCGATCAGTTGGTCCAGATGAAAGCGAAGTTCGGCTTCGAGCGCAAGGTCCACACTTTGCCGCCGAAACAGCGATCGAAAGCGCAGACGGACTCTATCGAGCGTCCGCATGTCAAGCCTCTTGCACCACCAGGTTGATCGCGGCGGAGAGCCGCGTCCAACTCGCCAGTTCTTTCCTCATCTGGCTGCGGCCCGCCTTCGTAAGCGAGTAGAACTTCGCCATTCGGCCAGTCTCGGTGGGCCCCCATAAGGACTCGATCCACCCCTGCTGCTCCAGACGGTGTAGCGCCGGATACAGCGAACCCTGCTGCACCTGAAGAGCTTCGTGCGAAACCTGCTGGATGCGCTTGGCAATCGCCCAGCCGTGCTTGGGTTCGAGAGCGATGGTCTTGAGTATTAACAGGTCCAGGGTTCCCTGGACAAGGTCGATCGGTTTGCCCATGCCTAGATTATCCACAATTGTAGACGATCTTGGCAACAGGTGGGGCGGGCCGGGGCGCCCACGCCCTTTGTGGTCCCGCCTGCCTTTCCTATTCGTACCTAAGCGCAACCACAGGGTCGATTCTCGTAGCCCTTCTCGCCGGAAGCCACACCGCCAGTAACGACACGGCGCTCAGCGCCAGCGGCACGCTCACGAACACGAATAGGTCCCGCTCTTTGACCCCATACAGGAACGCCGCCATGACGCGCGTGAGTCCGAAAGCCGCGCCCACGCCGGCGGCCACTCCGATCAGCGCCAGCCGCATACCCTGCAACAGGACCATCCTCCGCACATCGCCCGCTTCCGCCCCCAGCGCCAGGCGGATTCCAATTTCCCGCGTGCGCTGCTGTACCGAGTGGGCCATCAGCCCGTAAACGCCAATCGCCGCCAGGAACAGCGCCGCGCCGCCAAAGACCGTCATGAGCAGCATATTGAACCGCTGCCGGGAGGTAGACTCCGAAACCACTCCATCCATTGTGTCGATGTCGGATACGGGCAGGCCGCTCACCTGACGCAGTTGCGCCTGAACGGCCGAGCTGAATGCCTTCGGATTGCCGCGCGTCCGGACGATCCACGCGATCGGCGTGATCCGATTGTTGAGCGCTGTGACGGCATCGGGAACCTGCGCGTTGGGCACGTACATGGCTGGCCCCGGATCGCGGTTGAGAGCGCCGTCGCGGACATCGCCCACGATGCCGACAATTTGCCGCGGCGTCTCCGTGGAGAACTCCGACATGATTCCCTTGCCGATCCAGATCTTGTCATTAAGCGGATCGGCCTTGGGCCAGAACTGGTGCGCCATTGTCTGGTTGATAATCGCCACCCGCTCGGCGGCGCCGTCGTCGCGCTCCGTAAAGGCGCGGCCCCGCAGCACGGGGATTCGAAATACGTCGAAGAAGCCGGGGGAAAGCGTCAGCCACTCGCCGCCTCCGTGGAATGGGCCGTTCGTGAGCGGCCTGCCCATGATGATAAACGGTAGTCCGTACCCCCCTTGCAGCGGGAGGCAGCACGTCGCGCTGGCGATCGCCACGCCGGGCAGCGCGCGCAGCCGTTCCACGCCGTCCCGAACCAGCCGCTCAACCGTCTCGGAAGTTGCGTACTGCCCTCCCTCGAGCGACATCCTCATCGTGAGCACGTTGGAGGCGTCGAACCCGGGATTCACCGCGCTCAACGCGAGTGAGGTGCGGATCAGCAGCGCCGCCCCCATCAGCAGGACCACCGCCAGAGCCACTTCGCCCACCACCAGCATGGTGCGCGCCTTGTTATGGCGGAAGCCGGTGCCGGAGCGCTCGCCACCCTCCTTGAGAGCGACGCCCAGATCCGGCCTGGAGGCTTGTAGGGCTGGGATCGTGCCGAATAGGACGCCCGTGACCACCGCGGCAAGTACAGTGAACCCGAGAATGCGCCAATCCAGAACCACCAGCGTCCCTTTTTCCCCAACCCGCGGAAGACCCGCCGTATTCACGCTGAGCAAAGCCCGAATTCCCACCACGCCGAGCGCCGAACCCGCCACGGCTCCAACCAGTGACAGCAGCACGCTCTCCGTGAGCAGTTGACGCACGATGCGCCCGCGCCCCGCGCCAATGGCCGTCCGGATAGCGAACTCGCGCCGCCTCCCGATCGCGCGCGCCAGCAGCAGATTCGCCACATTGGCGCACGCGATCAGCAGCACCAGTCCGACGGCGCCCAGCAAGACCAGCAATGTGGGACGAACGTCCTGGACCAGCGCTTCGCGGATTGGCTCCACGCTGAAGCCTTGATCGTTTTGCAGCGCGGTCGGGAATTTGTGCCGGTATTCGTCGCCGGAAGCGCGCAGGCGCTCCTTAGCCTGCGCAAGGGTCACTCCCGGTTTCACCCGCCCCGCCGCCCGAAAGTAATGGCCTTGGTCGGTGGTGTTCGGGTCCAACTGAAAAGGGACCCACACTTCCGGTTGGGAACCGAATTCCCTGAAATCGAAACCGGAGCCCACGATTCCGATCACCACATAGGGGTCTCCGCCTAACAAGATGGTCTTTCCGAGGATCTGTGGATCGCCTCCGAAGCGCCTCGCCCAAAGCCCCTGGCTAACCAGCGCGACTTTCTCGCCGTGCGGCAGATCCTGTTCGCGGGAAAAGGTGGCGCCCCGCACGATGGGCGCTCCGAAAAGACGGAAATAGGCCTCGCTTACCTGCTCCGACTTGATTTGTTCCGGCACTCCACTTCCTGTCAAGTTGACCACGCCGTCCCGAAATGCGGCCACGTCCTGCACCACGCTCTCTTGTGCGCGCCAGTGCTGGAATTTAGCGGGCGATCCCGCGGCTCCCGACCCCCGCGGCGAGGTATTCATGAAGAACACCAGACGGTCCGGATCGGGAAACGGCGCCGGCCTCAACAGTACCGAATCCACCACGGAAAAGATAGCCGTGTTGGTTCCAATTCCCAGCGCCAGCGCCGCCACTGCGGCCGCCGTGAAGCCTGGGCTCTGCCGGAACATGCGCAGCGAATGCCTGACATCCTGAACGAACGTCTCCACGGGCTCAGTGCTCCTTGGAAATTTTAGACGACGGCAGCGTCGGGAAGTTCCGCGGAAATGCTAGAATTCCACCTATGAAAGGCAACCCACAAGTCATCGCGGCCCTCAACCTGGCGCTGAAGGAAGAGTTGTTGGCCATCAACCAGTACTTCCTTCACTCGGAAATGTGCGAAAACTGGCATTACGACCGTCTGGGGAGTTTCGTCAAGAAGCAGTCCATCGACGAAATGAAACACGCCGAAGCGTTGATCGAGCGCATCCTGTTTCTCGATGCGACGCCCAGCCTGACCGAACCCATGCAGCTTACGGTCGGCAAGAACGTCAAGGAGCAGATCGACAGCGACCTGAAGCTCGAAATCGACGCCGTCGGCATGTACAACGAGGCCATCAAGGTGGCGACCGAAGCCGGCGACAACGCCTCCCGCGAGCTGTTTGAGCGCCTGTTGAAGGACGAGGAAGAGCACGTCGACTGGCTGGAAGCTCAAGTCCACCAGATCCAGGAAATCGGTTACGAGCGCTATCTCTCACAACAGGTTCACGAAGACAAATAGCGCCGCTCACACTATTCAAGCACCACAACCTCGTGATCCACGACGGATTGCACCTCGAACGCCGCCCATTGATCGCGCACCGTAATAGCCAGCTTGCCGGCCGCCACCAGGCGCTCGCCATGCGCGCCGCGAACATCCGGCGGGAGCTGCACCTTGATCTGTAACGGTCCCACCGGAATCGAATCGTCCATCGGCGCGCGCCAGGTCGCGGAGTTCGTCAGGTTGATCAGATGCAGAATCAAACGGCCGGGCTGGCGGTACAGATGGCAATCGATCGAGCCGGGGCCGCGCACGTCGAGCGGAATCCGGTCCGCCGCGGTCCAGCGCACCACGTTGGCCAGCAGGTTGGCATGGTCGGGCAGGTTCTCGGAGGCGTAGCGGCGATCCAGATCGGCAGGCATGTAAGCCACGCGAGCTTGCCCGGCCGCACGCAGAACCAGTCCCGGAATGGTGGTCTTCGGCTGGCGCATCCAGGCGGTTTCAGGCGGAAAAATGGGGAATGGCGGGATAAAAGTCAGCGGGACAATGACGCCCGGATCGGTGCGCAAGGCTTCCAGCGCGCCGCCAAACGGCACGATATCGGTCTCCTCGAAGCCGCGCAGCACGGCATGCCGCTGGCCTTCCGGAACCGGCTCGTCGCCCGCCTTCGGACCCCAGACTTGCGCCCGCAACTCTGGCGACAGCCTAAGGTAGGTGTGTTCGGTCTGCGTCCCGGTCCGGCGGGTGGTTGCCGTCGCTCCCGAGTGCGCCCCGAACAGATCGGCTAGCGCGAAGTCCGGCCGCGCATCGCCCCACTCGTTGTAGAGGCTGGCTGCGCCCGTGGCCACCAGGCCGCCCCCGCGGGCTACGAACCGGCGAATGGCCGCGCACTGCTCGTCGGAAACCGCCCCGACGTTGGGCAACACCAACGCCGAAAACTGCTCTGCGTCGCGGTCGATGTGGTCCGCGTTTACCGGCAGGTAAGGAATCCGCGCGCGCAGCAGCGCCTGCGTAAATCCGCGGTAGGGCAGGTCCACCAGGCTGGCGGCGTCGTCCCGTCCATAGTAATCGGTGTTCTTCTGCGACCACACCACGCCCACGGAAGCCACCGGACGCCGGTTCAACAGATACCGCTCATGCTCCTTGTGCCACTGGAAAACCGGCTCGGCGGTGCGATACATGCGCCGGTCTTCGTGATAAGCGCCGACGTGATGCCACCACGGCTGTATGCCCCCGGCGATCCCTTCGAGCATCCACATGCGCGCTTCCGCGGCCGGCTGGCTGGCCACCCGGAACTGGTTGCGCCCGTTCAGGTACAGCGCCATGCTCTCCGGCATCGTCTTGTCCCAGCCCAGTAACCCGTGAACCAGCTTTCCGGCATCGCCGTTCTGCTGAAAACCAGTGGCGTCGGAGCGGGCCTGGTGGTCCAGCAGAATCATCTCGGCCCGCTTGCAAATCTCCTGGAAGTTGCGGAACGACTGGCTCTGGCTGCTGATCGACCCGCTGTTCATGCCGATCCACAAGCAGTTCGCCCCGCCCGCGGCCTTTGTCGCACGGTTGTTTAAATCCCAGATCTCCAGGCGCCGCTCGTAGTTCCATTCGATCCATTGCCGGTAGACCGCGCTGTTCCAGTCTCTGGCGCGCGGCAGCGCCTGCCCCGCCTTATCGCGGAACTTGCGCGCGCAGTTCTCGCAATGGCAGATGCTGTTGCGCCCCAGGCCGCTCCAACTGTTATCGGTAAATCCCTCCGGCTTCGAGCGCTCCACAATCTCCGTCAGCACCGCCGGAATGTATTCGTCGTAATAAGGGCTGTTGACGCAGGTCGTGTATCCGTCTCCCGAGCGATACGGATCGCCCGACGCCTGGCGCGCGATCCAATCCGGATGGGCGCGGAAGAAATCGTCGGCGACGCGGCTGGAATCCATGCGCGCCAGCACCGCCAGGCCGTCTTCGTGCGCGGCGCGCGTCAACTCGCCATACAGATCGCGGCCGCCCAGGAACTCCGCCTGCCGCTGCAAAGGAAACTTGCTGGGGTAGTACGCCACAATGCCACCGGCATTGATAATCACACCCTGAATCGCGGTGCGTTTCCAGTATTCCCGCCACCACGGAATGTCGTAGCGGACCGGATCGCGCTCGGTGATATTGGTCTGCCCCCACCGGACCGCGCGCCGGTACCAGGGCACGCCGGCCGGCGTCTGCGCGGCGGACGCAGCCGCCCCGGCAAGCGTTGTCTGGATAAAGTGGCGTCTGGTCGGCATTCCCATACTGTAACCGACCGCGTCCGAGCCGCGGACGTCCATCCGAGCCGCGAACGTGAGAGAGCGGTTCCGTTACCCTTCCGATTGTCAAGGCAAAATAGAAATGTCCTATTCCCAGCAAAGTAGAAATGTCCTCTTTA
>CAYWHA010000067.1:0-24713 GCA_964457555.1 uncultured Solibacteraceae bacterium
CGAAGCCGCTTCGCTCTGTTAAGTACTTTGCGATAATTCTATCTCCGACAGGCTCACGGGCTGACCTATTTTTCGGACATTACGTAAGAATAGGTTCCACACAGGTCATGGCCCGTTGAGACGGTCCCGTAATCGAGTTTCGGTTCGCTATCGCTGGAAAAAAACGCCAACGATAGCTCGTTCTTGTCAGCAACGGCGAGAATCCACTTCGCGTCTGCGTTCGGTCCGCATATCGTATTTCCGTTCACGAGGATCGAGCGCCTGGAGATCAGCGTCCTGTACAGGCGCGCTGACGACGGCGGTCGCAAGTAGTCGACGATCTTTCCGACCTCCGCCAGATGTTGTCTGTCTATCTCTCGCACGAGCGTCAACGGAAAATCCTTGTGCAGGATCGTCAGCTTGTTGGACGTGAACGCAACGTTCCCAGTAATGGATACTGCGGTCCGGCTAGCTGCCGCCCATGTGCCCTCGATGTCTTTCCCTGTACCGAAAGGGTTCATCGCGGCGGGTCTGGTCTGTGCCAGTAACGTGCCGAGCGCCGCGATCACCGCAAAGGAAAGTCTGCTTTCGGTTCTGAGGATCATCCTGCCTGCTCCGAGGCGCATCCGGATGGACTGCCCACTCGCTTCAACCTTCCGTGCGCGCCTTCCACTCAGCCTCGAACCGTTCCCGCGTCACGAACGATTTTTGCGTGCCGGCGCCCATGGTGGAAAGCGCCGCGTACAGGTTCGCTCGCGAGATCGCCTCGGCCTCTTCGCAGCCCCTGGCCAGGAAGCACGCCAGGCTTCCGATGAACGCATCGCCGGCCCCCGTGGTGTCCACCGGTTCGACTGGAAAGGCGGGAATGTGCCGTTGGCCGTCATCCCCCGCGCACAGCGCTCCGTTCGAGCCGAGCGTCACAATCACACGCCGCAGGCCTCCCTCCAACAGCCGCGCGGCGCACTCGCGCGCATCCTCCAGGCTGCGCACCGGCGCGCCGCCCAGAGCCTCCGCCTCGGTTTCGTTGGGGATCGTGTAATCCGCAAGACCTGCCTGCCGGAGGTCCAGCGGCTGCGCGGGCGCCGGGTTCAGAATCGTCCGAATCCCGTGCTCGCGCGCGAACCGCAGCGTGTAATAGACGGTTTCGAGCGGAATCTCCAGTTGCAGCACGATCATGTCGGCGCGCCGCAGCACATCCGCGGCGCCGTCCACGTCCGCGGGCAGCAAACGGTCGTTCGCGCCTTTCACCACCCAGATGCGGTTCTGTCCGGAGCTTTCCACAAAGATAGGCGCCACGCCGCTCGAAACGCCCGGCGTGATCAGGACGCGGCTCGCATCGATTCCGCGAGACTTGAAATTCTCGATGGTCGCGGGGCCGAACAAATCGTCGCCCACGCGCGCCACCATCGATACCGTGGCGCCCGAGAGGCGCGCCGCGACCGCCTGATTCGCCCCTTTCCCGCCAAAGCCAAGGCTGAACTCCCGTCCGAAGATGGTCTCGCCGGCGCGGGGAAACTCGTCCGTGTATGTCACCAAATCGATGTTGGCGCTGCCAACGACCGCGATGTGGGGTTGCCTTTGCATGGCTAACTGAGCGCCTTCTTGTTGAACTGCCGGATCCCCGCCGCAAGCAGCGCGATGTCGATCGCCATCAGCGCTCCCAGCACCGCGGCGGCGGGCATGTGCGGCACTTGCGGGGCCAGCGCGCCGCGCAGCCCTTCGCTGGCGTAGACCAGGGGGTTGATGAGCACCGCGTACTGCAATCCGGGGAAGGCGCTCAACATGCTCCAGGGATAGTACGCGCATCCGAACATCATCATGGGCGCCAGCACCAGGCTGAACATCAGCCCGATCTGGGTCTGGCCCACCGAGCAGCCCAGGGTGAGCCCGCCCGCCGCGGAAAATAGAGAGACCAGCAGGCAGACGGCTGCGAATTCGAACGGATGTTGCAGGCTGATGTGTACGCCCGATCCCAGCACCAGCCACGCGGCCGGGATCACAACCAGACCCGCCGCCAGCGCCTGGATCATGCCGGCAACGATTTTCTCCACCGCCAGCCAGCCGTTAGCCATGGGCGCCAGCAGCCGGTCCTCAATCTCGCGCGTGAACTGAAACTCCACCATCAGCGGCATGGCGACGGCTTGCACTCCGGAGAGCGCCATGCTGATGGCGATGACGCCGGGCAGCATCACGTCCTTGAAGCGGGCCGCCATCAGGCCGCCGGTGGTCAGCACGCGGCCGAAAACGAACACCAGCAGCAGCGGCTGCAAGAGGTTCTGCAGCAACACCGGCAGCAGGTTGTGGCGGGCCACATGCGCGTCGCGCGAAAGCATGGCGAAAAACGTTTTCCAGTTCAATCTCGCAAGCTCCTTCCGGTGTGGTGCAGAAACAGAGTCTCCAGGCTGGGTTCGGAAATCGTTACGTCGCGCAGCTCCACACCCGCGGCCTGCGCGGCGGTCACAATCGCCGGAATCAGCGAGCCGCCGCGGCTGGCATACACATCCGCGCCGGCCTGGTCCGCCGCGCGCACTTCCAGGACGCCCCCAAGCGTCCGCAGTTCCTCCGCGAATTGCTCCGGTACGCGGTCAAAGCGCAGCCGCAGCAGGTACCCGCCGGGGATCGACGCCTTCAGCTCCGCGGGCGTGCCTTGCGCGATAATGCGGCCGTGGTCGATAATCGCCAGGCGGTCGCACAGCGCGTCGGCTTCGTCCATGTTATGGGTGGTCAGCACGATGGTCTTGCCCAGGCGGTTGTAATCGCGGACGATCTCCCAAAGCAGCAGACGGGTTTGCGGATCGAGCCCGGCCGAAGGCTCGTCAAGGAACAGTACTTCGGGATCGTGCATCATGGCGCGCGCAATCGAGAGGCGCTGCATCATGCCTCCCGAGAAGGTGCGGGCCATGTGGTCGGCGCGGTCGGTCAGCTTGAATTTTTCGAGCAGATCGCCGGTGCGTTGCGCTCTCTCGCCGGCCGTCTGGCCGAAATAGGCGCCGTGGAACAGGAGAATTTCGCGCGCCGTGAGGGAGAAATCCAGGTTGGGCCTCTGCGGGACCACGCCAATCAGCCGCTTGACCTTGACCGGATCGTTCCAGACGTCGTACTGGCCCAGGAAAGCCCGGCCGCTGGTGGGCTGCACGCGAGTCGTGAGGATGCCGATGGTCGTCGATTTTCCCGCTCCATTGGGTCCGAGCAGGCCATAGACCTCGCCCGCGCGGATTTCGAGCGAAATTCCTTCCAGGGCCACCACCTTGGACTTCTTCTTCTCCTTGCGCCCGCCCCGCTGCCATCCAAACCCGGTCGGGCCTCGCGCGGCCACGGGCGGCGGCGTGTCATAGACCTTGCGTAGCTCTTCAATTCGGATTCCAATTCCCATCTCGTTCCAGCTTAAGCGAATGCGCGCCGCGCCGCCATCGGCGAAAGCCCTGAATCCACCGGCGGCGGCCGGCGCCATCCAATCTGCAACCCTCAACGTTGCGGGCAACCTGCAAGTGACGATACACTAATCGGGAACAGCTTCCGCACCCTCTTCCCCGGTCGTCTAATGGTAGGACAGCGGCCTTTGGAGCCGTGAATCGTGGTTCGAATCCATGCCGGGGAGCCAATTCTCATTTGGGCCACTTCCTGCGCAGCCGCTGCCTCTCGGACAATGCCGGCGCCCGCTGGGCCAAGTCCAACAACCGGATGCAGTCCTACCAGAGTGGATGGCGCGTCCAGCGGCGGCTGCGATACTGGGTTGGGACGCCGTTGTTAACCGTTTGCTCCGCTTTTGCGTCAGAATTCATGAAGGAGGGTGTGCTTGTGAAGTTGACCATTCTTGCCGTTTTCCTGGCCCTGGCGCCGGCGTTCGCCGACACCATTACCCTCCGCAACGGCCAGGTGATTTCCGGTACTTATCTGGGCGGCACGGCGCGCGAGGTGCAGATGCGTGTGGGGAACCAGATACGCACGTTCGACGCCAACACGATCGCTCGCATCGAATTCGGCGCCTCGGCGCAGCCCGCCAGTTCCTACCCGGATGACGGCCGTCCCACGCTTCGGCGCCACGACGATTCGCAGCCGCTGCCGGACGATGCCACCTCTACAACAACCGATAGCGACCGCCCGGTCCTGCGCCGCTCGACTCTCTCGCCGCCGCCTTCGGCGGATAACGGAGGAGCCGGCCAATCCAGTGCGCGCCAGACCGGCGCGAGCGATCCGAACGCTCCGGTTCTCATCCACGCCGATAGGGCCTCGGGATCCACGTCCGCGCCCACGCCAACTGCCGATTCCGACCGCCCCACGCTCAAGCGTCCGGACACTGCCTCCCCTTCGCCTGTGCCCGCGGCCGCTGCGCCTTCGGTTTCGCCCGCGCCCGGCAGAGTGGAGCTTCCGGTCGGGACGAACCTGAGGGTTCGCCTCGTGGACCCAGTCGATTCCGACAAGGACAAGGTCGGTAAGACTTTCGCGGCGACGCTGGACGCCCCAATTCAGAAGGCCGGCGCTACCGTGATTCCCGCGGGCGCCGAAGCGGTCGTCAAGCTGGGCGATTCCGGAGAGGCAGGGGCCATTGCGCTCAACGTGGTTTCGGTGAAAGTCAACGGCCGCGTCATCGGCATCACCACTGAGACGCTCTTGCGCGACAGCGATTCCGGCAAGCGCGTCAAAGTCGCCACGGGAACCGTACTCTCCTTCGCCCTCGATTCCCCGGTGGATTTCTGACGAAGTCCGCTGCAGCCGCGCGGACCGTGTTCACTTGGCGGCTGGCAAATTGGGGCAGATATTACGATAGGGTTGTTTGGGAAACCAATGCCCCCATTCTTCGTAGGACAAATTGCGACTGAGTCGCGCACAGGCTTGATCTCGCAGATCGCCTGGGCGCCAGAGCCAAAGCGCCGCAAAGCGCTCATCGTATCCTGTGAGCAGGTAACGGCCGTCGGGACTGAAAGCGGCAGCGCGGATATAGCCCGAATCGGGAAGCTGCGCCAAGCGAGCTCCCGTGACAGCGTCCCATACGGTGAGATGTCCGTGAGTAATGGTCGCGACGCCTGTCAATGAGGGATCGGGCACGATTACGTCGATGTCGTCGCTGGCAGTGAGGGCGAAACGTCGTTTGCCGGAAGGTATTTCCCACGCTTGGAGGTCTTGACTCTCCGCGGTAAATAGGACCGTGCCGGCTGAATTGAAGGCGAGGCGATTCAATTCGCCGGGTAACTGAATACGGCTGACGGACGCCTTGTTGACGACACTCCATATATCGACAAAATGCTCATTCGGAGGTTTGTTTTCCTCGAAAGCCAGCAGTTTTCCTTCGGCTGCGACACGCAGCAGAGTGGAAGGCGGGCCGGCCACGGATGCGATTTGTCGCAGGCCCGGCAACTCGTATAACTTGTTAACGCCATCCCGCTGGATAGCAAGTATCTTCCCTGATGAATCGATCCGCTGTTCGCCGGGAAGATCGGGCAACGCAGTTACAGACGGCCGGTCAAGGCCAATCGAGAATAGCTTGTCACTCCACTGTGCAATCGCGTCGTTAGAAGTGAGGAAGAAGAGCTTGTCGATCACGGGAGCGCCGTGGAATTCGATGTCGCGGACAGTCCTACCCTCGATATCGGCGATTCTCACCAGCGGCGACGAGTGTACCGACACGGCGCCGGCCGCGATCCGCCTGCCATCCGGACTGAAAGCGACGCTGCGAACATCGGAAGGCAAAGCGACGTAGACGGGGCGGTCGGCGCGCTGGGTCTCGGAAACGGAAACCGACCCATCCATGCCGCCGGCGGCGAAGCGGCTGCCGGTGGAGTTGAAAGTGACAACTTCGGCGCCGCCGCCATGTGAGACGCGTTCCAGTTCGCTTCCCGAAGGTAGTTCCCAGACGCGCGCCGTACCGTCGTAAGATCCAGTGCCCAGTTTCGATCCGTCCGCATTGAAGGCGACCGCGGCAACCGCCGAGCCATGCTTAAGTTCGTGAACCGGTCGGCCGTTGTCGATGTCCCAAACATGGGCCGATTTGTCGCCGCGCGCGGCATAAGCCAGGAATTTGCCATCCGGGCTGATGGCGGCATCGACAATCCACTCCTGCGGTGTGAGCGTTTCGGACGAAGCGGCATGGGTGGCTTTCAATAGTTGCCGGCCGGTACCGATATCCCAGACAAAAGCGAAATCGCCGCACGCGGCGGCCACGCGCCTGCCGTCATTGCTGACTGCGAGCTTGAACGCGGTTTCACCGCCGGCCATTTTACGAAGAAGTTTCTGATGCGCCACATCGAAGACTGACACCGAACCGTCCGAAGATAGCGCGGCCACAAGATTGCCATCGGGAGTGACGGCCACGGAAACCACTTTGTCCGGACATCTGAAATCGGCCACCTTAGCAGCCCGGCCGACATCGAAAACTCGGACGTGCCCGTCGTCACCGGCGATGACGACTTGGTTAGCGGCGGGCCCAAAGGCTACTTGCGAAAGCGGCGCGCCGTCGACAACGCGCAACAATTCGCGCCCCCCTGATACAGACCAGACAGACGCAACTCCATTGCGGGCCGCGGATGCAAGCATGGCGCCGGTAGAGTTGAAGGCTACCGAAACAGCAGCATCGTTGTCTGACGCAGCGTCCCGCGGGTCGCCGGGGAGGTCGATACGGGCCGCGGGATGCTCGTCGGGCGTGAAAAATCCAACCGGTTTACGGTTTATCAGGTCAATGAGTTGAGTGGACCCGTCATCGCGCGCTACGGCGAGACTGGCGCCGTCGGGAGAGAGCGCCAGATCGCGAATACGCTCGTCTGGGTCTGTGTCATGCGGCGGGTAGAATTGCGCGGCCGCCGGCAAGAGAGAAACCGCCGCCCGCAGCGCCTGTGTTCCTTCAAAAGACGGGTGGAGGCGGTTCGATTCGATAGCCAGAAGCGCGGCCTCCCGGGCCCGATCCGGACTTTCGGCGAGGACCGTAGCAGAGCTGGCGGCAAGGCTGGCAGCGAAATTCTGGACTGACACTTTGCGGCCCCAGAGAGTTTGGCGCAATGCGAAGATCCCGGTGAGAAGCAGCACCATCAGCACGGAGGCCGCGACCCGGCGGGTTTCGCGCTGGAGGCGAATATCCGCGCCGTCGAGTTCGTCCTTGGGCCGGTTGTGCAGCGTGGAAGCGAGTTGCAGAACGGCTTCGTGAAAGCGAGGCTCGCGCATGCGCAAACGAGCGCCGCCGTCCCGCACCCACCGAAGATCCAGGAAAAGCGGTTCCTCGGGGAACGTGCGCAAAAGGCCTGGAGGAAGAGCGTTGGTGGGTTCGGACTTGAAAGCGGCGCTGGACTTATCCCACTCCAGAGTTCCGCCGGTAAGGACAAGCAGGATGTGCGACGGTCCGTTTCGGCCGACCCAATATGCGGCCTCTTTCTCCACCCAAGGCGAGGCGGCCGCTTCCGGCGAAGCCAGCAGAATGTAGAACTGCGATTGGTCGAGGGCGTCGCGGATACTGGACCACAGAGCGGGGTTTACCGAGAGATTGGTTTGATCCCTGAAAATGTGTAAAGCGCGCAGTTTGTACCAGGGCTTGGCAAAGCGGTGCAAGGCCGATTGAAGGGCGCCCGCAAGAGTGGCGTCGGCGGTATGACTGTACGAGATGAAAGCGCTGTACGGCATCTGGCCTTTCAATGAAGATACACCAAACGGCCGGTTATCGCTTGCTCCACCGCGTCATCCGATGCCCGTTTGTTGGCGTATAATCGTGCAATGCTAGCCTCCCGCTGCGCGCCGATCGTGCCGGCTCTCATACTCCTGGCGGCCTGTGGCCATAAAGCCCGGCAGCCGTCCGCGGGGGACTCTGAGACCCCCGTCATTTACAGCGCCAATGGCTGGTCGCAAGCGGAACGTGGCCAATACTATCATTTGGCCGAAGGCAGCGAGCTCGTTCCGTATGCGTTGCTCGCAAATCTGAAGAGTGTGAAGACCGGCAAGCCGTTTTTCCAGCAGATGGAGCGCTTTGGGTTTCTGCCGGATCAGGCCGGTCAAACCAACCCGTATGGCCTTCCGGTTGGCGTGACCGTGTCGCGGTCCAGAAACGCAGGCGCCGTGGGCATGGAGATGGTCGGCTTCAACTGTGCGGCTTGCCATGTCGGGCAACTGACTTACCGGGGCAAGCAGGTGCGCATCGACGGTGCTCCGGCGCTGGTGAATCTTCAGGCGTACCAGATAGAGTTCAAGGAATCGCTCGATGCGGTGATGAAGAGTCCCCGCGAACTGGTGGCCCTGATCGTCGCCATGGAGAAACAGCGGAACAATGGGGATACGCCGTCGGATGAACAGGCCGGTAAATACGCTGCGGAACCGGCGGTGGCAACCGCCGGAAATGTCGAGGCTGCGCCAAGTGCGGATTCATCCTTTCACTCCGTTTCTTCGGTTGTCGCGGATGCGGCGCGGCCTGCTCCTGCGCCGGCTTTTGAGGCGCGCCTGAATGCCGACCTCGCACTTCTGAAGGCGCGGCTGGCCTATCTTCAGAACGGACACCTCCTGTTGGACGGAACCGAACCGGGACCGGGAAGGATCGACGCGTTCGGCGCTGCGCGCAATTTGCTGTTTCCGAAATATCCCATCAAGATGCAATCGCCTGTGCGTTTCCCGTTCATTTGGAGCGTTCCCAATAATATCGGGCGGAAGCCCGAGGACTTCCAGTGGATTCACTATGACGGGAATACCAACTCCATCCTGGAGCGAAACATCGGCCAGGCCTTGGGCATGGGGTCTGTTTTCGACCCGCGTACGTACGAATCCACGTTGCGGATCGGCAACCTGCACCAATTGGAAATGCTGACCCACACGCTCCAGGCGCCAAAATGGCCCGCGGACGTGCTGGGCGCCATCGATGAAGCCAAAGCGCAGGAAGGGGAACAGATCTTCAATGAGAAATGCGCCGGCTGCCACCAGGACAAATTGTTCGCTCAACCGCAAATCGGGACAGATCCGAATCGGGCCAACAGTTTCGGGCAACCCGTGGGAAAGGTCCCGTTCCCCGTGGCTGTTGGGCCTATCCTGGACGGACTGAAGAAGAGAGCCTTCGCGGACGATGGTATCGGCCCGGCGGAGCAGGCAGGCATGGATGCGACTCCGGCAGTCTGGCGCGCCACCCAGCAATATCTGGCACGGCCCCTGACGGGCGTCTGGGCCGCCGCCCCATACCTGCACAATGGTTCGGTGCCGACGCTATACGATTTGCTGCATCCGGACCAGCGCCCCGCCAGGTTCGCCGTGGGAAACCGTGAATTCGATCCGGTGAGAGTCGGATATCAGAACGACCTTACTGCCGCCGGAGCGAATGGCTGGGTCTATGACACTACCCAACCGGGCAACAGTAACATCGGCCACAGTGGCGATGCATTCGGCACTTCGCTAACTGAGGATCGGAAAGCCGCGCTCCTGGAGTACTTGAAGAAACTCTGACGGAGAGTGCTGAAGGAGTACCAATGTCCGATAGCGATGACGACGTTCTGGCTCGCGAGTTAGGCAAGATCGGCGAACGCGGGGCCAAGCTCGGTGAGCTTCTCTCCGGCCAGCCTGAGGTCGGTAAAGCCGGCGCGCTAGGGGGTTCGATTGGGGCGCAATTTGCGGCGAAGCTCTTGCCGACGGAATCCTATTCACAGAAGCTGGCCCTCAACATCTCGCAGGAGAGGGCGCTCAAGCTCGGATATTCAGTGCTTACGAAACTCGGGCAGTTACAGACCGACGATAACAAGCCACCGTACCCACTGCTGAAGGCGATCATCCAGTCAGGCTTTCTGAATATGAATCCTACCGTCGTATACCTGGAAATCCTTGACGGGGACTCTCAACGCTGTGAAGTCACGATAACCGGGGCCGCAAAGGAAGGTCTTATCAAACAGCAGACAGCAGAGAAGGCTGTTCGACGCGTAGCATCCGCGCTCAGTAGCCTGGCGAATGAGGCCTGAGGAGCCGGGCGGCGGCGCCATCACTCCTCGCGCAACGCCGACATTGGATCGATGCGCGCGGCGCGGCAGGCGGGAACGGCGCAGGCGGCCAGCGACACCACGGCCAGTATTGCTGCTACCGCCGTGTAGATTAGCGGATCGCGCATTCGCACCCCGAACAGCAGCGTCGCCAGCGCGCGGCTCAGCGCCCACGATCCCGCCAGCCCTGCGCCGATGCCGGCCAGTCCGATCGCCATACCTTGCCGGACGATGAGGGCCAAGACTGCGCCGCGTTGGGCGCCGAGCGCCATGCGCAGGCCGATTTCCCGCACGCGCTGCGTCACCGAGTAAGCCAGTACGCCGTAGACTCCAATGCAGGCGATTGCCAGAGCCATGCACGCAAACACGCCCAGAAGCGCGGCATTGAGCCGCGGTTGGACGGCGCTACTCGAAATCCACTGCTCCATGCTCCGCACATTAGAGAGCGGAATCTCCGGGTCAAGCTCGTGGATCTTCCGGCGCACCGCGGGCATTAAGGCATCCGGCCGGGCCTGTGTGCGGACCACCACATCCATCAGCGGCGCCAGGCGGTACGAACTCGGAATGTACAATGCCGGCGCCGGCTCCCGGTCGAGCGCGGTGGAGCGCACGCCGCCGGCCACGCCGACTACCGTGTAGCGCCGGCTGCCGGTCAGCAGTATCGCGCGGCCGAGCGGGTCCTGGTCGCCCCACAGCTTGCGTACCGTCTCAGGGCTAACTATCGCTACCGGTGGCGCATTGCCGTCATCCCGGTCGGAAAACGTGCGGCCCCGCAGCAAAGGAATCCCCATGGCGTCAAAGTAACCCGGACTGGCGATCCGCCACTCGATCGGAATGCTCGCGCCCACCGGCAGCAGCGAACTGCCTTCAGCGCTGCCCGGCGAAGTATTATAGGACCCCGCTCCCATGGGGATGCCGCTCGAGATGGCCGCCCCCTGGACGCCGGGCAGCGCCTTGAGCGAAGTCAGCAACTCACGGTAAAAGGCCCACCCTCGGGCGACGTCCGGGTAATGGGAAGCCGGCGGCGTCAGTTGGAACGTCAACAGGTTCTCCGGCTGAAAGCCCAGTGGCACGCGTTGTAACTGACGGAGACTTTGGATCAGCAGGCCGGCGCCAATCAATAGGACTGTGGCCAGCGCGAGCTCGGCCGCCACCAGGCTGCTTCGTACCAGCGAGCGTCCGCCACCCGCGGAGCGCATGCCTTGTTTCAGCAACTGGTTCAAGTCGGTCCGCACCGCGTACCAGGCCGGCGCCAGTCCGAACAGCAGGCCCGCAGCCATGGTGACGCCGCACGCGAATAGCATTACCGTGGAATCGACCGGTATTTCGCGCACGGGCAGCAGGTTTGGCGGTAGATTTCGGTTCAGGGCGCGGATTGCCAGAACGGCCGCGACCATCCCGGCGCCGCCTCCCCAGAGGGAGACCGTCAGGCTTTCGGTCAGGAACTGGCGCACCAGGCGCCCTCGCGCCGCACCGACGGCTACACGCACCGCGATCTCCCTTTGCCGCGCGACGGCCCGCGACAGCAGCAGGTTCGCCACGTTCGCGCAGGCGATCAGAAGGACGCAGCCCACCGCGCCGAGCATGACCCACAAGGCGGTCCGAAGCCGGTCCGATACGAATAAATCGCGGAACGTCTGTAGGCGCACCCCCCAGTCCTTGACCTCGGGATATTGCGCTCCCACACGCGCGACGATCGTGTCCATCTCGGCCTGGGCCTGAGAAAAGGATACTCCCCGCCGGAGACGGCCGACGACTGTGATGGTGTGATTCAGACGCGCCTCACGGCCGGGGTCGATGATGAGCGGGATCCAGACGTCTCCGTTGGTCAGTAGAGGTAAGGAGGCCGGCGCGACGCCCACCAGGGTGTAGTCGATTCCGTTGAGCGACAGGGTCGCGCCGATGAGGGACGGGTCGCCTCCGAAGCGGCGCCGCCAGAGTCCTTCGCCGATCATCGCTACGCGCGCGCCACCTGGCCGGTCCTCACCCTCGCGAAAGGCCCGGCCCGCAACCGGCTGGATTCCCAACACTGGGAAGATGGATGGGCTGACGGTGTTGCCCGCGTACTGCTCAGGTTCGCCACGGCCCACCAGGTTAAAGCTGCCGTACCCAATGGCGGCCAGGCTCTCGAAAGACCGGGTTTGCTCCTTCCATGAGAGGTAATTGAGGACGGAAGTGGCAAACAGCGGCAGGTTCAGCTTGTCGTTCTTCTCGGCGACTCGCATCAGCCTGCCCGGTTCCCGATAGGGCAGCGCGCGTAGAATTGCAGCGTTTACGACGCTGAAGATCAAGGTGGTGGCCGCTATACCCAGCGCGATGGTCAGCGTTGCCGCGGCCGCGAATCCAGGCGCCTTGCGCAGCGTGCGGATCGCATATCGGAGATCGTCGAGAGGCATGGCATAGCTCCTTGTCCGGTCTCTGTGGGGCGAGGTCCCGGCTCCCCTCCGAGCCCAAGGCCATAATTCATAGACGGACATCGCGGCGGCTCGATAGGGTCAGGACGCAGATTTCCAACCGGCGCTTGTCCGCCTCCCTCATCTTGCGCCGAAGAACCAGAGTTTGAGCGGCTGGTACATCAGGTAAACCGCGACGATCGCCAACCAGACCATCGAACTCACCGAGAGCAGACCCGCCGTGGTTCGGATCTCCGGCGTGCGGTTCAATTGCAGCAACGGACCTTCCTCTTGCGCAGCCGAGCGGTCGTACAAGAACAACGGAGCCGCCGCGAATATGGCGAAGACCGGGAACCACGCAGCATTGTTCGAGTTCTGCGCGTGACCGGCTCCCGAGCGGAAGGTCACGGATTTGACCGACTCCGCTATGGCGAGCAACGCCAGCGCCAGATGGCGGATCGCGAGGGCTCGTCCGGCTGAGTTCAACCCCCTCATCAGACTCCGCGAACGCAGCACGGCTGCCTTTCCGCGTAAGTTCTCAACCACCGAGACTACCGGCCACAGGCAGTCGCCGGTCACCCAGCCGGGCCCAAACAGGAACAACGATCGGGCCTGTGTGACGGCAAGGGCCGGCATCGCTTGCAGCAACCTCCATAAGACCCGGAAGGCGACGAACTTCCTCACCCGGACCTTTTCGTCCATGGCTATGAGCGCCGCCGTTGCCCGAATTGCGTTGTCGGAAAAGACCAGCAGGATGGCCGCCGCGGGCGGGACCAGCACCGTACGTAGCATCGATCCTGGGAGCAGCTTGCCGGCCAGGCGCCCGGCCAGCGCGACGGCCGACAACAGGCCGGCATAGATGGGCGCCATCAGGAACGCAAACGTGGTGAGGTGCTGCAACAGAAATGCCCTGGCTCTTCGCAACGCGAAAAACTCGGCGTCGACCGCGTTATGAAAGCGCCGCGCGAACTCGATCGCCGACGCGGGCCGCGCGGCAGGGTCGCGCGCCAGCCCGGCCAGAATCGCGTCAGACACGTCGCGCGGCGCCTTGGCCACCGCGGCGGGCGGGCGGGGACTGCCGCTTCGGTGGAACTCAATCAACTCGCTCGTTTTTCCGGCAAAGGGCAATTCGCCGCACACCAGGGTGTACGCCACAACGGCCAGGCTGTAAATGTCGGAGCGGTAATCGATCTCCATTCCCATTGCCTGCTCCGGCGACATATACGCCGGGGTCCCGACCAGGCTTCCCGGCATGGTCTGGCCACTGTCGCTACCAAAGGACCCGGACGACGGACCGGACGCAACCCGCACCATGGCAACGGTATCCGCCTCCCCGGCTGGGGCCGCTCCTCGCGGTGGCTGAAAGCGCATCTCCATCGCGATTGTCTCGGCTTCACTCTCCATGGCGGGCAAATCGCCCAACCCGTCTGGCTCCGGCGCCGGGCGCGCTTCGGGATCGCCCGGCAGCTTCATCTTGGCTACCCCGAAATCCAGCACCTTCACCGTGTATCCGCCCCGGCCCGTCGGTTCCAACCAGATGTTCTCGGGCTTCAGGTCCCGGTGAACGATTCCATGCCGATGCGCCTCATCCAGCGCCAGGGCAATCTGGTCCAGAAGGTCGGCCACCAGAGGCAGCGCGGGCCGCGGTTGGGTCCGCTGAAAGTCCGAGAGCGTCTGCCCGTCCAACAGATCCATCACCAGGTAAAGGATCTCGCCCTTCCTCGAAGCCGCGATTCCGAAATCGGTTACGTTGACAATGTTCCCGTGCCGCAGACGCCCGCACGCCTGCGCTTCCCGCTGAAATCGCGCCAGAAAATGCGGGTCCGACGCCCACCTGGGAGCGATCACCTTTACCGCCACCACGCGCGTGGTCCCCAGGTGCGTGGCGAGATAAACATTACCCATGCCCCCAGCGCCCAGTTGCCGGTCAATGCGGTACTTGCCGTCAAGGATTTCGCCGATCATGAAAGGCCCGCGATATCAGACGTCATCATAACAGCGGATGTATCGGCGCGCGTGAATGCGCTTAGCAACTGCGAAAAACGCTCGATTCGGATGCGATTTGGGCAAAATGCCCAACCCGAAGCGTAACACGCTGATTCTAAATGGCGGGATCTTCGATTTTGGGCAAATGCCCAAAATCTTCCGGTGCATCAGTCACTTGCCGGCACGTTTCGGGTTTGAACGTGCGGTCCGATACGCCGGGTGAAGGTAAGAAATGCCCGGTGGGTTTGCGCTGTGCGCGACGGCGCTCTGATTTTGCGAGACTTGCCCTGTTTGGCAACCTAATGGCATTAGCTATGGTTGTCTGGAGGCGCGATGCATCTACTCGTCCCGGACGCCCTGGAGGGCAGGGATGACTGGCCTACGTTCGCGATTGCCGTCACCCTGACTTCCTGCCGCCGCTTCAGAACGGAGGCCTTAGATGGAGATCACACTCGATGAGCTCAAGGATGCCCTGGTCGAGCGCATCATCACGCGCGAGGATTACGCCCGAATGATCGTCTTTGCCATGAATAGCGTGGTCCAGGCCAGGGTCAAAAGAATATGCCAGAATGCCAGATGAGGCGCACGCTTCGCGGGCTGTATATTGAATTGTGGGAGAAACGTGGCGGCGCACGCTGGCTGTTGGGCTCGCTTTCACGCTAGCGCTCGCGGGCACTTTCGTCTTCGCCTCCAGAGCCGGCCGGCGGGCGCAGCGGATCCGCACGGAAAATGAGCCCATCCAAGCCTGGATGTCCATCCCATTTGTCGCCCATACCCACCACGTCCCCGCCTCCGTACTGTTTCAAGCCGTCGGGGTTCAACCACAGGAGCCGCATGACCGGCGGTCCGTTCGCCACATCGCTCACGACCTTAACCGACCAGTTCCGGAACTGATAGCCCAACTGCAACGCGCCATCGATTCCGCCGCGCATCCACCCGGCGGCCGGCCGCAATGAACGATCAACTGCTCGCGGCGGTTTCACTGTACGGCGCGCCGGCCCTTTTCGGAATTGTGACCATCGCGGCCATAGGAGCGCCACTGCCCATCACGCTCCTTCTGGTTGTGGTGGGCTCGATGGTTTCGCAAGGCGCCATGAACCTCTGGTGGGCTCTTGGCGTTGCCAGCGCCGGTTCGATTCTCGGCGATCAGGCCGGCTACGCCATCGGCCGATGGGGAGGGCCCGCCGCGATCGCAAAGCTCAGCGGTCTGTTCGGAAGGCGCGCCAACCTACAGGCCATCGAAGCCAAAGCAAAGGCCTGGGGCGGGCCTGGCATCTTTATCACCCGCTGGCTGCTCAGCCCCCTGGGACCGTGGATCAATCTGGCCAGCGGCACGGCCGGCTACCCGTGGCATCGATTCCTTTGCTGGGACATTCTCGGTGAGATCACGGGGGCAGCAATCTTAATCTCTTTGGGGCGGCTCTTCAGCGATAGCGTGATGGCGCTGTACGGGGTTCTGGGCGATCTGACTTGGGCGATTGCGGCGCTGCTGGCGGCCATTGTTCTTGGGCATCAACTGCTGGTGCATCTCCGCCGGTAGCGGGCGCGGTCCCAGCCGTCGACCCAGCGCTTTACCGCAACCGGGCCTAAGCCGCGGGTGGGTGCACGTGGAGCCTCTCCAGGCGTTTGGAGACGGTGCCGAAACCGGAGTGAAACGGCGCCAGCAGATAGACGCGCAAAATATACCAGCAGAAACTCCGTTCGTTCAGGGCGGGATCGATCAGGTGCGCGATTCTCCGGTGCGCCGCCGGGGTTTGGCTCCAGTGGATGCCCGGAGCGTCGTGGTGAATCGTATGAAAGCCGTTGTTGAACAGCGCCGTGTTGATGAACCCCACGAAATTACGGGCGTGGTCGTACTTCGATTCCTCATCGGTGTGCACGTGCTGGACGTAATTGAAAATCAGCACGCTGAACAGCGAAACCTGGTGCGGGATCACGATGAACAGCACGGCTTTCTTCCAATTCCAAAGCAGCGCCGCGGCGTAATATGCCCCCAGGACGAGGTATTGCGAAGCGGCCAAATAGAACTTCGGCCGGTTGCTGCGCCACAGGGTCTTCAGGTAGTCCGCAATGGGCTTTTGCTGAAAGTAGCTGCTGATCGATGGATAGCTCAGAAGAGTGAGAATGTTGTTCTTCTCGCTGATCCGGTAGGTGATGGTGTAATCGCCCTTCTTGTTATTCAGAAAGTGATGGTTCTTGTTGTGGGTGGGGATCCAGCCAAAAGCCGGAAAGCCATAGAACAGCGTCAGCCAGTACTCGGTGAGAATGTTCAGAAGCCGGAATCTCCACAACGGCACGTGATTATGGTTGTGCGCGATGATGGCGACGGAAATCGCCGTGAACAGGGAGCACGCATAAAGCGCCGGTTGGAGCGCCGCCAGGTTCCATTGCGTAATGAGCAGCGCGGTGGTGACCGCCATATAGGCAAGGGTTCGGCGGTCTGCCCGGTAGGAAAGCAACAGCATTTGGCTAAGACACTTATCACCTTCCGCGGCCAATAGCAAAGGGGCTGTCGCCGGACACAGGAGCGCCACTCGTACAACTTACGGCGTCGTGATCGACGGACTCGCAGCCTCGGCGGGGATCGCTCAGGGCGGCGGGGGAAGGGGCCGGAGGCTATCTGAACCGGTACGCGCTTTACGTCATTGTCTTAACCTAACGACTTCTGAGAGTTGACGCGGCTTCTGTGATACAATGAGACTAGTTGATTCGACTGGTTGATTACATGCGTGAGATTCAAGCCTCGGAAGCTAAAGTTCATCTTCCCCAACTCCTTGACGAGGTGGAACGGGGCGCCACGCTGATTATCACCCGTCACGGGCGCCGGATCGCGCGGATCGTGCCCGAGGTCGACCGGCGGCAGGAGGAAGTCGACAAAGCGCTGGCCGCCATCCGGGAGCTTGGTAAACGCACTGGCAGGATCACGCTCGGGGAGTTGCTATCGGCCCGCAATGAGGGACGCAAGTCCTAATGGCATTCGTGCTGGATGCATCGACCACCGCGTGCTGGGCCTTCGACGATGAAGACCACCCCGACGCCCGCTCGGCTTTCGAGCGAATGCGCGCCGAGGAGGGCGTCGTGCCGTCGCTGTGGTGGTTCGAGGTGCGAAACATCCTGATCGTGAACGAACGCCGGCGGCAAATCACGGAATCCAATACCGCGTCTTTTCTGCTGAATCTCTCCCTGCTTCGTGTCCGAGTGGACCGGTCTCCGGACGAAAACGCGGTCTTCCGCATAGCCCGCACTCACCGGCTCTCCGTGTACGATGCCGCTTACCTGGAATTGGCTCAGCGGGAAGGCTTACCCCTGGCAACGCTCGACGCCGATCTGCGAAGGGCAGCGCTCGGCGACGGGGTCGAAATTGTCTCCTGCACGGCGCCGCGGTGAAGGCGTGTTTACGGGGCAACCTTCCCACGCCGCGCCGCCTGGATAATGGCAGCCGACGCTCCGCTCGGACTCCGCATCGCCGCCACTACCACATCCGCGTCTAGCGCCATTCTCACATCGCCCATGACATCACATCGTTTCCGGCGAAGGCGATTTCGGAAGGTGCGGCGGCAGCGCCGGTGTAGTATCCCTTCACCCAGTCTGGGTGATTTGCCCCTATTTCAGGCTGTGAATGCCCGCCCATCCGTCGTAAAATTCACCAAATAGCCGCTGATTGTTGATATTTTCTACTTTAAGACCGTTTGGAACCTGTTTTGCTAGGTCCGAGCCAAGCGTTCCCTTGAAAAGGAGGGGCTTTGCGCCAGTTTCTGCGTGACTCGGGTCATCTCGTTCGCCCCGCTGTCGTCCTGGTCGTGGGTATTGCGGCTTTCCTGCTGATCCGCACCGCATTGATCCCAAAGGCTTTCGGCAAGTACGGCCATTATGACGCGGCGGCTCTCGACCGCATCCGCCAGCACCCCGTCGCTTTCGCCGGCCAGGACACCTGCGTCATGTGCCACGACGACCAGGCCAAGGCACGCGCCGCCGGCAAGCACGCCCATGTCTCCTGTGAAGCCTGCCATGGCCCGCAAGCGGCCCACGCCAATGCCGACGATCCTTCGGCCCACAAGCCAGCCTTACCGGATGTCGCCAATCTCTGCCGGCGCTGCCATGAAAAGGATGCCGCCAAGCCCAATGACTTTCCGCAGGTGGTGACCGCCGAACATTCCGGTGGCGCGCTCTGTACCGCCTGCCATCAACCCCATAACCCGCATCTATGAGGAGCCAAACATGGATTTAAGCCGGCGAGATCTATTTGCGGCGGGCGGCAAGTTGCTCATCCTGGCCTCCGTGGGCGCCACGCTCGAGCAGATTACAGGCGCCGCTCCGCCCAGCGAATCCTATAACGTAGCGGAGCATTGGTGGGGCATGATCGTCGACATCGACAAGTGCATCGGCTGCGGCAACTGCGTGCGCGCCTGCTCGAAGGAAAACCAGGTTCCCCAGGGTTATTTCCGCACCTGGGTGGAGCGTTACCAGGTGGGCGAAGACCAGCAGCCGCACGTGGATTCGCCCAACGGCGATATCGACGGCTTCCCTGCGGACACGCGCACGGACGTGAAAAGCTTCTTCGTGCCCAAGCTCTGCAACCACTGCGCCGATTCGCCTTGCGTGCAGGTCTGCCCGGTGGGCGCCACCTTCGTCAGTCCCGATGGCGTCGTGCTGGTGGACAAGAACTACTGCCTGGGCTGCCGCTATTGCATCCAGGCCTGCCCCTACGGCTGCCGTTATCTGCATCCCGAGACGAATACCGCCGACAAGTGCACACTCTGCTACCACCGCATCACGCAGGGCCTGACCACGGCTTGTTGCGAAGCGTGTCCAACCGGCGCCCGGCAGTTGGTGGACTTTAAGAATCCCCAGGACCCGGTGCACGAATATCTGCGGCATAACAAGGTCCAGGTCCTCAAACCGTACATGGCGACCGGCGCCAAAGTCTATTACAAGGATCTCGACGGATCGGTGCGATAGGAGCGATGCGATGATTCCCGGCGTTGAAGGCTTCATGTATCCGAACGAGGTGGCGCTGCAGTGGAGCCTGCTGATTGTGCTCTACCCGTACATCACCGGCCTGGTGGCTGGCGCGTTCATTCTGGCCTCGCTCGAACGCGTGTTCAAGGTGGATGCCGTGCGCCCCACTTACCGCCTGGCTCTGCTCACCGCTCTGGCTTTTCTGCTGGTTGCCCCGCTGCCGCTGCAATTGCACCTGGGCCATCCGGAGCGCTCCATGGAGATGTACCTCACTCCGCACAGTTCCTCCGCCATGGCCATGTTCGGCTTCGTCTACCTCTGGTACCTGATGGCCGTGCTGTTGCTCGAAATCTGGCTCGAATACCGCGCCGATATCGTGCGTCTGGCGCAAACCACCAACGGATGGACGGGCCTGGTCTACAAAGCGCTCACGCTGGGGTCCATGAACGTCAGCCCCGCCGCGCGCCGCATCGACGATAAAGTGGGCTTCGCCGTCACCGTCATCGGGATTCCCTCCGCGTTCCTGCTGCACGGCTACGTGGGCTTCATCTTCGGCTCCGTAAAAGCCAACCCGTGGTGGTCCACCCCCCTGATGCCGGTGGTGTTTTTGTTCTCCGCCATGGCTTCGGGCATTGCCGGGGTGCTGCTCCTCTATATGGCCTCCATGAAGCTCAAGAAGATGCCCATCGATATGCCCTGCGTGGACGCCATCGCCAAGTACCTTTTCTACACGTTCGTCATCGATTTCTCGCTGGAAATGCTGGACCTGGTGCACCGCACCTACGAGGCCGGCGAATCCTTCCGCTCGCTCGATTTCATGGTGCACACGCGCCTGTGGGCGTCGCAGGTGATCCTGCAAATTTGCATCGGTACGCTCGTGCCGCTCGCGTTGCTGGCGTTGACGCAGTTGTTCCCCATCCGGGCGGCCGCGCGCCGGGCAATTTATGTGGCGTCAGGCCTCCTGGTGATGATCGGCATCTTCGCCATGCGCTGGAACGTGGTGATCGGAGGGCAACTGTTCTCGAAGAGTTTCCTGGGTTACACCAGCTTCAAATTGGAATTCGCTGCGCGCGAAGGGCTGCTGACAGCCATAGGCCTGATGATATTGCCGTTTGTGATTTTCGTGGTCCTGGTCAAGCTCCTGCCGCCGTGGCCGGAGCGGAAAACTACCGAAGCTTTGGGCGATTAGACGTTAGCCAAGGAGGTTGCCATGCCGCAGCCCGAACCGGTGGCCGCTCCGGATTGGAGCGATCTGCGGAGTGAGGTCCGCGATCTAGCGCTACGCGTCGCGCAAATCGAGCGCCAACTGGAAATCTCCGCTGCAACCGGGCAGGCCCAACCCGCGCCTCCGGAAGCGCCCGTTCCACCCTCTCACGACCCCCGTCTCGACGAAATCGCGCCCGCCTCCTTCTTGCCCCTCGCAGGCCGCGCCCTGCTCGGTCTTGCCGGAGCGTATTTATTGCGCGCGCTGACCGAATCGGCGGTCCTTTCCTCAGGTGCGGGCGTCGCCGTGGGCATCCTTTACGCCGTTCTTTGGCTGGTCTGGGCCGGGCGCACACCCGCCGATCGCCGCCTGGAAACCGCGCTCCACAGCGTGACCTCCGTGCTGGTGCTATGTCCCCTCCTCTGGGAAGCCACCCTCCGCTTTCACGTAATCTCCACCTGGACCGCCGGAGCCATCCTTCTCTCCTTTACCGTCCTCGCTCTGGCAATCTCCTGGCGCAAGAGCCTGCTGGTGGTGGCTACCATCGCCATGCTGGCCGGCTTAGGCACGGCGGCGGCGATGCTGCTCGCCACCCACGACGTCCTTCCGTTTACCTTCGTCTTCCTGGGTGCGGCCGCCGCCGTGGAAGTCTCCGCCTGCCTCGACCACTGGCTCAGCGAGCGCTGGCTGGCCGCCACCGCGGCGGATCTTTCCGTGCTGCTGGCCACCTGGCTGGTCACCAATGCGCGCGGGCTGCCGCAAGCTTATGCCCCCATCCCGCAGAGCTGGCTGCTGGTGGCGCAGGCCGCCCTGCTTGCCATTTATCTTTCGAGCACCATCGTGCGCACCTTGTTGCGCGGCTTCACCTTCACCGGATTCGAAACGGCGCAGTGCGCGCTGGCGTTTCTCATCGGCGTCGGCGGAGGGTTGAGTCTTTCGAAGGAGGCTCCCGCCATCGCAGCCCTGGCGCTGGCCTGCGCCGCCGCCTGCTACCTGGTGGCCTTTGCCCGCCTGGACCACAACCGCGCGCGCGGCCGCAACTTCTACACCTACTCCACCTTCGCTCTGCTTTTGGCGTTGACCGGCACGCGCATCCTGCTCTCCGCAACGGCGGCCGCCGCAGTGTGGGCCGTCCTAGCCGTGGTCTGCCTCTGGGCCGGCGGCTTGTCAAGGCGCGTGACCCTGCAGGTGCATGGAGGAATATACCTGGCCCTCGCGCTGGCGTATTCCGCGTTGCCGCGCGCCGGCGCGTTCCTGCTGGGCGCCGAAGTCGCCACACGGAACCAACCGGCGCTCTGGGCCGGCGCGACGCTGGCCGCCCTATGCTACCTCCTGGCCACACACTATGCCGCTTCGCGCGATGGCCGCACGGTCCGCATCAACCGCATGGCGATCGCCGCGATGCTGGCATGGTTGGCGGCGGGCGCTCTGGCGGGCGCACTGACGACCGGTTATCATGCCGCGCTCGGCGCCACTGCCAGTCATGCTTACTGCGCCACCATGCGCACGGGAGTGTTGACGGCCTCCGGTCTGCTGCTCGCCTGGATGGGCGCGCGCCGCAACAATTGGGAGCTTGGGCATTTGGCGTACCCCATGATGACGCTGGGCGCATACCGCCTGCTCGCCGAAGACATGCACCAGGAGCGCAAGGCCGCCTTGTTCCTCTCTCTGCTGGTGTATGGCGCAGCCCTCACCGCCCTGCCGCGCCTGAGCCGAACCTCAGCCCGATTTTCCTCTTGACCCGCCCCGCTCATTTCTTTTGTCGCGTTAATATAACGCCGGAATAACGCGAACGGCCCTTTGGAGTCGACAGGTGAAACTGGGCGGCAGGACCGGTGATGCGTTGGGGCGAAATCGATCAGCAACCGCCTTAATAATCAGTGCTTTAGCGAACCGCTGGATGAGTTTTTCCGATAATGCGGGCCGCGCGAAAACTCCCCCCGCGTCACTTCCAGGACCCGCGTTACTCTCGCGTTATTCTTGGCGTCATGCCGGGGTTTAGCTTGCGTTTCCTGGGTTTCGAAACGCGTTTCGGAGCGTTCCCGGCGCCAGATTCACTCGCTCGGGTTGAACCGCGTCGCGGAAACGTCAGCGGCCCTCTCCGACCTTGAGCGCCCCGGCTGATCCGTCGCGCGCGGATGGGAAAGCGGAACGTGTCGGACGGCGTGGAAATAGCCGGTCGGCTCGGACCGGCGGCGTGCGGCCCGAAGGCGAGGCCGAGGGGGGTTCCGCCAACGATCCGGAACAGCCCACCGGCTGAGGCTGACCACGGGGGGAGCATTTTTCTCTCAAGATTCATCCGGCCCGAGGCAGGGCGCCCCGGACAGATCACCGACCGTGACCTCGATATCCTCGACGCCCTTTTTGCGGTACCGGTTCTGTCCGGCCGCGCAGATCGTGCGCCTGGTCGGAGGCAACGAGGATGTCACCCGCCGCCGCTTGCGCCGGTTGTGGGAGTGTGGCCTCGTCGCTCGCTGGGCGTTCTTCGGTTTCCGGACGCCGCCGCGTTGATATCCATCCGCAGATGGTTGAAGAGGTTCGCGCCCACCGCGAAAAGGACTTGTACGGGGGATCCATCTGAGTTATGCCGGAATATGTCGCCGCAAACACATGCATTATGGTCGGTCTAGATCATCTAAGATTTCAAGAAGGCGGAGCCATAACGGCGCCGTCCACGTAGAGTCTGGCGCCGAGGACCACGGCGAGCGGATACTCCACCAGCAGGACGAGTATCGTGATGTTCATGATGCCTAGAGGCATCACCCCTTGAAACATGAATGCCGCGCAAAGCAATGCCGCCAGGAACCAAGCGACTAGTGCGGCTCTCACCGCGGTCCCGAGGCCGGCGCGGAAGCGGGGCTGGATGGCCGCATACAACCACATGAGGACTATGCCGACCACAAAGTCGAGGAAGATGGACGCCGGCACTTCGAGGGTCCGTTGGAGATCGGTCATCGTCGGCCTCCCGGCCGCTCTCCAGGCTGCTTCCATTGGCGCCTTCAGGACAGATCCGTACAGCAACATATCACTCATGCTGAGCACGGCACCGGCGATCAGGCCACCGACGAGCACTCCCTTGTTGTGAATCGTTCCCATCGTGGGCACCTGCAAATCTCCCATGCCATTGAAAAGTCAAACCGACTGTGATGCGGAAAGGAGCGAAACCAGGAAAGTTGGCCCTAGCGAGAGCCGGGGCGTTTTTGCGCCCGACTGGCGCGACAAAATGGAGGACGGGTACGCCTTTCCGAACGCACTCCCGAAGAATCCGCCCTGCCGGGCAGACACGAGCATACCACTGCTTGCCGTCCGGCTGCCAGCCGGCTGGGATTTGACAGCACGCGCGTAGCCGCTAAACTACCAGCGGGTATCCCTTTCCGAAACCCAATCCAAGAGCCAGGTTCGTCAGAAGAGTTCGTGGGGCGATTCCGGCTCGGGCAACTTGCCAAGTGAGTGATAGAGCGCAAGTTCGAGGCAGCGGAAGCTCCGGAAACCGTAGGATTTTCTCATGGTGACTCTAGCCTTGTTGTTCAGACCCTCGACAACTCCGCTGGAAAGCAGCTTCTGAGCGCGGAAATAGTTGAGGATCTGGCGATGATGCCGTCGGCGCGCAGGCGGGAGAAGTCGAAAACCCAGCGGAGGATGCGCGTCAGCGGGGAGCGCGGAGAGAGGACTCCCATGTCCGCCGTGGCCACGGCCGGAATGGTCGCCCGCAAACCGCAATCCCTGAATTACCCCGAGATCGTGGGGAACGCGGAGGAGTTTTGCAAGCCTCCCGTCGCCGTGGACGACGATGTTCTGGACGGCCTCCCGTGCAGCGCGGGCCACACCGCACGCTACGTGTCCCCCTATGGGGACGTGTACCCGTGCGTGCGGTTTCCGCTGCCCTGCGGCAATGTCAGAACGCAGAGGTTTCTGGACATCTGGCGTCTTTCGAGCCAGTTGAAGGAAGTCCGTTCGATTCGCGCGCGCGACCTGGAGGGCTGCTCGCAATGCGGTCACCTGGGATCGTGCACGCGGTGTCCGGGCCTCGCCTACATGGAAGGCAATATGCGCGGTCCGTCCTCGGCCGATTGCGAGAAGTCCTTCGCCCGGACCGGCATCCTCACATCGAGAATGCGCCGCCCGGCGGCTGCCACCGATACTTTCGTGCGAATTCGGGGGTGACCGTTTTGCCCCCCGAACTGGATCTCCTCCTCGCCTGCGGTTCCCCTCCCTCGGAAACAGCCCGCGCCCGGATCTCCAAGCTTCTTTCGGCCCCGCTCGACTGGC
>CAYWHA010000068.1:0-24263 GCA_964457555.1 uncultured Solibacteraceae bacterium
CCTTGCCGCCGCTCGGCCAACTTCGCCAGCGTGGCCGGCAGCCGCAGCGATTCGATGGTGGGAATGCGCGATGGCAGCAGGCGGATGCTCGCCGCCAGCGTGCCCCGCTGGTGGTGGATGTTCATGCGGAAACGCCCCAGCCCTTCGCGCGCGAAGCTCAGATCCACCGATTTCTTCTTTTGCAGCTCCTCCATTTGCCAAGGTTCAAGCAGCGGCGCCACCAGGCCGCGAACGTCCTCCGGATCGAGCGCTTCGCCTACTCCCGGCGCCAGGGTGCCGCCGATGCGCAGGATGGCCGGAGCGCCTGCTACCAGCACGATATCGGAAGCGCCGCGCCGCTCCGCCAGTTCCAGCAGCCGGTCGAGCGACGCCGTGGACTGCGCCGCCCGCTGCGCGCCCGCCTTCTGGCTTGGCGCCGCCCGGTTCAACTGCGCAACAAGCTGGGATAGCTCTTCGTTGTATTCGCTCATGGCGCTACCGCCTGCTACCAAGTATATCGGGAGAGTCGCGGGAGCCGCTGCCGGCAAAGCGCTGGATTTCATCCGCTGCCCGCATGTGCCCACCTGCCGCGCGCAGCGATGCTCCAATTCGGCCGGCCGCGGCCGCGTAGCACGCGCTCGACAAGATCTTCGCCACGCTGCCGCGAATGGCTCCTGCTTCCATCCGAAGCGGGTCCAACTCCAAGCCGGCGCCAAGCTCGCACGCTCGCGCGGATATCCAGAACTGATCGGCCGCCTGCGGCGCCAGAACCAGGGGAACGCCATGGTAAAGCGCTTCCTGTACGCTGTTCATCCCGCCGTGCGTGACAAAAGCCGCCGAACGCCGCAGAATCTCGATTTGTGGAACGCCCGAACAAACCGTGCAGTTGTCCGGCGCCGTCCCAAGGTCCTTCGTTGGAACACATCCTCCCGTCGACAAGACCACCTGCCATTGAGAGTCCCCCAGTTCCTCCAGGCACATGCGCAGAAATCGCGGTTGGTTCCCGTAAACCGTGCCTAGAGAGACCAGAACCAGCGGCCGGCCATCCAGGCGTTCAAACGGGAACGGCGGGGCTTCAGGACGGAACTCGAAGCACGGCCCCACAAACTGGAACCGGCCGTCGAACGCCTCAACCGAAGGCTGGAACAGGCGGGACGTATAGACCACGTTGAAGTCGCCATAGGTCTGCAATAACTGAGGCGGCGAGGGGATCTCGGAGAGGTTGTAACCGAGGAGGCCGGCGTGGCAGCGCGCCCGAAATTCGGCGTACCAGCGTACCGTCAGCCGCGGATCGCTCTGCGCCACACCCGGGCCGGACCCATACTTTGCGTCGATCTCCGGGTTTACCAGAATGCTGGGGATCGATGCGATCGTCGGGAGCTGTAAGATTTGCGCGACAAGGCGTCCCCACGGCGCGAAGCTGTCGAACATGACGTGCGTGGGGCGGAGCGTCCGCACCCGGTCCAGGAGGCCGTCGAGCGCCGCGCGGGTCCATTCGAGCAGGATTTCGAGCGTCGACGATACACGCGCAAAGGGTCCGGGCCCCGGGTCCGGCGGACGGATTTCCGCCGGGTAGGGGCGGAACCGCGCACCCGTCTCCGTCACGCCCAGCCGAAACCGCTCCGCGCCGAAATAGCTGACCTGCTCGCCCCGGCGGATTAACTCCCGCATGACCGGGAGCGTGGGGTTGACGTGCCCGTGCGCCGGGAAGCTGAAATAGACGAGCCGTGCCATTTACCTTTAACTGCCCTATCGGCGGAAACCGCCACTGCCGATACGCCTTGTGACGCATAATTGAAGCAGCGCCACTCATGACGAACCAGGATCGATCCCTTGACCCCGCCGATTGGCCGGCCTTTCGATCCCAGGCCCACCGGATGCTGGACGACATCCTCGATTACGTCGAGAACATCCGCCAACGTCCCGTTTGGCAACCCATTCCGGACGAGGTGCGCGCCCGCTTCCACCGCGAACTGCCCAGGGCGCCGTCCGATCTTGCGGCCGTGCATGAGGAGTTCATGCGCGATATCCTCCCCTTCGCCGCCGGCAACGTCCACCCCGGCTTCCTGGGCTGGGTGCATGGCGGCGGCACGCCCGTGGGGATCGTGGCGGAGATGCTCGCGGCGGGGTTGAACGGCAACCTCGGAGGACGCGACCACGCTCCCATCGAGGTGGAGCGCCAGATTGTCCGGTGGATGGCGCGCCTCTTCGGCTTTCCGGAAAGCGCCTCCGGCCTGTTCGTCACGGGAACCTCCATGGCCAACCTCATCGGCGTCGTAGTTGCCCGCGACGCCGAGCTTGGGTTCGAAGTGCGGTGCGCGGGCCTCTCCGGGAGTTCCCGGAAGCTGGCAGCCTACGCCTCCTCGGCGGCCCACAACTGCATCGGGAAAGCCATGGACATCGCCGGCATCGGCAGCGACGCGCTTCGCCTGATTCCGGTGGGCGCGCGCCATCGGATGGATACGGGCGCCCTCCAGCAAGCCATCGATGCGGACCGCCGCGCGGGCCTTACGCCGTTCCTGGTGGTGGGAACCGCCGGAACCGTCGACGCCGGGGCCATTGACGGCCTCGAAGCGCTGGCCGCCATCTGCCGCCGCGAGCGGCTATGGTTCCACGTCGATGGCGCCTATGGCGCGCTGGCGATTCTGGCGCCGGATCTGGCGCCGCGGCTCAAGGGCATCGAGTGCGCGGACTCGCTCGCCTTCGATTTTCATAAGTGGGGACAGGCGCCCTACGATGCCGGGTTCATTCTGGTCCGCGACGGCGTGCTGCATCGCAGGGCTTTCGACGCATCGGCGCCGTATTTGAGAAGGGAACTGCGGGGTTTGGCTGCGGGGTCGCCGTGGCCATGCGATTACGGGCCCGACCTCTCACGCGGCTTCCGTGCGCTGAAAACCTGGTTTACCCTCAAGACGTACGGCGCCGACGCTCTAGGCGCGTCCATATCCGGCGCCTGCGCCCTGGCCCGTTACCTGGAAAGCCGCATCGCCGAAACGGCGGATTTGGAGCTGCTCGCGCCGGTGGAGCTGAACGTGGTTTGCTTCGGGTATCGCGCGGAGGACGCCCAGCGCATCAACGCCAGGATTGTCATCGAACTGCAGGAGTCCGGGGTTGTGGCGCCGTCTACCACCATCGTGGGCGGGCGCATGGCAATCCGCGTGGCCATCGTCAACCACCGCACCGGCGAGCGCGAGATCGACCTGCTGGTGGAAAAGACGGTGGCCCTGGGACGCGCCATCGAAGCCAGCGCGAAGCAAAGCGGCGCGCCGCCGGACGCGGAGGAACCGCGGCGCCGGGCGCGCGAATCCGCCCTGCGCGATCTTGAAGCCCGCGCGGCAGCCGATCCCGAGGGCGCCGGTCCGCGCTTCGAATTGGCGTGTTTGCTGGACGAAATGGGCCGGAATCCCGAAGCCCGCAACGCATATCTCGCCGTGCTGGCGCGCGAGCCCTCGCACCGGCTCGCCCTGAACAACCTGGGAACGCTGCTGCACGCCACGGGGTATCGCACCGCGGCTCGTACGGCCTACGCGGAAGCCGCGGCGCGCCATCCCGGCGACGTCATGAGCCACGCCAATCTCGGCAACGTTCTCTATGAACAAGGCGAATTCCAGAGCGCCCGCGAGCACTATGAGACCGCCCTCCGCCTGGACCCCCGCCATCGCCCGTCGCACCTGGGTCTGGCGCTTGCCCTGGCCGAGTTGGGCGATGAAGACGGCGCCGGCCTGCACAGGCGCAAGGCGTATGAGGGGCGCGCCGTTCATAAGCTGCCCTACCGCGGAGAAGGGCCGCCGGTCGATTTGCTGTTGCTGGTTTCGTCGGTCGGCGGCAACATCCCGACCCGCAATTTCCTGGACGATCGCGTCTTCCGGACGGTCGTGGTGGCGCCCGAGTTCTACGATTTTCAAGCGCCTTTGCCGCCGCATCGAGTGGTGTTCAATTCCATCGGCGACGCCGATTTGTGCGCGGCCGCCTTGCTTGCGGCGCAGTCCATTGTGGCTGCCACCGGCGCGCGGGTGATCAATCCGCCTTCCGCGGTACTGGCCACGGGGCGCGCCGATCATGCGCGGCTTTCCCGGCTCCCGGGCGTGGTGACCCCCGCCACCGTCACTTTGCCCCGGGATCTGCTCTCGTCTCCCGAGGCCGCCGCCGTGGTGGCGCGCCACGGATTCCGCTTCCCGCTGCTGTTGCGTACGCCGGGCTTTCATACGGGACGCCATTTTCTGCGTGTGGAAAGCCCCGAGGCGCTGGCTGGCGCGGTGGCCGGGCTTCCGGGGAGGGAATTGACCGTCATCGAGTTCCTCAACGCCCGCGGCGCCGGCGGAAAGGTGCGCAAGTACCGCGTCATGATGATCGACGGATCTCTCTATCCGCTCCACGTGGCGATTTCGAGCCATTGGAAAATCCACTATTTCACCGCCGAAATGGCGGAAGATGCGAACCATCGGGCCGAGGACGCCGAGTTCCTGGAGAATATGCCGGGTGTGCTCGGCCCCGTCGCCATGGGGGCGCTCGCCCACATTCAAGCCACGCTCGGCCTGGACTACGCCGGCATCGATTTCGGCTTGAGCGCCACCGGGGATCTCTTGCTTTTCGAAGCCAATGCCACCATGGTGGTCAATCCGCCGGAGCCCGACGAACGGTGGGCATACCGCCGCCCGGCTGTGGAGCGAATCTTCGCCGCGGTCCGCAAAATGCTGGTAGGGCGGGCGCCTCCGCCAGCCGCTCCCGCCGCGATGCCATAATCGACTTAGAAGGATGCGCCCGCCAATCGAGACTCTTATCTCCCGCCGCGCCGTTCTCCAGACCGCCGCGGCTCTCTGCGGCGTCCGCCTTTCCCGCGCCCAGGACCAGCCGGTCTTTTCCACCGGCGTGAAAGTGGTCAACGTCCTCGCCACCGTGCGCAACAAGACTGGCGAACTGGTCGGCAGTCTGAACAAGGAGGATTTTTCCCTTTCCGAGGATGGCCGTCCGCAAACCATCAGCTATTTCGCGCGCGATACCGATTTGCCGCTGACGGTCGGCCTGATGGTGGACACCAGCGGCAGCCAGCAACGCGTGCTCGATGCGGAGCGCGGCGCCAGTATGCGCTTTCTCGACCACGTGGTCCGCGAAAACAAGGACCGCGTCTTCCTCATGCAGTTCGACAGCGCCGTGCGCGTTCGCCAGGACCTTACGTCTTCTGTCGGCAAATTGGAGGATGCGCTGGCCTACGTGGATACGGAGACGGAGAGCCAGTTGCGCATGCAGCATGGCGGCGGCACGCTGCTGTACGACGCCGTGGTGCGCGCCGCCGATGAAATCATGAAGAAGCAGACCGGCCGAAAAGCCCTGATCCTGCTCACCGACGGCGTCGACATCGGCAGCTACGGCGCTTTACAGGATGCCGTGGACGCCGCGCAGCGCGCCGATACCATGGTCTACTCCATTCTGTATGCCGACCCCGGCGCTTATGGCATCTTCGGCGGCGGCGGTGGCGGCGACCGCGTCCTGCGGCGCATTTCGGGCGAAACCGGCGGCGGCTTCTTCGAAGTTTCGAAAAAGCAGCCGGTGGACCGGATTTTCGACGTTATCGAGCAGGAACTGCGCAACCAGTACAGCCTGGGCTACGTGTCGGACAAGCCCGTGGGCATCTCCGAGTTTCGCGCCATCCAGTTGACCGCCTTGCAAAAGGGTCTGGCGGTGCAAGCGCGGCGCCAGTATTGGGCGCAGCGGTAGGCGGGCGCAACCGCGCGCGCAACCGCTCTCTTACGTTCGCGGCTCGGTTGGGCGGAGACGGAGCGCGAAGGGGCGGCGCCATCAGGGGTGAAGCGGAACGATTACTTTTCCGGCGGGACCCGTGTAGATCAGCTCAACCGAACTGATGCTGTTTTCCCTGCCGCGGTATTGGAAGAAGATCAATCCCGCCTCCGGGAGGGGGCGGTCTCCTTCCGGCAGCGAGGCCTTTTCCACGCGCACTTCCATCTTGTGCGTCACTTCGAATGGAACCGGATGCCACGGACCGTCGCGGTCCGCGGTAGTGCTTCCGAACTCGGGGCCGCTGCCCATTTTGTCCTTCGGTTTGTCCGCATCGGGCGGCACATACTCGGGGTCCTTGAGGGACTTGAACACCAGCAGATATTGCTGGGCGGGCAAGGGCTTCTTGCCGTTGATGCGAAGCGAGAAATTCTCGTAAGACATCGCGGCGCGGGCCCCTGGCGTCCCGAACAACGCCACTTCCACCGCCACGTAATCTTCCGTAGTGAAGGTGGCCAGCGGCGTGACCACGGAGTGCCCGGTGAACTCGCCCGCCACCGTAACCGCGCCGGCCGGACCTCGCCCCTGGTAGTCGGCGAGAGGCCGCGCCGGGATGGGCGGCGCTTCGATAACCGGCGCCGCGGTCTTGCCGGGCGTGCTGGGCGGGCTGGGTGCACTGGGCGGGCTTTGCGCGGAAGCGCCCAGGCAGAAGAGCGCAATCGTCGCGGCGTATGTCACGGATGAAAGGAAAATCCGCATTTCATCCATAATTTACCATGCCGCGCCGGTCAAGGCGTCCGGCAACCCCCCCGCCGGACCCCCGCGGTGCGTAACCGCTCTTGGGGATGCTGCCGCTAAAGGGCGTTGGCAGGCGAAAGCGCCTGCCCCACCTTGCCACGCGATCCCTGTGGACTATTTACGGCAACAGTGACATTTGCGCGCGCCAGAAGGCGAATTTCTGCGCGCTCGGATCGAGCACGCTGACCTGGCATGTATACTTGCCCGGCTCGATCTTGGAAAGCGGCACGACGAATCGCACCGGCACGGCCTTGGTATCGGGGTTCAGCCCATTCTCGATCTGAACCGGCGCCGATTCAAACGCCTTGACATTGCCTCGGTAGAACGCCAAAGTGGCGATCACGGGCTGCGTCTTGGCGGCTGTCGGTTCGTACGCTTCCAGGAACACGTACATTTCCTGGTCCTTGCGGAAAACCCGCGTCACGCTGGGGACCAGCTTCTGGCCGTTCTGCACCAGGGGATTGTAGTTGAACAGGCGCATGTTCATCCCGGCGCCGCCAATCGTGTCCGTCATCTTCTCCTGCTGGTTGCTGAGAACCACCGAGCTGATCGGGAGAGAACTCGCATTCGCGGTGACGCTCAGGTTGGGCACTACGAACTTGGCCTCGAACGTCCCCATCTTGCCGGTTTCGTTCTCCCTGGCCAGGAATTTGACCGAGTACGATCCCGGCGGAAGAACGAAGCCGGTGTCATAGGCGATGGTCCTCTTGGCCAACTGCGAAGCAGTCTCTTCCTTCAGCTTGACCGTGATGAAATCGCGCACGGACCCGACAACCTGATTCTTGGGGTCTCGAACTTCGCCGATGAAGTCCAGGCGCGTGCTTTCGGCGTTGCCGTGTTTGGCAAGCTCCAGATCGCTTCCCGGTAGCTTGACCGAAATCGGCACGTAGTAGCGGTCGCTCGCCTGGCGGAAGTAGTCGGTTTCGAGCGCGATGGAGAGGTCCGTCATCGGGTCGCCGAGCATGAGGGCTTCCTGAAGTTGGCGCTCGCGGTCGGAGGAATCGAACTTCTTGAATTCCTTGGAAGCGAAATACCCGGTGCGATAGTCCAGCTTGGAGATCTGGGTGTTGTTGACCTTGACGTTGATGCGGCGGAACTTGCCGTCCAAAGCGGCGTTGGTGGTGTAGTAGCCCAGGATGTAATAGCTGGAAATGTCCTTCTGGGCCTGGACAATGCCCACCGCCAAGTCGTTGCTATCGACAAACAGCTTGCCGCCCGTGTCATTCGCCAGGGCGTAGAGGGTGTCTTGCAAGCCTTGCGCGTCGCTGGCCCTGGCGGCTACGGCGCTGCCCGAGAAATTGCCGCCGCTGCCACGGCTGCCGCCGCCCACGCCGGCGCCATTGCCGCCGGCCGCGCCCACATTGGCATTGCCCACCGGCGAGCCGGCCACCAGCCCGGTAGCGTCCACCGGATAGAACGATACGTTGCTGCGAAGCGCGGCGTTGATGGTGGCGCGCAATTGCGCGTCGTTATCGATTCCATTCCGCGATACGCCGCTGCCGAAGTACACCAGCGCCTTCTTTTCAGGCAGCGTGGCCAGCATCTTGACGGCGGCTTCGAGCGAAGCCAACTGCCGGTCGGTATTGAAAATATTGAACTCGGTATCGTCGGCGACGTAGGCCGCGCCCGTGTCCTCGGAGCTGTCGTCGGCAACCACGTTGGCCATTTCGCTGGCCTCGCCGATCACCAGGTGGTTGATGATCTTGATGGCCGCGTCGCGGTCTTCGGTGAAGTCCTGCAACACCTTCAACTCGCCCGCATAGCTCATCAGGGCCACCAGATCCGAACCCGTCATCTGGGTCTTGAGGAACTTCAACGCATTTTGCTGGACGCGAACCTGATCGTCCGGCGGCATGCCCTGGAAGTCGAAGTAGAGCACCAGCAGGCGCTTATCCTTGTACTTGATCTCGCCGGGTCTGGCCGGCGTTATGGTGGTCTGCACGGCCGGCGCCACGGTGGGAGGCGGCGGGGCTACTTCAGGCGTTGGGGCTGCCGCAGGGGCGGCGGCCGCAGGCGCCGGCAGCACGTCTTCCTCCAGCTTCTGGAACTCGAAGACCTTCACCTGCTGTGGTTTACCGTCCTCGGTGACCGTGAAATCGTTGACCTTCAAGCCTTCCACGGGGTTGCCGCTCTTGTCTTTCGCGGAGACATTGAGCACCACCAACTGGGCTTCCGCCTCGAACTTGTACGCCTGTTTCTGCAGAGGCGCATTCGGCTGCTGAACCACCGGCGTCCGGGGGGTTTGCTGCGGAGCCTGCTGTGCATACGCAGCCAGCAGCCATACCAGAAATGTCGCGGCGACCACTCTTCTTGTTCTCATAGCGATAAGGACCTGAATCTCAGACTGAGCGTTACGGCACACACACCGTCATCTGCAATGGCGTGCGGCGCCACGGGGTGGTTACCCCCATTCGCGCGAGACCGTTTAAGTCCTTTGCTTTGTGCTGGATTCAGGGATGGGACTTCCCCGGCCACGTTGCCGGTACAGCGTGGGATCGACCGCCGCGGCCATGGCAGCTTCATCGAGGCCGCCGTCCAGAAAGCCGGAGACCTTGCGCGACCAGTCCGCCGGCTCGCGCACCACCCCGGCGTAGGGCGCCGCCAGCACCCGAACGCCCGGCCGCCGCGCCAGCCATTCCCGTGCGTTGCGCAGTTCCCCGGCTAAAGCCGGCAGGAGCCGGTCCTCGTGCTGGCCTGCGGCGGGGTCGCCTCTGGCGCGAAGCATGACGCGCTGGGATTCGAACACTTCTTCCAGATCGCGCTCCATGAACACGACACGGTAATCGAGCCGCTCAGGCAGATACGGCAGCAGCCGGTAGATTACCTTGACCGCCCGGCCGCGCGCCGCCTCCAACCACGATGAGTCCTCGGCCAGCCGCTTGACCGGATCGTATTCGAAGTATCCGCCCGGATTGTGCACGTCCGGGGGGCGATGGCCGTCGGTGAGGGCGGGAATTCCGCCGGCATCGAGCATCCGCATCATCAACGATGTTCCGGAACGGGGCGCCCCCGTGACCACCGTGACGTAGTCCCTCATCGCGCCAGCACCGCGCCGGCGCCGGAGGCCAGCAGGAACCAGACCTCCCAGGGCAGCGTCATTCCGGCGAATTGGACCCGGGCGGCGGGATAATCCACCTCCAGCGCGTCCACGGAGCCGCCCGGTAAGCGCGGCTCCTCAGGATGGAGGTAGGCCAGGGGCGAACGCCGGCGCGTCCTCGAAAGAAACAGCGTCCGGCAACCGGCGGCGATCGTTTTATCGAGCATCCTGCCGCGCAAGGTGAATCGCAGGCTGCCGCACACCGGCCGCAACGGACGCACCCGCCAACCGATCCGGCCATCCGCCGCGCTTCGCACCGGGGGCGTTTCGATGGCAATCCCCGCCGGCGCCTCGAGGGTGGCCGCGGCGTCTTCGGTTTCGACCGTGCTATCCATCCGCGCGCTGACCACCGCGCTCTGGCCGACCGGCAGCGGCTGCCAGCCGTAAATCGAATCGAGGCCGGCGAAAAGCCACACCGCCGGCAGCGCCAGAATCGCCGCCGGCCGCAGCATCAGGGCCAGCCAGCGCAGGTTGGCGGCTGCCAGTTCCTTCTGAGCGCGCCAGACGAGCCATGGCTCGTCGAAGAACAGCCGGAACTCCGTAAAGTGGGCCAGCATCCGCTTGCCTGCCACGCGCAAGGCCGCCAGGTCCGTGGAGCGGCGGAAAACCCACGCCATGATGGCGCCGCACACGCCGCCGAGGGCCATCAGGCTCCAGCCGTTCATTCCAGGTATCCAAGACCTTTCAGCCGGCGCTCGATTTCCTGCTGCGCTTCGCGGTCCTCCAGGCGCGACAACTCCTTCTCGATGGCGTGCTCGATGAACTCTTCGGGCGAGCTGTACCCCGCCTCCTTCGCACGCTGCTCGACCCGCTGCCACAAACCGGAATCGATCTTGATGGATTTCGACATCATGATTACGCCCGACTCAGGCCCTGTATCAGGGCATGGCTTCAGCCCCCGCCTTCTTTCATATTGCCAGGTACTCAAAACAGTACGGGAACGCCTCCGCCGAATCGACCAATCCCGCTTTCACGGGGTTCGCGGCAATGTATTCCCGATGCTGCAGGAAATTTCCCGGCCGCTACATACGAACGCAGCACTTCAATCATCAATGTTGCATTGCGTTCCGACTGTAACAAAGAGCGCCCTTGGCTGGTCCTGGTAGTGGCGAAAAACGTTCGCCCGGAACTCAGGATACCGTCCGGGTGTGCGTTGCGCGCCGGTCTAGCCATGGCCAGGGGCTAAAGCCCGACTTCCTTTCCGTACCGGAGCGGCACGTCTAAAGCCGTGCCCTGATACAAGGCTGATCATATCGTACATACTTCGCCGACCGCATTCAGTAAATCGCCCGGCCGGTCATGCCCGGTCCCGGCCCCACCCCGAACTCCCGCAGGATGGTCACCGTCAGGTCCTTCAGCCGCGGGTCCGCCACCCGCGGCCGCCGGTTGCCCAGCAGCACTCCCGGAACAGCGCCGGCCGCGATGCAATGGTCCGCAATCCAGGCGTCGTCGTTCCGCTGGACCGTGCCGGCCGGAGCCGCGCCCAGGGCGGTCTCCCACGATGCCCGGTAGCCCGGCGCGTACCCCACAATCAGGTCCGGCGCAAACCGGCTCGCCGATGGCCCCACGGCCGAGACGTCCGCCACCACCGGGCGGCTCGTATCCGCATCGCGGAACTCGCGCAACCGCCGGGTCAGGTCCGCCAGGAGCGCCGCGCGCTCGGAGGGCTGCACAATTCCGTTCTTTTCCCTCCCCGCCAGGTTGAGATACAGGGCATTCAAACCCATCGCGTAAGCCTTTGTGCGCTTCCAGTCCACGTGCGCGAACATTTCGCCGCCCGCCGCGGTCCGCGGATCGTCGAACGCCAGGAACCCCTCGCTCCGCAGCCAGGTATTCAGATTGACGGCGCGGTCGAACGCCGCGAAGCCGTGGTCGGACATCACGATTACGGTCTGATCGCGCGCCCGGTCGAGGACCCTGCCGATGGCGCGGTCCACCGCCCGATAGGTTTCGAGCAGCTCCGCCGGATGCCGTCCCCACAGCACGTGCGAATTCTGGTCGATCTCGGAGAAATAGAAGAACAGCAGACCATCCTTAAACCGGGTGAGGCAATCGCCGAGGGAATCCTCACTCTCCCGCATCGCGATGCGGCTCTGCGCCAGATATTCCGGCAGCGATAGCGCCCCCTGCCGCAAAGCCGACGTGTCTTCTTCGATGCCCTGCGTATAAAAGGGGCCAATGCGCCCGGCCAACTCCCCGCTGAAGCCCGGCGGCGCGGAAATGGGCAGCGCGGGGTCGGACGGATCGGCATTCAGGGGCGACCGGTAAATGCGGATTCCGGGCGCCAGTTCTTGCGCATAGAGGCGGAACATGCCCGCCACGCTCGCGACGTGCGGAATCAGCGGAAAGCGCACGCGAATCCATGGGGACCATTCCCCCTGCTTGAGAAGGAGTTGCCGCTCGCCCGCCTGAATGCGCGCCACAGCCGCTTGCGGATCGATATCCGCGATGACGTCCAACAGGACAGGCCGCCGGTCTCGCCGCAGCGTATTCGGGGGACCTTCAACCGGCAGGATGACTCGACGATTAGATGCCGCCACCGGCACGATCCTGCCGCCCGGCACGTCGCGCGCCTGCTCGAGAGGATCATCCGTGTAATACGTAAACGTGCCGAACGTTCCATTCAGGTCCGGCGTTCCCAACCCGGACAACGCGCGTCCCGCGCCCTGAGAAGGCGGATAGTTGACCGGCATGCGCATCACGGTCACCGGGATTCCACGCTCGGCCAGCATCTCCCAGAACGAACGGCCGGCGCGCAGCGTCCGGACTCGCGCTGCCGAAAGCGGCAGCGCCCACGGCCCGATCTCCAGTTGGTGGGCCGGGGGCAAAGTCTCAGCCATGGATGAGAACGGCAGCATGGTCGCCGGATCGCGCTCGACGAAATCGAAGACGCCATGCTGCGCCGGGTCCCAGCCCGTGATGAACGTGGACCAGGCCACGGGGCTCTGCGGAGGCGTGGTGGTGCCGAGGCGCGTCAGCCCGCCCAGGTCGCG
This sequence comes from uncultured Solibacteraceae bacterium, assembly GCA_964457555.1. Taxonomy (GTDB): domain Bacteria; phylum Acidobacteriota; class Terriglobia; order Bryobacterales; family Bryobacteraceae; genus BOG-224. The sequence goes on from CAYWHA010000068.1 coordinate 12,601, forward strand.
CAGCCGTGCCAGGTTCGGCAACTGGCTCCAGTGCTCCTCGACGAAGGCGGGGTCCATGCCGTCCACGCCCAGAACGATCGCGCGCTTCCCGTGCGCGCCCGGCCCCGGTTGCCCGCACGAAGCCAGCGCCAGCAGCGCCGCGAGCAGTGGCGCGATCAGCCTCATACGTCGTGAAACACCGTTTTTCCATCCATCCAGGAAGGCGGCTCCACTCCGAACAGGTCGAGAGCCGTGGGGGCCATATCCTCGATCCCGGGATCTTCGCAATCGATCGGGCGGCTCGAGAACAGCACGCCGGGCACCAGGACGGGGTCCACGCAATGATCGCCGCTCCACGCTTTCGGGTTGTCCTCCATCACGCGCGCGGTAACCTGGCCCACAGCCGCTTCCCAGGACGTGCGGTAGCCTTCGTCGTAGCCGATAATCAGGTCGGGCGCGGCGTCGAGATACGGTCCGCTGTAGAGTTCGCGCGTTGCGTACACGCGCCCAATGGCAATCTTGCCGCCCGCGCCGTCGCGCAGTCCCTGGAGCTTTGCGATCAACTCGCGCTCCAACGCCTCCGCTTCCGCGCCGGCGCGGACGGTCCCGCACGCCTCGCGGCCCTTTCGGTTGATGTACAGGCCGCTCAGCCCGAGGCAGTAGGCGCGCGTGCGGCTCCAATCGACGCCCTGAAAGTAACGGCCGCTCTGGGCGCCTCCGTCCTCAAGCGCCAGATATCCGTTCTCCCGCAGCCAGGAATTCAGGTTGACGGCGCGGCGAAAACTGCAGAAGCCGTGATCGGAGAGCACCATCAGGACCGTGTCGCGGTCCACGTGCCGCAGCGTCTTTCCCACCAGGCCGTCCATGCGTACGTAGAGTTGCTCGATGGCATCTCGCCAGCGGCCGGCGCCATTGTCCAGATGCCGGTAGAACATGTGCTGCACGCGGTCGCTGGTGTCGAAGACGCACGCCACCACGCCCCGCCGCGTGTGCGAAAGCGCGTGCTCAAACTGCGCCTCGCGCTCGGCGAGGATGCTGTAGGCCTGGTCGAGGAAGGCCGCTTCGTCGATGACGCCCTCGTTCAGCGCCCACGTATCTTCGGCCATGCCGGCGGTGGCAAACGGCCCCAGCAGCCGCGCCAGGTATGCGGCGTAATAAGAAGGGTGGCTGATGGGCAGAGCGGGAGCCTCCGGGTCCATCTGTAGCGGCGTCACGTACATGGAGAACTCCGGCTCCGTCTCCGTGAGCAGAAAGCGCGCCATGCCATGGACGCAGACGCCCGGCGCCGCGCGAAACGGCAGCTTGATCCAGGGCGAATATTCTCCGCGCCGCAGCCGGTGGCGTTCGCCCGCAATCTCCAGCGTGGCCGCGCCGGCGCCCAGCGCCACAATCCGAAACGGCAGAACGAGCGCGCCGCCCGCCACCGCCAGATCGTTATCGGGACCTTCGAGCGACCCCACCAGACAATCCTCCGAACGGCGCAATGGGTAGCGGCTGCCGCCCTCGTAGCTTGGCCGTTCCAGACGGGTGGTGAACAGCGAGAAACTGCCTTGCGTCCCGCGCAGGTCGGGCGTGCTGGCCGCCGAGAGAAGCCGGCCGTCGAACTCCTCCGGAGGGAAGGTGACGGGGACGCGCAGGATGGTGCTGCCGATCGAACGCTCGCTCAGAATCGTCCAGAACGAGCGACTCTTGCGGCGCATCTCCACCTTCGGCCGCGCCAGGGGAATCCGCCAGCGTCCCAGACGCAGCGAGCGCGCCGCCGGCCGCACTTTCGAGGAGGATAGCTCGGGCGCATAGGACTCCAGGCTGCGGTTCAGAAAGTCGAAAATGTTGTGCTTCGCCGGGCTGACGCCGGTGGCGAATGTCGACCAGGCCACTGGAGACAGCGACGGGAACGTGGTGCGCAGCCGGTGAAACGACCCCAGTTCCTTGAGACGCGCCAGATTGGGCAGCTTGCCTTCGGCCAGGAACCGCTCGGTGAGCCGCGGGTCGAGGCCGTCGAGTCCCAGGAAGATCAGCCGCTGGATTTTGGCTTTCCGGAATCCCTGCCTGCGCCGCGCCAGCGCCCAAGCCATGCGAAACGGCCAGATCAGAAACGAGCAAGCGGTTAGGAAAAGCGAAACGACCAGACCGAAGAACGAACCGAGAAACGCAAACCCCGCCCCGGGCCCGATATATGCCAAGAACGTGGACGTCACACCCTATTGTCGCTGAAGTGTGGGTGGCGCCATGCCGAGACAAGACGTTGGCAGGCGGAAGCGCCTGCCCCACTTGGCCACCGCCCCCGCAGTGTACAATCGATTCGTAGCCGATGGCCTTCCGCGCATCCCTCTGTCTTGCCGCGTTTGTCTGCCTGGGTCTGTCGGCCGCGCCAACACCCGTCATCCTGATTTCCATCGACACGCTGCGCGCCGACCATTTAGGCGCCTACGGATACCGCAGGATTGCTACGCCCAACATCGATTCCTTCGCCGGCCATGGCACGCTCTTCACCTCCATCGATTCCCAAATCCCGCTCACTCTTCCCTCCCACACTTCGCTTTTCACTTCGGCCTACCCGTTCGAAGACCGAATCGAAGAAAATGCCGAGCCGGTCGGTCCGGGGGCGGTGACCCTGGCGTCCGTCCTGAAGCGGCAGGGCTACCAGACCGCCGCTTTCCTGGGCTGTGTTTTCCTGGAGCGCCAGATGGGGCTGGACCAGGGTTTCGACGTTTACGACAGCCCCTTTCAGTTCGAGGCGTTGTCTCCGCTCTCCGGCTCCATGTTCTTCGGCGCCAACCAAAACCCGTACGCCGTGAAGGACCGGCGGGACGGCGCCCTGGTGCTGCGGGCGGCCACGCAATGGCTCGCGCAGAACCCCAACCGGCCCGTCTTCGCTTTCGTTCACCTGTTCGACCTGCACCAGCCCTATAAGCTTGAGGCCGAGGCCCAGCGCCGAGGCATCTCAGGCTACGATGCCGAGATCGAATACGTCGACCGGCTTCTCGGCGCGTTCAAGAAAACCCTGGTCGAACAGGGATGGTGGGACCGGGCGTTGGTGGTTCTGCTCGCAGACCACGGAGAAGGCCTCGGGCAGCACGGCGAATCCGCGCACGGTTACTTCATTTATGAAAGCACGCTCTGGGTCCCGCTCGTCCTTCATTGGCCCTCCGGAGCGGCGAACTACCCGCCGCGCGCCAGCCAACCGGCCGCGTTGATCGACGTCGCGCCCACCATTCTCGACTTTCTTCGCGTGCCCGCGCCTCCTTCTTTTCGGGGCAAGAGCCTGGTTGGTTCACTCGCCGCCGGCGGCCAAGCCAGTTCGGAAGTCTACAGCGAAACTCTGCACACCTACGACTCCTTTGGCTGGTCGCCGCTGCGCGGTCTGCGCGCCGGGGCCTACAAATACATCGACGCGCCACGGCAGGAACTTTACAATCTCCAGGCCGATCCGCATGAGTTGATCAACCTGGCCGCCAAGGAACCGGCCAAAGCGCAGGCGCTCCGCGGGCAACTCATGCAATTGCTGGCGCGCTACGCCCCCCAGCATCCGTCCCCGCCCAGCCGGCCGCCGTCCGAAACGCGCGCGCTGCAATCGCTGGGATATCTGTCCGGCGGACCCCACACCCGTCTGGAGGGGCCGCGGCCCGATCCCAAAGACCGCCTGCCCGAGTTCCACCAGTATGAGAGCGCCCAGGCCGCGCTTGCCGGAGGGCGCCGCGCCACGGCCATTTCCATGCTGCGACAACTTCTGGCGCAAGACCCAGGCAACACTTTGGCCCGCCGCGACCTTGGCTCGGCCTATCTGGACCAGGGGGATTATGCCAACGCGCGCGTCTCCCTGCAACAGGTTCTGTCCGCCGCGCCCGACGACTATGTGACCCATTTTGAGCTGGGTCTCGCGGACGAGAATCTGAAACTCTTCCCGGAGGCACTGGAGCATCTGGAAACCGCCTGCCGCATCGCTCCCGATGCGCGGCAATGCCGCAACGCCCTCGATGCGCTCAAGCAGAAAATGAAGTAGCCGGTAGCGGCCGTTCGGTTGTAAAATCGATGACAACCGTCATTAGGGAGGGGTTTTCGTGCGTCTTTTGACTGCCGCGGTTCTCAGCCTGGCCGCCTCGGGTTGCGCATTCAGCCAGACTTACACCATCAATACCTTCGCCGGAAACGGAAGCTCGGGCTTCAGCGGCGATAGCGGCCCCGCCGCCAGCGCCCAGTTGGACTATCCATGGGCCGTCGCGGCGGATTCGGCCGGCAACCTGTACATCGCCGATACCTACAACCAGCGCATCCGTAAGATCGCAAACGGGGTGATCTCCACGGTGGCGGGAAACGGAACGCCGGGTTTCAGCGGCGACGGCGGTCCGGCCACCAGCGCCGAATTGAACTATCCGAGCGGCGTGGCGGTGGATTCGGCGGGCAACCTGTACATCGCCGACTATTTCAACCAGCGCATCCGCAAGGTTTCGAACGGAACGATTACCACCGTGGCGGGAATCGCGACATGGGGGTTCAGCGGGGATAACGGCCCAGCCACCAGCGCCCAATTGAACTACCCGAACGGCGTGGCGGTGGATTCGGCCGGCAATTTGTACATCGCCGATACCTATAACTACCGCATCCGCAAGGTCTCGAACGGAACGATCGTCACCGTGGCGGGCGGCGGCAGCGCGCTCGGTGACGGCGGCCCGGCCACCAGCGCGCTATTGAGCTTGCCCTACGGAGTGGCTGCGGATATTTTCGGCAACCTCTACATTGCCGACGCCGGCGCGAACCGCATCCGCAAGGTCACGGATGGAACCATCTCCACTGTGGCCGGGAACGGGACTCTCGGTTTCAGCGGCGATGGCGGCGCAGCCACCGGCGCCCAAATGTACAGTCCTTTCGGCGTGGCCGTGGATTCCGGCGGCGATCTGTTCATTGCCGACACGGGTAATGCGCGCGTCCGCGAAGTCCAGAATGGGGTGATCTCCACCATTGCGGGAAATGGAACGCCGGGCTACGGCGGCGATGGGGGCCCGGCCGTCAGCGCCATGCTGGACTATCCTTCCGGTGTAGCCGTGGGCGCCGGGGCGGTCTACGTCGCCGACGCCGATAACGGGCGCGTTCGCGCTTTGATTGCCCCACCGTCGCTTGGCGGCATCGTCAATTCCGCCAGTTATGCGGGAGGCGGGGTGGCGCCCGGTGAGATCGTTGCGATTTTCGGGTCCGGGATGGGTCCGGGAGGCGGAGTGGCGCCGGCCGTCGTTGACGCCACAACGTTGGCAGGGGTGCAAGTTCTCATCGGCGGCGTCGCGGCGCCGCTCCTTTACGTACAGGCAACCCAGGTGAACGCGGTGGTTCCCTACGAGGTCGCCGGCAAGACCTCTACCCAGGTGCAGGTGGTCTATGGGGGCCAGAACTCGAATACTCTGACCGTTCCCGTAGTCGCGGCGGCTCCCGGTATTTTCACGCTCAATGAGGCGGGGAGCGGCGCGGCGGTTGTTCTGAACCAGAATGGGACGCTTAACTCTTCGGGCAATCCGGCCGCCCCTGGTTCCGCGATCACGGTGTATGCCACCGGCGAGGGCCAAACCAACCCGGCCGGAATCGATGGCCAGTTGGACCCATCGCCCCCTCCGCAGCCCGTCCAATCCGTGACGGCAACCATAGGCGGAGCCAGCGCCGCGGTGGAATCCGCCAGCGGCATTGTGGGCGGCGTCGCGGGGATTCTACAAGTCAAGCTGCAGGTGCCGGCCGCGCTCGCGCAAAGCAATGCGGCGCCGCTGGTGGTGAGTATCGGGGGAATCGCCAGCCAGGGTGGAGTGACGGTATCGGTACAGTGATGGGCCAGGACCGCTCCCTTCGTTCGCGGTTCAGATGGATTGCCAAGAACCGCTCTCTGACGTTCGCGGCTCGGGTCGATTCGCGGTTCGGATCGATTGGCGCGCTCTGATTGCCGAGCCGCAAACGTCAGCCTAAGAGGCGGACGCCGGCATGGAACTGCCTTCAGCCTCAACGGCGCAGCCCTTGTGCCCGCAACCGCAGGAAATCTCCATCGTGCCGCCGGAATCCTGGCAGTACTGGCTACAGTATTTGCTGCCTTCGCGCGCAACGCAACTGCAAGCCGGATGAGCGCACTTCTTTCCTTTGTTTTCTTTCGCCATAACCCCTCCAGAAACCTGTCTGCGCCTATCATATCCCGTCGCACCCCTCAGTGCCAAGAGCGGACACCGCGTTCCGATAACGGACACCTGAGGTGTGCAAGCCGTTGACGGTTCTGGTGTTAGCCTGGAATCCAAATTGCCCTTGTGAGGCCCCGAATGAGATTCTCAGGCATCCTGACCGTCTTGCTGCTGGCGCGCGGCGTGCTGGCGCAGTCCTCCGAAGTGTCGATTCAGACGCCTCCTCCCACGCCCGTAATCGGACGGTTTCTCAAACCCTTTCATCTGGAGCGGCGCATCGTGCCTCCGCCCAAGCTCACCAACTCGCCGCGCCTACAGCAGTTGGTACGCGCCGGCAACCTCTATCTTTCGGTGCAAGATGTGATCGCGCTGGTGCTGGAGAACAACCTGGATATCGCCGTCCAGCGCTACAGCCCGTTTCTGTCGCGTGAAGTCCTGCGCCGCGCGGAGAGCGGCAACATCCTTCGCGGCGTGGACACTCCCATCGTGGCCGGCCCCACCAGCGTGAGCACCGCAGGCGTCAGCACCAACGCCAACGGCCTGGTGGGAGGCAGCGGATTCGGCTCGGGCGGCGGCATTGTCACGCAGGTCGGCCCCTCGCCGCCCAACCTGGACCCGGTTATCTCGCTCGGCGTCACGGACGGTCACTTCACCATCCCGGAGAGCAATACGGTCCTCAACCAGACCACCGCGCTGGTTGAGAATTACCGGGCGGCATACGCGCAGTACAGCCAGACATTCATCACCGGCGCGAACGCGGCTTTCACGTTTTATGAGAACCGCACGCGTCTCAACAGCTCCACTCCCCTGGAGAATCCCGCGCTGACTGGCTATCTCGATCTCACCGTCACGCAACCGCTTCTGCAAGGTCTGAGCATCGCCGTCAACAGCCGCGATATCAAAGTGGCCCGAAATAATATGAAGGCCAGCAGCCTGCAAGTCCAGTTGCAGGTGGCAACGACCGTGTCGGCGGTGTTGAACCTCTATTGGGATCTGGTCAGTTTCAACGACGCGGTGCGCATCAAGCAGCAGGCGCTCGACACCGCCCAACAGCTTTACGATGGCAACCGGAAACAGGCCGAGATTGGCGCCATGGCGGGCATTGAAGTGACGCGCGCGGCGGCCGGAGTTTCCGCGAGCAAGGAAGACCTCTTGATTGCGCAAACCAACGTGCAGCAGCAAGAGATTGTCCTCAAGAACGCGCTCAGCCGGAATGCCAACGAGAACGCCTGGCTGGACGAAGTACACATCGTGCCCTTGGACCATATCGAGATTCCCAAGACCGAGGAGATTCGCCCCGTCCAGGATCTGGTTCAGGAGGCCACGGCCAAGCGTTTGGAGATCCAGCAGAACAAGACCAACCTCGACAGCCAGAAAATCATGCTTGCGGGAACCAGGAATGCGCTGCTGCCCACTCTTTCGGCGTATGCCGAGTTCACCAACCACGGCTTGGCCGGCCCGGTCAATCCGCTCTACAACAATTGCTGCGGCGCGCCGGGGTCCTTTTTCGTGGGGGGCACGGGCACGGTGATGTCGCAGATCCTGGGGCGCGACTTTCCGGATTATTCGGCCGGCTTCTCGCTGAATATCCCCTTCCGCAACCGCACCGCACAGGCCGATTATGTGACCGACGAATTGCAGCTTCGCCAGGGGGAGTTGCAGTTGCAGCGGGCCACCAACCAGGTGAGGGTGGATGTGAAGACCGCCGTGATCGGCCTCGATCAAGCGCGCACGCGCTACCAGACCGCGGTCGATACGCGGGTGCTCGCGGAGCAAAGCCTGACCGCCGAACAGAAGCGCTTTCAATCCGGCATTTCCACGGTGGCCATGGTGATTCAGGCGCAAAAAGACCTGGCCAGCGATCAGGACGCCGAGGTTCAAGCCATGGCCAATTACACCCACGCCAGGATCTTCTTCGATTCGGCCATGGGGCGCACTCTGGAGGTCAACCACATCTCGATGCAGGAGGCGCTCGACGGGCGCGTGGAGCGCGAATCGGCCATTCCGGACAACCTTCCGCCGGCTAACCCCACGGAGGTGCGCCCATGAACCCCCGAACTTGGCGGAGGACAGTGGCCGTGTGCGCCTGCCTGGCTTCGGTGGGCTACGCGCAGGACCCTTTCGTAATCGAGAGGCCGCAGGCGATGCTCCCGGTGCGGTCGTACCTGGCGCCCACCATCCCGCCGGTGCGCCTGGCCAATTCGAACCGCCTCTACAGCCTGATCCGCGCCGGCAGCCTGTACTTGACGCTGCGGGACGCGCTGGCGTTGGCCATCGAGAATAATCTGAGCCTGGAAATCGACCGCTACGGGACGCCGCTGGCTCAATCGGCGTTGGAGCGCGCCAAGGCGGGAGGTCCGCTGCGCGGCGTGCCGAGCGCCAGCGCGCAGGTATCGAGCGTGGATAGCGGGTTGGGCGTGAACGGCAGCACGGTGAGCGCCGGTTTGGCGAACGGCGGCGGCAGCGGCGCGGGATCGGCCGGCGCCAATACCACCATCCAGCAGGTCGGGGTGATTGCTCCGAATTTCGACGCCAACCTGCAAAGCGCCATGACCTTTTCGCATTTGAGCCAGCCGCAGGCCAATACGCTGTTGAGCCAGACCGATGAACTGATCCAATCCGTTCACACCTACAACACCGTGGTGCAGGAGGGCCTGCTGACCGGCGGCCTGGTGCAATACCGCGATTACGAACAACACCTGAGCGAAAACTCGCCTACCGACGTGCTGAATCCGGCCATCGGGCCGCACATGGACTTCACGTACCGCCAACCCCTGCTGCAAGGCTTCGGCGTGGGCCTGAACAACCGCGGAATCCGCATCGCGGCCATCAATGCGATCGCCTCGCGCGAGACCTTTCGCTCCCAGTTGCTCAACCTGGTGGTGAGCGTGACGAATCTCTACTGGGACTATGCAGCCGCGCGCGATGAGCTGCGCCTGCGCCAAAGCGCTCTCGATATTGCCCAGAAGTTCGTCGACGATACCAAGTACGAAATCTCGGTAGAGGCGCTGGCGGGTGTGGAATTGCCCCGCGCGGAAGCCGAGCTTTCCGCCCGCCGGCAGGATTTGACCATCGCGCAGGCCACCATGCGCCAGCGCGCCGTCCAGTTGAAGGAGGCGCTCAGCCGCACCGAGGACGCGGCTCTCGATGCGGCCGATATCGTTCCGCTCGACCCCCTGGAGGCGCCTGCCGAGACGGAAGATCTGCCTCCGTTGCGCCAAATGCTGGCGGGGGCCCTCGATCGCCGGCCGGACGTGGCCCTTGCCAAGTACAAGGACCAGACCGACCAGATGAACCTGGCCGGCACCACGAATCCGCTGCTGCCCAGCCTGACGGCGCAATTCCAAACCTACGACCGCGGCGCGGCGGGCGCGCCTCAACCCTCGGGCGGCCAGGCCAACCCGTATTTCGTGGGAGGCTATGGCACGGCGTTGAAGCAGATTCTGGGACGCGATTTCCCGAATGAGAGCGTTCAGGCCGGTTTCTCGATCCCCATCAACAACCGCTTTGCGCAGGCGGATTATGGGATCGACCAACTGAAGTTCCGCCAGGGGGAGCTTCAAAGCCAGCGCGACCAGAACCAGATTCTGGTGGACGTTTCGAGCGCCGTAAGCGCATTGCGCCAGGCGCGGGCGCGCTACGACGCAGCCCGCGGTACGCGGCTGTTGCAGGAACAGCTGCTGGCCGCCGAGCGCCAGAAATCCGGAGCGGCTGCTTTCAACGCCATCATGGTGGACCAGCGGGCGCTGATGGCCGCGCGGATCTCCGAGATGGGCGCGGTTTCGAGCTACGTCCATGCACGTGTGTCGCTCGACCAGGTGCTTGGAGAAACTCTGGAGAAGAGCGGCATCTCGATCGAGGAAGCATCGAGCGGGCGCGTGGCGCGGGAATCGACGCTGCCCGATGCGTCGCAGCCTGCGAAGCCGTAGCGGCGTGATATCGTTGGACAAGACTATGAGCGATGGTCCCAAGCGCGTGCGGAAGTCCCTGAATCGACGGACCGGCCAGAAGGTGGATGAGTTGCCATATGGAAACCGGGTTAAGCTGATTCCGGCCCGTCCTATTGCGAAGATGCGCGGGTTCCTCAAGGGCATCGATACCGCGGTGGCGCGGGACGCAGACCGGGTATGAGCGTCGTCGACTCCTCTGGCTGGCTCGAGTACCTTGCGGACTCCGAATGCGGATTTCTTCGCCGGGGCCATCCAGGATACGGACCGCCTGATCGTCCCGGCTCTGTCGGTGTTCGAAGTCTTCAAGCGCGTTCTGCAGCAGCGTGGTGAGGAAGCGGCGTTGCAGGCGGCGGCCGCCATGCAGCAGGGCGAGGGCGCCGACTTGACCCTACGGGTCGCTCTGGAAGCCGCGAGGCTGGGCCATGAGCTGAAACTCGCCCTGGCGGACAGCGTGATGTTGGCGACCGCCCGTTTGAATCGCGCGGTCCTGTGGACGCAAGACGCGGACTTCAAAGGCCTCGAAGGCGTGAAGTTCCGGGCGAAGCGCGTCTGACCGGCCAATCCTTAGGCTGGGCAGCGGCGATTGGTGGGGCCGGTTCCGTGAAGCCCGCTTATCTGCCGCGGACGGTCTCAACGCGGCCTTCTTCCGGCGGGAGGTAGAGAATGCGCAGGTCCTCTGATGGGCTGAAATTCACCCGAGACGCCCTAAACTCAACTGCGCTAGTTCTTGCCAGTCCACCAAAACACGTCGAGACAAGTTGTTCCGGCGAAGACTTGCGCACCACCAGTTCAAACTCCTTGATCGGACCGGCCCATAGGGCTCCCGTTCGCAGAACGTACTCCGTGAAGAACTCGCGCGGGTACGGGTACCGGAGCATCTCCGGGTGGTCGGCATGGTTGTAGGCCTCCTCGTCGCGGTGAAGGTCGTCCTGATACTTCGCCCAGGCCGATCGTAATGAGGGTTCTCCGAGGCAGAATGCATCGAACGGAAACACGTCATTAGGGTGAAGATTCCAACTCGCCTTTACCTGGTAGTCATGGACAACGTGCGATTGGCGCTTTGGCGCAAACGTGTGCTCCCAAAGAAACGTCCTATTGACCGAGATTCTCTTGAAGGCCTCGCAATCCCCTTCCTTCATCTGTCCGCCGAGTTCGGTGCACATGCCCTTCGCCGCACGCAGAAACATCGGGTCCTCGCGATAGAAACTCTCGTCGGGATCGCGGATTAGGTTAATCAAAGCGGAGATCCCTCGTCCGATCCCGGCATCGGCCTGACTGCCCCCCACTGGCGCTCCATCACGAAGGAAAACGAAATCCCACCGGAGGACCAATGACGAGCCGTTCACGTTCAATTGAAACCTCGTAATTCTGGGCAAACATCAGGTTACCGGCGGACTCGTGGACGAAGGTATCGTTCGCAAGTGACGGTAAGGCCAGATAGGCCATAGCTAAGGAGGTGAGTACCGATCGTTGACGCATGCGGGGTCCCCCAGGAATCGGACCATACACGGTATCACAGCGCGAAAGGCACGAAAAACGTTAGGACTTATCGGAAGCGCCCCGGCGCAGGTAAGCCCGAGCAGGGAGT
>CAYWHA010000069.1:0-23366 GCA_964457555.1 uncultured Solibacteraceae bacterium
TCCCACCCCGCGCCGCCCCTCCGCCCCCGCACCGCACCGCCCCCCTCCCCCTCCACCCTTGCATTTTTTCGAAATGGAGCCGATTATACTAATAGAACAATATCAGCACCACTTCAAGGAGGTGCCCAATGTTAAGCGACTACCGTTCGCGGATCGCGACTCCCGAAAAGGCTCTGTCCATAGTGAAATCCGGCCAGCGCGTCTACGTTCACAACGGCTGCGCGGAACCGGAAATCCTGGTAGACGCTTTAGTCCAAAGGGCTTCCGAGTTGCACAATGTGGACATCCTCCAAATGGCGACGTTCGGCCGGGCCGACTACGCCGAACCGCGCTGCGCCGGCCATTTCCGAGTCCAAGCCCTGTTCATGGGCGCCAACGTCCGCCAGGCGGTCCAGGAGGGCCGCGCCGACTACACCCCCATTTTCCTCAGTGAAATCGAAGACCTCATCGTTAACGGCGCTCTGCCCATCGACGTCGCCCTGCTCCAATGCGCCCCTCCCGACCGGCATGGCAACCTGTCCCTGGGCCCCAGCGTCGATATCACCCACGCCGTGATCGATCGCGCACGCCACGTGATCGTCGAAATCAACGACCAGGTCCCGCGCACGCTCGGCGATTCGTTCGTGCATGTGAGCCGCATCCATGCATTCACCGAAGCATCGCACCCGCTGGTGGAATACCAGTGCCACCCGGTGACCGGCGTACACCGCGCCATTGCACGCCGCGTCGCCAACCTGATTCCCGACGGCGCCGTGTTGCAGACCGGCATCGGAGGTCTTCCTGAAAGCGTGCTGAGCCTGCTCGGCAACCACAAAGACCTGGGAATCCATAGCGAGATGGTTCCCGACGGCGTGGTGGATCTGATCGAGGCCGGCGTCATCAACAACGCGCGCAAGTCGCCCCACCAAGGCAAGACGGTTGCCGGCTTCGCGCTGGGCAGCCGGCGGCTGTTCGATTTCATCAATGACAATCCCGACTTCGAATTCCGCCGAACCTCCTATGTGAACGACCCATGGGTGATCGCTCGGAACGAGCGCATGGTGGCGATCAATTCCGCGATTGAAGTGGACCTCACCGGCCAGGTCTGCTCGGATTCCGTGGGTTGCCTGCCCTTCAGCGGCATCGGCGGGCAGGTGGATTTCATTCGCGGCGCGGCGCACTCCAAGGGCGGCCTGCCGATCATCGCCCTCCCTTCCACCGCCAAGGACGGCGCCATCTCGCGCATCGTGCCCACGCTGCGGCCCGGAGCGGGCGCGGTGACTTCGCGCGGCGACGTCCACTGGGTCATCACCGAGCACGGCGCCGCTTACCTGCACGGCAAATGCCTCCGCGAGCGCGCCGAAGCCTTGATCGCGATCGCCGATCCGCGGTTCCGCGATGAACTGGAACGCTATGCCGTCCAGGCCCATCTGTTGGGCGCGAAAGCCAGCCTCGCCTCCCTGTAAGAAACGCCCGCGTCCGGCGACTATCTATAATAGAGGACAAGATGCGAAGAGTTCCGCGGCGATTCACGATTGCTTCATTCCTGGCCGTGATGGCCATGCTGGCCCCGGCGCAGACGCCGCCCGCTTTCGAGGTAGCTTCCGTCAAACCGTCGGCTCCGCTCGACATGTTGAAGCTGGCCATGGATATTCGAGCCGGGCAGGGGCCGAAGCTAGGCCCGCGCGTCGATGGGGCCAGGGCCGAGTATACCTATATGGCCCTCAGAGACCTGATCGTCCTGGCATACAAGGTGAAACCCTACCAGATTACCGGCCCGGATTGGATCGCCAACCAGCGCTTCGACATCGTCGCCAAGTTGCCCGATGGAGCTTCCAAGGACGACGCTCCACGAATGCTGCAGACGCTGCTCGAAGACCGCTTCAAGCTCGCGGCGCATCGCGAAAGCAAAGAGCACCCGGTGCTCGCGCTGGTGGTCGGCAAGAGCGGTCCCAAGTTGAAGGAATCCGCCGAGGCCCCCAAGCCGATCGACGAAAATGCGCCGCTCAAGCCCGGCGAAGTGAACATAAACGGCGCCGACGGGCAGATGCGTATGACCCCCGGCGCGAACGGCGGCGCCACAATAAACATGGGGTCGAAGGGAACCATGACCTACGCGATGGACCCTGCCACCCAGTCGATGCACATGGAAGCCAGCGCGCTGACGATGGAGGGATTCGCCGACATGCTGACGCAATTCTCCCAGATGACCGGCGGCGGCGGACGCCAGGTGGTAGACATGACCGGGCTTAAGGGAAACTACCAGGTGGCGCTCGATTTCTCGCTGGCGGACCTGATCGCCATCGCGCGGGCTGCCGGCGTGGACGTAGGGGCTGCGGCCGGCGGCGCAAATCCGTCCGCCATGCCGGCCGATGCCGCCTCGGATCCCGGCGGCTCCTCGTCGCTTCTCCGAGCGGTGGAATCCCTCGGCTTGAAGTTGGAGACCCGCAAAGCCGTGGTGGACCAACTCGTCATCGACCACGTGGAGAAGACCCCCACGGAGAACTGACTAACGACGCTCGGGCCGGGCACGCCCAGATCGACGCCGTAACGGCGTAGCGAGCGTCAGCAACCGTCGCCGAATGCCGGACCTGCCGGCGCGAGACCCTTTCCAGGAACCAGTTCCATCGTTTGCACCTGGTAGCCTTCATAGCCGCGTAGGTAAGTCAGCACGAAGGTTCGGCCGCCGATTCTCCACGCGTTGCGGAAAGCGCCTTCGGCATCCGGCATCCATTCGCCCCCATACTCCTCAACTCGCATCTCTTCGGCGTCGTGCGCGTCGAACCACAAAACCGCCGGCGCCTCGCCTTCCTCCACCACCGCACGGCAGGCGAACACCGCCAGGTTGTTCCGGTCGCGCCAGACGGCCTGTACGAATAGCAAAGGCTTCCGGCCAGGCAAGCTCCATCGAAGGCAGCGCACTTCGAACTTCAGGCCGGAGTCCGTCAGGAAGGTTTGATTCATCCGCCTGATTCGATCCAGCCATGTCTTGTCCCGCACCGGCCTGTTCGTTTCCCAGTCTGCGCTCCGCACAAGAGCGCGCCCCTGGCCGAGTAGGAGCTGTTCCAGTCTTCCAATCGACTCGGACTCCTGCGTGTTGTCGACCGGCATCAGCGGTTCTTCAGACACAGCCCCAAGCCGGTCGTCAGGCGCCGCGAGGTATTCGCTGGCCCTCAGCCCGGCAATTCGATTTGCGGCGCCCGCATCCTCAAAACGGGCAATCGCGGCCGCGTTGCCTCCGATCCCGCCGCAGATCAAACTGAACGCCAGGCTTTGGATTACGACCGTAACCGGCGGACCCGCGCCGGGATATACCTTCCACCGGTCGCCAACACGCCATTTCTCCTCGCTCTGGAGCTTGAAGCGGGCCATGTACTCGGGCGGCGCAAGATAAACCAGGTCGCCGGGACCAAGCACGGCGTGCTGCGTGGGCTTCGCCAGTTCCTCCATCGAGCGGTCGTACAGGATCCCATTGGTTGTAGACGGCCCGGTGATTTCGCTGCCAACGAGCAGCACCTGGCCGGGGCCGAACCGCAACGCAACCCGAACGTCCTTGAGCGCCGGGTCGACAGCGGGCTGGCCGGATTGCGCGGCCAGGAAGACGGCCACTGTTGCCGTCGCCGCCGCAACCGCGAAGAACTTGGCCGATGCGCGCTTTCCCATGGATAGCGCCCCCCTTCAGGTCAAATCAAAGGTTGGTTGGCCCGACATAGCCTCCAGCCACTGTTCCATCAAGACCGCATAACCGGGCAGCCGGGAGTAGATCTGGTCCGCAAGTTCCTCGTTGTAGGTGTGCAGCGTGAGGTTGCGATCCCGAAGCATGTCCATCGCAGTTCGGCTTTGGTCCTCGTTGAGAACCGCCGCTTGAAAACACGCGCGCGTTACCGCGGCAGGCGAAGCCAACGAGAGTTTCTCGCCGGCTCGCAGGTACAATTGCGCCGCCTTCCACACAGCTTCGTAGGTGTACTCGAACCGTTGGATCGAAGCGTCCCGCGTCACGGGGGTTTTCGGCTCCCGCAGCACATCCCGGAAGGTCCCGAGGGCGTGGCGGGCGACTCCCAGCCTTTCAGCTAATCGCTCCACGGCAAGCCCTCGGCCAGAACTCTGGCGCGGAACGCATCCGATGTGGTCGTCAGGTCGACCAGGTCGACCGGATACAGGCTGGCGCTTTCGTCCAAATCGTCCTGGAGTTCGGCCAGCAGGCCGGCGGGCAGAGGCTCAATCGGAAGGATCGCCACGTCAATGTCCGAGACGCGCGAGGCCTCCCCGCGCGCCCACGAACCGAACAGATACACGCGCGCGCTCCGCCCCGCGAGACCGCGCAGCACAATGCGCCGCACTTCCCTGAGGTCGGGCGAATCGGGGTCCATCACTTCACTCCAGACATCAATCGTACCGTAGGCCGGATCAGCACGATCAGAGCCACCATCGCCACGAAAGCCACGCCTGCCACCGCGCCGAACAGCGTGGGCAGCGACACCGATTCATAGAGCGACGTGACCCGCCCGCCCAGATAATCGCCAATCCCAATGGAAACGAACCACAGGCCCATCATCATGCCCGCCACCCGCGCCGGCGCCAGCTTGGTCATGGCGCTCAACCCCACCGGGCTCAGGCACAGCTCGCCCAAAGAGTGAAACAGATACGTCGAGACGAGCCACCAGGGTGACACCGGGCCGCCCCGGATGAACAGGGATGAAGCGGGTACCAGAATCGCGAACCCCAGGCTGGCGAAGCCCAGGCCCCAGGCAAACTTCGCCGGGCTCGAAGGCTCGCGGCGGCGTAACGTCACCCACAGCCACGCAAACACCGGCGCCAGCGTGATGATGAAGAACGGCTGCACGAATTGAAACCAGCTCGCCGGGAACACGAAGCCGAAAGCCTCGCGGTTGGTGCTCCGCTCCGCGAACAAGCTGAGCGAAGATCCGGCCTGCTCGAAGGCCGACCAGAATACCGCCGCCGAAAGGAACAGCACCAGGATCGCCGCCAGCCGCTTCCGCTCGATGGCCGACCATCCCTTCCCCAGCAGCAGCCAGGAGAAAATCGCGACGGTAACAATCACCAGGACTACGCCTAGCGCGTTCGAGATGGTTTGCGCGGTGATTTCGACGGCGCCCACGGCTGCCAGGGCGCCGCAAACCCCAAAAATGGCCAGCGCCGCCAGCCCGCCCAGTGCGGCTTGCCTTTTCCGCCGCCGTAATGTCTCCGCGCCGTCCGAGCCGCCCGGATGCAAGCCGGCCGAGCCAAGATACTTGCCGCCCAGCGCGTATTGAATCAGCCCCGCGATCATGCCCACGCCCGCCAGTCCGAATCCCAGCGGCCAGCTAACGCGCTCTCCCAACCAGCCGCACGCCAGCGGCGAAATCAGGGCGCCCAGGTTGATCCCCATGTAGAAGATCGAAAACCCGGCGTCGCGCCGCGCGTCGCCCTGAGCGTAGATTTGGCCCACGATGGTGCTGACGTTGGGCTTTAGCAACCCGGTCCCCAGCACCAGCAAGACCAGCCCCAGGTAAAACACCGCCAAACTCGGCGCCGCCAGGCAGAACTGCCCCGCGGCAATCAACATGCCGCCGTACAGCACGGCCCGCCGCTGCCCGGTAATGTGGTCCGCCACCCAGCCGCCCGGCAGACTGAGCAGGTACACCATCGCGGTATACAAGCCGTAGATGGCCCCCGCCTTGGCCACCGGGAAGCCCAGACCGCCGTTCCGCACGCTGGCCGTCATGAACAGGATGAGCAGCGCGCGCATGCCGTAGTAGCTGAAGCGCTCCCACATTTCGGTGAAGAAGAGCGTGGCCAGGCCGCGCGGGTGGCCGAAGAAACTCCTGTCGGCGCGCACGTCTTCAAGCGATCGATCGATTTCCGGTGCGGCGGGATCAGTCATTGGGCGAGGTTTTCAGCCATGCGCAGTTCAGCAACTGGGCGTCGGCGGTCACCAGTGTGAGGTCCATGGTCTAACTTACTTCGCAAACCCCAGCCGTTCGAGCGTCGCCACCGGTTCGTCGTCGTCGAACTTGGTGAGCGGCGCCGTTTCGCGGCCGTTCTCGACAGCCACGCCAAATGGATAGCTGGTGTACTGGAAAACCTGCTTCAGCTTGTCGAAGTCGGTCGAGATCACCGCCGTCAAACCGGTGTCCGAGAGGAATTGCGGCGCGTATTGCGGCTCCTCCACGGGAACGGCCACTACCCGCGTATCGCCCCAATGAAGCTGGGCCATGCGCTTGGCCGCCGCGAAGCAGTGCATGCATTCCGGATTGAAGAAAAAGAAAAAGACTTTGCCGCGTCCGATGGAATACGGCTGCCCCGCCACGGCCACGGTCACCGGGGCCGCTACGCCGGTCTGCCGCGCTTCCCCGACGCCGTAGGAAACCAGCGCGAACACCACCACCGCGCCCAGCACCAGCACCGCGCTTCGCAGATTGCGCGCCGGTTGCGACCACAGGCCCGCCACCACGGCCAGCAGCAGCAGGGCGCCGTCCCCCGCGAAGAATGCCGGTCCCACCACTCGCTTCACCCACGGGAAGCAACTGCAATCCGCCCCGCGCAACGCGTTGTATTCCACGGCCATATAGACCATGAACGCAATCAATAACAGCGCCGCGCCGGCCGCCCCCCACCGCCGGAAACGGGGGACCATCACCAGTACGCCGCTCACCGTCTCGGCAATCCCGAACAGCAGCGCGGCCACCAGGCTCAGCGCCTCCGGCACTTTGGCCTGCGCCATGCGGACCGCGGCGCCTTGCGGGTCGGTGATCTTCCAGATGCCGGATGCCAGAAACAGCAGACCCAGCAAAATGGCGGCGCTCCAACTCAGTGTGGTCTTCCAGCCCGGCCGCTCGAGGGGTATCGAATAAGCCCCCCCCGCGGGCTGTGCCATACTGTCGGTCATGGTCCCCATTGTAGCCCTTTCGACGCATGGGCAGGGGTGCGGCGGCACAGCCGCATGATCCCATTCGCCTGGCTTTGCCTGCTGGTTTCGCCCGCCACCCTCGACCTGGTGGACGAGACCTACCAGGTCCCCGCCAACGAATGGCGCTATGTGGAAGTGAGCCTCAGGCAACAGCCCGCGCTGCTTTCGGCGGAGCTTGACTGGCAGGCCGGTTCGCGGGAAATCCGCGCCGCGCTCCTGCGCCGCCAGGACCTGGAACGCCTGCGCAGAGACCATCCGTACGGAGTTCTGGCCGCCACTTCTCCCGACGCGTCGGGCCGCTTTCAGTTCTATGTCCAGGACCCTGGCGATTACGCCGTGGTGCTCGACAATCGCGACAGCGATCAGCCAGCCACCGTCCGTCTGCGGGTCTGGCTCGATTTCGCCGGTCCCCCCGGCTACGCCGGCCAGAGCCTCTCCCCCCAACGGCGCCTCGGCGTGATCCTGGTCAGCTTCGCCCTCTTCTTCGGCATCGTCACCTGGTCCGCGCGCCGCTTGCTGCAGGTGGGGCGGGCCTCCTGGCCTGCCTTCTTCAGAAACCCACGCTAGGGTTGAGCCGCTATAGATTGTGCGGACTCCCGAAGGCGCCGCAAGATTTGGAACGCCAGGCTGCGCTCGGAGAGCGCCTCTGGCAAAAGCGTCAGGCGGAGCTTGGCGCCGCGCGAGAGTCGCCGGATAGATGATCGTCGTTGCGGACGCCTCCGAGAAACGCGGCCGGGCGCCTTCTCGTCCCGCCGCTGGGCCCGTTATTAATGGTCTCCAGAATCAGCTTCCGGTGGGATTGCCGACACCTCCACAACGTTCATATAGACGCGGGTGTAGTCCGCCATCGACTCCTGCCGATGCAGTACACCGGTTACAAGCACCCTCTTTCCGACCAGTGCCGGAGCCTTCTTCTTTAGGTCTGCTGCTTCTTTATTCGTAGGAAAGACAAGCCTCAGCACACCGGTTGCTCCACATTGGATGTCTTGGAGTTCTGGAAGCTGAGGAGTGCATACTGTTGTCACGCTGAATGCAAGACTTAAAGCCAAATAGGACACCTTAACATCCTTATTGGGGTCTTCTCCATATCCCGGCGGTCCGTAGCCATGCACCATCCTCAAAGTGCCAGCTAGCGCCACCGCACGATCTGTCGGCTCAACGATTGGCCGTTGTGCACATGGCGGTGCGACCAATGGAAGGAAGACCATTATTACGACCGGAGCAAAACGGGTCGGCCTGAACTGCGCACGCGCCACGCGGTTCACGCTGCTCGAACTTCGACATTGTCGACGATGGCGCTGGGCTCCGGCACCGGTTCCCCGTGCAGTCGCAGACCTTCGATGTGAAATTCGATGGCCTCCTCAATCAACCTGCGCGTGTCTTGAGGCGTCTGGCCGGTAGTGACGCAACCCGGCAGGTCGGGAACATACGCACACCAATTGTTGGCCGCCTTCTCAAGAACCACCGCGTATTTCATTTCAGCCCCGCCTGCTTCAATATCGAGTTTAGCGTACCGGGCGTCAGGTCGTCACCTTCGTGCCCCGGCACGGTGACCGTACCAGGCTTGGCCGGATGGACGTACTGGCGATGGTCCCCGCGTGTACGGTCCAGTTTCCATCCGTCCTCCTTGAGCCGCTTCAGGATGTCGCGAACCTTCATGCTCTACGTTCCCGTCTCACCGCCTCATCCTCCGGTCGCACTCCGCAATGCCGTCTTCCGCCTGCTGGAGGCGGCGCACGGTCTCGGCGGTTTGCGGCTTCCAATTCTTCCAGCGGGCGCGGTTCTTCTGAAGCAGCAGGCGCGCATCGCCGGCGTGGCCGTTCGAGAGCAGCATCCGTGCGTACAGTTCGTCCAGATCGGATACGGCCTCCATCGCTTCGAGCGTGGGCCGCGGCGCGGCCAGCAGGCGGGTCTGAAGCGGCTGGCCCTTGGTGATGGCGTCCGCGGCATCTTCTGCACGGCCGCGTTGCAAGAGGTCCGCCGCTTCCCGGTCGAGCGCCGCAAGTTGGCCGACCGCCTCCGCATACCCGGCTTCCTTGGTAGGATCGGGCCTTGGCTGCTCAGTCCGGGGCGGTGCCGCACAGCCCGCGAGAAACAACAGGGCGAACGTTTCGACCGAAATGATGGTTGGGCGCATTGCTTACTGCGTCCGGGCCTCCTGCGTGACGGGCGGCGTCTTGCCCGAATGCACGGCCAGCAATCGACGGTGCGTGGCCTGCGCGGCAGCCACCAGTTCCGTGTACGGACGGTCGGCCACGTCCACGAATCCAATGTTGTAGTTCTCGCCGTCGTTGCGGCCGGTGTTCGGCTCGTCCAGCCACTGGAACCACTGCGTCCCTACCAGCGAAGGATTGGCCGCCGCGTTCTCCACATAATAGCGATAGGCCACCCCGCGTTCCTCCTGGTTGGCGGCTTGCTTGAGGCCCGCCGTCATGCCCCTGCCCGGCGTGCCGAAGTGGAATTCGCCAATCAGCACAGGCCGGTCGATGAGCGTGCGGACCTTCTCCACCTCCTGCATGTTGACCGCGTAGGAGTAGTTGTTGAAGCTGTAGATGTCGAAGGACTTGGAAGCGGTGACAATCTCCGGCGCAACCCTGCCGCCGAAACGGAAGCCGATGATCATGTGGTTCGGGTCGTGCTTGCGGAAGGCTGCGATGACCGTGCCCACGAATTTCCGGTACGTCTGATAGATGAACTCGCGGCGCCGGTCCGGGGTGTCGCCGGCGGCCAGCCACTTCTTCAACTCGCGCTGCAGCGGGCTGTCCGCGGCGGCAAGAATCGCGTCGGCGGCCACGCTTTCCCTGCCGGGCCAAGGCAACTCGTTGCCCAGGAAGTAGCCGAGCAGGTAAGGGTCGTCCTTACGAGCTTCGGCCTGCACGGCGGCGCGCTCGGCGGACTCCGCAAAATCGGGAGCGTACACGTCGGCGACGCCCATGGGACCGCTGTTGGCGCGCACGCCCAGCGTCATCGTATAGGGCACGCGGTGCGCGGCGAAAAGGCGCTGATCGGACCAGTTGCCCACCGTGTTGAAGCCCCACGCGAACATGCGCCGTATCGTGAGGTCTACCCACTTCGCGCTCCAATCGTCCCCAAAGCGCCGCACCATGTTCCAGGTGTAGAATGACGCTCCGCCGCGTCCGCCGGTAGCGGAACTGGCGGGGGGAATCGCCGCAAACAGCCCCTGCCGCCCTTGGGGGGAAGTGGCCGAGGATGGCGTGACGCAATCCAGGCCGGCGGAGAAGAAGTAGTGGCCGTCCGGATCGACAATCCACCACTTGCCATCGATCTTCTCGACGCGGAAGAAGCCGGTGGCCTTGGCCTCGGTTCCCAGGTATCCGCCGTAACGGTCGTAGTTGGAATCGCCCGCTCCACCCGCTCCCAGGGCTTTCTCCTCGGCCGCCCACGCGGCTTTCAATTCGTCCAGCGTCTTGGCCTTGCCGGGCCAATCGTCGCCCATCCACTGGCCGAACTCATCCACCAGCGGCTTGGCGTCGATCAGCGCGTCTCCGGGGTCTTCCTTGGAGAGGCGGAGCGACCGGATCTCAAGCGACGGACTCCCTACCGGCGTCGGAAGAGACACCTCGATTTCGCGCACCGCGGTGAGCGGCCCCGGCGATCCCATAAGGTTGAGGAACATCATGGGCCGGGACTTGTTGCTGACGGATGCCAGATCGGTACCCTGGGTGGCTTCCTTGGTGAGGAAGGCCAGCGGCACAACCGAGCGGATCCAGGCGTTCGGCACGGGCGAGAGTCGCACTGCGCGCACGCCGGCCGCGTCGTGGATCCGAAACTCCAGGCGCTCCGGCGCGGAGAGGCGCATTTCGAGCACCAGGAAATCGAACCCGCTCCAATCGGCAGGCAGAGTGGGATCGAAATCTTTCAGCGCCCACGTTTGGCTGGTCTGAGTCCCCTGAAAAACCACCCGCTTGGGCTGGCACGGAGCAATTGCGGCCGCCAGCACGAGCAGCGCGGCGGCGGACGCGAACGGACGGTGAATCATGAGAGCCTCCGGACAAGCCGAGTATAGCTCCAATGCGCTGTGTTAACGTGGAACCGCGATTGGAAAGGCGGCTTACGATGAGAGCGGCAGTTTGCATTCTTGGCGCGGTGCTGGCGGCGGGCGCAGCCTTCGCGTTTCAGGCCAAGCGGCCCGTGGACTACGCGAATCCCCTGGCCGGCACGGCGCCACTCGACGACCCGAAGCTCATCGGCAATGCACCGCCGCCCGGAGAGGAACTGTACACCGGCATGACCTCGCCCGGCGCCGTTTTGCCGCACGGAGCCGCGAACCTGAGCCCCATCAACAAGAACCTGGACCTCTCTTATTCCGCGGGCGTGGGCATGTCCTACAATTACACGCACCGCATGATGCTAGGATTCTCGGGTCCAGGACGGGGGATGACCATCATGCCGGTGGTGGGAGACTGGACCGTGCCGCCGGAGCGCTCGGCGTCCTATTACAGTAAGGACAAAGAAAAGGCTTCGCCGGGATACTATACGGCATATCTCGACGACTACCGGGTAAAGGTGGAGATGACCGTCACGGAGCGGACGGGAATCTACCGGTTCACCTTTCCGAAGACCGGGCGAGCCCACATCCTGATCGATTTGGGCCGCACGGGCGGCAGCCCGGAGGTCTTCGGCGACCACACCGTTCGCGGGTGCTCCGGGACTGGCGGAAGAGGGCAAACCGCTGGATCGGGCCGCGGCGGCGGGGGCGGGAATTGCTTTGTCGCTGAAGTCTCGAAGCCGTTCTCCTCATTCGGCACGTTTCATGCGGTTCCTCCGGCAGGCGGGCGCGCATTTTCCATGGGCGATAGCGATGTGACCCCCGGCGTCGCCACCACTTCCGGCAACTACGCGGGCGCGTATCTGGATTTCAACACCTCGGAAGGCGAGCAGGTGCTGGTCAAGGTGGCGCCGGGATCGAGTTTCGAGGCGGCGCAGAGCCTCCTGGACGCCGAAAATCCCGGCTGGAATTTCGACGGCGTCCGGAAAAAAGCCGAGGACACTTGGGAGAGGAAGCTGAACTCGATTGAAGTGAAGGGCGGCACGGAGAAACAGCGGATGCTGTTCTACTCCAGCCTGTTTCACTCGTTCGCCAGCCCCCGTTTGACCACCCCGAAAGGCGAGACTTATCGCGGACGCGGCGGCGAAACCCTCACCGCGACCCACGATCGCTACGGCGAAGTGCCCTTCTGGGACACCGGCCGCAATCAGATCGTGCTGCTGACCATGATTGAGCCGGATGTGAAGGTCGATATCCTGGCATCCACGCTCGATACCGCCAAAGAGACCGGATACGTTCCGACTTCTTTCCACGGCGACCACGCCGTTTTCATGTATCTGGGAGACTGGCAGCGGGGCCTGAAATTCGATTGGGCCGGCGCCTACGAGTACCTGCGCAAGAACGCCATGGATGTCCAGGGTCCGCGCCGCAACCTGGCGGAGTATCTACAGAAAGGATGGGTCTCCGATATCGTTCCGCCCGGTAATCCCAGCCCGCCCTATGCGGCCGGCAATGCCGGCGTAGCCAAGACCCTGGAATACAGTTGGGACGATTATTGCCTGGCCACCTACGCGAAGAAACTCGGCAAGGAAGACGATTACCAGATGTTCCTGAAGCGCGCCGCGAATTACCGCAACGTATTCGATTCCTCCGCCGGCTTCATGCGCGGCAAGACCGCCGACGGCCAATGGATCTCTCCGTTCGATCCCCGCGAGCCGTATTACAACTTCATGATGAAGGAGGCTTCCGGCTGGGGCACACTATGGCTCGTGCCGCACGACGTTCAGGGACTCATCAACCTCCTGGGCGGACGCGACAAGTTCGATGCCAAGCTCGATGAGTTCTTCACCACGCCCTACAATCCCAAAGGCATTTGCCGGGATTGCACGGGCGTCATCGGTCAATATGTGCAGGGCAACCAGCCCGATCAGCAGGCCGCGTATTACTACGACTGGGGCGGTCAGCCATGGAAAACCCAGGAACTCGTCCGCCGGATCTTGGCGGAGATGTACGGCAGCGACAAGTACGGGCTTGCGCACCCCGGCATGGACGACCAGGGTTCCACCTCTTCGTGGTACGTCATGAGCGCCATGGGCTTCTACCCGGTGGATCCGGCGCGGCCCGAGTACATCCTCGGAAGCCCGATCTTCGACCAGGTGACCATGCATCTGGGGGGTGGCAAAGACCTGGTCATCGTAGCCAACAACAATTCCGAGAAGAACCTCTACATCCAGTCGGCCACCTTGAACGGGAAGCCGCTGAATAAACCGTGGTTCAGCCACGCGGATATCGCCAACGGCGGCAAAATCGTGTTCCAGATGGGGCCGGCGCCGAATAAGAACTGGGGCAGCGGGCTGGACGCAGCGCCACCCTCCATGTCCGCGCCGCGGTAGTTAGCCCGGTTCCTGGTAAAGCCCGATGACGTTTCCAGCCGGGTCCCGGAACCGCGCGGTGATTTCCGGCGCGTCCACGCCGATCGGCTGTACGATCTCGCACCCGTTGGCTGCGACTGCCTCAACGGCCGCCGCAACGCTATCGACCATGATGTAAATGAGAAGACCCGGCTCGGCGGCAGGCGGGCGCCCCAAGACCCATGAACCGCTGACTTCGCCGGCGCCATCGTCGAACGCGGTAGCGCCATCGCCGCGGCGCCGTATGCGCCAGCCGAAAACCCGCTCATAGAAGCCGGCCGAGCGGGCGACGTCGGTTGCCGGAATTTCGAGGTAGCAGATCTTGCCGTTTGCAAGCGTGGGGTGCATCGGGCGCGACTCGGGCTAAGCTACTTCCCGTAATACGCCGCGTTCTTCGCCGTGAATTCCGCCCATTTTTCCGGCAGATCGTCCAGGGCGAAAATCGCCGAAACGGGGCAAACCGGCACGCAGGCGCCGCAATCGATGCACTCCACCGGGTCGATATAGAGCATCTCGGCCCCCTCGAAATTAGCCTCGTCCTTCTTGGGATGGATGCAATCCACCGGGCAGGCGTCCACGCAGGCGGTGTCTTTGGTGCCGATGCAGGGTTCAGCGATTACGTATGCCATGACTGTTATCCAGGTTCAATACATATCACACGCATACCGGGAAACACAAATCCGATGTTGCCAATGGCCGCATGGCTGCGCCAAACTGCTAATGATGGATCACATCGTCCGCAAGGCCGTCTTCCCCGCCGCCGGCCTCGGCACCCGCTTCCTCCCGGCCACCAAAGCCCAGCCCAAAGAGATGCTCCCCATCGTGGACAAGCCCATCATTCAGTACGGCGTGGAGGAGGCCCTTCAATCGGGGATACGGAACATCATCATCGTCACCGGCCGTGGAAAATCGGCCATTGAAGATCACTTCGACGTGAGCTTCGAGTTGGAGAACATCCTCGAAACGCGCGGCAAGAAGGAGTTGCTGGCCATCGTCCGCGGCATCTCCGACATGATCAACGTCTCCTACGTCCGTCAGAAAGACGCGCTGGGTCTCGGGCACGCGGTGCTGCGGGCCAGGGAATCGGTCGGCGAGGAGCCCTTCGCCGTGGTGCTCGCGGACGACTTGATCGAGGCGGAGACGCCTTGCTTGCGCCAGCTCCTGGACGTGTACAGTTTCTTTTCCGCGCCCGTTCTCGCCGTCATGGAAGTGCCGCCGGACGCCATTTCTTCCTACGGCGCCATCGACGCCGAGCCCGTGCGGCATAACGGTTCGAACGACCGTGTCTACCGCATCCGCGACCTGGTAGAGAAGCCCAAGGCTTCCGAGGCGCCCTCAAACCTGGCCATTATCGGCCGTTACGTGCTTACTCCCGGGATCTTCGATTCGATTGAGTCGGTGGACCCCGGCTCGGGCGGCGAAATTCAGCTCACCGACGCGCTGAAACACCTGCTTCGCAGCCGCCCCATCTACGCCGTTCGCTTCGAAGGCAAACGCTACGACGCCGGCGGGAAACTCGGCTTCCTGGAAGCCACAGTGGAGTTCGCCCTGCGCCGCCACGACCTGGGCGGCCCCTTCCGCGACTACCTGAAGAGCCTGAAGCTGTAGGGGCCGGGCACGCCCGGCCCTCCGGCCCCGCAATGGAACCTGAAGCGCTCGCTCGCGACGTTGTCCGGACGCTCCGCGCCGCGGGCCACCAGGCGTGGCTCGTGGGCGGCTCGGTGCGCGATTTACTGCTGGGCGTTGAGCCAAAGGATTTCGACGTCGCCACCAGCGCGCTGCCTGAGCGGATCGTCGAGCTTTTCCCCCATTCCGGCCTGGTTGGCGCGCACTTCGGAGTGGTCCTGGTGAACCGCGATTCCGCCTGCGTGGAAGTGGCCACCTTCCGCAGCGACCGCGCCTACGCCGACGGCCGGCGGCCCGACAGCGTGCAATTCGAAACCAGTCCGCTACAGGACGTCCTGCGCCGCGATTTCACCATCAACGGCCTCATGATGGACCCCGAAGACGGCCAAGTGCTGGACTACGTGGACGGCCGCGCCGATCTCGACCGCCGCCTGGTGCGCGCCATCGGCGACCCGGACACGCGCTTCCGCGAGGACCACCTACGCCTCCTCCGGGCCGTCCGCTTCGCCGCGCGCTACGGCTTTGAGATCGAGCCCGCCACGTTCCAGGCCATCCGCCGGAATCATGCCGCCATTCTGCGCGTTTCCGCCGAACGCGTCCGCGACGAACTGGTGCGTATCCTGACCGAGGGCGGCGCCCGCCGGGGTTTCGAGTTGCTGGACGCCTCCGGCATGCTCGCCGATCTGCTGCCCGAGGTGGCGGCCATGAAAGGCGTCGAGCAGCCGCCCGAATTCCACCCCGAAGGCGACGTCTGGGTCCACACCTTGCTACTGCTCGAGCAGTTGGAGCGCCCCACCCCCACGCTGGCTTTAGGCGCCCTGCTGCACGATGTAGGCAAGCCGCGGACCTTTCGCGTGGCGGACAGGATCCGCTTCGATGGCCACGTGGAAGCCGGTGTGAGACTCGCCCACGGCATCCTCACCCGCCTCCGCTTCTCGCGCGAGGAATCCGCGCAAGTGGAAGCGCTGGTGGCCAACCACATGCGCTTCGCCGACGTGGGCCGCATGCGCCAGAGCACCCTCAAGCGCTTCCTGCGCCTGCCCCGTTTCGAGGAGCATCTGGAATTGCACCGCCTGGACGTCCTATCGAGCAACCGGCGTCTGGAGACTTATCGCCTGGTAAAGCGCACGCTGGAGGAGCTTCCCGAAGAGCGCCTGAAGCCGCCGCCGTTGGTCACCGGAGCCACCCTGATCGCCGCCGGTTACCACCCCGGCCCTCTGTTCAAGCAGATCCTGACCGCCGTGGAAGATGCCCAGTTAGACGGCGCGGTCGCCACCGAAGAGCAAGCGATGGCGCTGGTGCGGGAGAAGTTCCCGCTCTGAGCGGAGTGAAGCGGACTGCGGTCCGCGGCTGGCATAATGGTGGGACAGGCTTCCGTCGATGTAGGAACTGATCCCGCGCCGGGGAGGCGTTTCCCGCCGGACCGTGAAGCCGCTTATAATGATTAGTCGGGCAGTATAAAGACTCGAATAGACACGCCCGGCCATGGCGGGGCGTAGGGTGTGCCTTTAATAATAATGAAGATCTTCTTCCCAGTTTTGCTGGTTCTGGTGGGTTTGCTCCAGATTGCCGGCGCCGCCGATACCGCGGCAATGCCAACCGGTGCGAGCGCCAGCCAGAAAAAGGCGCCTCCCAGAAAGAAGGCTCCGGCCAAGCGCACGGCGCCGAAAGTTAAGCCGGCCAAGAAGCCCAAAGCGGCGCCTGTGCGAAAAGTCGCCGGTCCGCCTAAGAAGCAACCCGTCAAGATAGCGCCGGTCAAGAAAACACCTGCCAGGCGGACGACAAGTTATAAGGCTGCGCCGCCTGTCGATCCAACCGATGGCGACAATGTGGATGCCGACGACCTTACCGTTCGCCGCGCCGCAGTCGATGCGCTGGGCACCCTGAACGGTGCGGTGGTGGCGGTGGACCCGTCCAACGGGCGTGTGCTGAGCATGGTCAACCAGAAATTGGCGCTGAAGAGCGGATTCGTACCGTGTTCGACCATCAAACTGGTGACCGCGCTGGCGGGCTTGAGCGAGGGCGTCATCGAGCCCGAAACGTCCGTCCACGTGAGCCGCTATGCCAGTTTCAACCTCACTACCGCCATCGCGCATTCCAACAACATATACTTCCAGCGATTGGGCAACCAACTGGGCTACGACCGCGTGACGCAGTACGCGCGCATGCTGGGGCTGGGCGAGAAGGCCGGCCTGGATATTCCCGGCGAGGAGGCCGGATCCTGGCCGGCTAAGCCTCCGGCGGCCGGCGGGGTCGGGATGATGACGGCTTACGGCGAAGACATCCTGATGACGCCGCTGGAGTTGGCCGCGCTGCTCTCGTCGATCGCCAACGGCGGCAAGCTCTTTTACCTGCAGTATCCGCGCACCGAGGAGCAAGCCGAGCAAATCCAGCCGGTGCTTAGACGGACGCTCGACCTGGCGCCTGGCGGCATTGAGGACGTTAAGGCCGGGATGCGCGGCGCCGTCGATTTCGGCACTGCCCGGCGGGCCGGTTACACGCCGGACGACCCCATTTTGGGCAAGACCGGCACGTGTACGGATTTCCGCATGTCAAGTCATATGGGCTGGTTTGGGTCGTTCAACGAAGTGGACCATCACCAGCTCGTGATTGTGGTCATGCTGCTGGGCACCAAGACGGTGAGCGGCCCGGTTGCGTCCGGAGTGGCCGGCCAGATCTACCGCAATCTTTCCGAAGCGCGCTACTTCGTGGCGGACGCGCAGCCGAAGCCGGTTGCGCCCGATATGCTTTATAGCAGCCACTGCTGTTCGCAATAATCGGGGTAAGAGGAAATCCGGATTAGGTGGGAAAGTTCGGTTCGGAGGTTGTGGCGAGGATTTTGGAGGGTTTTGGCAGGATCATGGGGCCGGACTCCTCTTACGACCTCACGATAGCGTCCGTGCGCCGGCGGTTCCGGTCTACCTGCGCTTAAGCGGCTGAATACAATGGGGCAAAAAACCGCAATCCTTGGTGACTGAGGCTGGGAGGGTGCCACGGCGGGCGTCGCTTTCCCGCGAGCGTGGCGGGCTTGGCGGTTCGTTCGGGCCGGACTGCCGGGAGTCGGAGTTGGTGAGGAGTTTCGCCTGCATTTCGACGTGTCGGGCTGATGCGGCGTTGTCGCTAATGTCTAGTGTCCTCAGTTGACGCTTGTTGGCCTGCCCTGCGACTCAAAGAATCCCGATGGCAGGTCCAGGTCCGACACACTCAGGCCGAATTTTACGGAGATACGCTGCCATTCGGAGGTGGCGTTGGCGTCGTTAGGGTACTCCTTAAACCATGTTGAGAAGGTGTTTAGCAACCGCTGCTGCTCGTTGAGGAAGAAGGCGTTTATGACCACGCCACGATAGATGGCCGCATCGAGATTAGAATCATCCTGTGTTGCTGACCGGCACTTTAGGGCGCGATCCATGTGATCCAGCGCACGGCGGAACTCAGAAATAGCTGAATCCTGCTGTACTCTGCTCAGCATGTCCTGCCCAAGCCTACTCCGAGCAAGCCCGGCAAGGTAGTGCAGTTGCTTTGATTGAGGCCTCTTCACCAGCCCGTGCTCGGCGGCTTCGGCGGACTTTGTCCACTCACGAAGCTCAAGCTCCATTTTCGCCCAGTGCTTGTACATCTCGTCGCTTCGGTTGTTGAGCTGATGGCTCCGGAGAAAACAGTCCCTTGCGTCCGTGTTCCTTGAGGGGTGCATTCGGCGATAAACCATTCCGAGCACTCCAATCAAGTCAGGATCGTTGAGATGGATCTCAAGCGCCCGGGTAAGCAACCGTTCGGCTTGGTCCTCTTCCGAGTTCTTGAGTAGCAGCACCGCTTGGCGGATAATCCCCCCTATTTCGCCGCGGCCAACTCGGGGCAGCGCGCCACGAACGGACCGATACGCCGCTTCGGCACCCTTGTACAGGTCGGTTTTCCTCTCGACTTCGCGCACTAGCGTCCTAACATTCGCATTTATATCAAATCGTGCCTCACCCTCGACGATCATGGGTTTCGGAACAAGGAACAGCCCCTGAAGCTGGGCAAGACCGTCCGAGAGCGCGGGGTCAGTATACCCAGTAACGGCGCGCAGTTCTTCATACGAAACTGCTGAGTCATATAGACAGGCTGCGATCAAAACGTGCCTTGCCTCTCTCGAGAGCATATCCATCTCGCGACCGAGTGCGTATTCTCGCGCGTTCTGCCCCTTGTGGCTCTCCCATGCCGCTATAGCTTCACGGGACGGGAGGACCGCCATAAGGCGAAGCAGATCCTCTATATAGAGAGGAGATCCCTCGGTCACGTCCAAAACTCGGTGAACCAAGTCGCTGTCGAAAAGTTGCCGATCAATGTTGAATAGCCGACAACGGGATGTGATGAACCGACCGATATCCGACTCCGAGAATCCTTCCACTTGCGTCGTGGAAGTGGCCATCCCGAAGACTGTTCGCCTGGAGGTCAGGAGGACCTTCGACTTCGTTTGCGGTGCCACGAATGTGAAGAACTCGATGGCGTCTTCGTCATTCTTTTCGATGCTATCAATATCGTCTACGATTATGAGCGCCGGAAACTCGCGCATTAACTCGATGACGCGCGCCTGCTTGGCTTCGCAGCTCTTCGTGATCTCTTCAATCCAGCCATATTGAAAGAGTACCTGGCTTAGCGCTGTATCAAGGTCTTCGAAGTCCGGCGTCGGTTCAGGTACCGTTTGGCCTTCGGAAAACCGGCGTTTCTTGGCGCTCAGCCAGATGACCGCTTGCAACGGGTCTGGGGCACGATCTCTTACTTCCAGAGCGAACTTGTATGCAATTGCGGTCTTGCCCTTTCCCCCCGCACCGGCTAGAGCCCATCGTCGCGTGGTCGGATTTCGCAGCCAGTCCCACAGGAGGGTCAACTCGCGTTCCCTGCCGACGAACTCAGATACGATTGAATCTGAGGGTGGCAGGCTTGCCTCTAATGGTTCGCCGATCACGTGCGCATGGCCAGTTAACGATGCCATGATCTTCTTTAGTTCTTGAGCTTCGTCCCGCAACCCCAACTGCAGCAATACCCTGCGGGCGCAGTCCGTTAGGACAAAGGAGTCCTCATAATCAAAATCGGCTTCGGCAGGGTGAGAAGCGGGATCGCGTAGGTCCTTCACAGTTCGGGCCCATTCCAGTACCCGCTTCTTGTCGGATCTCTTCTCAACTTTGTCGGCATTTGGCGGCGGGTCGAACAGCACGTCGTAGTAGAGTTCAAAGAGGTTGAAGAAGTGGTTAACGCTGAGGAGATCAAAATCGTCTGCAATCGGCGTGGCTATTTGACCGGAGACTCGGGGCCGATACGCATTTTCCTCAATCCCCTTCCATTCTTGCTGCTGAAATGGCTTCCGCAGTCGCTCGGAGCAGTCGGTTGGAAACGCTTCCTTCATCCGCACGCGCAACCGTCGAACGACGGCGTTCCGATATAAGCGCTGAATGGCCTCGTAGCACAGGGCTAAATTGCTCAGTTCCATGGCACTCCTGGATCGACACGCCATTCTACCTCCAATGCAGTCCGACGGGTCTGAGCGCGGCAATCGTGGGAGACCGCAATTGCCGAGTCGGGCGATTCACACCTATATGCCAGCGTCACGCTGCCGGCGCGTTTGGTTCAGTAATCGGAGCTAGCGCCCCCGCCTCCCGAATCTCCGCCACCGAAGTGGGCGCCGGGGCTGCCAGTTTGCGGGCTTGGCGCGATTGGGTGCGGCGATATGAGGCCGAGTGCGGCGGCTCCGGCGTTCATCCACTGTTTGTCCTTCCCGGAGAGGCGCCGGGCGGTAAAGCCGTAGCGAATTTCGCCCGGCCCTCCGGCGAGCCAACGCCGGATGAACAGCGCGACGCCGATTAACAGTACGCCCAGGAGCATCGGGTCCCAGGTATGGCGCTGCCAGCCGAGATAGGGCTTATTGGTGACCAGGGTCAGGATGGCGACGACGGCGCCCGCTGCGATGACGAACCGGTCTTTCCGGCGCAGGCCGCGCGCGAGCACGAGGGGCGGCAAGCACCAGGTCAGCGCCCACGTGGCCCAGTAGAACGGCCTGGAGAACTCGGAGCCGGTCCGCAGGGCGCCCCACTGCCCGAACAAGTCCGCCGGTGAAAGCTGGAGGTTGATCGCCAGGTAGATGCCGAGCCAGAGGAGTGCTTCGGCGATGGAATACCGGTTGTTGAGATACGTCAGGCGATGGCGCGGGCGTACCGCGGCCACGGTGAACAGGCCGACAGCATAGAACGCCGCGACGATCGCGTGCTGCGCCGACGGCGACGAGGTCCAGAAGCCTGGCAGCCAGACGACGAAGATCATCGCGGCAAGATATGCATAGGGGAGGCCGAAACGATGCCATATCCAGAGCGAAGCGATGACGCCGGCGGCGGGGACCAGGAATTCCGCTCTGTCCGGCGCTGACGAATAGAGGTGACCGCTGAAGAAAGCGGCCTGGATTCCCGCGCAAAGGAAGCCGACCGAGCAGGCGGCGAGGGCTTCCTCGATACCGTAGCGATAGAGCCGGGCCTGGGCGACGGCGGCCTCGGCGGACAGATAGCACATGGCGGCGAAGATCAGGAGGAAAATGCCGCTGGTTTGCGTCGCCGTCCGCGGGAGAAAAAGCAAGAAGAACAACGCGACCGCGGCGCCCACGACGATCAGGGTGAAGAGGAACAGCACGATCCGCAGGAAGATGTTGGTGCGGCGGAGATCGCAGACGCTTTCCTGTTCCATGCGATGGTACTGCGCTTCGGAGAGAAAACCTTCGCCGGCCCAGTCCTTCAGCAGATCGCGGGCGCGCAGAGCTTCTTCGCTGGACGCGGTGTAGGCTCTCATGCTTCCCTCCCAAAGCGGCGCGCGATCAGGACCAGCATGACGAGCATGGCAACGCCGGTAAAGACGAAATAGGTCAGGACGGCGGTACCGCTATTCATGTCGCGAAGGAGGATGGAACTGACGCCGACGTAGCCGTAGACGGCGGCGTACGCGACGAAGGGAAACTGCCGGCGCGCGAGGCCCCAGGCGAGAGATGCGCCACAGGCGGCGAGCAGACAGAGCGGCCATACGAAGTCGCCCACGCGATTGAAGACCCCGGAGAGCAGCGCCCAAAAAAGGACGTTGGCGGCGATATTCAGGTAGGTGGCGAAGAAATGCGATTTCAAGCCGCGGCGTTGCAGTGCGGCTCCGGCGCCGCCGACCATCACGCTGTAGAGGATGGCATATTGCCGGTACGCCACGTCCTGATGGGACGGCCAGTGCGAGATGGTGAGTCCGAACCAGCCGGCGAGCGAGGACAATGCGAGTGACAACACGAAGCGGTTGTCAAAACGGTAGGCGAGGAAGAAGAAGAGGCCGGCGGTCGCCAACAGATAGAGATCCCACTGTCCGGAGAGCAGGTGAAACCGGTCCTCAAGGTACGCGAGTTCCACGGACCAAATGAGGCTGCCGAGGTAAACTACGTAGTCGAACGCCAGATTGGGCGAAGGAGTTTCCCCGGGTGACCAGGCAGGCGCGCGGGAGAAGCAGTACCAAAAGCAGGCGGCGAGCAACCCAGAGAGGACGGTCAGCACGAGGACGTCGCCCAGTTGCCGCGACCAGGCGGTGGCGGTCCAGCCGAGGCCGGCGACGAACGCCAGAATACCAGCGTAGAGGAGAACGTTCAGCTCGAGAAAAAGAGAGAAGGGCTCGCTACGCGAGAGGCCTGCCAGGAGCGTATGCTGTTCCGGCGAGATGACGCCACGCTGCTCCCATTGCTCCAATCGGGTGAATATGGTCACGAAGTCTTCGTTCTCCTAACAGGGAGCGATGCGCCGGGAGCCGGG
Organism: uncultured Solibacteraceae bacterium; assembly: GCA_964457555.1. Lineage (GTDB taxonomy): Bacteria > Acidobacteriota > Terriglobia > Bryobacterales > Bryobacteraceae > BOG-224. Next base: position 22,732 of record CAYWHA010000069.1, read on the forward strand.
CAGCCACTCCGCGAGCTATTGCTTCGATCCATCAGACCATCTATCGTACAACCCAGTAGGCTGGCCGCGTGCAGAATACGGCCGGATGCAGGGGCGGGGCCGCGGGAATCGGGCGGATTGGGACCGGGGGCGCGCCCGGGGGCCAGGGGGCCGGGGAAATGAAGACAGTTCGGGCATTTCGGGCATAGAGATACTTCGAAGGTGGCAGGCGGAGGCGGCTGCCACAACTTGCGGCGGATTGGGGAGAACGAACCCAATTGGGGCCGGTTGGGTAGCGGCGGCGGACGCGGCCACGGCTTGGGGACGGGGCGACGCGGGGGTGACGGCGGGGGACGCCTCCACTTCCGCTTCCGCTTCTTCGGCCTGTTCTTCGGCGCGGCGTTCGTTTTGGGCGCGGCGCAGTTGGGTGAGGGCGCGGAAGTAGCCGCGCTCGGCGGAGGCCAACTGGCGGAAGGCGGATTGGAGGATTTTCGCTCCGGTCACGTCGTCGCCGAAGACGGCGGCAAGCTCGGAAATCGGGTCCGGATTCTTGGGAGCGTCCAGACGGCGCCGGGCGGCGGACATGAGGGCGCGGTAGAGTTGCGCTTCGATGAGGGTGTAACGGCGGCGATTCCAATCGGCCGCGACGATGGACT
>CAYWHA010000070.1:0-23170 GCA_964457555.1 uncultured Solibacteraceae bacterium
TGATCAAGCTGGACATCATCAACGAGGTCGTGAACAGAACCGGCATCACCAAGACGAAAGCCGAGATGGCGGTTGAGACCGTCTTTGAATCCATGAAGAAAGCACTCGAGCAGGGGGATCGCATCGAGTTGCGGGGTTTCGGAGTTTTCAATGTGAAGCCGCGCAAAACCGGCATTGGGCGCAACCCGCGCACCGGAGCGGAGGTCTCCATACCGCCCGGGAAGGCCGTGCGCTTCAAGCCGGGCAAGGAGTTACAGACGCTGCAGTAGGCCCGCTGCACGCGCCAGGCATTGTGTCTTCCCAGGATCTCTCTCCCGCGCCGTACCCCTTCCTCGCGGGAAGCGGCAACGGCCAGGGATTCGCCATTCCGGCAACTCGTACACGCGAGCGGTATTGGATCTACGGCCTGCTGTTCGCGCTGACGGTGTTCACCGCAACCCTGGTTGGCGCCGGCATGCAGAGCGATTTTGAGCGCAATCTGCCGTTCGACGTGGAGCGCTCCTACGCGCAATATGCCGTGTTCTGGCAGCATCCGTCCCTGCTATTGAGCGGCCTGCCCTTCTCGCTCACGCTGCTGACCATCCTCATGGCGCATGAACTGGGCCATTACCTGGCGGCGATGTATCACCGCGTGGATGCCAGCCTGCCCTACTTCCTGCCCTCCCCGTTCCTGGGGACTTTCGGCGCGTTTATCCGCGTGCGCTCGCCGATTTATTCCAAGCGCATCCTTTTCGATATTGGAGCGGCGGGTCCGCTGGCCGGCTTCGTATTCCTCATGCCGGCGCTGGCCGTGGGGCTGGCGTTCTCGAAGATAATCCCCAACATCGCGCACCAGGGGACGATGCAATTCGGCGCGCCCGGCCTGGAATGGCTCGCCGAGCGTTTGATTTTTCCGGGCGTGCGCTCCGCCGACATTTATCTGCACCCCGTGGCGCGGGCGGCGTGGATCGGCATGTTCGCCACCGCCTTGAACCTGCTCCCCATCGGGCAGCTCGATGGCGGCCATATCCTCTACTCCTTCTTCCCGCGGCGGCATAAGCTGGTCTCACAACTGGTCTGTGTTGCCCTGCTGCCCATGGGCTGGTTCTGGTTCGGCTGGCTGGTGTGGGGACTGGTGCTGCTCTTCATCGGCCGCCGCCATCCGCCGATCTTCGACGATTCCGAACTCACCGCCGGCCGCCGCAAGCTCGGCTGGATCGCCCTGATCGTCTTCCTTCTGTGCTTCACCTGGGCGCCGATTATTCCCGGCGGGCTTTGACGTGAAGATCACGGCGACCATCATCACGCGCGATGAGGAGCGCAACATTGCGCGCGCCATCGAGAGCCTGCGCTGCGCTGACGAGGTTCTGATTGTCGATAGCGGTTCCGTGGACCGCACGGTCGAACTGGCCGGCAACCTGGGCGCGCGCGTCATCGAAGCCAACTGGCGAGGCTTCTCCGCGCAGAAGAATTGGGCCGCCGAGCAGGCTTCGAACGATTGGATCCTCTCGCTCGACGCCGACGAAGCCCTTAGCGAAGCCCTGGAAGCCGAGATCTGGAACCTGAAGAAGACCGGCCCGCGCGACGACGCTTACACCATGCCCCGCCTGGCGCGTTACCTGGGCCGCTGGATCCTGCATAGCGGCTGGTATCCCGACCGCAAAATCCGCCTTTACCGGCGCGACCGCGCCAGCTTTGTCGGGAGCTTCGTGCATGAGAGCGTGGAGGTGCGCGGCAGCGTCGGCAATTTGCAGAACAACCTGCTTCACTACACCTGCGATTCGCTTTCCGAACACGTCAAGACCGTGGACCGCTATACCACGCTGGCGGCGCAGGAACTGGCGGCGCGCAAGGTCAGGATTCCGGTCTCGCGCATCATCGCCGACCCCGCCTGGACCTTCGTGAGAACCTATTTCCTGCAGCGCGGCTTCCTCGATGGCCCCGAGGGTTTGACCATCGCCCACATGGCCGCCTTCTACACGTTTCTGAAGTACTCCAAAGCGAGAAACATGAGCTGATGCGGGTCCTCCACCTGGACGCGGGCAAGACGATGCGCGGAGGCCAGTGGCAGGCGCTCCGCCTGATTCAAGGCTTGCAAGAGTGGGGCGGACCTCCTGGTCTGCCTTCTTCGCCTTCTTTCTCTTCGACTCTCTTGGCGCGCCGTGCTTCGCCGCTCTTTGAACTCGCCGTACAGGCCGGCGTCCGCGTGGAGCCGCTCGGTCCGATCCGCGCCGCCATCCTCGCCCGCCGCCATGACCTGATCCATGCGCACGATTCCCGATCCCACACACTCGCCGCCGTGGTAGGGGGCGCGCCACTGGTAGTCTCCCGCCGCGTGGCATTTTCCACTGTGGAGCAGGCGCTTCCGCCTGCCACTCCCGCGAACTGGAAGTACGCCCGCCCGGCGCGCTACATCGCGGTCTCCGAATTTGTGAAATCCGTCCTGCTCCGCCGCGGCGTCCCCGCGGATCAGATCGCCGTAGTCTATGATGGCGTGCCCTTGCTCGACGATTCCGCTCCGGCCGACGCCCCGCCGCGCATCCTGGCGCCAGCCAATGCGGACGATCCGCGCAAGGGCGCCGCGCTCGCTCTGGAAGCCGCGCGCCTGGCCGGCGTCGAATTGGATTTCTCGGGTCACATTGAGCGCGATCTCCCCGGCGCTTCGCTGTTCCTCTACATCACGCACAGCGAAGGCCTTGGCTCCGGTGCGCTGCTGGCCATGTCGGCGGGCGTTCCGGTGATTGCCAGCAACGTCGGCGGCTTGCCCGAAGTCATGCGCCACGGCGAAAACGGATGGCTGGTGGAGAACACGCCTGACGCCATCGCCGGCGCCATCCGCCGCCTCCTGGGCGATCCGGCTTTGGCCGCAAGCCTGGGCCGGGCCGGGCGACGGACGGTGGTCGAGCGCTTCACCATTGAGAACATGGTTCGCCGTACCATGGAAGTTTATATGCAGGTTCTCCAGTGACGGCTGCGATTCTCGCGTTCCTCTGCGGCCTGTTGATCGGCAGCTTTCTGAACGTGTGCATCTACCGCTGGCCGCGCGACCTTTCCGTGGTCCGCCCGCGCTCGCATTGCCCTTCGTGCGAAAAGACCATCGCCTGGTACGACAACATTCCACTGGTGAGCTACGCGCTGCTGGGCGGAAGTTGCCGGCAATGCCGCGCCCGCATCCCGATTCGCTATCCCGCGGTGGAACTGCTCACGGGCCTGTGCTTCTTCCACTTCGTGCGGACCCTGGGGCCGGCGCTCCCGGCGTACAAGATGTGCGTCTTCGCGTCCCTGCTGGTGGCGCTGCTCTTCTGCGATCTGGAAGAGCGCATCCTGCCGGACGAACTCACGCTGGGCGGCGCGCTGGCCGGCCTGGCTTTCGCCTTCTTCGTGCCCACGCCGGACAGCACCGCGCAGGCGCTATCGTGGTTCGCCGGCGCAACTCTGACCGGCAGGACCGACTGGCTTGCGGAATCGGTTCTGGGCGCCGTACTCCCCGCGGCATTTCTGTGGGCCGGCGGCTGGCTCTATGAAAAGGTGCGCCACCGCGAGGGCCTGGGCTTCGGCGACGTGAAATTCATGGCGATGGTGGGCGCCTTTCTCGGCCTCAACGGAGCCCTGCTCACGCTCTTGCTTGGATCTCTGGCCGGCTCCATTCTGGGTTACGCGTATATCTGGATTGCGCACAAAGACTCCAAGACTTACGAACTCCCCTTCGGCACGTTCTTGTCCGGCGCCGCGCTGGTTGTGGGTCTGTTCTTTGTGCGCGCTTGACCGCTCTCTTACGTTCGCGGCTCGGTTTGAAGTGCGGACGGAAGTGCGGGCGGCTCCGTGTGGCGCTTGCCCGTCACGTACAGCGTCACTAGCGCCGCCATGAGGGTTGCGCTCGCAAGCGTCAGCAGTGCCATGAACATGCTGTGCGTGGCGTCGCGGATCAGGCCCACCAGGAACGGGCTGACGTAGCCCGCCAGGTTCCCCACCGAGTTGATCCAGGCGATCCCGGCCGCCGCCGCCGCGCCCGAGAGAACCTCGGTGGGCAGCGCCCAGAACATCGAGTTGGCGGAAACATTCGCCATCGCCGCGAAGGTCAGGGCCAGCAGTCCCGCCACGCCGGAAATGCCCGGAATGGCGCTCACCGCGAAGGCCGCCGCGCCCATCAGAAGCATGCCCGCCACGTGCCACCGCCGCTCGCCCGTGGCATCGGAGTGGCGCCCGGCCAGGATCATCGCCACCGTCGCCGCGCCCCAGGGCAGCACCAGAATCCAGCCGATCTTTTGCGGGTCCTTGCTCAGCGTGTCGCTGACTACCTGCGGCAGCCAGAACGTCAGCCCGTAGCTCCCCATCACGATCCCGAAATAAATTAAACACATCAGCCAGATCCGCGGATTGCGAAATACGTAGGCGACGCTGTGATGCGCGCCGCCCGCCTGCTTCTTGGCGTGCTCGTCCTCGACGAGCCGCCGCAGCACCAGGTCCTTCTCACGCTGGCTCAACCACGCGGATTCGTGCGGCGTATCGGGCAGGTAAACGAGCGTGATCACCCCCATTAATACGGAGGGAATCCCGCCGGCCAGAAAGAGCCATTGCCACCCGGCCATGTGGCTGAAGCCGCCCATGTTTTTCAAGATCCAGCCGGAGATGGGCGACGCCACCACGCTCGATACCGGGATTCCGGTCATGAACGCGGCCGTCATCTTGGCGCGGTGCTTGCGCGGGTACCAGAACGTCAGGTAGAGAATCACGCCCGGGAAGAAGCCCGATTCCACGACCCCTAGCAGAAGGCGCACCGCGTAGAAGCTGACGGTTCCCGTGACGAACAGCGTGCACGCCGACACCACGCCCCAGACAATCATGATGGGCCCCAGCCACCGGCGCGCCCCCAGCTTGCGCAACATCATGTTGGCCGGCACTTCGAAGAAGAAGTAGCCAATGAAGAAGATGCCCATGCCCGCGGCGAAGATGGTGTCGCTCATCTTCAGGTCCGCCTGCATCTGAAGCTTCGCGAAACCGACGCTCACGCGGTTGATGTAGGCCAGCAGGTAGCAGAGAAACAGGAACGGCATCAGCCGCCAGGTGACTTTGTTATAGGTTGCCGCCTCGAATTGCTCGTCCGCCTGGGCCGATGCGCCGTTTTGCATACGCGAAGTCTAACATGCCTGCCACCGGGCGTTCAGTTCGCAGTCGGAACCCTGTCCGCGCGGTCGACCACCACTACATCCAGGCCCGCCTTCCTCTTCTCCAACCGCAGGCCCAGTTGCTTTTCGAGGGCGGCGAAAAGGGTGGAACCGGGCCAGTCGTTCACACCGGGGAGGCCTGGTTCCGGCGGGGAGCTTGAGGAAAAGACCGAGCCTGCAAATTCCAGCGTGAACTCGAATTCGCCCGTCAAGCCGGTCTTATCGAACACATGAGGCGCCGGCGGGCTGCCGCGCACAATGCCATCGCCATTCGACATATTGATCCAGGCGCCCAAATGTTCGACAAACTGCGCCATGGTCTCCCTGTGCGTGGAGCGCACCAATCCGTATATTTCCCCCATTCCCGTCAGTGTGATTACTCGGGCGCCTGGCGGCAATACGGCAAAGCCGTTACTGGAGAGCCTGTGCTCATCGGCGCTGGCCTGCGGCGCAGCATCCGCGTTCGGTGTCGATGCTTTCATCTTCGGCCCGCCCTTCGCCACCTCCAGATCGTAAACCTGGAACTCTCTCGTCTCGTGGTGAACCGCCAGGTGGAAACGTTCCACCAGCAGACCCTGCAGCATCAGGCGGAACTGTTCTTTGGTGGTATTTGGCGGAATCTTCGCGGCCACGTTGTATAGCTCGGTCGAGATCCAGTCCGGGCCTGAGATCTGGTCGCGGGCCACTCCGTACGCCGCCGCCAGCAGCCCTGCCAGCGAGTCGCGCGGATCGGTAAACTGTCCCAGATCGTCCGTTCCCGGGCCGCCGCGCATGGAAGCATCCTGCCCAGGCACATAGGGCGGCGCCGGCTTCACCGAGGCCACTTCAAACTGGGGCAGGGTGGCGGTTCCGTCGGGCGACTGACCTCGTCCCCGCGCCGGGTTCAGCAAGCAAGCGGCCGCCAGGATCGCCGTCAATACGCGGCTCAATCGGGCCCTCATTCGTGCGTCTCCGGTCGCACTATCGTAACATCGGTCCACTGCACCGGTGGTCGATATCCCGCCGGCCGCCGCGAGAATCGAGAGCAAAGGCGGACTGACGTTCCTGGCCGGCCAGTTGCAAATCCCAACGGCCTTCCGGCCGGTAACCACGAGATGGAGGTGATTGCCTACGACCGGCTGGAACATCCAGGAAACAAGCCGCCATGTCAGCCCGAAAACTTCGCAACGAAACTGAACCGCAGTACCGGACGTGAACTCGTTCCACGGCGCATGCCACCTCCTTCTCCAGCCCCTTCCCTAACTTTCGTATAATATAGACAAGGTCTGTGAGAGTATCCGTGTCTCTGCGCAACTTCTTCCGCATCGCTGCCCACGCTTCCATGCTGCCCGCCTTGGAGAGCGGTGAGGAGATCCTCGTCGGCGGCCAGGCCGTCATGGAAGGCGTGATGATGCGGGCGCCGCATAGCTACTGCGTCGCGGTTCGCAAGGCGGATGGCGGCATTGTCACCACGGAGAAGCCGCTGGCGCGCATGTCGGAGCTGTATCCCATCTACCGGCTGCCCATTTTTCGCGGCATCGGCACGCTCTATCAGGCCATGAAGCTGGGGATACAGGCATTGCAGTTCTCGGCCGGCGTGGCGCTCGCGGACCAGGGGAAACCGGCGCCGAAGCAGGCCGACAAGGAACCCGCCAAGTGGGCCATGGCGGCCAGCCTCGTCCTCCCGCTGGCTTTTTTCATCTTCATGTATAAGTTCGTGCCGCTCTACGCCGTGACGAAGCTATCGCACGTCTATCCCGTGCTGGCCGGACGGCTGGCATTTAACGGGGCGGACGGAGTGCTCCGCATCGCAATTTTCCTGAGCTTCCTGTACCTGGTTTCGCGCTGGGGCGACATGCGCCGCGTCTGGGAATACCACGGCGCCGAACACAAAGTGGTTTTCAATTTCGAATCGGGCCAGCCCGTGACCGTCGAAAACGCGCAGCGCTTCACCACCTTCCATCCCCGCTGCGGCACCAGTTTTCTGCTGGTGGTGATGGTGCTTTCCATGGTGGTCTACGCCTTCATCCCGTTCGATGGCTTCATGGCCAAGTTCCTGTCGCGCATCGCGCTGCTGCCGTTCATCGTCGGCCTCAGCTATGAGCTGATCCGCTATGCCGCCAAACGGCGCGGCTCCTTCCTGGCTACTCTCACGGCGCCGGGGCTTTGGCTCCAGCGCATCACCACCAAACCGCCGGACGACGCCCAGGCGGCCGTCGCCATACGCGCCCTGGAAGGCGCCATGGCGCTCGAAGAATCGCAGGGCGGACAACTGGTCATCGCCTAACTCTCCATGCTATTCACTCAGAAGCTCGACCGGCTCGAAATACGCTTCAACGAGCTGAACGGTCAAATGGCCGATCCGGCCGTCATCTCCGACGCGTTGCTTTACCGCAAGGTCTCCAAGGAACACAACAGCCTCGCCGAAATCGTCGGCAAGTACCGCGAGTGGAAGAATGTGGAGGAAGGACTCTCGCAGGCTCGCCCCATGCTGCTCGATAGCGACCCCGGTATGCGCGAGATGGCCCAGGAAGAAATCGCGCGGCTGGAGCCGGAACGCGCGCGCATCGAGGAAGAACTCACCATTCTGCTGCTGCCCAAGGACCCCAACGACGAAAAGAACATCGTGCTCGAAATCCGCGCCGGAACCGGTGGTGACGAGGCCACGCTCTTCGCCGCCGAAATCTTCCGCATGTACAGCCGCTTTGCCGAATCGCTGGGCTGGCGCGTGGAAGTGACCTCCAGCAGTGAGTCGCCCGTGGGCGGCCTGAAGGAAGTCATCGCCCTGGTGAGCGGCCACAACGTTTTCAGCAAACTGAAATACGAAAGCGGCGTACACCGCGTGCAGCGCGTTCCGGTGACCGAGCAGCAGGGGCGCGTGCACACCTCCGCCATCACCGTGGCCGTGCTGCCGGAGGCCGATGAAGTCGAGGTCAAGCTGGAGCCCAAGGATATACGCATCGACACCTTCTGCTCTTCCGGGCCCGGCGGGCAATCCGTCAACACCACTTACTCCGCCGTGCGCATCACCCACCTGCCGACCGGTCTGGTGGTTTCCTGCCAGGACGAAAAATCGCAGATCAAGAACCGCGCCAAGGCGGAGCGCGTGCTGCGTTCCCGGCTCTATGAGCTGGAACTGGAGAAGCAGCAGGCCGCGCTGGGGGCCGAGCGGCGCAGCATGGTGGGAACCGGCGACCGCAGCGAGAAGATCCGCACCTACAACTTCCCGCAGAACCGCGTCACCGACCACCGCATCGGCTTCACGCTCCATCAACTCGATTTCGTGATGGATGGCAAGCTCGATCCCGTGATCGACGCGCTGATCGCGTACTACCGCACGCAGCAGGGCGCCGCGGCCTGACCATGACGGTCCACACGGCGCTGCTCCAGGGCGTAAGCCTGCTGGAAGACGCCGGAATCGCCGTCGCGCGGCTCACCGCGGAGGTGCTGCTCTGCCACGCCATCGGCCGCGAGCGCGAGTATCTGTACGCCCATCCCGAACAGGAATTGAGAGAGGTGGAGTGGCTGCATTACGGCCGCTATCTTCACGAACGCCTGCAGGGCAAGCCCACGCAGTACATCACCCGGAAGCAGGAATTCTACGGCCGTGAGTTTCGCGTGTCGCCCGACGTGCTGATTCCGCGGCCGGAGACCGAGCATGTGGTGGAAACCGCGTTGCGCTGCTGCCAGGGCTCAGCCCCTCGAATCCTCGACGTCGGAACCGGCTCCGGCGCGCTGGCCGCAACCCTGCAACTGGAGACCGGCGGCCAGGCGTGGGCCACCGATATTTCGCCGGCTGCCGCGCTGGTGGCTTCTGCCAATGCCATGCGCCTGGGCGCGCGCGTGAATGTGGTGGCGTGCGACCTGATGGAGGCCATCGCCTCCGCTTCCGTGGACATCGTCGTTTCCAACCCGCCCTATGTGCCGCTCGCGCAGCGCGAGGGCTTGCAGCGCGAGGTGCGCGACTGGGAGCCGCACGTGGCCCTGTTCGCCGGCGAAACCGGCTTCGAAATCTACCGCCGCATCGTCGAGGATGCCCCGCGCGTACTGCGCCCCGGCGGTTGGCTGGTCATGGAACTCGGCTTCGGAAGCCGCTATACCGTGGCCGGTTTGCTCAGCGGATGGCAAGACCTGCGCATCGAGCCGGACCTGGCCGGAATCCCCAGAGTAATCGCCGCGCGCACGCCGGATAATTAAAGACGGCAGTGTACGATCGACAAGGAGAGCGGGAAGATGTGCAAGACATCCTTCAGAGGCACGGCGGCGGTGGCGGGATTCTGCGTGTTATTGGCGCTGGCCGCGCATCCCACCGGCACAGTCACAGCCGCTTCCAAGCCGGATTTCGGGCCGAACACGCTGATCTTCAGCCCGTCCATGCCGGCTGCCGCGATGCAGGAACAGATCGACAAGGTCTGGGCCGAACAGGGGAATAGCCAGTTTGGCTCCGCGCGCGTCGCGTTGCTGTTCCTGCCGGGCGAATACAAGCTGGACGTTCCGATCGGCTACTACACGCAGGTTCTGGGATTGGGGGCTTCCCCAGACGACGTCAAGATCGCCGGCAATGTGCACGCGGGTCCCGCACGTGGCAACAGCGCGCTGGTCACCTTCTGGCGAGCCGCCGAGGGCTTCTCGGTGACGCCTGCCGGAGGCGTCATGCAATGGGCGGTTTCGCAGGCGGACCCCTTCCGCCGCATGCACATCCGCGGCGACCTCGCGCTGCACCAGAATGGCTCGGCGAGCGGAGGCTGGATGGCCGACGACCTGATCGACGGCAGGGTGAACTCCGGTCCGCAGCAGCAGTGGATCGCCAGGAACACCGAGTGGGCCAGTTGGAACGGCGCGAACTGGAACATGGTCTTCGTCGGCGATTCGAATCCGCCAGAGGGAACCTGGCCCACTCCGCCAATCACGAAGATCGCCCAGGTTCCGGTGGTGCGCGAGAAACCTTTCCTGCAGATCGACAAGGCGGGCAACTACAGCGTGCGCGTCCCTTCGCTGCGGACCAATAGCTCGGGCATCTCATGGCATGGCGGGTCCACGCCGGGAAGAAACATCCCCATCGGGCAGTTCTACATCGCACGGCCGGACGCCGACACCGCCGCGACCATCAACGCCCAGTTGGCCAAGGGCAAGAACCTTCTGTTCACTCCCGGCATTTACAAGCTAACCGGCACGATCGAGGTGACGAAGGCGAATACTGTGGTGCTTGGTCTCGGTTTCGCCACACTCTTGCCGGATCACGGAGCGGCGGCGATGACAACCGCGGACGTGGACGGCATCGTCATCGCCGGCCTGCTCTTCGATGCGGGGGCCGTCAGCTCACCCGTGATGCTGGAGGTGGGTCCGAGCGGCAGCAGGTCCCGCCATGCCGCGAACCCCATTTCCCTGCACGACGTCTTCTTCCGCATCGGGGGCGCGGCGGCCGGACGCGCGGCCGTGAACCTGCGCATCAACAGCAATGACACGATCCTGGATCATACCTGGATCTGGCGGGCGGATCACGGCCAGAACCAGAGCGTGGGCTGGACCGTCAATACCAGCGCGAACGGACTCGTGGTGAATGGCAACGACGTCACCGTCTATGGCTTGTTCGTCGAACACCTTCAGGAATACCAGGTTCTGTGGAACGGCAACGGCGGACGGGTTTATTTCTACCAGTCCGAAATTCCCTACGATCCTCCCGACCAGCCGAGTTACACCAGCGGGCCCAGCGTGAACGGCTGGGCCTCATATAAAGTGGCCGACAAAGTCACGAGTCACGAGGCGTGGGGGCTGGGCATCTACAGCGTCTTCCGCCGGCCCAACGTGGTCCTGTCCAGGGCCATCGAGGTTCCGGAGAATCCGGGCGTCAAGTTCCACGACATCGTTACGATTGCCCTCGCGCAGAACGGCGAGATCACGCACATTATCAACGACGCCGGCGCGGCCGCCTTGCCCACGCACGTCCGCGACGCACCCAGGCTAACGAGCTTCCCGTAGCCTCGCGAAGAAGAAGGCACGGTCGAAAGCGGGAAAACAACTATGCACGGTCTCGTGCTGCCGAAGCTCCCGGAAAAACCGGGCTCCAGCGCACACTCACTTGTTCAGAAGCACGCTCCGGATCAGACAGACCAACGGCCTCGACTTCTCCACTGCCTTCCCGACCTTGACCGAAGGATGCGCTACTTATTGGATGCGCGGGGGATGCAGCCAGGGTTTTCATCGCGACTCGTGGGCCCACGGCCCATCTGGACAGACCAAGAGGCCCGCCCCACTAGCGCTCGGTCTTCTGGAACCCGGCCGGAATGTCGAAGACGGAGTCGGGAATGCCGGCGGTGGAAAAACCAGAGGCTTCGATGGTGGTTTCGGAAAGCGCGCCCGATCCGGACATGGCGCCCATGCGGGCCAGCATTTGTTTGGCCGCGTCGCCCTGAGGCCCCCCCTGTTGCGCCATGGCCTGTAGTTGCGCCATCCCCTGCTGCATCTGGGCTGACTGGGCGCTGTTCCCACCCGGCATCTTCATGCGCATGATCTCGAGCACGGGAACGCCGGGCATGGCCGCCACGCGCTTGCGGATTTCAGTCATGGCGTTCTGCATACTGGGATTGCCGCTTGCGCCCATCGCCGCCCACGGAAAGCGGCTCATGTTGCGCTGATAAAAGTCGTGCAGTTCCTTGGCGCCGGGAACGTCCGGGGAAACCCAGAACTCGAACTCCATCTCCATCTTCGATGCCGATTTTGCCTGCGGCATGTCCACCTGGACAGTCATCAGGCCCTGGGTGGCGTCAAAACCGTTGATGGACTTGTGCTGGCCGGTCTGTTTGAAATCGACCTGGATCTCCGGGCCGGCCGGCGCCGCCTGGGCGGCGATCTGGCCGAAGGGCCGCACGGAATAAGTCTTGGCGGTCTTGTTGATGGTGGTTATCGTCTGGGCTTCAAAATCCATCAGCAGGCCGGTGCTGCCTGTATCGGTCAGCATCTTCTGGCCCTTCATGTAGACCTTGCTTATCTGATCGCCGGCGCCGGACATAGCGGCCGCGCCGGACTTGCTTGTGTTGGTATAGCTGAAATCGGCCCGGGCCACTGCTCCCGCGGCCAAAACCAGCATGAGAAATCTGGCAGTCTGCATCGTCGCCTCCGAATCTAGTTCGAGAGCCTCCGCGAGGCTTCCCCACAGTATACGCCGGAAGTTGGCCGCAACGGGCGGGCGGCGGGCATTGGAATAGCCTTGACAGCTCCTCTATCTCTCTATAAAATCTATATGGAAGTGGTGACTTCTCTATTATTGTGCCGATTAACATGGAGAGCCAAGCCGCCATCCGCGATGGCCGCGACAGAGACGACCCAGTCCTGTCGATGATCGGCGTTGGAAAGCAATTGTGGCGGCAAGAATCGGGCGACAGTTTTGTCGGCCGCTTGCGGTCGGAAGCGCTTCCCGCTCCACCCATCCCCGGGCAACCCGAGAGTGCGGGAGAGAGTGCGATTGAGGCGGCATGGCGTCGCATTGAGGGCCACCAGGGAGAGGAGTTTCACACCAGCAGAGGATTACCCTTCACCTTCGAAGTGGAGGGCTCGGGAATATGGTTCTTCCGGGAGGGGCGGCGCATCAACCGGAAGCTCACTCGAACACAGGCCGAGGCGGCAATTGCCCGTTGTCCACTGGCAAGCACCACCGAGATTAAAGACCTGATGGATTTCGCCTATTTGTTTGCGCTTCTGATGGACCCGCGAATTCGAAGCACGGCGTGGTAGATCCGAATGGCCAGAGTTTTTTGGGACACCAATCTCTTCATCTACTTGTTTGAGGACAATGCCGAATGGACGCCGCGAGTGGTGGAGTTGAGGCGGGGGATGCGGGCGCGGCGCGACGACCTGTTAACGAGCTGGCTTACGGTCGGAGAGACGCTTACCAAACCGAAAGAGACGGGCAACGCGATACTCGAGAAAAGCTACCTCAACTTCTTTTTGGGCGGCTCCCTTGAGCTAATCGCGTTTGAGGCGGAAGCCGCCAAACGGTACGCGGATATCCGCAGCCGAGAGCGTGTGCGGCCGGCTGACGCGATTCAACTTGCCTGCGCCGCCGCGGCACGGACCGATCTGTTCGTGACAAACGATAGCCGGCTGTCCGGGCTGATCGTCTTCGGAATCACGTTTATCACCGGGCTTGCCCGCATACCCTACTGAAGTCTGAGGCGCATCGGGCGGCTCAAGGCGAGAAGCGATATCCAACGCCACGAACGGTGTGGATGTGCCTGGGGGTCTGCGGGCTTTCTTCCAGCTTTTGACGAAGCCAGGCGACATGCACGTCCACCGTTCTTGACGTGATGCCGGGCTGATATTCCCATACGGCCTCCAGCAGCTCATCGCGCGAGACCACGTTGCCACGGCGGTCGATCAGGTATCGGAGCAGTTCCAACTCCTTGGCCGCCAGGCTGACCGGGGCCCCGTTCTTGAATGCATCGCCGGTCTGGAAATCCACGTCAACGGCACCGAACCGGAACCGCAGGACCGGGACCGGCTTAACCTTCCTGACGCGGCGCAGCAGGGCTTCCACGCGCGCCAGCAACTCGGGCGGCTCAAAGGGTTTCGTGAGATAGTCATCCGCCCCAAGCTTCAGGCCGACGACGCGATCGACAAGCTGCGTTTTCGCGGTCAGCATGAGGACGGCGACATCCTTACCGCGTTGCCGCAGTTCGCGACACACCTCAAGTCCGCTCTTGCCGGGCAGCATCACGTCGAGAATGACCAGATCGAACGGCTCATCGGACGCCTTGGCCAATCCCGACGGTCCGTCGACGGCGCTCTCGACGGCGTAGCCCTCCTCTTCGAGGAGGTCGGTGAGGGTGAGCACCAGGCCCGGCTCATCCTCCACCAGAAGTATGCGCGAACTCATGGACCCTCCGGAGGCGCTATGGGAAGACGCACCACGAATTCCGTCCCTCCGGCCGGTTCGCTGCGCACCGCGATGGTTCCGCCATGCGCCTCCACAATGCGCTTGGCCAGACTGAGACCGAGGCCGGTTCCGTGGATTTGATCCTGAAGGGCACGCTTGCCGCGGAAGAAGGGATCGAAGATGTGGCGCTGCTCGTTGGGGGGAATGCCGGGACCGCGATCCACGACGCGGATTTCCACCTGCGTCCCGTTCCGGGCGGCGGACTTCGAGGCAAACACGCCGATCCACGCGTTTCCCTTGGTTCCGTACTTGGCGGCGTTGACGATGAGATTCTGGAGGGCGTGTTTGAGCGATACCGGGTCGCCAAAGAGGAGAGGAAGCCCAGGCTCGACGGTGGTCTCGATGGCGCACTGGGAGGCTTCGACCGAGGACCGGCTGGATTCGATGGCGTCCGCGATCAGGGTCTCGGCAGAGAGGATCTCGAAGTCGCCAACCACGCGGCCGGCGTTGGCGCCCGCGAAGCGCAAGACCTGTCCCACAAGGTCTTTCAATCGTCCGCTTTCTTTCTGGATGAGGGCGCCGTAGCGTTCGACCTGGGCGGGGTCGCGGGACATTTTGCCGCGCAGGTTGTAGCCCGCGGTGCTGATCACGGTGAGTGGGGTCCACAACTCATGGGAGACGCCGGCGACGAATTCCATTTGCAGCTCGGCGAGTTTCTGAGAGCGTCGCGTAAAGCGGACAATCGCAATCAAACTGGCGAGCATCAGCAGCAGCACGCCGGAAGTAACGGCGAGATTCCGCATCCTGCTCCGGTAGACGACGGCCTCAAGCGAGCCGGCCCGGTGGCGCACAAACAACTGCCAGCGCCCGAAGCCGCCGCCGGGACCGCGGCCCGGACCCGAATCGCGCATGTCACCGGGGCCGCGGCCACGTCCCGGCATCCCATCGCCGGCGCCAGTCCGCCCGCCGCCCTGGAAGGCCTGATCGAATTGCAGGTTGAAGAAGCCGACCGAAGCATCCGCGCTGCGAAGAGCGTAGCCCGGATCGGCGGGGTCGGAGCGATAGACAACGGCGGGAGGATTCGTTAAGGCGACGACCTCAGCCTGGTAATCGTCAAGGATGCCGGCCCCCCCCAGGTGCTGTTTCAGCGCATCCGGCAGAAGGACGGAGCGGAGGTAGTTCAGATCCAATTCGACGATCAGCGCCCCGGTTTGGCGCGGGCCGGGCGCAAGCGGACCGCCGCGGCCAAAGGGCTCGCCGCGAAAATCCAACTCGAAGACCGTGCCATCCTCGCCGGGCGGGGGACCCCGGAAGCCGCGGCCCTGCTGCGACTGCGCCGACAGCCTGGATTCCAGACGCGTGCGGAAATTGGCCCACTCGGGGGGCCAATCGCTCTGGCTGAAGACGCCGCGGTCGAGATCGAGACTGTGCAGAACGACGACGCCATCGCGCGGAGAGGCGACCGCGACGCGGCGGAAAATCGCGGTCTGCCGGCCGTTTCGCTTCCAATCCGGCCAGCGCGCGGCGATGGCTGCTTCAGCCGACTGCGCATCGGCCGGCGAATCGGTGGGCAAAAGCTCGTGACAGGCAGAGGCAACCTCGGAGTTAAATTCCTGGCTGAAGCGGCCGAGGTTGGTCTGAAGAATGCCGCGAAGCCGCTCACGTTCCGCGAGGCTGACTTCCCCGGTCCAGCGGTATTGCAAGACTCCCAGGACGCCGCAGAGAACGAAAAGCGCGCCTGCCACCAGCCGTGAGAGCACGGCGCGCGCTTTGTCCTTCTCCAGGTTCATTCGCGTCCCACCGCTTTTACGTTACGCCGGTTGCGTGTGAAGGCGCCAGCGAGTCCACGTAAAGAGCATGTTAAGAATGTAAAGCTTCGCGGCGCAGGGAAACCGGCGGCGGAGAAGACTCGCCTTTGGGAGTGAGGGCCGTGGAATGAATCGCAACGAGGGGATCGGTTCGATTAAGCGACGCAAGGCTATGGTTGGCCTGATTTTGGGGTGGAGTTTGGTTGCCTGGGGCTCGCCGGCGAGCGACTTCTGGAACGACCAACAGCCTCATGAGTGGGCCGCGAAGGACGTGCAGCGGCTATTGACGAAATCGCCGTGGGCGAAGAGCGCCAGCCTGGAAATGGACTTTGGCGACATGGGAGGGCCAGGCATGGACGGCCCCGGCATGGGACCGCCGGGAATGGACGGACCGGGAGGCCGCGGCGGGCCGGGCGGACCGGGCGGGATGGCGGCGGTGGTGCGTTGGGAAAGCGCCGCGCCCGTACGGGACGCCAGCAAGACCAGCCTCCAGCCCGACCCCGCCGGACAGTACGTGATCAGCGTCTCAAGCCCGCAGATGGCCGATCTGCTGGAATCCCTGGGGGCCGCGGGGCTGGAGAGCATGAAGAAGACGACTTCCCTGCAACGCAGCGGGAAGGCTTCGGTTGCGCCGTCCTACATCACGGCGCCATTCGACCAATCCGGCGTTCTGTTGTTCTATTTTCCGAATCAGGCCGACCCCATTGCGGCGGACGACAAGCAGGTGGTTTTTCAGACCAAGTCGGAGGCGTTTGGAGTGAAGGTCAAGTTCGTCCCGAAGGAAATGCTGTATCGCGGTAAGCTGGCTCTATAGCCGGAGGGGATGTCATGAAGATTCGGAGGTTGCCGGCGCTCGCGTGCGCGCCTGCCGTTTGCCTTTCGTGGCTGGGCTTTTGCGCGGCCGCGCTTCAAGCGGCAAGCACGCCCGCCAACGCTTTGCTGGTGCTTGAGAAAGAGCAAAACACCCTGGTCATTGTGGATCCGGCCAGTCTGACCATCGTGGCGCGCGTGCCCGTGGGCGACAATCCGCACGAGGTCGCCGTATCGGACGATGGAAGGACCGCATACATTTCCAACTATGGCGGGAACACCATTGCCGTGGTGGACCTGGTGGCCCAAAAGCCACTGACCCCCATCGATTTGGGCGCGTTGCGGCAGCCTCACGGACTGGCGATGGCGGGCGGTAAGCTGTACTTCACGGCGGAAGGCGCCAAGGTTGTCGGCCGTTACGATCCGGCCACGCGCGCGATCGACTGGGTGATGGGCACGGGTCAGAACCGCACCCACATGGTGATCGTTTCGAAAGATCTCAAGACGGTTTTCACCTCGAACGTCAGCTCGGCCACCATCAGCATCATCGAGCAGGGGACCATGCAGGGGCCGGGCGGCGGACGGGGCCCTGGCGGACCAGGTGGTCCAGGAGGCCCGGGCAACCAGGCTGGCCGCGGCGGTCCGGGAGGCGCCGGTCCGCCGGGCGGTCCTGGTAGGGGAGGCCCACCTCCGGGCGGCGGCCAGGACTGGAACATCACCAACATTCCAGTTGGCCAGGGTTCCGAGGGATTCGACCTGTCACCCGACGGCAAGGAACTGTGGGTTGCCAACGCGCAGGACGGGACGATCTCCATCATCGATGTCGCAGGCAAGAAGGTGGTCGGGACGCTGCCGTCCACCGGGTCCGCGAACCGTCTGAAGATCACGCCGGATGGCCGGTACGTTTTCGTGTCGGACATGGGCGGCAACAATTTACTGGCGATCGACAGGGCTGCCCGCAAGGAGTACAAGAAGATCGCGCTGCCGGCCAGCTCGGAGGGCCTGTTGATGGCGCCCGACGGCTCGCACGTTTACACGACGCTGAACGAACACGACTCGGTAGCCGTGATCGATCTTAAGACGATGACGGTGACCGGGGAGGTCAAGACCGGCAGGGGCCCGGACGGGCTGGCGTGGGCCGCGCGCAAGTAGCCGAGTCCGCCCGTTCCCCGAAGCGCGCCTATTTCCAGGCCGCCGCGTTCGCTTGGGCGAACTCACGGAAGCTGGTCGCTTTGCGGCCCGTGACCTTCTGGACAACCGGCGTCACCGGCGCGGCGTAACCTGCGCGCACCACGCTGTAGAGCATTGTCAGGTAGGCGATGGCCGGCTCGGGCATTCCCATGCCGCGCGCCCCGGCGACCATCTGCTCCTCGGTCAGCGCGTGATAAGCCACCGCGCGGCCCGATGCGTCGCTGACAATCTTCGCTGCCTCAGCGTGGTCCAGAGCGTCGGGCCCGGTCAGGTCGAGTTCTTGGCCGGTCAACGGCTTTTGAAAGGCCGCGAGCGCCACGGCCGCGATGTCGCGCACTGAGATGAAGCTGGTCTTGCCATCCCCCGCCGCCAGGAAGATTCCACCAGCGCCCTTGATGCCGCCTGCCAGGAAACCCTCCGAGAAGTTCTCCATGAAGAAGTTGGGGCGCAGAATCGTGTAGGGGACGCCGGAATCCATGACAATGTGTTCGATGATGCGCAGCGGAGCCTGCTCGTTGAAGTTCACGCCGAAGGCCGAGATGAAGACAATCTGCCGCACGCCGGACGCTTTCGCGGATTCCACGACGGGACGCAACAAAGCCACGGCGTCCGGGTCGAGGGGAGGGGCCATGAGAACGAGGCCCCCGGCGCCGGCCAGAGCCGGACCGATGGTCGAAGGATCGTGGTAATCGAGCCGAACGGACGTCACGCCGGGCCTGGCTTTCTTGGGGTCGCGAATTGCCTGCCGCATCGCGAGGCCGGCATCGGCGAACGCATCGACGAGCGCGCGGCCAAGGACGCCCGATGCTCCGGTGATCAGAATGGGTTGGTTCATGATTTCTCCTCCCTCGATTGTTCGATACTTGGGGTAGGATTACAAGTAGGCACTTTGATGGATGATAGTCACCTTTTGGAAACTAAGGCGCATTGGGATGTGTTTAATAGCAAGTGTCCGACGCGGCAAGTGCTGGATCGCATTGCCGATAAATGGACCGTGCTGGTGATCCGGCGCCTCTCCCATGGCACGATGCGGTTCGCCCAAATTCGGCGCTCGGTGGACGGGATCTCCCAGAAGGTCTTGACGAACACGCTACGCGGCCTGGAGCGCGACGGGATTGTGACCCGGAAAATCTACGCCAGCGTGCCGCCAAGGGTTGAGTACACGCTTACGGCTCTTGGCGGTTCCCTTTGCGGTTTGGTTGAAGGCATCTGCGGATGGGCGGAAGAGAATATGGAACGGGTGCAGGAGGCGCGGGCGCTGCGTGACCGGGCCAGCGCCGCGGACTCGGCTACGGACCAAATCGAGGATCTTGGCTAGACCACCGCATGTTCGGATGAAAACAAAGCCGAAGAAGGCAGGCCAGGAGGCCCGCCCCACCCCCGCGCCCTCAGTGGGTCATGGCGTAAACCATGTGATTTACGGCCATGCGGATGCCCAGCGCGGAATAGCGTTCGGGATACTCGGGGGCGTCGGCCCACTCCCAGGAATCGCCGGTGTCGTTGTTGAACCAGATGGCTACCACCAGGCGGCCCTTGCCGTCATAGATGCCGCGCCAGTGTGGAACGACGCCGCCGTTCATATACGGGACGCCCGAGCGCAGCGACCATTGTCCGGAAATCTGGTAGCGCTGGTCCAGATCGTAGACCGTGTGAAACACCGGGTCGTTGTCCGGGATATCGACCGGCTGGCGATCCGGGTACACCCGCGACATGGAAGCCATGAAGACCTGCCAGGCCGCGTCGCCCCAGAAGTCGTCACAAATCAGGAAGCCGCCGCGGTCCAGGTAATCGCGCAGCTTGGCCACCTGGAAATCGGTAAGCTGCCAGTTGTAGGTGGCCGCATAGATGAAGGGCCAATTGTAAACGTCGTCGCCATCTTCGAGGTTCACCGACTGCTCGACCGACCGCACCTGCACACGCGTCAACCGGCGCAGCGCCTGGAGCAGATGGCGGTCCGCCCGCGGATAGTCGTTGGTCCACCAGGTGTAACCCTGCCGCCAGTCCGCGTTGAAGCCACGGCCACCGCCCCGGCCCCGCCCGCCGCGGCCGAAGCCGCCCAGTCCACCAGGCGCGTCCGGATACATCAGCCGGGCGAAGACGAACTCGGTTTTCTCCTGGTAATCCGCAGGCAGCGGAAAATTGTTGTATTCCTGGCCCGGATACTCGCGGAATGGACTTTGGAACGCGAAGACGGCGCTCACGCACGCCGTCACTGCTGCAAGCGTCAGCCAGGCGCCGCGTTTCATCTCAGGCGGCATGTTTGACTTTCATTTTCCTGCATTTTCGTGTGGGAGGCTGCCAGCCGTACGTGAGCGAACCCCGTTACCAGGCGGTCCGCGAGTTTTTCGGACGCCTCATTGGCTTTTAGCGCCTTCAGAACGCGCTGCCGCGCCCGGAACAGGCGGACTTTGAGAGCGTTCCCCGCGATGAGATAGACCTTTTCGAGATCGCTAATGGACAGCTCGTCGACTTCTTTCAGCATCAGCAGAATCCGGTCCGATTCCGGAATTACGCTCAGTAGCTCGTCGACGGTCTCGCGAACTGTGGTGTTATACCGGTCGTCCCGGTCGACCTTACGGCCGGCGGCGGCGTCGATCCGAACGACTTGCCGCTCGGGAAGGTCGGAGATGCGAGACTCCCGGCTGCCGCGGCGACGGCGCAGGTAGGTGTAAACCGTATTCACCGTGATCCTGTGCAGCCAAAGCTCGAAGGCCTTCGGCGCGCGCAGTTGGTCAAACGAAAAATAGAGTTTCGTGAACACTTCCTGCGCGATGTCCTCGGCGTCCTCGGGACGGGCGATCATCCGGGCAATGGTCCGCTGCACGCTCTTCCGGTAGGCCAGGACGATCTGGTTGAACGCCGCGGCGTCGCTTCTTTGCGCGCGATCGATAACTTCCGGAAGTACCAGCATGAGGCGTCCCGTACGGTCAGCAGCCGGCTGCCTGCTTGAATAACATCGGAGCGGACCGGATGCGTTCGAGGGCGGCCCGCGCCCGCTCCAGGCGCGTCTCGATTTCCCGGCGCTTCCACTCCGGCGCCCCCGATACGCGCAGAAGCGTTGCGGCTTCGAGTTGCATGGCTTCGGCCTCCGCGATGGCCCCGCGGCGGGCAAGAGTCAGCGAACGGTCGATTTCCCTGGCGGCCAGAGCGACAAGCTGCCGGTCCGTCTTATTGCGCAGGCCCGCCAGCGATTGATGCGCGGAGCGGACGATATGAATTCGTTGAGCGGCCATAGTCATCACCCGTCGCCTCTTGCGTTAGCTAGTTCCGGTTGATGGATCCCGTGATCTTGCCGACCCAGGCGATGAAATCTTCCGCATCCTCGTCCGCGCCGTGACCCGCGTCCCAGTACATCAAGGCGCTGACATCCTTATTTCGGTTTTCCAGGCTTGCGGCCAGGTTACCGGCTACAGTAAGTGAGGTATGAGCGTCGGATGTACCCAGCCGGATCCACCAGTGGCCGGCCATGCCAGGGTTGTTCTGGTCGATGAAGTACATCGGGTTCATCAGGTTCACCAGCGTTTGCAGGTCGCCGTCAATGGAGGCGTTCGGGTTGCCGGTGGCATGACGCAGGCTGAAGTTGGTGAAGTGCCGGGAGTCAGTGGTCTTGCTGCCGAACTCATTGTTCTCGGCTTGTTTCAAGTCGAAGTCGTCGAATGCGGGAAGGCCCTTCATTCTGCCTACGTGAGCCTGGTAGTCCGCGAAGGTGAAGGTGGCATTATTGTCGTTCCATGTGATCCATTTGTTATTGGCCAGGTATTCTTTCCGCCGGTCCTCAGTCAAGCCGCTCAGGAATCTGTTCGCCGACGGAAACAAGTAGGTTTGGAGAAGATACCCGGCGTAGTTGTCCGCTGTAAGTGCGCCGAAGCCGTTCTTGCCTTGAAGCTTCAGGGACGCCAGATACGAGGCAAAAGCGTCTCTCAGTTGCCTGGAAAGCTGCTGGTCCACCAGAGCGGAACCGGCCGGCACGGCTCCCCACATCCATTCGTAGGCCATGTCGGCGTGGTCCAAATCCGCGATGGGGCAGAAATCGGCGCTGGCGTAGATGTTGTCACTCGCGTCTGCCGCGCCGATTTCCTTGAAATACGAGTCATACAAACGGCTGTTGCCGGAAGCGCCGAGAAGCGCGGAGAGCGCGCCGCCCGCGCTCACGCCCG
The DNA here is from genome assembly GCA_964457555.1 of uncultured Solibacteraceae bacterium. Classification (GTDB taxonomy): domain Bacteria; phylum Acidobacteriota; class Terriglobia; order Bryobacterales; family Bryobacteraceae; genus BOG-224. The sequence goes on from CAYWHA010000070.1 coordinate 21,962, forward strand.
TGCTGACGATCCAATTGACGTTGCCGGGCATGACGCCGGCGTTGTGACGCACGTAGCGGACGGCGGCCTTCAGATCCACGATGGCGGCAGGCGCCTTGCCGTAGTAAGTGCCGTCGGCGGCCTTGTTGTCGCGGCCGCGGCACCCAGGCGAGACGACTACATATCCCGCGGCCAGCGCCAGATCCGCGTTGCGGCTCACGTTGCTATTCCCGCCGGGGCCACCCATACCGCGGCCGCCCGCCCGTCCGCCGCCGGGAGGTCCACCCATCATGCCTCCGGGAGGACCACCCATGCCGCCGGGGGGTCCACCCATACCGCCGCCGGGAGGGCCTCCCATACCGCGGCCGCCCATGCCGCCGCCCGGCCCGCCTCGGCCCGCGTTACTCGCGGACATGTAGCCGCCCACACCGACCACAAAAAGAATGGGTGCGTTTGCAGCGTCGACGGCAACGCCATCCACCTGGACGGGAACGCTGACGTCCAGGCTCTCATAGTCCTTGTCCACCGGGTTCGCGACGTAGGGAATGTGCTTATAGGAGCGGTAGGCGACCTTCTTTTCCCCCTTGGAGGTCCTCACCGTCATGGTCTCCGAGGTGAAGTTATCCTTGGGGAACAGCAGGGCGTCTTTGGCGCCGGCCGCGACTTGCGCTTGCGTTGGAGGCGCGTTCGACAGCGCCAGCGCCAGCCCCAGAAGCGGATAAAGAGCAGTTCGTTTCATTGTGGCCTCGCGTACCCTCATTGCCAATGGCGCGCGCACCGCGCACCCGGTTTCCCCAAGCCGCGAAACTTAACATTCTTAACGTTCTATTTACGCGGGCCGTGCTGGAAGCGATGGCTCAGGGGTGCGTGAATTCGTTGGCGTGCGGGATCAGCTCGGAGTATGTGCTGCCGGGGAGATTGGTGCGCCAATGGCCCGTGAGACGGGCGTATCCGCAAACGCCCAGGAATAGAGCGGCGATTCCGGCGGCCACCGTCCATGCAGGCACTCGTTTCGCGCGGGGGGCCGACAGGCACAAGGCGTCCGCCGCGGGGCAAACGGCGACGCACTCCAGGCAACCGGTGCATTCGGCGGATCGGATCGTAATTAGCCGGTCCACCGGCAATGCCGCGGGACAGGCTTTGGCGCACTTCGCGCAATCGATGCACAGGCTGGCATCGCGGCGGATGCGCAAGGGGCTGGCCAGCGCGGCGAGGCCCATCAGCGCGCCG
>CAYWHA010000071.1:0-22801 GCA_964457555.1 uncultured Solibacteraceae bacterium
GGAGCACAGCCCAGCGTCCGCCGCGCCAGCGGCTTTGTTCAAACGGGGATCTCGTACTTTGACCCTGGAACGGGGATTCACTCATCCGTTGCCGCCGCCTGGGGGACGAGCATCCCACGCCGGGGCGCCCGCCCGGGGACGAAAATGCGGCCGCCCCTTTTTCGGACCAGTGGCGGGCGCCACGGCTTCGGCGTATAAAGGGTAGTTGGCGCCCTCATGTTGATTTCCCTGTTTATCACCTGCTACAACGACATGCTCTTTCCGGAAACCGGGAAGGCTGTGGTGCGCGTGCTCGAGAGATTGGGACACACTGTGGAGTTCCGCCGCCGGCAGACTTGCTGCGGCCAGATGCACTACAACACGGGATACCAGCGGGACGCGTTCCCGATGATGCTGCATTTTCTGGAGGTGTTTCGCGACGCGGAGACAGTTTGCGCACCGTCGGCGTCGTGCGTGGCCATGATTCGCGATCACTTTCCGAAGATGGCGGAGGGGGCGGGCGACGCTTCGCTGCGGCAGGCGGTGGACGACATGCTGCCGCGCGTGTTCGAGTTTTCCGAGCTATTGGTGGATAAACTGGGCGTGACCGATGTGGGAGCGTTTTTCCCGCACTCGGTGACGCTGCATACGTCGTGCCACGCGATCCGCTCGCTGAAGATCGGGGACAAGCCGTGGCGGCTGCTGCAACAGGTGCGCGGGATTCGGCTGATCGAGCTGCCCTACCGCGAACAGTGTTGCGGGTTCGGCGGGACGTTCGCGATTAAGAATCCGGACGTGTCGGCGGCCATGGTTTCGGAGAAAATCCGCTACGTCCTGGACACGCAGGCGGAGATCTGCACGGGCGTGGACAACTCGTGCCTGATGCACATTGGCGGGGCGCTCAGCCGCGAACGGGCGGCGGTACGCTGCCTGCACATCGCGGAAATCCTGGGCGCTAGCGGTCCCAACGCGCAGGCTGGAGGCGCGGCATGAGCGTACGGGTGGGAAAAGCGGACCACGCGCCGGCGTTTCCGGGCGCGGCGAAACGGCTGATGGGAAATACGCAGGTCCGCCAGAATGTGCGGCGCGCGACGGACACCATACGCGGCAAGCGGGCCAAAGTGGTGGCGGAAATGGCGGATTGGGAGGAGCTGCGCGAGGCCGCCCATGCCATCAAAGAGCACACGCTGCGCTATCTGGATTTTTATCTGGAGCAGTTCGAGACGAACTGCACGCGGGCGGGCGGGCAGGTGCATTGGGCGCGCGACGCGGACGAAGCCAACCGCATTGTGACCGGCCTACTGCAAGGGCGCGGCCAGAACGAGGTCATCAAGGTCAAGACGATGACTTCGGACGAGACGCAGTTGAACGTGGCGCTGCACGACGCGGGCATCACGGCGCACGAGACCGATTTGGCCGATATGATTGTGCAACTCGGCGAGGATGAACCGTCGCACATCGTGGTGCCGGCGATGCATCGCAACCGCGCCGAAATCCGGCAGATCTTCCTGAAGAAGATGAAGCTCCAGGAACTCGGCGACCGGCCCGAAGACCTGGCGGCGGCGGCGCGCGCCTACCTGCGCGAGAAGTTCCTGCGGGTCAAGGCGGGCTTCAGTGGAGCGAACTTCGCGATCGCGGAGACGGGATCGATCTGCGTGGTGGAATCGGAAGGCAATGGGCGGATGTGCGTCACGCTGCCGGAGATTCTGATCACGATGCTGGGCGTGGAGAAGGTGATTCCCAGCTTCAACGACCTGGAAGTTTTTTTGCAATTGCTGCCGCGCTCGGCGACCGGCGAGCGAATGAACCCGTACAACTCGATTTGGACCGGGGTGACGGCGGGCGACGGACCGCGCGAGTTCCACGTGGTGCTGCTCGATAACAACCGCACGGGCGTGCTGGCCGATAAGGAAGCGCGGGAGACGCTCGATTGCATTCGCTGCGGCGCGTGCCTGAATGCGTGCCCGGTGTACCGGCAGACTGGGGGGCACGCCTACGGATCGATCTACAGCGGGCCGATCGGCGCCATTCTGAGCCCGCAGTTGCAGGGGATGGAGCACTCGAAGTCGCTGCCTTACGCGTCGTCTTTATGCGGCGCCTGCTACGAGGTGTGTCCGGTGAAGATCGACATTCCGGAGATCCTGATTCATCTGCGCGGGAAACTGGTGGAGAGCGGCTATCCGCCACTGGCGGAGCGCGTGGCGATGAAAGCGGCGGCGGTGGCATTGGCGGATGGCGACCGGCTGGCGGCGGCGCAGAAGCTGGCGCGGCTGTGCCAGTGGCCCTTCGAGCACGAGGGGCAACTTCGCAATCTGCCGGGCATGTTGGGAGGATGGACCGCGTTCCGCGATTTGGCGGCGATCCCGAAAGAATCGTTCCGCGATTGGTGGGCGGCGCGCAGCGGGGGGAAGAACGCATGAGCGACGCGAAAACCGAGATCCTGGAGAAGATCCGCCGGGCGGTGGACGGGCGCGGGGAAGACAGAGCGGCGGAGTATGCGGCCATTCCGCGGAAGTACCGGCAATCCGGAACTCTTGAGCGCGCCGCGCTTCTCGGCCTGCTGGAAGAGCGGCTCAAGGGGTACGGCGCGGGCGTTTCTCGCGCGAGCCGGGCGGATCTGCCGGCCGCGATTGCGCGGGCGGCGGCGGCCCGGGGCAAATCCCGACTGCTGATCCCCGATGGCGTGCCGCGGGAATGGCTGCCGGAGACGATGGAGTTCGTGACATGCGATTCGGGCAGCGTGGAAGGGCTGGACAAAGCCGAAGGCGCGCTCACGGGATGCGCGGCGGCGATCGCGGCAACCGGGAGCATCGTATTGCGGCACTCGACCGCCGAGGGACGGCGCGCTCTGACGCTGGTCCCCGACTATCACTTGTGCATCGTTTTTGCGGAGCAGGTGGTGGAGACCGTGCCGGAGGCATTGCGGCCGATGCACGAAGGCGGCGTACGATTGTTGACGACGATTGCTGGGCCTTCGGCGACCGCCGATATTGAAATGACGCGCATTCAGGGCGTGCACGGGCCGCGGACGCTGGACGTGATTTTGGCGGAGTAGGGAAGGGCGTTAGCCGCTGCGTTTGCGGATGCGCAAAGTCCGCGCGGAGAGGACCGCGAAACCTAGCTGCAGTTCTTCGGCATGCGATTCCATGGCGCTAAGGACCAATGCCGGCTTGGCTTCCGGTTCCAGCCCGGCGAGCCTCAAGAGCAGAATGCCCCGATGCGTTAGGCCATGGCGGAGCACAGTTCCCCAAAGTCCTTGTCTGCCGTGATAAGGAGGGCGCCTTCTTGCCGGCTGGCGGCGAGGACGGCTTCGTCGTCGATGCCCGGATCCATCTCGACGATCGATGTTACCGAGTAGCCGTGCTCGCGAAGGCAATCGACGATCTGCTTGTCGACGTTTTCGCCGGCGACAATTCTCACCCCGCCAGTCTTTCCTGCGGATAGACGACATCGGCTCGCAACGCCTCGGCCGCGAATGCCATTGCCGCGCGAACGCTTTGCGCGGTCAAACGGGGGTGCTCCGACAGGATCTGTTCCACGGTTTCGCCAGCGGCCAGTTTCTCCAGGATCACCTCAACGGTAATTCGGGTACCGGCGATCACGGGCTTTCCCATCATAACGGTGGGATCGGAAACGATCCAATCTGCAAGCATGCGCACCTCTGTTCTTTTCAGTCTACAACTTGTCAGGCGGACGCCGGCCACAGGTGGAGGTTGCAGGTGGAGGTTGCAACCGGCTGTGCGACGAATATGATCGCGCCGGCAACCGCTCTCTTACGTTCGCGGCTCGGTTGGCAAGATGCGCTTTACGTCGTATTCTGGCGGTTGGGGGCAGCGGGGGCAGGCTCGCATGGGCGCGATGAATGGGTTCTTGGGTTGGGCGGAGGCTTACGCGGCGGGTCCGGATGCTTGTGGCGGCAAGGGGTGGAACCTGGCGCGGCTCGCGCGGTATGGCTTCCGCGTGCCGCGCGGGGGAGTGCTGCCGGTGGGGGCGGCGCTTTCCGGCATCCGCGAAGGCATGGAACGGCTTGGCCTGGCCGGCGCCAAGGTGGCGGTTCGTTCCAGCGCGACGGCGGAGGACGGCGTGCGCGCCTCTTTCGCGGGCATTCATCGCAGTTTCCTGAACGTGAGCGGCGTGCCGGCCATCGAGCGGGCGGCGCAGGGCTGCCTGGATTCCCTCGCGACGCCGGAAGCGGTTGCTTATCGCCGCCGCATGGGATTTCGCGACGAAGAAGTCCGGTGCGCGGTAGTGGTATGCGAGATGGTGGAGGCGCGGTGCGCGGGCGTGGCTTTTTCCTGCGACCCCGCCACCGGGCGGCGCGATCTGGTGGCGATCGAAGCCGCTGAAGGCCTTGGCGATGCGGTGCTGGGCGGACGTGTGAATCCGCGGCGCGCGGTCTGGCGCAGCCGCACCGGCATCCTGCGGCGCGAGGAGAGTTCCGAATCCACGCCGCTGCCCGCGGCCACAGAAGAGGAACTCGCTTATCAGGCGAGGCGCGCGCAGTGGGCGCTTGGGGGCGGGCAGGACCCGCAGGATATCGAGTGGGCTTACGACGGCCGACAACTCTGGCTGTTGCAGGCGCGCCCCGTGACGGGGCTGCCGCGCGCCGGGTGGCCCGCGACCGCCAGGATGCCGCGCTACTGGTCCACCGCCAATCTGAAGGACAACCAACCCTACGGCTGGTGCGAGTTTTCCTGGAGCGCGCTCGATGAGGTTGTCGCGGACGTCCTGTTCTCTGCTCTGACGGCGGTGGGGTACCCCGTTCCGCCCGGCATGGAAGCGATCCGCCGGTTTCACGGACGCGGATTTTTCGATCTGACGGCGATGCAGTATGGCTTCTACGACGCTTTCGGAATTCTGCCGGCCCAGCTCGTGAACACGATCGGCGGGCAGCAGCCGGAGATCGACGTGCCGTCCGAACCGTATCGAGGCGCGGCAGGACGGCGGCGGCGCTGGGCCGGTCTGAGGCTCCTACGGCTGGTTTGGAACGTGGCGCAGAGGGCCAGACCCGCGGTCCGAAGGCAGATGGAGGAGCAGCGGCGCCTCAGCGCGACGGACTTCAGGCGCTGCTCGTTGGCGGAAATAGAAGAGGTGTTTCGCGAAATCGCCGGGCTGCAGGAAACATTGATCCAAACGGTGGGGCTTGCGAATGCCGCGTCCGGTCCGTGGAAAATGGAGCTGGAGGCGGCGATCGAGGATCGGGGTCTGGTGGATCGCCTGCAGGCGGGAAGCGGCGCGGTGGCTAGCGCGGAGCACGGTTACCGGCTCTATGAGATCGCGTGTGGGGAGTCCACGGTGGAAGCGTTCCTGCGGGAGTTCGGACATCGCGCGGTGTACGAAACGGACGCGCGCAATCCGCGCTGGGTGGAGGATCCCGCGTGGGTCCTGGAGCAAGTGGAGGCCATTCGCGCGAACCCTCCGGCGCGCGATCTCCGGGAAGCTGCCGCGGAGGTGCGCCGCGAGGCGGAGGGTGAAGTGCGGCGCCGGTTCCCCTGGCGCGCGCCCATGCTGCTTTGGTTCGCGCGCAAGCTTCGGGAGGCGGTGGCGGCGCGGGAAGAGTGCAAGTCGGCGATGGTTGCGGCGATGCTTCCGGCGCGGCTGGCGATGCTGGAAGTAGGGCTGCGGCTGGTGGCTTCGGGGCAATTGGATGCGCCGGAGCAGATGTTCGAGTTGTCCGCCGCGGACTTGACCTGCCTGCTTCGCGGCTGGTGGGACGGCGCAGGCGCGCGCGAGTTGACGGGCGACCGCACGCGCCGCCAGGAAGCGTGGCTGGCGGAGGATTGTCCGGACGCGATTGTCGAAAGCGCGGACGGCGCGATGGAGGCGCGGCAGCCGGATGTTTCAGAACGGGCGGCCGTGGACGGCGTGTGGAGCGGGATTGCGGTTTCGCCCGGCGCGGCGGAGGGACCGGCACGGCTGGTGCGCCATCCGGAAGATGCGGCGCATTTGCAGCAGGGCGATGTGCTGTGCGCGCCCTCGACGGACCCCGGTTGGACGCCGCTGTTCCTGCGCGCTTCGGCGATTGTGATGGAGACCGGCGGGTATCTGAGTCACGGGTCGATTGTGGCGCGGGAGTACGGGATTCCGGCCGTGGCGAATGTGCCGGGGATCCTCGGAGCGTTGAGGGACGGGGAGCGCGTTTTGGTGGATGGGTCGAAGGGGACGATTGTTACCGATCCAAGAGCTCGACGGTGAGAAGGATGGTGCGGCCGACGATTTCGAGGCTGCGGCGGGAGACCTTGTCCATGGTGTCGGCGTTGGTGTGGTGAAACTCGCCCATGGCGTCGAACTGGGGACCCATGCGGCCGAAGATGGCGTCGACCACGTCCACGGAGGGTATGCCCGCGCGGATGAACGGCACGTGGTCATCGATGATGTCGATTTGGTATTGGAAGAAATACTGGCCGTAGCCCAACTGGGCGGCGGCGCGGGCGATGGAATCCTGCAAGGCGCGGTTGGAGCCGGTTTCGCGAGCGACGCCGAGATCCTTGTCGCCGATCATGTCGAGCAGAAAGAAGCCGCGGATGCGCGAGGCGGTTCCATTGGCGGCCAGCTCGCCGGCCAGGTGACGGCTGCCGTAGAGGCCGTCATTATCGTCGAAGGTGTGGATGGCCTCTTCGAGATCTGTCCAGACGAGCCAGATTTGCATTTTGGTCTTCTGGCCGGCCAGGGCATCGGCGAAGGACAGGAGGATGGCGGTGCTGGACGCGCCGTCGTTGGCGCCGATGAAGCCGGGTTGGAAGAGCGTGTCGTAATGGCCGGCCAGGATGAAGATGGGCTGCTTGGGGTCGGCGGTGACGTTGAATTTGCCGATGATATTGTGGACGGCGATGGGACCGCGCGGCGTGGCGGCGGTGAAACTGTCGGCTTCGGCGCGGGCGCCGTCCTTTTGGAGGACCTGGTGGATGAGGTCCTCGGTCTTCTGGTGGCCTGGAGATCCGGGCCAGCGCTCACCGAAAGCGGCGATTTGGGCGGTGTAGGCGTAAGCCTGTTGGGAGTTGAAGCTGTCGCGTAATGAGGCAGCCGCGAAGGCGCCGGCGGGCGCGGCAAGCGCGGCGGCAATCCATAGGGGTACAAGACGCAGCATGGTTTTCAATAGAGTGCGTCAGCCTGGGCCGACTCTTTCCGCAGAATGCGATCCATATCGCGCTTGCCGTGCAGGACCCTTATAACCCTCATGGTTTACCCTCCACAACATAAAAGACGAGGAACTCATGATGATATCGTCGCGCGCTCGCGGCCGGATTACTGAAATCACGCCCGCTTCCGCGTTTTATGCTTCTGGGCGATGCCGCGCGCTTCCGTCTTGAGGTCCTTCCAGAACTTGCGCGTCATCGGAATGTCTTCTCCACCCGCTAAGCCTTCCAACAGAAGAGCTTCCAGCCGCGCATCTTCGGCTTCACTCTGGGCCTCGCGCAGCAGCGAGCGGAAATACTCGCTCACATTGCCGTAGCCTTTGGTCGCAAGTTGACGATCGATGAACTCCTTTAGCGATTCGGGCAGCGAGATGGTGACAGTCGTCATGGGGCTCCTGGTTTCGGTCTCTCCCGCCATACATCCTATCATAGATCTCTTAACTGTTCTCAATAGATAAGAACAATCTTCTATTGGATTTCGTGCGTGCGGTTATATCCGCCGAAGTACCAGCGGGCGCCGACGGTGGTGTAATTGCCGTAGAGGCCGCCGGTACCGAGGTCGGCGTAACCCAGATAGCCGCCGTAGCGGCCGAGCCAATAGACGGTGTGCAGCACGGCTCTGACGTCGAAGTTCTTGGACACTTCGTAGGCGGCGCCGAGGGTGCTATCGAGGGCGATAGGATTGGCGGAGGCGGTGTAGCTGACGCCCGGAACGTTGTTGCCGAGGGAGAGCACGGGCTTGGCGAAAAAGAAGACGCGCCGCAGGGCGGTTCGGGCGAACGGCTGCACTTCGATGTAGCCGCCGGTCAGGTAGCGGGCAAAGGCCGCGCAGGGGGCGCCGGCGCCAAACTGACCGGTGGACGCGAAGCAGCGTCCCAGGTCAGGCTCATTGTGTGGAGGGGCGACTTCGAAATCGACGTAGCCACGCACCCAGTGGCTGGGGAAGAACAGGCCCGTGTCCGGCGCACTGGCGAACTGCTGTTGGGCCAAGATTGGACCCGTCATGAAGAGTGCGAACCCCGCAAGACCTAGGTGAAGATTTTTCACTAACGCTCCTTTACCTGAGCTACCAGTGTAGATGGGTGGGCGCGGCGAGCGTAGTGTGCAGGAATTAAGGCGCCGGCGACCGCTCTCTTACGTTCGCCGCTCGGACTGGCTATTGGGGATCGTGGACGCGGCCCCATCCGCCGAAATACCAGCGGGCGCCGACGGTGGCGTAATGGCCGTAGAGGCCGCCGGGACCGAGGTCGGCGGGTCCGAGATAGCCGTTGTAGCGGCCGAGCCAGAAGACGCTGTGACGAACGACCCGGATCTCGAAATTGCTGGACAGTTCGATTCCGGCGCCGATGGTGTTATCGAGGGCGATGGGATTGGCCGAGGCAGTGTAGCTGACCTGCGGAACGTTGTTGCCGAGGGAGAGCACGGGCTGGGCGAAGAGGAACAGGCGGCGCAGCGGGGTTCGTCCAAAAGGCTGCACTTCGAGATAACCGCCGGTCAGGTAACGCGCGAATGCGGCGCAGGGCGCATTGGGGCCGAACTGACCGGTGGACGCGGCGCAGCGACCCAGATCGGGCTCGTTGGTGGGAGGCGCGACGGCAACATCCACATAGCCGCGCACCCAGTGGCTGGGGAGGAATAGGCCTGTGTCCGGCTGCGTGGCGGAGGACTGCTGCGCCGGAACCGCCGTTAAGAAGACAAACACCGTAAGACCGACCCAAAAAATCTTCACAAGATGCTCCTTGAACCCCCACCAGTTTACTGAGTTTGCGAGCACAGGACTCGGTTGGGCTACTAAGAAGGCAGGCGGGCCCACTAGCGGCGTGGGCACCCCGTCCCGCCCCACTTTTGGCGCATTATGAACGATTTTGATTGATATTGAAGGGTAAGGGGGTGTACAATTGCAGTTTGGATTCTAATATCCGAATGAAGATTCTGGTAGCCAATATCGGCAGTACCTCGTTCAAGTACCGTCTCTATGACATGCGGAGCGGCTCGGTGACGGGCCGGGGCGTGGTGGAGCGCATTGGGCAGCCGGGTGGGTGTCCCGATTACGGGGTGGCCATCGAGCGGTGCATGAGCGAGATCGGCGGCGCGGATGGGCTGGACGCGGTGGGCTTCAAAGCGGTACATGCGGGTCCGCTGAGCGGCGCGCGGCTGGTGGACGATGAGGTGCTTCGCGCCATGGAGGAGTTCACGTTTCTGGCGCCGGCGCACAATCCGCCGTATATGGCAGCCATGCGCGCGTTTCAGAAGCGGCTGCCCGGACTTCCGCTGGTGGCGCTGTTTGAGACGGCGTTTTACGAACGGCTTGAGGAGAGCGCGATTACGTATTCGGTCCCGTACCAATGGAAAGAGGAGTTGGGCGTACGGCGGTATGGATTCCACGGGGCGAGCCACCGCGCGGCCAGCGAGCGGGCGCAGGAACTGCTCGGCCGGCGGGACTTGCGGCACATTTCCTGCCACCTGGGCGGAAGCTCTAGCCTGGCGGCGATCCGCGCGGGAATGGCCATCGACACCAGTTTCGGCATTTCGGCGCAATCCGGCATTCCGCACTGCAATCGGGCGGGGGACGTGGATGCGTTCGCGGCGCTGTATGTAATGAAGCGGCTGGCGATGGGCGTGGACGAGATGGCGAATATTTTGGCCACGAAATCGGGACTGGCGGGGCTGAGTGGCGGGTCCGGCGATATGCGGGATATCGAAAATGCCGCCGACGCGGGCGACCGGCGCGCGAGGCTGGCGCTGGACGTTTTCGTGCGCGCGGTGAGGCATTACATCGGCGCGTTCCTGGTGGAATTGGGCGGGATTGACGTGCTGACGTTTTCGGGCGGCATCGGCGAGAACGACGCCGCCGTGCGCGACGCCATCTGCCGCGGCCTGGAGGCGTTCGGGATGCAACTGGATGGCGCGGCGAACCTGGCGGCGCATTCCGAAGCACGGATTTCGGCGGACGCATCTCCAGCGGCGATCTATGTGGTGCCGGCGGATGAAGAGCGCATCGTGGCGCGGGCCACGGTCGAAGTTCTGTCAAACTGCTCCAAAGTCGATCAAATTGAGGCAGGGGGTTCGAACCGATGGGCGCGATAGCGAGAACCGCCGTCGAAGAAATCGTACGGAGAATCGTCAGGGAGCGCATGGCGGGATTCTCCAGTGGCCCGACCGCGCCGACGCTGGTTGTGGACGCCTCGGCGCGTCACATGCACCTCTGCCGCGAACACCTGGATCAACTTTTCGGGGAGGGCTATCAGTTGACCGTACATCGGCCGCTCTACCAGCCGGGGCATTTCGCGGCTAAGGAGACGGTCACGCTGATCGGTCCGCGCAGCCGGCTGATTTCGAACCTGAGAATACTGGGGCCGCTGCGGAGCCGGTCGCAGGTGGAGCTGGCGTTCACGGACACCATCAGCCTGGGCCTGGAGAACGTGCCGATCCGGCTTTCGGGAGACATTGACGGATCGGCCGGCGCGTTCATTATGGGGCCGCGGGGAATGGTGGAGTTGAAGGAAGGCGTGATTCGCGCGGCCATACACGCCCACATGAACCCCGCCGAGGCGGCTTACTACGGGGTGAAGCAGGGCGACGAAATGAAGTTGCGGGTGGCCGGACTGGCCGCCGTGACGTTCGAGCGGGTGCGCGTGAGGGTGGACAAGAACGTCCTGCTCAACGTACACATGGATACCGACGAGGCCAACGCCTGCGGGCTGCACCTCGCCAAGGAGATTGAGCTTGTCAAATAGGAGGACAGCGGGAATGAAGCAAGCGTTAGGCATGATCGAAACCAAAGGACTGGTGGCGCTTTTCGAAGCGTCCGATGCCATGTTGAAGGCGGCGAACGTGACGTTCGCAGGCTGGGAGAAGGTGGGCAGCGGCCTGGTGACGGCGTTCGTGGAGGGCGACGTGGCGGCCGTGAAAGCGGCGACGGACGCGGGAGCGGCGGCGGCGCGGAGGGTGGGTGAGTTGTCGAGCGTGGTGGTGATCCCGCGTCCGCACGACGAGCTTGGGCCGTTCTGGCAACAGACTCCCGCGAAGAAAGGGGAGGCTGAGGCGGACACGAGCGCGCTGGGGCTGATCGAAACCAAAGGCCTGGTGGGCGTGGTGGAAGCCAGCGACGCCATGTGCAAGGCGGCGGGCGTGCGGCTGGTGCGGTCGATTGAAATCGGCGGCGGGTATGTGACGTCGGTGGTGCGCGGCGACGTGGGCAGCGTGCGCGCGTCGGTGGACGCGGGCGCGGCGGCGGCGCGGCGGGTGGGAGAGCTGGTGTCTTCGCACATCATCCCGCGGCCGCATGACGGACTGATTGAAGGGATGCTGCGGTAGGAGGACCTATGGAACTTACGGCTATCGGAATGATTGAGACGAAGGGGCTGACGCCGCTGGTATACGCGACGGACGCCATGCTGAAAGCTGCCAAGGTTCAGTTCAAGGGATGGAGGAAAGTGGGCAGCGGCCTGTGCACCTCCTTTGTGGCGGGCGACGTGGCGTCGGTGAAGGCGGCGGTGGAAGCGGGCGCTTCGGCGGCGCGCACGGTGGGCGAATTGGTGAGCGTGCATGTGATTCCGCGCCCGCACGACGATTTGACGGTCATCCTGCCAAAGTAGCGCCAAATGTTTCTGGCGAAGGTCATCGGCAACGTGGTCGCGACGCAAAAGAGCCCCGAGTTCCAGGGGATGAAGCTGCTATTCATCCAGCCCTATATCAATAGGGACAAGACGCTGGTGCAATCGGGCAGCTCGATTGTGGCGGTGGACAGCGTGGGAGCGGGGGTGGGCGAGTGCGTGCTGTTCACGCAGGGAAGCTCAGCCCGGCTGACGCATAACACGAAGGGCGCGCCGGTGGACGCGGTGATTGTGGGAATCGTGGACACGGTGGAAGTGGAAGGGACCATTGTAGAGAAGCCATGACGCTATGTTTCTAGCGCGAATCGACGGCACGGTGACTTCGACGATCAAGCACGAGACGCTGGCGGGATTGCGTCTGCTGATCGGCCAGCGGCTGGAGGCGGATGGCTCGACGAGCGGAGACCCGCTGGTGTTGGTGGATACGATGGGGGCGCGACTGGGATCGACCGTGATGGTGACGACGGAGAATGAGCCGTTGCGGAAGGCGGTGGGGAATACGACGCCCGTGCGGTTGTTGGTGGCGGGGATTGTGGATGAGGTTTACATGGAGGGAACCGCATGAGGCTGGGCGTGGTGCGCGGCAGCGTGGTGCTGAGCCTGGCGGTCCCGGAGTTGCAGGGCATACGGCTGGCGATTGTGGAACCCATCACCGGGGAACGCCTGGCAGCGGGCAGCGGTTTGGGCGGCGGAAAGCCGATTATCGCGGCCGATCAACTCGGCTCGGGAACCGGGCACGTGGTGGGTTTTGTCGAAGGGCGGACGGCGGCGAGCCCGTTCTGGCCGGGGAACGTCCCGGTGGACGCGTATTGCGCGCTGATCGCGGAGAACATCGAGTATCATCCGCCAAAAGGGAAATCTTCAGTCCGAAAGGCTAGACCATGACGAGTTTCGATCTCACGGCATATCGGGTGGTAACCGCGGAGGACATCGATGGGGCGGTGCGCGCGGGGGCCGGGGAAGTATTGGTGCGAGAAGGCGCGATTCTGACGCCATCGGCGCGCGACGCGATTTCGGCCAAAGGGATTGCGCTCAAGGCGCAAGCCGGGGGCGGGAGCGCGGCGGCCAAGAACCCGTGGCAAGCGCTGCTCGATTCCCCCGAAGCCGCGCCCATCAAGGCGGAAATTGTGGATGTGGGGCGCAAGCTGTGGCAGCGGCAATACGTGGACGGGAACGGCGGCAACATTTCCTACCGCATCGCGCAGGACGCGGTGATCTGCACGCCCACGCTGGTCAGCAAATCCGACTTGAAACCGGAGGACCTGTGCCTGGTGGATCTCTCGGGCAAACAACTTGCGGGTGGGAAGCCGCGCACGAGCGAAATTCTGCTGCATTTGGAAATTTACAAATCGGTTCCGGAGGCCAAGGCCGTGGTGCACTGCCATCCGCCGCACGCGACGGCGTACGCGATTACCGGCCGCGTTCCGCCCACTTGCGTGATCCCGGAGTTCGAGGTGTTTATCGGCAAAGTGGCGCTGACTCCCTACGAAACGCCGGGCACGCAGAAGTTCGCGGAGACGGTGATCCCGGTGGCGAAGGACCACAACACGATTCTGCTGGCCAATCACGGCATCGTGTGCTGGGCGGATACGCTGACGCACGCGGAATGGTTCGTGGAAGTGGTGGACACTTACTGCTGGACGCTCATGCTGGCGAGCCAGCTTGGCACGCCGGTCACGCACTTCGGCGAGGACAAGGCCAGCGACCTGCTTGGCATCAAACAGAAGATGGGTCTGCCCGACGAGCGGATCGGCATGAAGGAATGCCAGCTCTGCGACCTGCCGGATCAGCCTGGTGGCATTTCCATTCCGCCGCGCACGTGCTCGACGGCGCCCGCGGCGCCACCGGCCGAGGACGTGGAGAGCATTGTGCAGGCGGTGACGGACGCGGTGATGGCGGCGCTTGAAAAATCGAAGGCATGAAAGCCGCCGGCCGCCAGTTACGCATCCGCGGGCTCCTGGAATCGCAGGAGTTTATCGACCTGGGGACGCTCTGCCGGGAGCTGGACGCTTCGGAATCCTCGGTGCGGCGGGACCTGATCGCCATCGAAAAGGAAGGCCTGTTGAAGCGAGTCTACGGCGGCGCGATGGCGGTGGAGCCGCGGGGACACGACCTGGATTTCGATTGGCAAAGCACGCGCATGGCGGAGGAGAAGCGGAGGATCGGCGCGATGGCGGCGGGCCTGATTGAGGACGGACAGACGGTCATCCTGGACGGCGGTTCGACGGTGGCTTGCGTGGCGCGCGCGCTGAAGAACCACTCGCTGCAAGCCATCACCAATTCGCTGCCGATCGCGGAGCTGTTCAACGATTCGCGCGAGATTGAAGTGACGCTGACGGGCGGCTATCTGTATCCGCGCCTGCGCCTGATGGTGGGTCCGCTGTGCGAGCAGATGCTGGGCGGGCTGACGGCCGACGTGCTGATCATGGGCATCGGCGGGGTGACGGAGGCGGGGTTCAGCAACAGCAACACGCTGGTAGTGAGCCACGAGCGGAAGATGATTGAAGTGGCGCGCAAGGTGGTGATTGTGGCCGATCACACGAAGTTCGGGCGGGCGTCGATGATTCATCTGGCGCCGCTCGAAGTGGCGGATGTTGTGGTGTCGGACACGGCGCTGGCTGCGGAGTACCAGGACATGCTGAAGGGGCATGGAGTGGAAGCGCTGCTGGCGTGAGCGGGGTTATTGCTGAGGGCGAGGCGGAGGCGGGCAGTGGTCGCCGCAACGGTCAAATTCGACGGGCCGCACTGCGGGTTGGCCGTCAGGACCGGTGACGGTGGTCTCCATCATCGACATGTTCAGCACGCAGAGGCGCTTCCCTGATGGCTCATTATTGGCGCTGCAGAGCAGTTGCCAGGAGAGCGAGGTCGGGGAGCCTTCCAGCAAATCAATCAGCGCTTGGCGCGCGGGTTGCTCGGGCGCACCCCAGGTAAAGTAGTACCGCCTCCGCTCCGCCTCGCTGGCCATGGACAGCATCGCCTGTGTCGGCGGCACGAGGCCGTTCAACGTCCAGTCCACGTAAGGCCCG
Organism: uncultured Solibacteraceae bacterium; assembly: GCA_964457555.1. GTDB lineage: Bacteria > Acidobacteriota > Terriglobia > Bryobacterales > Bryobacteraceae > BOG-224. Next base: position 14,758 of record CAYWHA010000071.1, read on the forward strand.
GAAAAGCGCACCGTCATGCCCGACGCCGCACTGACGGCATCGCAAATGGCCGTGAGGTGCCCAGTGGACGAACGCGCCTCCTCCGGCACGCTAATTCTGACGTCAAGGAGCGATGAAGCGCTCATGCGCTGGCCATTCTCGTCACGGACTGAATCCGGCAATATGTGGAAAGCATACCGGCTCTGGAGCAGCCGAAAATGCGGCCCATCCGGATTGAGCTGGTGGAACAGGTCGAGCACTTTCCCGAGCGCGCCAGCATCGAGCTTTGGTGTACGCGTGGGAGTCAAGTCGTCCGGCAACTTGAGCACTCCGCCTTTTGGCGCGTAATGCATGCTCCCGTTCGCCTCTCTCCCGTCCATATCACCAACCCACCGGAGTATCGGATCCTCGTAGGTGACCGGGACGGCATACGCCCGCTGAAGGGCTTTCGCGGCTTCGTAGAGTGGCCGCGGAGTCATCTGGGGCTGTGCGCCGCCGGGAGCGGGGACCTGGGTTGCTGCGGGGACGGACAACAGCAGCGCCAAAGCCAGGGACAATCCTGCCGCGCTACCTATCAGCCGTTTGATGCTCACTTGAGTAGCCTCCACGGTCTGCCAAGCCGCCTTCATCCATTACTGTATACCCGACGGCACCTGGTGGGGCCGCGGTGGACGAAGAAGACGAAGAAGGCAGACCAGGAGGTCCGCCCCACCTAATTGCCGGCTAGTACGGTTTGCAGGAAGGCTTTCTCAATGGGCCAGCGGCCTAGCACGCGGGGGCCTTCGGCGCGGAACACTCCGGCGGCCAGGACGCCGCTTAAGCCGGCCGGGGCGGGTTGCTGGTGCTCCTTGGCCAGGGCGTCGCGCAAGAGGGTGGTGGCGGCGGTAAGACGCGACGCGATTTCCACGGCATCGGCCGGCTTGCGGCAGCGGATATCGAGCGTGGCGGCGATGCGGGCGGCTTCGGGTGTGAAGGCCAGGGTGACGGAATCGGCTTGTCCTACGGCGTCCGCAAACGGACGCGCGCCGGGGGGAACGCTCTCGGACGATCTTAGTGTGGAGGCGGGGATGGATAGCCAGACAGGTGCGGCGGGGATCTCCATGGCGTCCGCTGGGGCCGGCGTGGACATGCGCAAGGCGGCGCTATCGTCCTGGCTCACGGCCAGCGCCATCAGGTTCGAACGCAGGGGGAAGAAGGAGATCAGACGCTCGGGCGCGCTGCCGGTCATGCGGCATAGGGAATCGTCGCATTGGCCGTTCTGGCTGCGGACGTAGGCGTCCAGGCTTTTCCAATCGAAGCGGCCGCGCAAGAGGAGGAATTTGCCGCCGGGTGAGAAGGACACGACAGCCACATCCAGGTCGCGCGCGTAGTCGAAGCGGGTCCTTTCGACGAAGCTACGGTATTCGGGGTCCTGGCCCACGGTGGAACCGTCGAGGAGTTGCAAAATGCCGGCGCGGCGCAGGGCGTCGAAATCGATGTAGGCGATGAGCGCATCGCGTCTGGGCAATCGAGCGATGAGGGCAGCGGGACGGAGCGCGCGGGCGCGGAGCCAGAGCGCGCCGGCGGCCGCCAGCAGGCACAAAACGGCGGCTGTCAGTACGGCCAACCGGGCGCGCGGATTGAGTCTCACCCCCGCAGTATGGCACAGGAGAACGGGGTCAGGCGACGGCTTGGGCGAGCGGCGCGCGGGCCTCTTTCCACAGCCGCAGGTAGGGCTGGAGGTCGCGCATCAACTGCGCAAAATCGGGCAGCTTAAGAGATTGGGCGCCGTCGCTGAAGGCCTTTTCGGGGCAAGGATGGACTTCCAACACCAGGCCATCGGCGCCGATGGCGACCCCGGCGCGGCAGAGGGCGGGTATGAGGCTGCGCTTGCCGGTGGCGTGGCTGGGATCGAGGATCACGGGCAGATGCGTCAATTCGTTGAGGGCAGGCACGGCCGCGATATCGCAGGTGTTGCGGGTGTAGGTTTCGAAGGTGCGGATGCCGCGCTCACAGAGGATGACATTGGGGTTGCCGTGCGCCACGACATACTCGGCGGACATGAGCAGTTCCTTGATGGTGGCGCTCATGCCGCGCTTTAGCAGCACGGGACGGCCGCACGCCCCAAGCGATTTGAGCAGCGCGAAATTCTGCATGTTGCGCGCGCCCACCTGCATGCAATCGGCGTATTCGGCGACCATGTCCACGTCGCTATCGCTCATCACTTCGGTGAGGATGGAAAGACCGGTGGCCTGCTTGGCTTTGCGCAGGAGTTTGAGGCCCTCCAGTTCGAGACCCTGAAAATCGTAAGGCGAAGTGCGCGGTTTGAAGGCTCCGCCGCGCAGCATGTTCGCGCCGGCGGCGGCGACGCCCTCGGCGGTCTCCATGATCTGCTTCTCGCTTTCGACCGAGCACGGGCCGGCGATGGTGACGAACTCGCCGCCGCCGACGGTCACGCCGTTGACCTTGACGGCGGTGCGCTCCGGCTTGAACTCACGGCTGACGAACTTGTACGGCGCGGAGATGGCCATGGCGCGTTCGACGCCGGGCGTGGCTTCGAGAGACTCCAGGCACGGAGTGACGTCGCCGACGCCGACCACGCCGATCACAACGCGCTCCTCCCCTTCGATGGAGTGGACCTTGTAGCCGAACTCCCGAATGCGTTCACATACGTGGTCGATTTCTTCCCGGGTGGCATGCGGCCGCATGGAAATGATCATTGTCTTAGCTCCCCTTCAATAAAAAACCCACTCCTCGGAGTGGGTTGGTGAAACGCGATTTGCAATGCGGTTTAAACCAACGCCACTCTACCGGGCCCGGTAATCGAACCGGAACCGGCCGCTAAACGAGTTGGCGAAGGCGAACCGCATCGAAACTCGAGTATACACCGGAAGAGATGCCAAGCGCAAGGTAACCACTTGATTCTCCTGTGATTGATAGCACCACGAAGCTGCGGTGTTATGAAGCGTATGGCGAGGGGAAAAGGCGAGGCGTACAATCGAGAGATGCGCGGTGCGGCGGGGAGCCTTGTGGCGTTAGCGGCTTGGACGTGTTTTGGCCAGAGCGCGGCGGGTCCTCCCGCATTCGACGTAGCTTCCGTCAGGCCTAGCCGGCAGGCTCTGGGTAAGGACGCGGGCAGCGAGGTCTCTTTCGGGCCGGCGGGGGTCGGCGGCAGAAATGTGACGTTGAAGCAGCTTATTGTAGGGGCATACGGTTTGCAACCATATCAGGTGTTCGGCGGGCCGGGTTGGCTGGACGTCAACGAATACGATATCGAGGCGAAGGCTGCCGGACCGGCGGGCAAGGAACAGCTCGCGATCATGCTTCGAGCGCTGCTGGCGGAGCGATTCGGTTTGTTGGCGCATCGCGAGACCAGGGAACTCAGGGTTTATCGATTGGTCGCGGACAGGGGCGGGGTGAAGATCCACTCAATACAGGATGCGGAGGGCGCCGCCGTGCAGTACCACGGCCTTGGCGGAGGCTTTTTGTTTCGGGGCGACTTGCGGCAGTTCGCCAATCTGCTATCGATTCAATTGAGCATCCCTGCGATTGACGACCCTGGGAAGCCAAGCATCGCGAGCGGGCCGCCGGTTCCAGTGGTGGATAGGACCGGGCTTACGGGGAGCTATGAGATTCGCGTGGAGTTGAAACCGGAGCCGGGCGGGGACGCGTTCACGCTGTGGCAGGGGATTCTGCGGGATCAACTGGGGCTAAGGTTGGAGAGCGGGAAAGAGAGCGTGGAAGTGCTAGTGGTTGACAGGGCGGAGAGGGCGCCCAGCGCGAATTGAAGTGGGTGCGCGCGCGGAGGGCAGGTGAATCGCCTGCCCCACAAAGCAGCATAGACCCGAAGAAGGCAGGCCAGGAGGCCCGCCCCACTGGCGCGGAGAAATGGGCTGCTGTAGGACCTACTCGCCTACTCCACGAGCAGGGCGCAGATGCTGTCCATGACGCCGCGGATTTCCGAGGGTGGGCCGTTGTAGTTGTTGGCCAGGATGGAGAAGGCAACCCAGGTTCCGTCGGGGCGTTTGGCATAGCCGGATAGCGCACTTACGTGGGAGACTGTGCCGGTTTTGGCGTAGACGCGGCCGGCGGCGGGGCTGTCGCCGAAGCGCGCGCTGAGCGTGCCATCACGACCTGCCACGGGGAGCAGGGAGAGCCAGGCGTCATGCGCGGGCGAGGCCATCATGAAACGCAACAGCTTCACGGTGGCTGAGGGGGTCACCAGGTTGAGGCGCGCCAAGCCGGAGCCGTCGTTGATATCCCAGGAAGCCGGGTCGATGCCGGCTTCGCTCAGGAAAGCACGGAGTTCCTCAAGGCCGGCCTCCACGCTGCCCACGTTGCGGCGGGCTCGGCCGACGGCGCGGAGGGCCATTTCGGCGTGCAGGTTCTGGCTGATTTTGTCGGTTATGCGCAGGTCTTCGATGAGCGGCGCGGAAGTACGCCGCGCCAGTTCCACGCCGGAGAGAGCCGCAGCGGAGGGCGCTTGCAACAGGTCGGTGGTCTGGTCGCGGTAGAGGTGCCGGGCGATGGCGCCGCCGTGCACCACAATGCCACGCTCTTCAAGGGCCTGACGGAATGCCAACGCGGCGTAACGGGCCGGGTCCGCGACGCCGAGCAGCAGCGTTTCGCCGCGGTCGCGGAGCGGTATTGAACCCCAGATACGGACCTGCGAGCCATCCGCTGCGCGCTCAAAATCGATCTTCCGCACCCCGCCCTCGACGGTGCGGACGCGGTTTTCGATGGTGTAGACCTCGACCGGCGGTGCGAGCGTCAGCGTCGCCAAGTCGCCCGCGCGTTCCCCTGGCTGGACGGTTATGGCGAGAGTGTTGTCATTCAGGGTAAGCGCGGAAACCGCGGCGCCGTAATCGTATTGCAGATCGTCGATGGCCCAGCCTTCGGAATAAGGCTCCCAGACGTACCATGTGTCGTCGCCTACGATATCGCCATCGACGCGCTTGACGCCGCGGGCCGCGACCTGGTCCGCCAGATCGTCGAGGGCCGCCAGGGGATTGCCGGCGGGAGATCCCATGCGATAGGGAATGGCGCGGCCGGAGAGGTTGGGATCGCCGCCGCCTGCGAGAATGAGCGAGCCGTGGATGCGCCCTTCGGCGTCGACGGCGGTATCGGCCAGCACACGGGTCTGGGAGGTGAAATCGGGACCCAGGCGGGTGAGCGCCAGCGCCGTGGTGAACAGCTTGGTATTCGACGCGGGAACGAATAAACGGTCGGGATTCAACTCGTACAGCGTCTGCCCGCTGGAGACGTCTACGATCTGAATTCCCCAAAAAGCCTCGCGGGTGGTGGAAGAAATGGCGAGCAGCTTCTCGATGCGGTCGGAAAGAGAGGCGGCCTTCGAATCGGCCGAAGGGAGGAGGACCGCAACCAGGAGCAATGCACCGGCCGCGATCCCCCGGCCCCCGGCCCCTGGCCTCCAACCCCCGCTTCTCATCTTCCCGTTACCTTGGTTTCGAGCCAGATGGCTAAGACCAGGACCGTGACCATGCAGGTTCCGAGAAGCGGAATCCCGACCACCACGCCCACGCCCCATTGGCTGGCTGCGTAGCCGAGCGTCGCCGGCGCCAACAGCCCTCCCAGCAGGGCCAGGGAGAAGATGCCGTTGAAAAAGCCGGGATGGTAATAGGGGAAGCGGCGCCCAATGGCTTCCGAGACCAGTGGGTACACGCTGGCATAACCCGCACCCAGGAAGAAAACGGCGGACACGGCGCCGAAGCCGGTCTTGGTGGAGAACAGGATCAGGCAGCCGAACAAGGCGGAGAGGACACTGCCCACTAACAGCCGGCGATGGCGGACGCGCGGCAGGAGAGCGATGGCGCACAAACGACCGCCCATGAGGAAAATCCAATAAAGGGCCAGGATGCGCAGGGCGCCCTCGGGGCTCATTCCCACGCGGCGAATCAGTAACAGAGGCAGCCAACCGGCAAGGGACCATTCGTTTCCGGATTGGAAGAAGAGGAGCAGGGCGAACAGCACGGCGCCGAGGCTGCGGAAATCGGCGAAGGCCTGCCGCAGGGAGGGTTGCGCGGCGGCTTGGGCGCACGTGTCGGTAGTGTAGGAAGACCGGTAGTAAAGGGCGGCGAAGATCACCGGCGCCAGGGCCATCAGCGCCAGCGTGACAACGACGTTATACCCGTTAAACGCGCCGATTGCAACGAGAGTGGCGGCGAGACAGCCTACGCCGTACCAGATGCCGCCCCGGGTGACGGCGCCGGCGGCATCGGCGTGATAGCTGCAGGAAATGGCCTGAAATAGCCCCTTATTGAGCATGCCGGCAGCGGCGCCCAGCGCCAGCAAACCGGCCGCGCGCCACCAGGCGGACACGGGCGGAGACACCAGGGCCAGGTAGACTAACGACGCGCATGCCAGGAGACAGGCGAATACCAGCAGGAAGGGCAGCCCGCGGCGCGCCATCAGATAGCGCGCCGGCTTGAAGGAGGCGATAAGCCCGAGAGCGACGCAGAGGAAGTAGTTGCCGACCGTCACGAAGGAAGGGTCGCGGTCGTAGCCCCAAGCAGGGAGAATGGCCCCCAACAAGGCCAGCAGGAAACCGGAGAGCAGGAAGCCGGCAAGGGCCTTCCCCGCCCCGGATTGGGAAGTTCTCACGTCGACAGGGACGGATGGCGCCACGCTCACAGGTTGATTGTAACCCTGTGCGGCGGCGGAACCGGAAGAAGGCAGCGCAGGAGCGCCGCCCTACCAGCTTCAATTGGGCATGTTGTAGGCGAAATTGAGCTGGAGCTTGATGAGATCGCCTTTGTAATCCCGGGGGAGGATTGGAAAGGGGACGGAACCGGCTATGGCGGCCACGGCGGCGTGGTCCAGGGCATCGACGCCGGAGCCGGACTTGATCACCAGCTTGGGAACGGTCCCGAAATGGTCGATCGAAAACTGAATCTCGACCCTTCCGCTGCGGCCCTGACGCGCGCTCTCAGGCCAAATCGCCATCCAGTAGCGCTTCACCGAGGCCAGCACTTGCGCCAGGTAGGGCTTGAAGTCCACTCCCATCGGGTCGCTCAGGAGCTGCATGTTGTTAGCCTGGAGGCCGGACGAGGAGGGAAGATCCAAGCCGGCTCCGCCCGGCCGGCCGGACGGTCCGCCACCCATGGCGCCGCGAATGGCCTCTTCGGCGGTGGCTTTCGGCAGCGGACGGCCCTGGCCCGGTTCGATTTCCTTGGGCGTGACGGGGGACTCCAGAACGAGCTTGGGGCGCTCGACCGGTTCAATCCGCGGCGGCGGGGTCTGCACAATTTGCGGCAGGTCCACTTTGGCGGGCTTGTCCTCGACCTTGGGCGGTTCCGGAACCGCGAGAGGTTTGGGGGCAGGCGGAGGTGGAGGAGGAGGGGGATTGAACGGCTTCGGCTGGTCCGCGCCCGGAGAAATCTGGATGCGCCGCCGGGCCTGGCTGGCTGCAACGTCGAATTCCTTGTTGAGCTTGCCCTGGTTGGGGTCTGTCTGGGTGAGCGCCGTGAGCGGCATAATCAGCGGAGTGACAAGGCGCTCCGCAATCTGGGGCGTCTCCCATAAGGCTGTGGGGGCCAGCACGACGGCGACAATCAGGCCCACGTGAATCAGGGCCGAGAGGACTGCGGCGCTACGCCCGCGAGGCCGGTCGGAAGGATCGCCCCATTCCGTGAGGAGATGAATCTCGTCATCGGGCGGAGATGGGCCTACTTTTTCCATCCTGCTATCAAAGTTTGCGAAACGAGATCCCCGTGTTCCTTTATTTTATCAATAATCGACAACGCAGCCTGTAATGTTTGGCGCGCGCAGGCTCCGGAGGTTTTCGGCGGCATACGGGTCTCGACGGAATCGAGGAAAGCGTTAAGTTGCAGCTTGAGAGGCTCGGCCTGGACCACGGTGGCCTGTTCGAAACCGATTTGCCTGGTTTCGCTCACCGAAAAAACCGCCAGGGCCTGCCGCGTGTAATCGAGCGACAGGTATTGCCGGGGCTGAAAAAGGCGCAGCTTGCGGACCCTCTCGGTGGATACGCGGCTGGCGGTGAGGTTGGCGATACAGCCGTTGGGGAACTGGAGCCGGACGTTGGCGATGTCGACGTTTTGAGACTGGA
>CAYWHA010000072.1:0-22522 GCA_964457555.1 uncultured Solibacteraceae bacterium
TCCACCAGGATCTGGAATCCGTTGCACACGCCCAGCACCAGGCCGCCATCCTGCGCGAACCGGCGCACGGCGCGCATCACCGGAGAGAACTTGGCGATGGCCCCGCAACGGAGGTAATCGCCATAGGAGAAGCCGCCGGGAAGGATGACGGCGTCCACGTTGCCGAGGCTGGCGGAATCGTGCCAAATGTATTCCGCGTGCTGGCCCAGGTTGTGGCTGGCGGCGTAGAACGCGTCATGATCGCAATTGCTGCCGGGAAAGACAATAACGCCAAATTTCATGGTCGATGTTCGGTGGGGGGAGGCTAAAACGCTATTCTATCAGGGGCAGCGCCGGCCGCGCACGCGCGACTGGGGCCTCTTGGGTGCGCCTAAATGTGCGCTGAACTTACGGGCGGGGAAATAGGCGCGGCTTATGGAAGAGTTCAACATCAGATGCTTGGCGCCTGGGATCAATCCGATCTTCGGAAAAGTGCGGTGGTTGTGCCAAATATCGCCCACTCATCGCGAATGAGCATTCAGAACAACTGAACCAAACCCGGTACTCGTGTGCTCCTGGGTGTGTGAAAGAAACAGAAACCGTAGCTCTCCGACAGCCAGGGCATTCCAACGCGTCGAGGTTGCCCGCATCCGCGGACCGAAGCAACTTCGATATTTGGTCTGCTGTCGCCATTCGATACCGGACACGATAACATATTCCTCTTCAGGCGCTACGATGTTTTGTAGCTACAGTATTGGTGTTATTGTAATGTCAGGTGATCCGGTTCGAGTGGGACGAGAACAAGGCCAGGAGCAACCGGCGCAAGCATGGGGTCGGTTTTGAGGACGCCAGGCTGGTATTCGACGACCCATACGCCCTCGCCGCGCGGGATCGCATCCAGGACGGGGAGTTGCGCTGGCAAACCATCGGCTTGGTTGGCGGCGTTGCGCTGCTGCCCGTCGCCCACACCGTTCGAGAAGAAAGTGGCGGAAAAGTTATCCGCATCGTTTCGGCCCGGCGGGCCAGCAAAGAGGAGCGCAACCGTTATGCTGAAAACCTCGCGTAGGACCATTCCCGGCGTCCCCCTGACGGCGGCTCGCAAACGCAAGTTGGCGGAACTTGCCGCGCGCCCGGATGCCGAGATCGATTACTCCGACATCCCGCCTCTCACCGAGGGGTTCTGGGAGAACGCCGTTCGGAATCCGTTTTATCGGCCCGTTAAGAAGCAGATCACGCTTCGGCTGGACGCCGATGTGATTGCATGGCTTCGCGCGCAAGGTAAGGGATACCAGACCAGAGCCAATGCCCTGCTGCGGGGCGCGATGTTGAAAGAGGTAATGGGCAAGGCCAGCTAAGCGTAATGAATCAAGGCGAAGCGGCAGTGGCGATCGTACATGCGCGAGGGGGCGCGGATTCGGTTCTGCTCATGCGGCGCGCGGAGCGGGAGGGGGATTCCTGGTCGGGGCACTGGTCTTTCCCGGGCGGCCGGCGCGACCCCATGGACCAGGACCTGCTGCACACGGCGCTTCGCGAATTGGAAGAGGAGTGCGCCGTACGGCTGGCGCGCCGCGACCTGGAGGCGGAGATGCAGCCCAGGGGCGCGCGGCGTAGATCCGGCGCCGCCGTTCCGGTGACTCCGTTCCTGTTTCGCGCGGATTCCGAGTTGGAGGCGGTTCCGGACGGCCGCGAGGCCGTAGAGGCGGCGTGGATTCCGCTGAGCCTCCTGCGCGATCCCGGCCGCCACGTTTTGCTGCCCGTCCCGGGCCATCCAACGGAAATGCGTTATCCCGGCGTGCCGCTGAACCGCGCGCCATTATGGGGTTTCACCTACCGGCTGATCTGCGATTGGCTCGGCCTGGGTCCGCAACCCGGTTCCACGGGACAGGCCGGGCTGGAAGCGGCCGGTCTGGTCTTGGATTTTCTCATGTCGCGCGGTTTGACCCTTGAGCGCGAATGGACGGAGCGGCCCGGGCCACAGGGAAAGACCGCCCAAGTGGCGGAAGTCGCCGGCGCCATCCCCGTCGCCGACGTGCTGGAGCGCTTTGCCCGGCCTGGCGGCTACGTCATGTCCGTGAACTGCCTGGAGGTCCGCCCCGACGGGGTTCGCATCGTGGGGCCCTCCTTCGAGGAGTACTTCATCCACGCCTCCGCAAAGTAGGCTTATACTGATATGGCATCGGGAGATCCGATAGCCGATAGGAGGCTGACTTGCGAAGAAAAGTGACGGTTGTGGGCGCCGGGAACGTGGGCGCGAATTGCGCGGTGTGGATCGCGAACAAGCAGCTCGCCGACGTGGTGCTGGTCGACGTCGTCGAGGGAGTGCCGCAGGGCAAGGGACTCGATTTGCTCCAGGCGGGGCCGGTCCTGGGTTCCGACGTGCTGGTCACGGGCGCGAACGACTACGCGCCGACCGCCGATTCGGACGTCGCCATTGTCACTGCCGGTTTTCCGCGCAAGCCGGGGATGAGCCGCGACGACCTGTTGCTGGCCAATTACGAGATTGTGCGCCAGGCCGCCGAGCAGGTCGCACGGTACTCTCCCAACTGCGTCATGATTGTGGTCAGCAATCCCCTGGACGCCATGTGTCAAACAGCGTATTGGGTCTCGAAGTTCCCCAAGAACCGCGTGGTGGGCATGGCGGGCATACTGGACAGCGCGCGGTTCCGCACGTTCATCGCGCAGGAGTTGAAGGTCTCCGTGGAGAACGTTACCGCCGTGGTCATGGGCGGGCATGGCGACACCATGGTTCCGATCGTCCGGCTCAGCAGCGTCTCGGGGATCCCGTTGACGGAGCTGATGGGCCAGGAGACCATCGACCGCATCGTTACCCGCACGCGCAATGGCGGCGCGGAGATTGTGAAGTATCTGAAGACCGGAAGCGCCTACTACGCGCCATCGGCATCGGCCGTGGAGATGGCCGAATCGATCCTGAACGACAAGAAGAAGGTACTGCCTTGCGCCGCGTATCTGGAGGGCGAGTACGGCATTAACGGCCTATTTGTGGGCGTCCCGGTGAAACTCGGAGCGGGCGGCGTGGAGAAGATCTACGAGGTGAAGCTGCTGCCCGACGAGCAGCTCATGCTCAGCAGGAGCGCGGAATCGGTGCGCGAACTGGTGGACGTGCTCGAAAAGAAGCGGAGCCAGTAGCGCCACCGGTCTCTGCCGGTGGTGGTTTTCGGGGGAGGTTAGCTTTAACCCACCGCCGGCGGAGACCGGCGGCGCTACCTACCGTTCGTTCACAGGGTCGATATCGATCGGGATGTCCCGCAGGCGGTCGATGGCGGTTTGGATCGCGGGGCGCACCACGCCGAGACTGTTGAGCATCTTTTTCGCCCCGGCGTAGTCGCCCTGGGCTTCGATCGTCAGCAGGTCGTGCGTGAGGTCGCGCACCGCGCCCTTCACCTTCGTGAAATCGACCGCGAACGTGCCATCCGGGTTGGCCGCGAAGGCCCCCCTGTCCGAAAGATAGTTGAACTGCATCGCCATGCCCTTGGCGTGGGCGTCGGTCAGGCCGAAGCGCATCGAACGGAATGCGGACGCCAGGTAGGTGGTATAGAGTTGGCTCTCGGCCTTGGGGCCGTGCGCCAGACCGTGGTCGAACAGGTACTGCAGCATGAACAAGCCGGTAATGTCGGCCTTTGCCTCTTCAATGGCGCTATACAGTTCCTTCATTTCCTGACGCGGCGAAGTAGTCCGGCCGGCTACCTGAATCTGTTGCGGACCGATGCCGTGACTCAGCTCGTGCGCCAGGGTATGCGTGAAAAAATACTCGAAACTCAGGTCGCCCAAAGCCGATTTCGGCAACACGTGGCCGGCGATGGGCACGAGGATGCTCCGGAACTTGGCCTCCTGCACGTTCCTGAGCATGACGCGTTTGCTGCCCTTTTCATGGACCACGCGCTCGTCATTCGGCAGGTTGAAAGCCGCCGTGCGGACGCCGTGGGCGCCGTCTCCAGCGGCCAGAACCTCGTCAACCACGCGGATAGGCGCCGCCGCGCCGAGCTTCGGATTCCGATAGCGCGGATCGATGGGGAGATTGTTTTCGACCTCTTGCAGCCGGCGCGCAAACGCGTTGAGCCGGGCCGTTTCCTTATCGTCGCGAATGGTAATGTAAGCCTCGAACGAGGCCTTGTAGCCGAAGAGTTCGTCGTTATAGGTCTCGTAAGGGCCGATGGTGACGTCGAGCGGCGCGTCCAGATCCATCCAGGCCAGGTCGCTGGCGTAGTAGTTGTTCGAGAAAAACGCGCCGGCGCGCAGCGTCAGAAAATTCTGAAGCGACGCGTTATCGGTGAGGGCGGCGGCTTCCAGAAGCAGGCTGGCGGCCTTCCGCAGCTCCGGGCCGTAAGCGCTGCTGTAGGGCACAATGCCCAGACGCTTGTCCTCGCTGCGCCGGATCACCCAGAAGAAACCTATCGCCTGCCGCCGCATCTCCTCCGGCAGGACCTTCACCCAGGTTTCGAACTCCTGGCTGGTCATATCCTTGGGATAGAACTCGCCGCCGGCAGGCGTGCGTTCCGGAACACCGGGGATGAAGGCCGTGTGCCCGTCGAGATCCGACCATGGACCTTTGTTGAGGACGAAATACCGCAGCCGCTCCTTGCCAAGGGCCGTCTCGTCCTGTTGGAGTTTCTCATACAGCGCGCGGTTGCCACTCCAGATCTGGTCTATGAAAACGGCGTTCATGACCCGCGCCGCATCGAGCAGTTTGGGCAGCGCCTGGCGATCCCGGTCGGACAGGCCGGATTCGTCGTATTTCAAGGTGACCGGCGCAAGCCGCGCGCCCATCTTTCTTAGTTGAGTTAGATTCGGCATGACGGCAGCCGCGGCGAGCGCCACAACGGGCGTGAGCATCAGGAGTCCGGAAAGATACCGCACGCTTTCATGCTATCGCGCGCCCAGTCTCCTTTGTGGGAGAATGTTTGGCGAACATGTCCGAACCTCCGGCAATCTTGCATCCGAGCGCGAAACGAATAGGCCTCGCCGCGGACCACGGCGGGTACGAGCTCAAGCAATACCTGGCTGGGATGTTGCGCCAAGCCGGTCATGAAGTCATCGACTTCGGCGACCGGCAGTCGGTACCGGACGACGATTATCCGGACTTTGTCGCGCCGCTGGCCCACGCCATTGCCCGCGGCGAAGTGGAACGCGGCGTGGCCGTATGCGGGAGCGGCGTTGGGGCGTCGGTCGCCGCCAATAAGGTGACTGGGGTCCGGGCCTGCCTGATTCACGAGAGCTTCTCGGCGCGGCAAGGCGTCGAGGACGACAACCTGAATATGATCTGCCTCGGCGGTCGCGTCGTGGGCCATGGACTCGCGTGGGAATTGGTCCAGACATTTCTCGCCGCGCGATTCAGCGGCGCGGAACGGCATCGCCGGCGTTTGGCCAAAGTTGCGGATATGGAAAAGCAGCGGTGAGTGCAGGTATGAAGAAGACCGACAAGGTGACCTGCCTGTTCCTGGATATCGGCGGCGTCCTGCTGACCGACGGTTGGGACCATCACGCCCGCAGACGTGCGGCGGCGGCTTTCAAGCTGGAGTGGGCGGAACTGGAGGAACGGCATCGCCTGACCTTCGGGGCCTACGAAGAAGGAAAGCTCGCCTTGGAAGACTACTTAAACCGCGTAGTCTTCTACCAGAAGCGTCCGTTCACCAAGGCCCAGTTCCGGCGCTTTATCTTCGCCCAATCGAAACCGTACCCCGACGTGATCGATCTGGTCAAACGGCTCAAGGAGCGGCACGGATTGAGGATCGCGGTGGTCAGCAACGAAGGACGCGAACTGAACGCCTATCGGATTCACAAGTTCAAGCTGGACCGGTTTGTGGATGCCTTCATTTCTTCCTGCTTCGTCCACCTGCGCAAACCCGACGCGGAGATCTTCCGCCTGGCGCTGGACATCGCGCAGACGCCCGCCAGGCAGGTAGTGTATATCGAAAACACCCCGATGTTCGTCCAGATCGCGGAGGGTTTTGGGATTCGAAGCATTCTCCACACGGACACCCAGTCCACCCGCGCGCGTTTGGCCGCGTTGGGATTGCGGGACGATTGAGGGTCAGCGCAACTTACGCCGCAGAAACGAGTTTGAGCTTGTCCAGATGGCGGTAGTCCTTAGGATTATTGGTCACGAGTGGCGCGGATAGAATCATGGCCGTGGCCGCGATCCACGCATCCGCCGAACTAATCTGGCGGCCCTTTCTCACGCTTTCGCTCCGAATCGCAGCCCAAGCGGAGCACAATGAGCTGTCCGAATGGAGCACGGAGAAGTCGGCCAAGTACATTTCCAGCAGTTCGCGCTTGTGGGGTCCCCAGTTCGCGCCGATCACCCCCTGGCGCATCTCGGCCAGAGTCATGAACGAAAGGACCAATTCTGCGCCACCAATGAGCCCCACGTAGCGGGGAGCGAAGTCCGGATGCCACTTGAACACAAAACTGGCTACGTCCGTATCAACGACGAGCCTTGGGGTTGCGGTCGGAGGAGAAGTCAAGGCGGCGCTGGTCAGAGATGAGGTGTACGAACGCTTCGGACTCCTCCGCCGGTCCAGGGTCGGTATGGCTCAACAGGCGTTCTAGCGAGAATGGGCCGGACCGGACTAAGCCGGGCGGATCTTTGACGGGTTGTGGGGGCGTGCGATCCATCCTGCTATCTATTCTAACCCAGTACCCGCGACCGCACGGTTCTGTGTGGGGAGCCGGGCAACTGACATGTTATCGTGTGAGGTAACCATGCGACCAGCAAGCGTTTCCGCCGCGCTTCTGCTTTGCGCCGCGCCCTTGGCGCTGGTCCGCGCGCAGAGCGGTCCGGCGCTGAACATCCAATGGGACGCCGTTTCCCAGGTTTCGAAAACCACCCCTACGCTGCAGGTGGTCGTCAATCCGCCGCTGCGGCGGGGATCCGCCATCCACGATTCGGTGTTTCGGGCGCTGCACGATCTGGGCGCGGAGTATGTCCGCTATGTGCCGTGGCTGCCCTACCCGAGACTGGCTGTCGCCGAGCTCGAACCGGGCGTGTGGGACACCTCCGTCATCGACCCGATGACCGTCGATTTCTTCAACGCCACCGAAGGCCACGCCACCATTCTCAACTTCAGCACCATTCCCGCGTGGCTCTTTAAGACCGATCAGCCGGTGACGTATCCGGCCGATCCCGACCAGGCGATGTGGAATTACACGCGGGGCAAGGACCTGCGCGAAGGCGGCTTGCAGGATCTCGCCGATTACTACGCGCGCCTCGTGAGCTGGTATACCAAGGGCGGCTTCACGGACCGCCAGGGCAAGGAGCACATCTCGAATTTTCATTTCAAGATTCCGTATTGGGAGGTCTTCAACGAGCCGGAATCCGAACACGGCACGTCGGCCGAGGACTATACCGCGCGCTATGACGCCGTGGTGACCGCCATCCACGCCGTGTCGCCCGAGACTAAGTTCGTGGGTCTTGCGCTGGCGGCTCCCAGCAGCCATCCGGAAATGTTCGAGTACTTCCTGGACCACAAGAACCATCGTCCCGGCATACCGCTCGACATGATCGCGTATCATTTTTACGCAACCCCTGGGGCATCCGAGACGCCCGAGCACTGGCAGTACACCTTTTTCGAGCGGGCCGACGGGTTCCTCAACACGGTGCGCTACGTGGAGCAGATCCGCAAACGGCTGTCGCCAGAAACGCGCACCACGCTCGATGAGGTCGGCAGCATCCTCCGCGGCGATCCCGCCGGCGCGGAGACCATTCCCGATATTTACTGGAACGCCTCGGCCGCGCTCTATGCGTACGTCTACGTGGAGGCGATGCGGATGGGAATCGATGTGGTGGGAGAGTCGCAGCTTGTGGGGTACCCGACGCAGTATCCCAGTGTGAGCATGGTGGATTGGAACACGGGAAACCCCAATGCGCGCTTCTGGGCGCTCAAGCTGATCCACGATCGGTTCGCGCCGGGCGACAAGCTGGTCCCGGCGGGCGGCGCAACCGATGACGTGCTGGCGCAGGCGTTCATCACGCCCAAGGGCCGGGCGCTGCTCCTGGTGAACAAGCGCAACGCGCAAAAGACGGTCCGGCTAAGGGCGGAGTGGAAGGACGCGGAAGCGTCTGTGGTGGATTCGTCCGCGGCTCCGCACGCGGCGCCGTTCGATGGTACGGCGATCGAACTGAATCCTTTCGCGGTAGCTGTAGTTTACGGCAAGTGAGCACGCGGTGGAAGTTTCGGACGAAATATGTTGTTGTGAGGTACGTATGAAGTCACTCAATCGCTTCTTCTTCGTGAGCATGGCAGTCTGCCTCGGTGCGGTTTTGCCGTCGGCGCGGGCCGCCGATCGCGTCAAGACCGCCGATGGCGTCATCGAGGCGGACAACCAGCCGAATGCCGCTGTCCGCAGCTATAAGGGAATCCCGTTTGGGCAGCCGCCCGTCGGCGCGCTACGCTGGAGGGAACCGCAGCCGGTGAAGAAGTGGAAGGGCGTGCGCAGCGCCAGCCAGTTCGGTCCGCGCTGCATGCAGGTGACCTCGCCGGGGGCCGACTACTGGTACCGCGGCAACGGGATGAGCGAGGACTGCCTCTATCTGAACGTGTGGACGCCAGCCAAATCCAACAAGGAACGGCTGCCGGTGCTGGTATACGTTTTCGGCGGCGGGTTTGCGAATGGCGACGGCTCCGAGCCGCGCTACGACGGCGGCAACATGGCCACCAAGGGCATCGTGGCGGTTTCGGTGAACTACCGGCTCAACATCTTTGGGTTCTTCACGCATCCGGAGTTGACGAAGGAATCGCCCCACCGCACCTCGGGCAACTATGGCTTGCTCGATCAGGTAGCCGCTCTCCAATGGGTGCAGCGGAACATCGAGGCTTTCGGCGGCGATCCGAAACGGGTGACGATCGCCGGTGAGTCGGCCGGATCGATATCTGTCAGCGCACTGATGGCTTCTCCTTTGTCGAGGAACCTGATTGCCGGGGCCATCGGTGAGAGCGGCGCGATGATTGCAACCATGCCGCCGCGTCCCCTCGCCGACGCGGAACAGGACGGGGTCAAGTTCGGCGCCGCGGCCGGAGCAGCGTCGCTGACGGCGCTCCGCGCCATGAGCGCCGAGCAGATTCAAGCGGCCGTCGCGAGCAACCGGGGAGTCCGCTTCAGCACGACTTTGGACGGTTACTTCCTGCCGAAAACCTTGCCGGAGATCTTCGCGGCGGGCGAGCAGGCGAAGGTTCCGTTGCTGGCGGGATCGAATTCCGAGGAGCAGGGGGCGCGGAGCGTCCTGGGCGCCGTCGACCCGACGCCCGAGAATTTCGCGAGCGCGGTACAAAGGCTTTACGGCGACCACGCCGCCGTGATTCTGAAGGCGTATGCGCCCACCACACCCGAGGAGGTTCTGGACGCCGCGACCGACCTTGCGAGCGCGAGATTCATTGCCTACGGCACGTGGAAGTGGACCGAACTCCAGATGCAGACCGGCGGCAAGCCCGTGTACCGCTACTATTACGCGCATCCCCGGCCGCCGTTTACGCCCGCAGCTAGTCAGGCGATCGCAGCGGCGGCAGCGGCCATGGCGCCTGCGGCGGGGAGGGGCGGAGCGCCAACGGGAGCCACGGCGGGAAGAGGCGGCGCTCCAAATGCAGCCATGCCGGGAAGAGGCGGCCCGCCTCCGGGAGCCGCGCCTGGAAGAGGCGGCGCTCCAACGGCGCCACGCGGCGCGGCGCATTCGTCCGAGATTCAATACGCCATGGGCAATCTCCCGCTCGACCAACGATACGCTTGGGAACCCGCGGACTACAAGGTCTCCGAAGTTCTACAGGCGTACTTTGCGAACTTCATCAAGACTGGGAATCCGAACGGCCCGGGTTTGCCGGAGTGGCCGACGTACGCAAGCGGCACGAACTTCGAGCGCATGCGCCTGGATGTGGAATCCCACGCGGAACCGGAGCCGCACCGCGACCGCTACCTGGCGCTCGATTCGCTCAACGCCAAGCCCTAGGAGGCGCCAAAAAAGAGCGCATCAATCGGGGGATTTGGGCATTTTTGCCCAAACATCAACGGGGCACCGTTTAGAATCAGAGCGTTACGGGCTCGGATTTGGGCATTTTGCCCAAATCGCACCTGAAGAGGTCGTTTTTCACCAGGCCGCTAGCGCGCTTCGGCCGCCGCGAACTCACGCTCGATCCGCTCCAGGGTCTTACCCTTGGTTTCAGGCACGCGCCGCCAGACGAACAGGAACCCGGCGGCGCAGATGCCGGCGTATAGCCAGAAGGTTCCCGCGGGCCCCAGCGCGGCGTTCAGCATCGGGAAGGTAAACGTAAGCGCGAAGCAGGCAATCCACAACGCCGACACGGATACCGATACCGCGGCGCCGCGAATGCGGTTCGGAAAGATCTCCGAGATCAGTACCCAGGTGACCGGCGCCAGGGACATCGAGTAGCAGCCGATCGATGCCAGCGTACAAACGAGAACGGGCAGGCCCTTCAGTCCGAAATGGTAGGACAGTCCCAGAAGGAAGTGGAAGAACGCTACGCCCGCGCAACCAGACAGCATGAGCGACCGCCGGCCTACGCGGTCCACAAAGCTCAGCGCCACCACCGTGAAAACCAGGTTGACCGATCCCGTCACGACGATATTGAAAAGGATATCGTTCAACCCATACCCCGCGTTGCGGTAGATCTCCTCGGCGTAATTGAAAATCACGTTGATCCCGCTCCACTGCTGCAGCACGGCCAGAACGACGCCGATGCCGAGTATTTTCCTCATACCCGGCGTGAACAACTCCTTCCACCGGCTTTCCCGCGCGTGCGGTTCCGCCGTGGAAATCACGTCACCGAGCGCTTTCTCCGCGTACTCCTCCCCGCCGATCCGCGCCAGAGTGCGGCGAGCGATGTCTTTCCGCCCCCGCATGGCCAGCCAACGCGGGCTTTCCGGCACAAAGAGCGCACCCAGGAAAAACACCAGCGACGGAACCGCCACCGCGGTGAACATCCAGCGCCATCCAAGTTGCCCGTTCCAGGACAGGCGGATAGTTTCCGCGGTGGCTCCCACGGGAACAGCTTGAGCGATCAGCCAGTTGACAATTTGCGCCGCGAGGATTCCTACGACGATCGTCATCTGGTTCATGGACACCAGGCGTCCACGCCATGGCGCGGGGCTGACCTCGGCGATGTAGACCGGCGACACATTGGAGGCGATTCCGATGGCGACTCCGCCCGTAATCCGCCAGATAACGAACGCCGTGAACGTGGAGGACCATCCGGTAAGCAAGGAGGAGACCGCGAACAGGACCGCCGAGGCGATGAGCAGTTTCTTGCGGCCGAAGCGGTCGGCGGCGGCTCCGGCGAATAACGAGCCGAGCAGGCATCCCAGCAGCGCGCAACTGTTGGCCCAGCCGATGAGCCGCTCTGAATCCAGCCGAAAAAAGGCCTCGTAGAACGGCTTCGCGCCGCCAATCACTACCCAGTCGTAACCGAATAGCAGTCCACCCAGAGCCGCCACGGTCGCCAGCAGCCAGACGTAGCGCGCGTTGTATTGCTCTGCCGGTTTCATGTGCGTCTCCGGGCGGCAAGCGTCAAGCCTTCCTTACCCACGCTGCGCAGCGCCTCTTGCGCCCAAATATGGTTCCGGTCGAGATCGAGAACCAGCCGATAGTCCGCGCAAGCTTCGGCCGTCCGTCCCAAACCCTGGTTCGCGAGGCCTCGGAGAAACAGGCATTCCACGCGGTTCCTATTTTCGATATCGTCTTCAAACAGCATAAAATTCGGCAATGAAGTTGCGAAGTAATCGATCTTGACGGCAACCTTCATCTGGCGCTCGGCGAACGATCGAAGCTCTTCGAGGACTGTTTCGGCTTCTGCCTCCCGTCCGAGCGCCGCGAGCGCCAGCGCACGGTAGTATGTCTGAAAGTTGGTCGCAGCCGACGCAGATGCCGCCGCTTCCCAACGCCGCCGCGCTTCGTCTTCTCTCGTGAGCGAAGCCAGCGCGAGGCCGCTAGAGTAGTCCAGGTGCGGCTCTTCCGTCAGCAGGTGTTTGCCTTCGCCGAGATTCGGCGGATAAGAGCGCGCAGCCTCGAAATGCTCCAGCGCCGCCGCGGCATGGCCGGCTTCGAGATCCTTGCGCCCCAGTAAAACATGCGCCGTTACGTACTGCCCGGATACCAGCCCCTCGCTTCCTTCCCACGGATGGAAACGCCGCGCTCTAAGCAGGTCCAGGGCCGTCTCGGAGCGGCCGGTTTGGTTGTATAGGGTCACCACTTCCACCGTGAGATCGTCCCTTTGTTCCACCAAGCCGCGGTGCTTCTCCAACTCGCCCAGGCGCTCTTCCGGTGAGACGCCGGTGCGCTTGCGCAACTGGTCGAACTCGTAGAGCAGGCGCGCGTCGTCGGGATTCGCCGCGCGGGCGCGCTCGTAACATACCGCCGCGCGCGCGGCGTCGTTCAGAACGTTGAAGCATGCAATGCCAAGGTTCCTCCAGGGAATCGAAAACGCCGGCTCCATACGGCACGCCTGCTCCCAATGCCCGATGGCTTCGGCGCGGCGCTGCTTATCGTAGAGCAGGTTGCCCAGGTAGTAGTGTGCCCGCGCGTCAGCGGGATTCGCGCGGAGAGCGCTCTCGAGCGCGAGCATGTCTTCAATTCGGGCCGGAAAACAGTAGTCCGGAGACGCCTGAGCGGCGCGCGCCCGATACTTCGCGGCGGATTCCGCGTGGCCCAGGTTTTCGGCGCACTGCCCCAGCGCGTAGAAGATCATGGGATGGTCCTTCCAAGGTCCCAGCGCAACCAGGAAAGAGTCGAGAACCAGCTCGTCCCACAACCCGGCCTCGGCCAGGTCATAAGCGACATCCATGCCGGTTTGCGGATCGAGCCGCATTCGCGCCCCACGGGCCAGAAGCGCGGATTCATACCGGGCCCAGGCATCGAGCGGATCGAGTTTCAGCGTACCGGCAACCAGCTCTTCCGCTTCCTTCCGCCCCCCCGACCTTCGGAGAATGGCAGCCTTCAGATTGCGGGCCTTCATATTGGCGGGGCCGGCTTCGAGCGACTGGTCCAGGTGCTCCGTAGCGAGATCGAAATCCCCGCGGCAACACGCGATTGTGGCCAGCCGGTAATGCGCCGGGGCCTTCCACGCCTCATTCCAGGCGGCTTTGTAGAAGGCCGCGTACGCCTCTTCCGGCCTGCCTTGATACTGCAAGGCGAGGCCGAGATTGTAGAATGGCTCCCCATCGCAGGGATTCGGGTTGCGGACCGTAAGCCGGGCAATGGCCCTCCTGAAGTGCTCTTCGGCCGCGGCGAACTGCCCTCTTCTCAATAGCAGAAGGCCCATGGCGTTGTTGCAGCGGGCATCTCCTGGATCGCGCCGCAGCGCCTCGCCCCAGTAGCTCTCTGGAAGCCGCGTGGCATGGCGATACTGTTCCAGGTGCAAGCCGGTGAGGTAGAGTTCCTCCAAAGTGGCCATCTCTTCGGGAGAGCAAGGTTCGGTGGCGGGTCCCGGCAATTCCTCACCACGGCGTTTCTCCGGCCGGTAACGAATCAGCTCGCGACCGCCCGCCCCGAGTACCCGCAGCAACAGATCGGTCTCTTCCGTGGATTCTGAGATTCGGACGCTCTGCGTGAAGGGCTTGCCGGGTTGCACGCCGATTTCGAGGTCCAGCACGGCGACGTTCGAAGCGGTGAGCAGCACGCGGACACTCTCCATCGCTTCGGTGGCGCAGACTCCCACCACCCAGCCGCCCTCGCCTTTCTCCAGGCTCACAGCCAGCAGACGGTTCGCATTCTTGACCGGCCCGATCTCCTGAATGGGAAACCAGTACTGCCGAAACGTCTTCGTCTCGTATGGCTGCAGCCACGAAAAGTCGGGTTGATTATCGGTGAATACGCCGGCCATCAATTCGATGTAGGGACCGTCGCCATCGGTAAGCTCACGGTCCCAGGCATAACCGAACTCCGCGTTGCCCCACGTCCAGAGCTTCTTGCCAGGCGCGATGTGGCGGTTCGCCACGTGCACGAACCCCGCTTTCCTGGCGTGGTCGTAGCCGCCGAAAAAGTCGTAGCCGGATTTCGTCACCATGTACGAGGTCGGGACCGGAATGTTTTTGTACCACGTCAGATCGACGCCGGCGCGGTAGTCCACGCCATAGTAATAATCCTTCGCGACGGGGAATCGCGAGATGGCCCTCTTGGCGTGATCGGCCACGAAGGTCACGTCGGGCGGGAAAAAGGCCTGGTATTGATTGTGCGCGTGGACGCCCACATTCGCCCACCACAGAAACGTCTGGCGGAAGGGAGTCCGGTTGTAGAGCCGCACCTTCGCCTCCACGATTGCCTTGCCCGGGTAGAGGCAGATTCCCACCATACCTTTCATCCGGTTCATGGGCTCGTGCTCGCTGAGCCACACGGTTTGGCTGCCGTCGCCGTGTTTCTCGATCCGGAACTCCACCGGCATGAAGGTCGAAGGCCGGTGGTGCTGCGGCCAGTTGAACTCCACACCCCCGGAAATCCACGGTCCGAGCAGACCGACCAGCGCGGGCTTGATCGCATTTTGCCTGTAAAAGAAATCGTAGCCGTTGGTTTTATCCTGGCCAACATGGATGCGGCCGCCGATCTCGGGAAGAATCATGAGGCGCAGGAATTCGTTCTCCAGGAAGACCGCCTTGTAGCTCTTATCCACCTTCGTGTCGGACACGCGGTCGGTAAACGGATTCGGATAGACCTTGCCGCTGCTCCCTTGATAAACGCGCTTGTCGAGAAACATGGGGTTCCGGTCGGGTTCCGGCGCCGGATAGGTGGGAATGACCACGTCCGCTTCCCACGCGCGCACGCTTTCGGCGGTCTGCCCCATATTCCGAAACCCCTCCCTACGGCTTCCAGATGGCAGTATGCGCGGAAGTCCCCGTTGGGCGCAGCACGTCCAGCCTGACTTGAACGGGCCGCGCCTCGGCGGGCTTAACGATAGCCGTGGTCTGCTCTCCTGGCGCGAGGTCCGGCAGTTTGATCTCAAAGCGCTCCACCGGAATATCGCCGAAACCGTACACCAGCGCCCGCAGGACATAGCCCCGCAGCGCGTAAGCCGGCGCGGCGGTCCGGGTCTTCAACTGGACACGGAGTTCGGCCGGGCTGCCGCTGACATCGAGAAATTCCAGCGGACTCGACTCCGAGCGCAACACTTCGTAGGACGGTTTTCGCGCGCCGTACACGTCCACCACGCCGTGAACGCGCTGTTTCATCGCGCCCACGCCGCGGTCGCCCACGTGGGTGCGGTAGTCGTTGTAGCAAAAGAAAATCAGCCCCGCCACGTAATCGCGCTGGCGAAACACCTTGTCGTGATCGCGCAGAACCGAAATGCGGGCGGCATCGCCTTCCGGACGGTCCGTCGTGCAGGCGCAATATCCGTACTCGGAGATGACCAGCGGTTTGCCCGGAAACGCGCGGTGAATCTCGTCCAGGTATCTCCCAACATCCTCAACCGTCCCCGGAGTCCACGTCCCGACGTACTCGTTGCACATCACGTAATCCATCGTGCCGGCCACGTCTTTTGCCGGCGTCGTGAACAGCGAGTTGGAGGCGTAGGAAACCAGCCGCGCCGGATCGAGCTTCTTGGACTCCTGGTACATCCGCTGGGCAAATGCGTAAGCCGGTGGATTCTGGCCGCCGATCTCATTGCACATGCCCCACGAGAAGATGCAGGGGTGGTTGCGGTCGCGCGCGATCATCTCCCGCAATTGTTCCAGACCGTTGTTCATGATCTCCGCGGAAGGTTCGCCGGTCATTCCGCGGAACGTGCCGCCGCCCCACGTAGGCACTTCGGTCTGGATGAACATGCCGTGGCGGTCGCACCAATCGAGGGCCACCCGATCCTGCGGCCAGTGTACGCGCGTGTACACGCAATTCAGCTCTTTCATATCGGCGTGGTCGTGTTCGATCCAAGCGGCGGGCTCAGCCATCCCATACTCCGGATTGCTGCCGGCCATGCGCTCGACGCCCATCAGGCGAACCTTCTCGCCGTTGAGGTAAAACGCCGTATCCCGGATTTCAATTTTGCGGATGCCGAAGGTGGTTTCGAGCGAATGACCGTCAACCAGTTCCGCGCTCAGCTTATACAGGTTGGGAGCGTCGAAGTGCCAGAGGCGCGGCTCCTTCACGGTAGCCGGCGGCAGCGCGATGGTCCTGGTTTCGCCCGCGGCCAGTTGCATGGAAGCCGCTTCCGGAACCGCGAGGGCCGTATTCCCGGAGGCTTCGTCGGTGACGTGGAACGCCGCGCGCCCGTTCCAGGCTTGCTGCGATGTGTTTCGCACGACCACCGAAACGCGAATTGCGGCGGTTCGGGCGGCCAGGTCCGGGTCGGCATCCACCGCTACGCTCTCGATGAATACCTTCGGCGTGACCAGCAGCCGCACGGGCCGGTAGATGCCGCCATCGTGCGCCCAGTCGCTCGAACGCCCCCTGGGCAGCATCGACTCGTTGAACGCGTTGTCCACCTTCACCACGAGGCTGTTCGGCGCGCCGTAGC
Organism: uncultured Solibacteraceae bacterium; assembly: GCA_964457555.1. Lineage (GTDB taxonomy): Bacteria > Acidobacteriota > Terriglobia > Bryobacterales > Bryobacteraceae > BOG-224. The sequence goes on from CAYWHA010000072.1 coordinate 16,443, forward strand.
GCAGCAGATGGCCGGCATCGAGGGTGAATGCCGTGTATCCCTTGCCAACATGCCGCCCGGCCTCTTTTCCGTTTACCCAGACCGTCGCCGTGTGGAACACCGCTTCGAACTCCACGCGGACGGCGCACTCGGACCAGGCCTGCGGAGCCTCAAAGGTCCGGCGATACCAGGCCACCCCACGGTACTCGGTATTCTCCGGCTCCACCTGCCAGGTGTGCGGCACGCGGACTTCCCTCCAACCGGCGGCCGGCGCATCCGGGAGCGCCCAACCGCCCGGTTCGCCTTTGCCGTCCGGGTCGAGCCGGAACAGCCACAAGCCGTTCAGCGAGACGCTCTCCTGGCCGGAGCTCCAGGCTGGTAGGGATGCCGGCTCGGCCTCCGAAGCGGAACCGGCCAGGAGCGGAACCGCTGCGCCGGTAGTGAAAAAACGTCGTCGGGTAAGCATAGGCTCAGGCCGTCCCCATGGGGTTCAGCGTGCGGGCGCTCCGTTGAACTCCGCTATGGCATCGAACATGGCAATGAGGTTTGCGACCGGCGTTCTCGCCTGCACGTTGTGAATCGTATTGAACACGAATCCGCCACCCGCGGCGAAAATCTCGCAGCGCTCGATCACCTGTCTCCTCACTTCCCCGGGCGAACCGAACGGCAGCGTTTGCTGGGTATCCACTCCGCCTCCCCAGAACGTGAGCCGGTCGCCGAACCGAGCCTTCAATTCCGCTGCGTCCATGCCCACTGCCGAGCATTGGACCGGATTGAGAATGTCGAATCCAGCCTCGATGAACGAAGGAATGAACCGCGCCACCGATCCGCAGGAGTGCTTGAAACAATGCCAGCGGGTATGCCCGTGGACCCAGTCGAGCAGCCGGCGGTAATACGGGAAATACAACTCACGGAACGTCTTGGCGGAGCAGAAGGACGACGTCTGCGTGCCCAGATCGGTGCCGCAAATGAAGACCGCATCGACGGCATCGCCCACCACCCGGTGGATTCGCGCGAGGTTCTCAATGGCAATCCCGCATTGCCGGTCGAAAATCCGGTGGATGTATTCCTGCCGGTTGCTGGTCGCCATGTACCATTCGGCCACATCGCGGATACCCTTCGGATGCTTCAGGAACGGGGCCGGGACCAGAGCGATGTCGCCGAACGCCGTACCGCCGAAGTTCGCCATCACCGCGCGTCCGGTGGCCGCCGCGCGTTCCACTTCCGCGCGAAAGTACTCGACGTCCGCGTCCGTAATGGGGGCGAACTCCTCCAGGTTGTCTTCGGGATTCAACTCGCCCTCGTTGAGGGGCGGCTGGCGAACGATGGAGTCGAAGAAGTAGCCGTCGCGCGGCATGCGTCCGCTCGGCGCGACGCTCACGTCGCCCTCGGGGTAGATGAGAATGTCGCCTTTGGAATCCACCGTGACGCGGAAATCCTCAGAGACCAGCACCTCAAGGCCATCCGTCATGCGCCAGGGCTTCCAATCGCGATTCGGGAAGCCGAACATGGTTTTGCGGGGGAACACCCCCTCCACGTCCAACCTCAGGGCGGTTTGCAGATCGTCTTCCAGCAAACCGAGCATCTGGTATGGTTCGTGGATCTTGACGGGCCGCTTTTCCAGGCCAAAGTGATTGCGCAGCGCGGCTACGCAACTGGCATGCACTCCGGTAACGCCGGTGCTGCCGAAATCCATCGGCACGCGGTCGGGCTGGCGGTGGTTTAACGCGGCTGAAACTCGCTCTTTACTGGTCATGTTCGGGTCACCGCACGTTGTCTTGGAACGAAAAGACGGGATCAATATCGACGGGGATGTCTTTGGTCGAAGCCAGCGCCCGTTGCAGATCCGCAGGCACGCTGCCGTACTTCGCGAACAACGTCTCGGCGCGCGTCCGGTCGCCGGTAGCCTCGGTCTGCAGCAGTTCCCCGGCAAGTTGGGCAATGACGGTGGTCATGCGCGCATAATCGATGGCGTAACGGCCGCCGGCGAGGGAGAGGGCATGGTTCTCCAGCAGGTAGTCGAACTCCATGGTCTCCGCGCGCCCGTGGGCTTCACCGGCGCCGAACCGCAGGGTGCGGAGCAAGCCGGCGACATAAGAGGCGTAGTATTCTTCCAGGCGGGCCTGGGGAAGCGCGCCGTGGTCCACCAGCCACTTCAGGCCGAACATGCCGGTCACATCTGCCTTGGCTTCCTCCAGACCGGAGTAGGCTGGCCCGATGGCCTCGTTGATGTCCACCTGCTTGCCCTGCACGCGTGCGAACAGCGGACCGAGTTCGTGCGAGATCTCGTGAAGCAGGGTGCCCGCCAGATAGCCCTCTCCGGTGGCTTTGGCGGCCTGCGCCGGCGCCATCAGCCGTTGCGCCACGGGCAAAATCACGTAGCGGACCCGCGCGTCCATGAAGTTCTTGAAGAAAATCTTCTTGGAGCCTTTCTCCTGGTGGATGCGCGGGTCGTTGGGCAGGTTGTCGGCCACGGCCTGATAGCCGTAGCGCAGGTCGCCCGCGCGATACGGCGCATCCATCACTTCCATGGGAGTGACGTGGCCGCGTTTGGAAGGGCGGTCCGCCGGGTCGAGCGGAAGGGCGTCCTGGATATCCGGCACGTACTTCTCGTACACCGCCAGTTTCCGGCTCTCTTCCTGGTTGCGGATAAGGACCGACGCGCCATAGGAGGTCTTCACCGCCAGCAGATTGTCAAGGTAGGTTTCGTAGGGCGCGAAGATCACGTCGAACTTGGGATTCTTGAGGTCGAGCCACGCAAGATCGCTGCGGTAGTAGTCGTCAGTGAGCAGCGCGGCGGCGCGGAGCCGCAGGAAGTTGGCGAAGGCCGGATCGTCGCTCAGGGACGCCGCATCGCGCAGCGCCTGGGCCGCGGGAGCGAGGAGATCCTTGTATTCCTCGTGGTAGGGCACGCCGATCAGCCGGCCGTTGCGCCGCTTGACCACGGTGTACGGGCTGTAAATGGCGGCGCGGTCCTCGGGGTGCTGCTTGACATACTGTTCGATCTGGTCGCGGGTGAGGTCGTGAGGGTACTGTTCATGGCCGGGCGGCATGGGGTCGGAGCCGACGAAGGGCCTGTTGTCGTCGAGCAGGTCCCAGCGGCCGCCCATGATCCCGAGAAGCTGTTTCAATGAGGGATCGCGCGTGGTCTTGTAAAGTTCCAGGCCCGCAAGATCGCTCTGCCGCCAGAAAATGTCATTCAGCAGGCGGCAGGCCTCGACCAGTTTGTCCACCATGCCGGTCTCCCGCGCCGAAAGAGGGCTGGCGGGCAACGGCATGTCGACGCGCTTCCACCTGGCGAGGCGTTCCGGGATGTTGTGCATGGGCTGGGCGACGGCAATCAGGGCAACGATCCCGGCGGGCAGGAGACATCTCCGCATCATCCGACCTTATGTTATCGCACCGGGAAGCAGGAACGACGCAATCTTCGGCGCCATGCGGTCGAGCGCATTCAGAAGATCGTGGCCGGAATCGAGGATTTCGAGGTGGACGCTGGGGCGGCTCGCCGCGAACACCCGCGATGACTGCGCCGGGACCACATCGTCGTGCGAGCCGTGAAAAATGAGGGTCGGTTGTTGGACATCGGGGTAATCTTCGTAGTTGGCGGCATCCTCGAGCAACCGGTAGCCCAGCCTGCGCTGGCAGCCATCCCCGTAATGGAAGACCTCCATGAAGCCCTTGCGGCGCCATTCGGCAACGCTTGCGGCGCCGAGCGAGTCGGCCCACCGGCGCGCAAAGCCAAATGCCGGCGCGAGCAGAGCCGCGCGCTGGACCTCGTGGTGACGCGCCGCATAGAGCGCCGCCAGATATCCACCCATGCTGGAGCCGACCAGCGAGACGGGCTCGCCGGCGGCGGCCTGTTCCACGACGGCGAGCTGGCCGCCGATGGTCAAATGCTCAAAATCGCCCGCGGCAAGATCCAAAATCTCCACCCGGCCGCCGCAGGCTTCCAGACGCTCACGAAAGAAGACGGCCTTGCGGGAGGACGGCCCGGAGGCGAAGCCATGCAGATAGAGGATGCGCGTCATTTCGGGGGCTGTGACGGCCTGTCGCCATCCGCGCCTGCGATCGTGAAAGGGCCGTAACGGTACAGATTCTCGGTCCTCAACTGCCCGTCGACCACATGGTGGTGGAGCACCGACGCGGGCGCAACGAAGCCGTGCCCGGAGGCCACGTAGTCGATGGTCGCCTCGTCCCGGATCGCATGGCCGTTTACCGTACGGACCGCCCAAACAGAAACGCGCAGCGGGAGGCCGTCGGATTTGCGAGCCCATAGCTTTCCCGTGAGGGGCTGGCGGGACGACTGCTTGGCGTCGAAGCTCAACTCGCCGCCGCCGGGGGCCGACTGCGTCCACGCAAATGCCAGCGCGTCATCCGTGCCGATCAGGTCTTCACCCGCAGGCAGGATTTTCAGATTTTCCTGACCGGCGCTCGTGAATGCCAGTAGAACGAGAGCGTAGTCCGTCGCGGCATCCACCAATCCGTACCTGGCGAAATCCTCCAGCATGCGCTTGCGGGCGCTCTCGCCGGGCGAGAGCACTCCCTGCGACAGTGCATGGCGGGCGCTTTCGGCCGATTGCGCGGCGTGACCATTCACCGCGGTCACCTGACGGAATTCCACCAGTTCCTTCGACGGGGAATCCTGCAGCGGCGCTACCGTATATTCCGATACGATTGTGCGCGTTAAGTGCAGTTCGGCGGGCTGATTGTCCGCGTTCTCGACGGGAGACCCGATGGCGCGGACCCTGCGTTGTTCAAGGGTTTCCCGCGAAACGGCCGCCGGTATCTTCCGGGCGAGAAGTTCGGCCTCCTTTGCGACGCGGCCCAGAACGTCAGGAGCAGGCTCCTGCGCCATCGCCAGCGAGGCCAGGCACGCCGCGAAGAGCAACCGCACCATGTAGTCATTTTAATGCCGTTCAACGGGAGAATCGTGTTGGGCCAAGCGGGCGGAAACGACGAAAACCGGCCGCCATTCCGTATGCATGTCGTTTATTTCATGGCACTTAACTGGATATAGGGTATCTGGACTCATCAATCTGAAATATTTCGCACATTTGGCTTGCATGAACCGCATGTTCCTGATATTCTAAACAAGTCGCCCATGAAATCGGGGATCGCACTTGCGGAAAGTTCGCGGGTGTTTACCAAGGGGGGGCGACGGTGGTATAAAGGTAGAGATCCTCTGTAAGGAACGGTAACAAAACTCTGCGCGGGCCACCGTGCGGGGCGGAATACGGCCTTCCTGTTTGGTTCTTTTAAAGCAATAAAAAGTTTCCCGGTCGCAGGTGTCCGCATGTGCGGCGATCGCGACTGGAACAAGTTTCGAGGCCTGCCGCGGGCCGGCGTATACAAGATGCGTCGGTTGGCGAGCGCAGATCTTTGACAATCTGGTTGGATGCAGTAAAAAAGAACTCGTCAGTATTTCTGAGTACAGCCGGAGCAAACAACTCAAAAACTCAAATGAGAGTTTGATCCCGGCTCAGAATCAACGCTGGCGGCGCGCCTAACACATGCAAGTCGAACGGGAAAGGGGAGCAATCCCTGAGTATAGTGGCGTACGGGTGAGTAACACGTGGGTAATCTACCTTTTAGTGTGGAATAACCCTGGGAAACCGGGGCTAATACCGCATAATCCCGAGAGGGGAAAGTCGCAAGACGCTGAAAGAGGAGCCCGCGGCCGATTAGCTAGTTGGTGAGGTAAAAGCCCACCAAGGCATAGATCGGTAGCCGGCCTGAGAGGGCACACGGCCACACTGGCACTGAAACACGGGCCAGACTCCTACGGGAGGCAGCAGTGGGGAATCTTGCACAATGGGGGAAACCCTGATGCAGCGACGCCGCGTGAGCGATGAAGCCCTTCGGGGTGTAAAGCTCTTTCGGCAGGGAAGATAATGACGGTACCTGCAGAAGCAGCTGCGGCTAACTACGTGCCAGCAGCCGCGGTAATACGTAGGCAGCGAGCGTTGTTCGGAGTTACTGGGCGTAAAGGGTGTGTAGGCGGTTGTTTAAGTTTGGTGTGAAATCTCCCGGCTCAACCGGGAGGGTACGCCGAATACTGAGCGACTAGAGTGCGGGAGAGGAGAGTGGAATTCCTGGTGTAG
>CAYWHA010000073.1:0-22455 GCA_964457555.1 uncultured Solibacteraceae bacterium
CTGCTTCACACGCAGGAGGTCACAGGTTCGAGTCCTGTCGCGCCCACCATTTCCTGCTACAGCGGTTCGGTGGCGTAAGCCTCTACTCCGATTTCAAGATAGCAGGCGTGCGGCGGCAGGCCGGGCCAAAGGGCGTGGGGGTTGTTGAAAAGACGGGCGCGAAATATATTTCTTTTTGCGTGACTGGCGATGGCGATTATTTTCTAAGGGCCGCGACCAGCGCTGCGATCTCTCTCTGCTTGGCCTCGATGATATCCAGTAACTCGCCCGGCGTTCGTTTGTCTTCGTTGACGTTGGCGTTTGGGTTTACGGCTTTGAGGTCGTAGTTCCTGGCCTCGATCCGATCGCGCGTCACGGTCCAACTTCGGTCGCTGTCCGCGCGGCCGTTGGTAGCGATGACGAACGGGGTGTTCAGCCGCTTGCAGGCGAGGCCATACCACTTCGCCTGTTCCAGACCGGCGGCCGGCGGCAAGTGTTCGGCCTTGGCTTCGAGGACGGCGACCGCGACCGGCTGGGTATCCGAATTAACCTTGACGCGGAGGGTGTAGTCCGTGCGGCCTTTGCCGCGGCGGCGAGGCTTGCCGTCGATGATGTCGACGGTCCCGGCGGTCTCCTCGCGACGGATCAGGTCCTCCGTCCACCCGCGCCCGTGAAGCGCCGGATCGATGAGTTTGGCTCTGGTGTCGGCTTCGCTGAGGGGCACCGCGTCTCCCGCACTGGCGTAAAGGACAAACGTAGCAGCTAGACCGTTCGGGCGCCACACGGCGGTCAGCATCCGGTCCGCCCCGCCGCCCGCCGACGCCCCATCGCGCGGAGATCGTTCGGCTGCCCGCCGGCATTTTCCGCCGCGTCTTGAGGCCGCGGCGTTGCCAGCGGGGCGGCCCGCCGCCTTCCCGGTGAGTTACCTCTCATGTCCGCGATGGTACTACCTGGATACTCAAACCCGCGCCGCAACATTTCTTAAGTAGAACTGTTCTTACGATCGGAAGCAAAGGAGAATCAGGCAGGCCCGTGTCCGGCGGCCCGATCCGGCGGGGTGTCAAACAGTGTGTGGAGGCAAACCAATTAGTAATTCAAATGCAACCGATTACAGATGTTTTGAGGCGCCGCCCACGGCCAATGCCGCCGTGCGGTTCCTAACATCCGATGCATCCACACTGTTAGGTTACCCACAAAACGCCGGCCCTACGATGTACGGAAACGCAGCGACACCTTTCTGTTTTTCAGCTATGATGGCCCTAGTGCTGTGGTAACAACTGGGTACGAAACGCTACTGGGTGTGGCGTAGCTCATTTCTGGGTAACTCGCGGATCGCTATAAAAGGGCGGTAGCTCGCCCACTCCCGTCGGATATTACGCCATCTATGAACTGGTACGCTTTACGGTGCAAATCCAACCGGGAAAGGCTTGTCCAGGCAGCCATGTTGGGCAAGGGTTATGACGTGTTTTTGCCTACAGTCAGGCGAGAGACAGATTCTGAAACGCGCCGGTCTCCCGCCCCGTTATTTCCCGGCTATGTGATCGCTAAGTTCGACGGACATAACCGTCTGCCGATTCTGACGATTCCGGGGTTGCTGCATGTCGTGAGTAGCGGCAGGACGCCGCTGCCGATTCCCGAGTCCGAGGTCGACTCCTTGCGTATTGCCGCCAACTCGAACCTGAACATCGAGCCTTGGCCATTTATCGGCTTTGGACAGCAGGTGACGGTTCGCAAGGGACCGCTTGCCGGAGCGCGAGGGATCGTGGTTGACGCGAAAGACGGGCAACGGCTGGCGGTATCCATTTCCATTCTGCAACGCTCGGTCACCGTGGAGCTGTATTCGAGTTGGCTGGAAGCGGATACGACGCTCGTCGCGCGGGCGGGATCTATATGACCGGAAGTGGAAGGAAGCGCTCGGTGTTAGGGGTGGGCGTCAGCGCGACTAGTTACGCGGACGTTGTAAGAGACGTGCGCGAGTGGGCGCTCGCAAGACGCTCCGAAACCGGACCGGCGCCGGCGCGCATTGTGTGCGTGACTTCCGTGCACGGGCTGATGATCGCGCGCGAGGATGCCGGGTTCCGTCAGGTATTGAATGGGGCGGACGTGGTGACACCGGACGGCATGCCCGTAGTCTGGGCTCTGCGGTCGTTTGGCGAGCGGCGGCAGGAAAGAGTCTATGGCCCGACGCTGATGCTTGAGTTATGCAGAATGGCAGCGGGCGACGGGCTTCGCATCTTCCTGTTTGGGAGCCGGCCCGAAGTACTGCCTGCCCTCGAGCGAAATTTGCGCAACCGGTTCCCAGCGCTGGCAATCGCGGGATCGTATTCGCCGCCGTTCCGGCCCATGACAGCGGATGAAGCAGCGCAGACACAGCGCCTGATACAAGAGGCGGCTCCCGATGTGATCTTTGTGGGAATCAGTACGCCCAAGCAAGAGAGATGGATGTGGGAGCACCGAAACCTTTTCCCAGGCGTTGTGTTGATCGGGGTAGGCGCCGCGTTCGACTTTCACGCCGGCCGGGTCCGGCAAGCGCCGAACTGGATGCAGCGGCGCGGGCTGGAGTGGGCGTTCCGCCTGATGAGCGAACCACGGCGCTTGTGGCGGAGATATTTGTTGCAGACGCCCCGCTTTATTCCTTATTGGGCGATGCAGAAGCTGGGTCTGCTGCGCTACGAATTGCCCGCGGAAGCCCATGACCAGCCAACGCCAATCTGAGTTGACTCGTGTGTAGTGTCCACGACTTCACAATAGATTCGGGTAGATCAGAGGAGGAGCATACCAAACAATGAAACGTGTATTAGTGACTGGCGCCGGTGGTTTCATCGGCCATCACCTGGTCAATCACCTCGTCGCGAACGGCTATTGGGTGCGAGGCGTCGATATCGTCGAACCTCGCTATGAAGCCACGCATGCGAACGAGTTCGAACTGCTTGACCTGCGACGATTCGACAACTGTCTGATCGCGACTCGCGGAGTGGCGGAAGTATATGGCTTGGCCGCCGACATGGGCGGAATCGGGTTCATTGAGACGAATAAGGGGACCATCGTAAGAAACAACACGCTGATCAACCTGCACAGCATCGAGGCCGCGCGCATCAACGGCGTACAGAGGTACTTATACACCTCGAGCGCCTGTATCTATCCGGGATACCGGCAGAAGACCCCGGACATCGCGCCCTTGAAAGAAAGCGATGCGTATCCGGCGGACGCCGAGGACGGCTATGGCTGGGAAAAGCTCTACATGGAGCGGGTTTGCCGCCACTACACGGAAGATTTCGGGCTGGATACGCGGGTGGTGCGTTTCCACAATATCTTCGGGCCTCTCGGTACCTACGACGGCGGGCGCGAGAAATCTCCGGCGGCGATCTGCCGCAAGGTCGCACTGGCCGATGACGGCGGCGAGATCGAAGTTTGGGGTGACGGCGAACAGACGCGCTCGTACTGCTATGTAGACGACTGCGTAGAAGGCATCTGCCGCCTGATGAAATCGTCTTTCAGGGAGCCGTTGAACCTAGGCCAAGACCGTATGCTTTCCATCAATGAGTTAGTCGATATGGTCGCGGCAATCGCCGGTAAGCAAATCGACAAGACGCACGACCTGTCGAAACCCCAAGGCGTACGCGGACGCAACAGCGATAACTCGCTTCTTCGCGAAGTCCTGGGCTGGGAACCCCAAGTTTCGTTAGAGGAGGGGTTGCGCCGGACCTACGAGTGGATCCGCGGACAGTTAGTCGCGGAGGGCAGGCTGAAACCGGCGGCTGCAGCGGCAGCGGCGGCGTTTACTTTTGGGTAGGGGCGCTTCTGAACGCCCATGGGCGCGGCGGAAGAAGACCAAGACGAAGACGAAGAAGGCAGGCCAGGAGGCCCGCCCCACTCGGTGAAGTTATGAGGATTGCTTATTATTTCCTGGCTGCAGCGCTCACTCTGGCCCCTATGACTCTGGTGGCGCAGACTGCGGGCGAGGCTGTAGGAACCAACGACACGGTTCAACCGCCGGCCGCGATTGGGGCGGATGACCTGTTGGCGGTGACCGTATACGACGCCCCGGAACTCTCTCGAAGAGTCAGGGTAGAGAAAGACGGGTCCATCCGGCTGCCGCTTCTGCGGGACCCGATAGCGGCCGCCGGACTCATGCCGGACGCCCTGGAAACCAAAATCGCGGAGGCGCTCCGCAGCGGGGGGATCCTGGTGCAACCGTCGGTGAGCGTGTCGGTGCTGCAGTATGCCAGCCGGCCGATCAGCGTAACGGGCGCCGTACGCCACCCGATCACGTTCGATGCATCGGGAAAGGTAACGCTGTTGAACGCGATCACGCGGGCCGAGGGGCTTACGCCGGAGGCCGGACCGGACATTATGGTGACCCGGTTGGATAAACAGAGCGGAACGCCGGTCACCCAAACGATCTCCGTGAAGGACTTGATGGACGGCGGCCACCTGGACCTCAATCTTGTTCTGGAGGGCGGCGAGGAAATCCGCGTATCCACGGCGCCCTTGGTCTACGTGTTAGGGAATGTGCATAAGCCAGGGTCGTACGCGGTTCAGGATACGGCGGACCTCACGGTGCTTAAAGTGGTGGCCCTGGCCGGCGGGGAATTGCCTTATACGGCCAAGGAGGCTTATATCCAGCGGCTAGGGCCGGATGGAAAGAACAAAGTGGATATTCCCTTCGACTTACGCTCCATGATGGACCGGAAAACTCCGGACTTGGCTTTGCAGGCGAACGATCTGCTTTACATCACGGACAACAAAGGGAAGCGAGCCGCGTTGACCACATTGGACCGGCTTGCTGGATTCGGCTCGCAAACCGCTTCGGGCCTGATCATTTTCAAGTAAGCCGGTGTGTTAGCAGGTTCCGAAACAAAGCGGAAGAAGGCAGGTGGGCCCCAAATGGGCGTCCCGGCCCGCCCCACTGTTAGAGGGAAAGAATGCCGTACATGTTAAATGGCAGAGAATCCGGGGCATTGGTTCCGGGCGGGGGCGCGGATTGCAGTTACTCTCCGCCGACCGCGGCGCAACCCGGCCAAGTCCCAGTCTCAACTTACATTCGGAGTTTGAAGCGCCACTGGTGGCAGATCGCTTTGTTCGTCGCACTGTGCTCCGCGGCGGCGATATTTATCTCACTCCGGATGACTCCCCTGTATGAAGCGACAGCTACCGTTGAGGTGGATTATCAGCAGCCAACCGGGATCATCGGGCAGGACGCGGAAAAGCCGCTGCCCGCCAACGATTCCGACGAATATCTCGGAACGCAAGTGAAGCTGGTGGAGTCGGACGATGTTCTACGGCCCGTCGCCATGAAGTACGACCTGCTCGCGGTGGAGCGCCAGGTGAAGGGCGTTAACCCCGCCGCAGACGACCGGGTGAAGAAGGCCCCAATCGTCCTGAAGCGGCTGAAGGTGTCTCGCCAGGTCAGCACGCAACTGCTGCTGATCACGTACCGCGCGCCCAGCGCGGAGCTGGCGGCAGCCGCGGCGAACGAGATTGCGAACTCCTACGTAGCCAAAATCTACGAGTTAAGAAGCCGGTCGCTCGAGGCGACCTCGCATTTCATGGAAGGCCAGATCCAGGAGTTGAAGGCCAAGATGGACGCCTCCAACCAGCGGCTGACGGACGTGGAGACGGAGATGGGCGTCATCAATCCCGAAGAGCGAACCAGCGTCCTGTCGGCGCGCCTTCTCCAGTTGAATACCGACTATACGAATGCGCAAGCGGAGCGGATGCAGAAGGAAGCCTCGGAGGATGCGGCGAAGACCAATACGCTGGAGGCCGCGCAGGTATCCACGCAGGGCGAGGAGATCAAGAAGATCCGGGAGCAGCTTAGCGCGGAGAGGGAGGTATTCGCCGCGGTCCGCGCCACCTACGGGCCGAACCATCCGGAATACCGGAAGTCGGAGCAGAAGGTGGAGGAGCTGACGCGTCAGTTGGACGAGGCCAAGAACAACGCCGCGCGCCGGATTGGAACCGACTATCAGGAATCCGTGCAGCGCGAGCATCTGCTGGAAAAGCGGATGGCGGAAACCAAGGCGGAATATGACCGCGCCAATACCCATCTGGCCGGATACGAGCAAATCAAGCGGGAAGCCGACGATGACCGGGCCATGTACGGCGAGATGCTTCGCAAGGTGCGCGAAAGCAGCATCAACGCGGCGTTTCAGAACCGCAACATTCGCGTAGCGGATTACGCGCGGCCGCCGGCCCGCCCCTTCTCGCCGAATGTGCCGATGAACCTGGCGCTCACCATGTTCTCTTCGACGCTGCTGGCAGTGGGCGGCGTGATGGCCATGGACGCGACGGACAACACGCTGCGCAACGGGCCGCAGGCTAGCCGGGTTTTGGGCGTGAGCGTTCTGGGAACGCTGCCGGCCGTGAGGGACCCGAATGCGCGCACACCGGCGCAGCGAGCCACGCTGCTGCTGGGGGAAGAGCGGCCGGCCAGGGACCGAAAGGATCTGATGGCGTACGGCGAGGCCATCCGCAAGCTGCGAAATGCAATTCTATTTTCCCGAAATTCGACCGGGATTCACACGGTTCTGATTACGAGCGCCATGCAGGGCGAGGGCAAATCCGTCACGGCGGCCGACCTGGCTCTTTCGATGGCGCAACTGCGGCGCAAGACGCTGCTGATTGACGCGGATTTGCGACAACCCGTACTGCACAGCCGTTTCAATCTTGAGACGGCTGCCGGGTTGGGCAACGTGCTCGCCCGCACCGCGGGTTGGCAGACGGCGGTAATGGACGTGCCCGACGTCCCCGACCTGCAGATCCTGCCGGCCGGCAATGCCTCGATACTGCCCGCCGATCTGATCGGGCCCGCGTTCCAGGACCTTCTGATCGATCTAAAACGCCATTACGACCTGGTGGTAGTAGATGCGCCCCCGGTTCTACCCTTCGCCGAACCGGTTCAGATCGCGTCCTCAGTGGATGCGGTGGTGTTGGTGGCGGAGGCGGGCAGAACTACGGCCGCCGCGGTGGACGCGGTGATGTCCTCGCTTGAATGGGCGGGAGCGCAGGTCCTGGGAGTGGTGCTCAACCGGGTGCAACGAAGCGACGAAGGCGCTGACTACGGCCGCGGATACTTCAATGGCCGCGGCGATTACGGAGCTCACAGGGCGCCGGCGCCGCCGGGCGCGCAAGGCTGAAGGCGTCCCGTACCGACCCTCTTTTTCGAAAGCGAAAGGAATGTGAAGATGCGTCTTCTTCATGCCGCGTATCGAAAGAGCTTGTTAGCCGCCGACATCGCGGCCGCGATTCTGGCGCTGGAAGCCGGGCTTCTGGTCACGAATATCGACCAGATACCCAGCGGGCTGGCAGCGTTTCTAGCGATGCGGATCACGGTGAAGAACCTGCTGCTGCTGGTGTTCTTTCTGGCCGGGTGGCACCTGGTCCTGCTGTGCTGCCGGGTCTATGAAACAGGCGAAGTGGCGCCGCTCCGCCGGTGGAAGCGCTTGATCATGGCTTGCACCATCGGTTCCGCTCCGGTGCTGTTGTTCGTGGAAACCAGCCATACCGGCGCGTTCCGGATGGAGAACGCAATCCTATTCTGGGTTTGCGCGCTGGTCCTGCTGCTGTTCAACCGGGTGTGTCACGCGGCCGTGGGCGCCCTCGCGCGGAAGCGGCCGGTTCGCCGCTGCCTGATTGTGGGAAGCGGGCCGGTTGCCATGGACCTCTACAATACGGTGCTGCAAGCGGAGTTTCCGCGTTGCGAGGTGCTCGGCTTCGTGGACGATCTGGGCGCCCACACGGTATCGGAGGACATCCGGCGGCTAACCATCGGCAGTCTGGCCGATCTGGAGGAGATCATCAAGCGCGTGGCGGTCGACGAAGTGTCGATCGGCCTTCCGATGAAATCCTGCTACACGCAGATTCAGCGAGTGATTGAGGTGTGCGAGATGGCGGGCGTGCAATGCCGGCTGCCGTCGGTGAGTTTTTCCTATTCGATCGCGCGGCCCGAAATCGACGCGGCGGCGCAGCACATCATCACGTTGAAGGTGGTGGCGGACGATTTCCGGCAGGTGGTGAAACGCGCCATGGACATCGCGGGCGCGGTGGTGGCGCTGACCGTTTTCGCGCCGGCGATCGCGGTAGTGGCGGTGATTGTAAAGGTCACGAGCCCGGGCCCGGTGATTTTTGCCCAGACGCGATTCGGGGTGAACCGCCGCCGGTTCCGGATGTATAAGTTCCGCACCATGATTGAGCAGGCAGAACATTTGCAGGCCAGCCTGGAGGGCTGGAACGAAGCGTCGGGCCCGGTATTCAAGATTCGGGACGATCCGCGAGTGACTCCGGCGGGCCGCGTGTTGCGCAGAACATCGCTCGACGAACTCCCGCAGTTGTGGAACGTACTGAAGGGAGAAATGTCGCTGGTGGGGCCGCGGCCATTGCCCGAGCGCGATGTGGCCCGTTTTCCGGAGGCCTGGCTGATGCGCCGGTTCAGCGTGAAGCCCGGGCTGACATGCCTGTGGCAGATCAACGGCCGCAGCGACATACCATTCGACCGCTGGATTGAGCTCGATTTGAAGTATATCGACACGTGGTCGCTGGCGCTGGACCTCAAGATTCTGGCGAAGACCGTGAGCACGGTGGTCAAGGGGCAGGGAGCAGCTTGAGCGCGATACCACAGACGTTGGGCGACGCGGTGAGGATGCTGCGGCCGGGCGCGGATTTGAGCAGCGCGGAGGGGCGCTCGCGCGAACGGATCCGGCGAGTGCTTCTGACGGGCCTGGCGGCGGGCCTGGCGAAGGCGATGGGCCTGGCTGCGACACTGTTGACGATTCCCGTGACCGCGCCATACCTTGGCCCCGAACGCTTTGGACTCTTCATGACTTTGGGCGCCGTGCCGCTGGTGATGAGCTTCAGCGATTTCGGAATCGGCAATGGGCTGCTGACGGAACTGGCGAAAGCCACCGGCGCGGAACAGCGGGAGCGGGCGCGGACGCTGGTTTCAAGCGCGTTTTACATGCTGCTCGGCATCGGCGCGCTGGCGATTGCGCTGGCGGGCGCGGCGTGCGCATGGCTGCCGTGGGCGCGAATCCTGCGTGTGGCGGAGCACCGGGCCGCGCTCGAAACGGCGCCGGCGTTATTTGTTTTCGCGGTCGCGACGGCGGTGAATATGCCGCTCGGCGTAGTCCAGCGCGTGCAGCAAGGGTTCCAGGAAGGGTATCGCACAAACCTGTGGCTGGCTCTTGGAAATCTGCTGGGCCTGGGTTTGCTGCTCGCGTTCGTGCGTTTGGGACTGGGCCTTCCGTGGCTGGTGGCGGCGATCGCGGGCGGACCGGCGGTCGCCGGGTTGCTGAACTGGGTGGTGGAGTTTCGATGGCGATACCGCTGGCTGGCGCCGCGGCTGCGTGAGGTACGGTGGTCCGCGGGGCGGGAAATCATGGGCACGGGCCTGATGATTTTCTCCTCGCAGGCCGGCGCCGCGGCCCTGCTGAGCTGTCCCATGTTTCTGCTGGCGCACACGGCGGGCGCGGCCAGCGTGGCGCCGTTTTCCGCTTTGCAACGAATGTACTCCATTTTTATTGTGGCGAGCTCACTGCTGATGACTCCGCTGTGGCCGGCGTACAGCGAGGCTTTTGCGCGCGGGGATTTCTCCTGGCTGCGCGCTACGTTTCGGCGAAGCCTAATGGTGAATGCCGCTATCGCCGGACTTCCGATTCTGGCGGTGGCGCTTAGCGCGGGTTGGCTGGCGCCCTTCATCAGCCGGGGAACCTTGCACGCCACGAAGCAACTGGCACTGGCGACGGCGGCGTTGAGCTTCCTGGTGGCGACGCGGCACACGGTCTCCATGATGGTCAACGGATGCGGCTACCTGCGGCGCACGGCGGTGACGTTCCCGCTGGCGGCGCTGGCGGCCGTCTGTTACGTCTGGTGGCCCGGCCGGCCGCTGGCGGACTACACCGTGCCATTGTGGGTGGCGGCCGCGGAGTCCATGGTGTTGCTGGCATTGTCACGGGATGCGGCGCACGTGCTGCGCAAGACGCGCTCCGTCCGCTCCACGTCCCCTGAAGAGGCGTATGTATGAGGGTGCTCTTCATCCATAACTTCTATCAGCAGTACGGCGGCGAGGACGCGGTGGTGCGAAGTGAAATGGACATGCTGGAGCGCCGCGGGGTTCGCACGCAGCTCTACTCGCGGCACAACGACGAGATCAAGCAATATGGGCTGGCGCGGAAAGCGTCGCTGGCATTGACGATCGCGGGCGCGCCGAAGACGCGGCGCGATCTGGCGGACGCGATCGAGGAATTTCGGCCGGACGTCGCGTATCTTCACAATGTCTTCCCGCTGATTTCGCCCGCCGCGTACGAAGTGCTGGAAGAGCACGGCGTACCCGTGGTGCAGGCGATGCACAATTTCCGGCTGTTCTGCGCCAACGGTCTGCTGTACACGCGCGGGGCGGTTTGCGAACGATGTCTGGGCGGCAATCATTGGCCGGCGGTGGTGCGCGGCTGCATTCGCCATGGGCGCTGCGCGAGCGGGGCTTACGCGGCGGCGCTCTGGTGGATGCGGAGAAGCCATACGCTCGATCGGATCAGCCGGTTCGTCTGCCTGACGCCGTTCGCAATGGCGAAATTCGCCGAGGCCGGATTGCCTCCGGAGAAGCTGGTGGTGCGGTCTAACTCAATCGACGCGGGAAGCGTGGTTCCCGAATACAGAGGCGATTACGGCCTCTACCTGGGCCGGCTTTCGGTGGAGAAGGGGCTGTATACCCTCTTCGCCGCGGCGCGAATGAGGCCGGACTTGCCGCTGGTGATTGCGGGCAGCGGTCCGCTGGAGGCGGAGCTGCGGGAAGCCGCCGCCGGGATGCCGAACATTCGATTCGCGGGCTTCCAATCCGGCGAGGCCAAGCGGGAGTTGCTGCGGAAGGCGCGCTTCACGGTGATCTGCTCCGAATGGTACGAGAACTTTCCGATGGCCGCACTGGAGGCGTTTGCAGCCGGCAAGCCGATCATCGGCAGCGACCTGGGCAGCATCCCGCACCTGGTTCAGCACGGCGAGACGGGGCTGCTGTTTCAGCCGGGCAACGCGCGGGATCTCGCGGAGAAGATGTCGATGCTTGCGGCCAGCCCTGCGCTTTGCGAACGGATGGGCCGGGCGGCGCGAAAATGCGTCGAAGACCGGTACGACTCGAAGGCCGCGTTTACGAAGCTGATGGATATTTTCGAGGGCGCCATTTCCGGAGTCGCCAAAGTGGAGGCGGCGACCAATGACGCTAATTGCATTCTTCAGGAAGGTGGAGGCGTGTGAAGCTATCGCTGGTAGTGTGCTCTTACAATCAGGCGCCGTATCTGCGGCAGGCCCTGGCCAGTCTTGTGGCGCAGAGGGGAGTCAGGCGGGACGAACTGGAGTTACTGGTGATCGACGGCGGGTCCGAGGATGGCTCGGTCGAGATCATCCGGGAGTTCGAACCTTTCCTGGACTACTGGGTCAGCGAAAAGGATCAAGGCCAGAGTGACGCTCTACGAAAAGGGTTTGAGCGCGCCACGGGCAACCTGCAGGGCTGGTTGTGTTCGGACGATGAGCTGGAACCGGATGCGGCGCGCACGGTGCTCGACTATTTCGGCGCGCATCCGGAAGTGCGCTGGGTCTATGGCGACGCCAGCCTGACGGACGAGACCGGGCGCACGGTGAAGGCGAAAAAGGAAATCCCATTCAACTGGTTTATCTGGCTCTACGATTACAACTACCTGCCGCAACCCTCAACTTTCTGGCGGGCCGATCTTTACGCGGAGACCGGAGGCCTCGATGTGGCGCTGCATGTCGCCATGGACGGCGACCTGTGGGCGCGGTTCGCGGAGTTGTCTCCTCCACGGCATATTCCGGCGCGGCTCTCGCGCATGCGGATGCAGCCGGACCAGAAGACGCAGAAGCTCAAGGAAGAAAGCATGCGGGCGCAGTACGAAATCGCCAAGCGCTACGGCGTCCGGTACGACCGCAGGCTGCGGCGGCAGAGCGCTTTCCTTCTTGCCAAGACTCTGCGCGTGGGTTGGAAGCTGGCAACCGGTTGTTACTGGTAAGTCAACGCCGTGTTAGTAAGTGAACGCGATGAGAGTTCTGCTGGTCCATAACTATTACCGGTACTTCGGCGGAGAGGATATGGCGGCCGACAACGACTTCCAACTGCTCGCCAGCCACGGAATTGACGTACGCCGGTACACGCGGCATAACCGCGAGATCCTGGAGTACAGCCCGTGGGATAAAGCGATGTTCCCGGTACGGGCGATCCACTCGCATGAGACCGTCGAGTCACTCGATGACGCGCTTCGCGATTTTCCCGCGGATGTGGCCTACATTCACAATGTATATCCCCTGATTTCACCATCGATCTATACGGCGCTGGCCCGGCGGGAGGTTCCGGTTGTGCAGGTGCTGCACGACTACCGGCCGTTCTGCGCGAACGGGTGGCTATACACCCAGGGCAGCGCCTGTGAGCGATGCACGGGCGGGCGGCACTGGCACGCCGTAATCCACAAGTGCATGCATCAGAGCCGGACGATCAGCGCGATATACGCGGCGTCGCTGTGGAACCTCAAGCGCAGCGGCGCCTTCGACAGAATCTCGATGTTTCTGTGCCCATCGGAATTCTCGCGGCGACTGGCGATCAAGAACGGCATTGAGCCGGCCCGGTTACGCGTTCGCCCTCATTCCATCGACGCCCGCGACATTGCGACTGGGACCGGGCCGGGAGAATACTTTCTGTACCTCGGCCGCATCTCTCGCGAGAAAGGTCTGAACACTCTGTTACGGGCCTTCGAGCGGCTTCCGAATGCGCCATTGTGGATTGCCGGGGCCGGGCCGATGGAAGCGGAGGTGCTAGGCCGTTTGAGCGAGCCGGGGATGCGGCACGTCCGGATGCTCGGCTTTCAAGCCGGAGAGGCGAAGCTCAATCTGCTACGGAATGCGCGAGCGGTTATCGTTCCCTCGGAGTCTCTGGAGTCTTTCGGGCTGACGGTTCTGGAAGCGTTTGCGGCCGGCAGGCCGGTGATTGCCAGCGACGCGGGGGCCCTGCCGTATCTGGTGGAGGACGGCATCACGGGACTGATCTTTCCGCGCCTGGACGCCGAGGGCCTGCGATCCAGGGTGGTGCATCTGCTGGAAAACCCGGCTGCCGCCATGCGGATGGGGAGACAGGCGCGGCTCCGGGCGGAGCAGGAATACGGTCCGGACACGGGTTTCGAACGGCTGATTACGATCCTGACAGAGGCGCGGGAAACCGCCAGCGAGCCTGCCGGCGCCGAGGAAACGCAAAGGGAGAAACATGCCGCCGCCATTTGAGCGGTCCCCGCACTATCGGATCATGTGTGCGCTGCTGGCGGCGTGGTGGCTGGCTTATCTCTACCCTCTGGTCACTATCGACGATGTAGTCGGCAGCCTGATGACGGCGGGAGACAGCACGGCGCAGGGTTCGCCCTATAACCAGGCCCTGTTGATTTGTTGGGCGGGATTTGGAATTGTACACTTCCCACGCGCGGCCCGCGCCTTGCAGTCGAGTAAGTCGCGGACACTTCTTACGCTGCTCTCTCTCTACCTCTTCTGGGCGGTGTTGAGCATCGCTTGGAGCGAGGACCTGCAACTCACGGTGCGCCGCCTGGTGGCCCTGACGTGTCTGCTGGCCGGAGGTTTCGGTTTGGGCGCGGGATTCTATGGCCGGACCCGAAACAGCATCGCGACCATCGCCAAACATGCAATCTACGCCGCGGGAATTTGCGTGGTGCTTCTGTTCGCGCTCCGGCTCTCTCAAGGCAATCTACTGGACCTGTTGAATCCGCAGTGGACCCTGAAATACACCACCACCATCGAAACCTATGCGTTTCCGCTGGTATTCGCCATCGTTGGCGCTACGTTCCTCTTTCATGACCGGCCGGTTTACCGCGCGATGGTGGGAGGAGCGCTCTTCCTGGTTCTGATCCTACTTAAGGGGCGGACGATGGTCGTCGACGTCGCATCGGCGGCGGGCCTGGTCTACTCCCGCATCACGCGATTTCGCATCCTGCGGGTTGCGGCGCTGGCGGTCAGTTGCGCGCTGGCGGGACTGCTTGCCGACCTGATGACCGGCGGAGAATACATCATTCACATCATTGTGAATATGTCAGACTCGATTGCGGCCTGGATGCCGTATCTCAGCATCGGAGACGGCCTGCGGAATATCACGAGCCTGAGCGGCCGTCTGCCTCTTTGGCAGGCGCTACTCCGGTACGCGGGGCAGCGGCCCTATGTGGGCTATGGATTCGGCGCGTTCTGGGGGCCCAGCCGCTTCGGGGAGATCTTCGCGGCGACCAAGTGGCACGCGGTGGTGGCGCACAATGGCTTCCTCGACGAGATTCTGGCTACCGGACTGGTGGGACTAACGCTGTTGTTGACATTCTGGATCTACGGCATGTATATCAGTTTCAAACTCCGGTCCGGCGGATACGTGGTTTTTGGGTGGATGCTTCTGTTCCTGTTTCTAAACGTGATGTCGAGCATCATCCAGAGCTTCTTCGCTTATCCGACGCTGATCGTGCTGGTTGCCCTGGGCGCGGTCATGGACGAATGTTCCGCGGTGCGCTGCGCACGCTGTGGCGCGCGACTGGAGTCGCGAGAGACGCCGGCCGGAGAGTTAGTTCTATGCCACGCCTGACACTATCGTTAGTGGTGTGCTCTTACAATCAGGCCGCTTATCTGCGGCGGACACTGGAGAGCCTGATCCATCAACGCAATCTGGCGCCCGGCGAACTCGAAATCCTGGTTATGGACGGCGGGTCCACGGATGGCTCAGTAAGAATCATCGAAGAGCTGGCGCCGCACTTCACTTACTGGGTAACCGAGCGCGACCACGGCCAGACTGACGCGCTGATCAAAGGCTTTGCGAAGGCCACCGGCGACATACAGGGGTGGCTCTGCTCGGATGACGTGCTGGAACCGGATGCCGTGCGAGAGGCGCTGGACTTCTTCACCGCGCATCCCGAATCGCGTTTTGTCTATGGGGACGCGTATTTTATCGACGCGCACGACCGGATTGTTCAGCGGAAGCGCGAGATCCCTTTCAACTGGTTCATCTGGAAGTACGATTACAACTACATTCCGCAGCCTTCGGCATTCTGGCGCCGGGATCTCTACCTGCAGGTAGGCGGCCTGGATCCGTCGTTCGATGTGGCCATGGACGGCGACCTGTTTGCGCGATTCGCCGTCCATTCCCCGCCCCGCCACGTGGCGCGGTACTGGTCGCGGTTTCGCCTTCAGCCCGATCAGAAGACGCAACGACGGCGTCAAGAGCACGTCGCAGCGCACTGGCGGACCTGCGCCGCGATTGGGGCCGGCAACAACAGCCGCATGTGGCGCGGCGCGGCGTTCTTCCTCGCCAAGAGCTGGCGCATTAGTTGGAAGCTGGTGAGCGGCTGCTATTTTCACGGCGAGGCATTATGAAACGGATTCCATCGTTGGACGGGCTGCGGGCTGTCGCCATCGCGATGGTGTGCCTCTCGCATTTCGCGCAGACCAAGGGATCTCCTTTGCACAACTTCTCCAGCTTCGGGAACCTGGGCGTGCGGGTGTTTTTTGTGATTTCCGGATACCTGATTACGCAGCTCCTGCTGGAGGAGCGCCAACGGACGGGCCGGATCTCACTCAAGCGCTTCTACTTTCGCCGAACGCTGAGGATCTTCCCGGCGATGTGGTTCTACATGGCAGTCATCCTGGCGCTTAATCTGGGCGGCGTGATCGGACTCGCGAGTCATGACTGGTGGCGGGCGTTCACTTACACGGTCAATTACGATCGTCAGCGTTCGTGGTACATCGGCCACCTCTGGTCGCTGTCGGTGGAAGAGCAGTTCTACCTGATTTGGCCGTTCGCGCTATGGTTCGGCGGTCAGCGAAGGGCGACGAAGTTAGCGATCTTAGCGGTTGTGGCCGGGCCGATTCTGCGCCTGGCGTCGCTGCTGACCTGGCCGGACGCTCCGATCCTGGAATGGTTTCCCACCACGTGCGACGCCATCGCCACGGGTTGCATCCTGGCGCTGATTCCGGCGGTGCGGCTGCGCCAGTGGACGGCGTCCTGGATTGCGAGCCCCTGGGTGGGGTTAGTGCCGCTTCTGGCAATTTTCATCAATAGCCTCCAGTTCCATGTCGATCGCCGGTATATGATTCTGTTCTCGACGGCGGGACTGACCGTGATGAACTTGTGCATCGCTTTGACGATCTACCGGTTCATCGTTTATTACCGCGATTTTTCGGGGCGGGTCTTAAACTCGGGCTTCCTGGTCTGGCTGGGGACGATCAGCTATTCTCTGTACCTGTGGCAACAGCCTTTCCTGAACCACGATGTAAGCTCCTGGGTCACCCGGTTTCCCGTGAATCTGATTGCCGCCCTCGCCATGGCGGCGGTGTCCTATTACTGCGTCGAAAGGCCCCTCCTAGCCGCGAGAAAGCGAGTGACATGGCTCAGAGAGTCACCCACACCGCGCTTGTTCCCTGCTGCCGGAGTCAAGCACCGGCTGGAGACGCAACCAACCGAGGCATCGTGAAGAGTTTCAACCTGCCCGAGCGCGATGACGTCGTGGCCGCCCCCGAGCGCCTGCCCGGAAACGGCCACGGCAGTCCCGCGTCCGAGTCCAGGCTCTTCATCGGCTCCCTCGACCGCGGATACGACGCAGTCCTGCGCAGCGGCTTCGACTTCCTCGGCCGCAGCGGGAAAATCGGACCGCAGGACCGCGTCGTAATCAAGCCGAACCTGACTTATCCGACTTACTCGCGCGGCGTAATGACCAGTCCCGCCGCCGTGGAGGCCCTTGTCCGTTATCTCAAGGACTACACCAGCCACATCACCGTGTGCGAGGCCGACTCCGGAGGCTACAACCCATTTTCGATGAATGAGGTCTTCCGGGCGACTGGACTCAACGTGATGGCGCAGAGATACGGCATCCGCCTGATCAATCTGTCGGAGGAGAGAGCGGAAAGGGTCATGGCGCCGGCCGGCTTTCGGAAAGTCGCGGTCCCGACGCCAACGATACTGCTCGAGGAGACGGATCTGTTCATCACCGTTCCGGTTCCGAAGGTGCATATGAACACCGTCATCAGCGTGGCTCTCAAGAATCAATGGGGCACGATTCAGAGACCGGCTGAGCGGCTGCGGCTGCACCCGTACTTCAAGGAAGTTGTGACCTTTCTCAACTCCATTTACTCAAGAACCATCGCCGTGGTGGATGGGAAGTTCGGCTTGACTCGCAGCGGTCCGCTGCGGGGCGACCCGGTCGAACTGAATTGGGTGATTGTCTGCGATGACTTCTACCAGACCGACGCCGTGGTAGCGCAGATCTTGGGGTACCGGCCCGACGATGTGCCCTATCTGAGCTGGGGTCTGAAGCGGCGCCCAAAGAGAGACCTGGTCTGCAACACAGACTGGCGGGCCTTTTGCGCGGAGCCGTTTTACCTGAAGCGAGCGTGGACCGATTACCCGGGTCTTCTGGCTTTCCGCTCCCGTCCGCTAGCCTACCTGGCTTACCAATCGCCCCTTGCCCGAGCCCTGCAC
This sequence comes from uncultured Solibacteraceae bacterium, assembly GCA_964457555.1. Classification (GTDB taxonomy): domain Bacteria; phylum Acidobacteriota; class Terriglobia; order Bryobacterales; family Bryobacteraceae; genus BOG-224. The sequence continues at coordinate 17,483 of CAYWHA010000073.1, forward strand.
TGGCTTCTCTACCGGTTCCGCGAACCGTTCTACTGATGTTCTCTTATTGGAACCATCCATTGCTGATCTGAGCGCTGGCGCTATTGCCCTGAAGCGCATTCTGCTGGATGAGCGAATCGATTAGCGCGACCGCTCCGCTCAAGTTCATCAAGTGGAAGCCGTTCGTGGCGCCTTGGATTGTGTTAGCCGCTACATTCCACTCGCAGGTCCACTGCAGGTAGATGCCCGTCGCGTAGGCCTGGGTCGACGAGACAATATTGTTGCCCGTCACCGTCAATCCACTCGAATAGCGGCCGACCAGGCCACTCAGGTAAATCAGGGAGATTTCGTTCGCCGCCGGCGCCGTGGAAGCGAGTATCAAAGTGTTCCCGGAGACCGTCGTGTTCGATGCGCCCACAACCTGGATGCCTGTTTGAACGTTTTGTGTGGTTGCGGCCGTGACCACCACGGTGTTTCCCTGAATCGTCTCATTTTGAACATCCGCCGGCAGTTGCGCGCCGTAGATCACGATTCCGTTCAGAGCGTTGGTCACGGTATTTTGAAGAACCTGGGTTCCGTTCGCGTCACAACGGATGCCCCACTGTCCGCCGCCGTTGATGTCGCCTTTGACCAGAGTGCCGTCCACCAGGTTGTCGACGATCGTTGACGGCGCGCCGAATGTCTGGTCAGGCTGGAGATAGATGCCCTCAAAGGAAAACCCTTTGATGTGATTGCCGCGCACGGTTATGGCGCTGCCCTGGCCCAGCACAAGTCCGTCGGCGCAACTCTGCGAGACGGTTGCGGAGACATCTCCGCCGGTGCAGCCGTTGAAGTAGTTTTCCAGGATCTGCACATTCTGCGAAGTGCCGTTCGGAGTGTTGTTGAACAACCAGATGCCCACATTCGGCTCGGGGTCTAGCGCGGTACCGCTATCCCGGCCGGCGGTCATGAGGAACCGGTTGTTGGAGATCTGCAGGCCCGTGACCCCTGAGACAGCGATGTGCCGGGAAAAGTTCTGGAACGTGTTGTTCTTGATGGTCCAGTTTTGAATTGCGTTCTGTCCGCCGCCTGAAAAAACAATCGCCGCCGTACTGGAGGCGGTTATGGGATGAGTGCTCGCGAAGGTTAACCCTTGGACGGTGGCATTCTGCCAGTAACCCTCGGCGAAGAGAATCGATCCACTGGCCTGCTGGGTGAGAAGGGTGGCGCCGTCTCCCAGAAGGTCGATGCTATAGACCCCGGACCAGTCGGACACGCTCAATTGACCGTTGGAGGACGTTGAGGTCGCAAGGTAGTACACGCCCGGACCGAAGTACACGGTAGCGTTACCGAGCTTGTGCGCGTCGTTGAGAGCGGCTTGAATCGCGGGACGGTCATCGGTGACGCCGTCCCCGGCCGCGCCGTATGTCTGTACATTCAAGATATTCTTTCCGTTGGCCGGGTTTTGAGCGAAACCGGTTGAGGCGAGGAAAGCGATGGCAGCCAGCGCGAGCGGCGTCGCTAGATTTCGTGTGACAGAGATCATGGTTCTTGTTTGGGTAATCCGTTAAAAGAAACGGTAACGCGCGTTCTATTTCGGATCAATATGTCCTTTTGTTATGGCTAGGTCGGGCTTTTAAAAAGAGGAGTTTACGGCCTTCTATTGGCCACATCCGTCACGGGCGCGCATAGCGAATACCCCTGAATGGGGGATACACTCGGAGAGGAGACTGACTATGCGCTCGAAGCTGATTCTCGCGGGGCTGTGCCTTGCCGCGGTGCTCCGCTGCCAACCGGCCGGCGATTCGCAGCCTGCCACTTCCAACGTGCTCAACGCGCAGTATCCGCGCGTCTATCCAGATAGCCGGGCGACGTTCCGGCTGGCTGCCCCGAATGCGGCGAAAGTACAGCTCGCCGGCGCGGTGGTTGCATCCCCGGTGGAGATGACCAAGGGAGCGGACGGCGCATGGACGGTAACGATCCCGCCCGCCGTACCTGGATTTCATTACTACTGGTTCATGGTGGACGGCCTGCAGGTCAACGATCCCTCCAGTGAGACGTTTTTCGGCTACGGCAGGCCCACCAGCGGAATTGAGATACCGTCGCCGGGCGAGGACTTCTATCTCCCCAAAGATGTGCCTCACGGCCAGGTTCGCTTGACGTGGTATCTCTCGAAGGTCACGGGCGCCTGGCGGCGCGCCATGGTCTACACGCCGCCGGATTATGACGTCAATACGCGCACCAGGTATCCCGTGCTTTACCTGCAGCACGGCTCAGGCGAGGATGAGACTGGGTGGACGAAGCAGGGCTTCGCCAATTTCATCCTCGACAACCTGATCGCCCAGAAGAAGGCCACGCCGATGATCGTCGCGATGGACAGGGGCTACGCAACGAGGCCAGGAGAGACGCCTGCCGGCGGCCGTGCAGGCGGCCCGGGTGCGAGCGGAGCAGTTGCGCCATCCGCATTTGAAAGCGTGATCGTGAGCGACCTGATTCCGACGATCGACCGCACCTACCGGACCATCGCCGACCGGGATCACCGCGCCATGGCAGGGCTGTCAATGGGAGGGATGCAGACATTTCAGATTACGCTCGATCGCCTGGACACGTTCGCGTATATCGGCGGATTCAGCGGCGCCGGCGGCGGCATGGGACGGGGCGCGGCTTTCGATGTCAAGACAGCTTACAACGGCGTGCTGGCCGATTCCGCGGCATTCAACAAGCGGGTGAAGCTGGTCTGGGTGGGCGCGGGGGGCGCGGAACTGAATGGCATCGGCGCCAGCGTGGTCTCCTTCCGCGACGCGCTGCAAAAGGCGGGAATCAAGGTGGTCTACTACGAATCGCCGGGCACCGCGCATGAGTGGCTGACGTGGCGCCGAGACCTGAAGGAATTCGCGCCGCTGCTCTTCCGGTAAAGTGGGGCGGGCCGCCCTACCCCGATTTCTTGCATTCCGCGCACGGGCAAATCCGCCGGAAATGCTCGTACGAGTAGATTCCGGTCTTGTGTCCGTCGCTCCAGTCGATGCGGATGGCGTAGCTCCCAACCGGCTCCACTCCCAGCATCGTGAGCGTGGGTTGGAACATGGGGAACGGGGTGTTCCCGCCCGTGGCCGCGGCGCCGCCCTTGGGGCGAGGCGGCGTTCCGTGCGTCCCGGCGCACTCCGCGCAGGGGCACTCGTCCCGCAAGTATTGGAGGCCATACTCGCTGTGGTGGCCGTCTTTCCAGTCGATCTTGATTCCCTTCGACTTGGAGATGGCGATGTGTTCCGGGTCGGTTGTATTTGGCATGGTCAACTGTAGCGGCGCTCGACGTCGCGCACGCCCGATATCCGCCGCATCGCCGCCACCAGCTTTTCGAGCTGCTTCTTGTCGCGCACGTCCACGGTCATCTCCACCACGCCGCCGTCGTGGTCCGTTTCAGCCTTGGCTTCCAGGCTCCGAATATTGGTATTCTCATCCGACAGCAGCGAGGTGAGCTGGTTGAGCATGCCGGGGCGGTCGTCGGTCCGGACCACTACCCGGACAGGGAAAGCGTCTTCGGCGGCGCGCGCCCATTCCACTTCGATCTTGCGCTCCACGTCGTACATCAGGCTCTGCACGTTGGGGCACATCCGCGAGTGCACCGCCACGCCCTTGCCGCGCGTCACGTAGCCGACAATGGCCTCTCCGCGAATGGGATTGCAGCACTTGGCCCGATACACCAGCAGATCGTCGACGCCGCGGACCTTGATCACGTCGCCGGCGTCCTGCGGCCGTCCCGGAACCGGCGGTCCTGGCGGCGTCTGTCCCGCTTCCGCCGCCGCGGGAATTGCGGCCTTGGCTTCCTCGTCCTCCCCAAGATCCGCATCGGGCGCGATCTTGGCGAGCACCTGCCGCGCCGAATAACGGCCGTAGCCAAGCGCGGCGTACAGGTCTTCCATCTTGCTGTACCCGTACTCAGAGGCTACCCTGTCCAGATCGCTCTTCCCGGCGCGCGCCAGTTGCACGCCCAGGCGGCGGGCCTCTTTGTCCAGATACTTCTGGCCGATCTCGATGGCCTTCTCCCGCTCGCTGGCGTTGATCACGTGCTTGATCTTGTTGCGAGCGCGCGAGGTTTTCACGAACGCCAGCCAGTCCTTGCTGGGCGAGTGGTTGGCCTGCGTGACAATCTCCACGATGTCGCCGTTGTGGAGCGCGGAGCGCAGCGGAACAATGCGGCCGTTCACCTTCGCGCCCACGCACGTCGTCCCCACATCCGAGTGAATGGCGTAGGCGAAATCGATGGGCGTGGCGTCGCGGGGCAGCACCATCACCTTGCCGCGGGGAGTGAACGTGTAGACTTCCTCCGGGTAGAGGTCCACCTTCAGCGTGGACATGAACTCGCCCGGGTCCTGCATGTCCCTCTGCCACTCCACCAGGTGGCGCAGCCAGGCGATCCTCTGGTCGTCGGCCGCCGGCCCTTTGCGGCCTTCTTTGTACTTCCAGTGCGCCGCGATGCCCTCTTCCGCGATGCGGTGCATTTCGTCCGTGCGGATCTGCACTTCGAACGTCTGGCCGTGCGGCCCCACCACCGAGGTGTGCAGCGACTGGTAGAGGTTGGGCCGCGGGATGGCAATGAAATCCTTGATGCGGCCCGGAATCGGCCGCCAGCGGTTGTGGATCAGCCCCAGCGCGGCGTAGCAGTTCTTCACCGAATCCGTGACGATGCGCAGCGCCAGCAGATCGTAGACCTCTTCAATCGAGATCTTCTGCCGCCGCATTTTCTGAAACACCGAATAGGGCCGCTTGACGCGTCCGTCGATGTGCGCGGGAATGCCTTCGCGCCGCGTTTCGTCCTCCACCGCCCGCTGGATTTCCTCCAGGAATTCCTCGTTCGAATGACGCCGCGTCTCCATGGCGGCCATAATTTCCCGGCACGCATCCGGCTCCAGGTACTGGAATGCCAGGTCTTCCAGCTCATTGCGCACCTTGCCCATTCCCAGGCGGTGCGCGATGGGCGCGTAGATCTCAATGGTCTCGCGCGCGATGCGCTCGCG
>CAYWHA010000074.1:0-21647 GCA_964457555.1 uncultured Solibacteraceae bacterium
TACCGCAACCTGAAAAACGGAACGTTCAAGGAAGAAGGCATGTCCGCCGGCGTGGCTTATGGCGAGGACGGAGTGGCGCGCGGGGCCATGGGGGCCGACGCGGGCGATTACGACCGCAGCGGGCGTCCGCACCTGCTGGTGGGCAATTTCGCCAACCAGATGCTGGGGCTTTATCACAACGAGGGCACGGGACTTTTCGTGGATGAGGCGCCGCTTTCGACGGTGGGCCGCGCCAGCCTGCTATCGCTGACGTTTGGGGTCTTCTTCTTCGATTACGACCTGGACGGATACCCGGATATTTTCGCCGCCAATGGCCACATCGAAGACCAGATCGGGCGCGTGCAGCCGCGCGTCAGTTACCGCGAGGCGCCGCTGCTGTTCCGCAATCTGGGCAATCACAAGTTCGACAACGTCAGCGGTCAAATGGGTCCCGATTTCGCCCGGCCGATGGTTGCGCGCGGCGCGGCCTATGCCGATTTCGACCAGGATGGCGACCTGGACGTTCTGGTCTCCACCAACAACGGCCCGGCCTATCTTTTCCGCAACGATGGCGGCAATCGCAACCACTGGCTGAGCGTGCGGCTGACCGGAGTGCGGTCGAATCGCGACGGCATTGGGGCCGTGGTGCGCATCAAGAGCGCCTCGGGCGAGCAGTGGAACATGGTCCGCAGCGGGTCGAGCTATTGCTCGCAGAGCGAACTGCCGCTGACGTTCGGTCTGGGCAATGATGCGACGGTGACATCGGTGGACGTGGAATGGCCGACTGGTCCGCGCCAGCATTTCGGAAGCATGCCGGCGAACCAGCGGATCGTGATCGATGAAGATAAGGGGATTCTGGTGCGGTAGGGGGGCGCCAATTCCTAGCGAACCCGATTGGGGCCGTTGCTTGGGCACGTTACAGGCGTGTCTGAACCAAGCGAGGCCGTAGCGCGACCCCTAATGCCCCTAACTTTCTTCTTCCTCGCCGTCCTCAGCGGTGAAGGCCTTGCCTTGCGTTACCTCTAGGCCTTCCCGGTACAGCCTCGGGATCTTGAAGGAGCGAGAACCCCCAATCTCTTCCAGAAAGCCCATCTCGAGAAGCGGCTTGATTAGGGCTCGAACATTCGCTTCGGGCACCGCCAAGAGGCCAGCCAGGGAGTACTCATTGTGCTCGGCTTTGCCGCTGCGAAACCTCTCGACGGTAGGCGCCAACTCCTCGTTCTCCGCGAGCAGAGTGTCTTGCACGCGTTGCTCGCTTAGCGCGCGGTGCGCCTTCCGGACGGAATCGGCCTCGATTATGGCCAATTCCGGCGAATAGTCCCAAGGGCTGCGGTCCTCGCTGCGCACCTGGGCTTCCTTGGCTTTCATAGCGAGATCTATGAGGTTGCGCGGGGGCTTTATGCCGTTTCCGTCGCGAATTCTGGACATCATCCAATTCCAGGTCGTCGGCTTCCTCGGTCCCTGGTCCACCTGCTTCGGAAAGATTTGGTCAAAGATTCCCTTGTCGGTTCGGCCGGCCAGCCCAACATCCTTGACGAACGCCTCCGACTCACGCACCCGCCGGGAGAAGAGATTCAACAGGTCCTCCTCCTCCCAGACGATTTCGATCTTGCGGGCGTTGATGTGAGTAAGGTTGACAAAACCGCCCTGGGTCACTTTCCGAAAGACATCATTGCGAACGAAAAGCTTAAGCCGAATGCGGGGGTAGGCGAGCAGATCAAGGTAGGTTCTCAGCAGGGCGCGCAGCGCGGGGATCTCAACAGACGGGAAGCCCTGGAACGCCTCGTCCAGACGGTCAAGCACTATCCACGTCGTAAGATCGACCTCTTCGAGCGCAGTGTTAAGGACGCTGAGCGCCTTCTCGTGGGGTATCACATCCGGCAGGTCTGCGTCAAGCTGCGGCCCAGGGCGACGCTAGCCAGCATTTGGGCATCATGCCTGCCGCGGTAGGTGTTGGCGGGGCAAGCTGCGCGGCAGATTAACGATGAACTAACAGTATGGACTGGAGCCGTTGCGGGGCTGTCGACCGGAACCCCGGCAAGCTTGCCGGGGCGTGGTGCTTCCGGGGCACTCGTCTGGCGGTTGCGACGTTATTCGAGCACCTCGACCAGGGATCGACCGTGGACGAGTTCTTGGAATGGTTTCCGTCCGTCAGTCGAGAGCAAGTGCACGACGTCCTGGCCTTCGCCCAGAGATCCCTTGAGCAGCCCTTGGCGGTTGCGTGAAAATCCTGTTCGACGCCAACACCCCCGCGCCGCTCGCCCGGTTTTTGCGGGGACATGACGTGATGCGGGCGGATGAGTTGGGATGGCAGGGACTGGAGAACGGCGCGTTGCTGGACGCAGCCGAGCAAGCCGGGTTCGACCTGCTGCTCGCCTGCGATCAAAACGTCCGGTATCAGCAGAACTTTGCGAGCCGTAAGCTGGCCCTTGTGATCCTATCCTCGAATCACTGGCCGACCCTGCGGCGAGTTGCAGCGCGAATCGCCACAGCCGTCGATTTCGTGCAAACCGGGCAGATTGTCAAGGTCGATGTCGCCGGGCTGTAGGCGCACACCACCCTTAAGCCCAGCCTCAATCTTTCGCAAGCGCCAGGCCCTCAAGCGCCTCTCCCGTGAGCCGGTATTTGGTCCATTCATCCATCGGCACGGCGCCCAGCTTTTTGTAGAAGCCGATTGCGGGCCGGTTCCAATCGAGCACTTCCCACTCCATCCTGCCACAGCGGCGTTCGACCGCAATTCCCGCCAGGCGTTTGAGCAGCGCCAAGCCAATCCCCTTGCCGCGCAGGTGAGGCTTCACATAGAGATCTTCCAGGAAGATCCCCGGCTGAGCCAGAAAGGTGGAGTAGTTCGCGAAGAAGACGGCAAAGCCGGCGCATTCCCCGTCCCAATGCGCCAGGAGCACCTCGGCGGCGGGCTTGGGGCCGAACAGCGTCTCGCGCAGCCGCGCTTCGGTGGCCGTGACTTTATGAGCGAGTTTCTCGTAATCCGCGAGCGCCAGAATCAACTCAAGGATCAGGGGGACGTCCGGTTCCGTCGCTGGAACGATGCGTAACTTCGGCATGATCCGTTACGGTAGCATGATCGAATGAACACGTTTCGGATCGCGCTCGCCAATATACGGCGCCCGGCGACTCCCGAGGAATCGGTCGCGCTGGCCGAGCAAGCCATCGCGCAAGCATCCATCGAACGCGCCGGCCTGATTTGCTTTCCGGAGTGCTTCGTTCCCGGCTACCGGGTGGGAAAGCCGGACCCGCCACCCGATGCCGCGTTCCTCGAACGCGCTTGGTCCGTGGTTGCGGCGGCCGCGGCGAAGGCGAACATCGCCGTGGTTCTCGGCACGGAACGCGTGGCGGATGGCGCACGGTTCATTAGCGTATTGGTGGTCAATCCGGACGGAACCGTCGCCGGTTTCCAGGACAAAGTCCAGCTCGACCCCTCTGAGGATGGCATTTTTTCGCCCGGTTCCGGGAGGCGCGTTTTCCAAACCGGTTCATTGACGTTCGGCGTGGCGATCTGCCATGAAGGGTGGCGCTATCCGGAAACCGTCCGATGGGCCGCCCGGCGTGGGGCGCAGATCGTGTTCCACCCGCATTTCGGCGAAGCCGAGCCGGGCGACTACGCGGCATCGAGTTTCGCCGATCCCGCGAACTCATTCCACGAGAAAGCCGCCTTGTGCCGGGCGGCCGAAAATACCTGCTATTTCGCGACCGTAAATTGCGCGAGCGCCGGATCGCCAACTACTTCGGCCGTGGTGCGGCCCGACGGGACGCTGCTAAAGTACCAGCCGTACGGTAAGGAAGGCCTGCTCATGGCGGATATCGACCTTGCCGCGGCCACTGGGTTGCTTGCGGCTCGATGGAATTCCGCCTAACGCCGGCGGTATGCTAGTCCGGCAACACGCGGATCTTGATATTTCGGAACCACGTCTCGGAGCTATGGTTCTGCAAACCGATGGGGCTGGCCATCACGAGCGGGGCATCCGGCGCGGACCCCTCAGGAAGATCGCCGCGCAGCAATTTCTGCACCTGGGCGTCGCCGGCATCGAACTGGACCACCTTCGTCCCGTTGAGCCAGTGCTCGACGTGCCCTCCCTTCACGATCAGGCGCGAACGATTGAACTCGCCGATTTTGGGCCGTATCCGCGGCGTGGGCGCAATCAGGGAATAAAGCGACCCCGCCGCGCGACGCGGATCGGAGGCCGCATCGGCGTTCTCATCGCCGGCCAACTGGTATTCCAGGCCGCGAGCCCGGGCTTGGCGGCCGGCTGCGTTGGTCCACTCATCCACCTTTTGAATCATATACTTGACGCCCGAATTGCCATCCTTCAGGATTTTCCAGTCGAACTGGAGATCGAAGGAACGGAAAACTGCCTTGGTGCGGATGTCCTGAAAGCCGTCGGCGCGGACGAGCGCCTTGAGAGAACCGTCCTCAACGGTCCAGCAGTTCGCGGGAAAGGGCTTGCCGGTGATCTCTTCCCAGCCCGCGCTGGTCCTGCCGTCGAATAGCAGACGCCAGCCCTGCCGCCGTTCGGCGGAGGTCAAGCTGTTGGGATCGCTTGCGTGCGCTGCCGGTATGGCAATCAACAGGAGGACTGTGGCTGTCGCACTGCGCATCGCAATCGTTCCACTCTAATGATATACAGAAGAATGCCGATGAATACATAGAGAAGGATTCACCGATGAAACTCGCAACAGCCGCGCTAGATCGACGTGACCGTAACGGTGACCGCCCGCCAGCGATAGTTCCAGGACTACTAGGTGGCCCAGTTTGGCCGCTTAATCGGCGTCGATCGGACCGCGCGCAGCGATTGACATTCGCGCGCAGCGATGGTAACCTTCTATCCGTTATGTTTAGAGTGACGGTCGCTTGCCTTATTACAGGATGCCTCCTCCTCCTCACGGGGGCGCCGACCTCGATCGGGACTGTCAGATCCCAACAGCAGTTCCGCGTCAATGGCTCGGAGATCCACGGTAATAGTACGCTGTTCGAAGGCGATGTCGTGGAGACTGGGGGCGCCCGGTCCATTGTTCAACTCGCAGACGGTCAGTTGACTCTCATGCCCGCATCGCGAGCGCGCGTTTTCCACGACCACACTGTGCTCGAGCAGGGTTCCGAGACTGTTTCCGCGGCTCAAAGGCAGTCCGTGGAAGCGGTAAGCTTACGCATCGCTCCCGCAGTGAGGGAATCCGTCGTGCGGGTGGAAATCTCCGCTCCAAACCGCGTTTCCGTCGCCGCGCAGGGCGGCGCCGCCGAAGTTCGCAACTCTTCCGGCGTGTTGGTGGCGAGCGTGCGTTCGGGCATGGCGCTGGCATTCGATCCCCACGCGGCCGGCGCGTCCACCTTCATGGCAGCCGGAAAGCTGGAATCGCGAGATGGCAAGTTCTACTTGACCGACCAAAACACCGCGGTCAGGTACGAGTTGCGGGGGCCGGCGCTTGCGGACCACGCGGGCCAGTCCGTAAAGGTAGCGGGCGCGGGAATTCCGGAGGCTGCCGTCGCGGCCGGCGTTTCGCAGGCCATTCGTGTGGCCACGATTGAGACTGCCGCCTATGCGCCTCAGGCCGGCGCGGGCGGACCCGCACAGGGACCGGCGCCCGCGAGATTGGATATTTCGATTCTCGAGGGAGAAGGAGCCATCAACGATATCCGCCAGCGGGTAGCGCGGGAGGCCGCGGTTCAGGTGAATGACGAAAACCACAGGCCGGTTGCCGGAGCGTTGGTTACCTTCATCCTGCCCGACAGCGGTCCGGGCGGCGTCTTCTCGAATGGCAGCCATTCCCTCAGCGTAATGACTGACAGCGCGGGGCACGCCGTCGCGCCGGGGATCTTTCCAAACAAGGTGGTCGGCGACGTGCAAATCCACGTGGTCGCGCAATACAGGAACCTTACCGGCAACGCTACGATTCGCTCCCGAAACGTTGTGTCCGCTGCTGCTGCCGCCGCCCTGGGAGCAGGCATGGCTGGCGCTAGCGGCGCGGCGGCCTCCGCGGGTCTAGGCGCCGGTGCGGTCATCGCAATCGTGGGTGGTGTAGCCGTTGTTGGCGCGGTGGGCGGGTTCGCTGCCGCTGGAGCTTTCAACGGCTCGTCTGGCTCGACCAGCACCCCGTAGCTCGGGATCCACCAGGACCTTGTCGCCCTGGGCCTTCAGCCGCCTCAGCAGGCGGCGCACATGCCGTTCGCTCTGCCCGATCTCCTGCGCGGCTTCCCGCTGCGTTATCGCTGCCTTCTTCGCCTTCTTTAGTGCGACCAGCCGGGCGCGGTCCCGTTGCGTCATGAGAAGTTGCAGCGACAAAGCGAAGCGCAGCGCTTGTCGGCGGATTCCCGATTCTGCTATCCTCAATACGTCGAATCCTAGGAACGTCATTCCCGGCCGGCGCGGCTGGGCCTACCTGCGAGGGTCACATGTCAGGCCATTCCAAATGGGCCACGATTAAGCACAAGAAGGCGGCGTTGGACGCCAAGCGCGGGAAAAGCTTCACGCGCATCATCAAAGAGATCATGATCGCTGCCCGGAGCGGCGGCGATCCTGACGGGAATCCGCGTCTGCGCACGGCCATTCTAGCCGCCAAAGCCGTCAGCATGCCTGCCGACAACATCAAGAAGGCGGTCATGCGGGGCACGGGCGAACTGGAGGGCGGGCAGATCGAGGAAGTGATGTTCGAAGGCTACGGACCTGGCGGCGCGGCCGTGCTGGTGAACGTGGCTACGGACAACCGCAACCGGACCGTCAGCGATATCCGCCATTGCTTTTCGAAGAATGGCGGCAACATGGCCGAACAGGGCGCGGTAGCCTGGATGTTCGAGCGCAAGAGCCAGATCTTCATCCCCGGCGATAAGGCGAGCGAGGATCAGCTTATGACCATCGTGCTCGATGCCGGGGCGGACGATCTGCGTAACGACGGCGAGAGTTGGGAGATTCTGTCCGCTCCCGAAGCTCACGAGGCCGTGCAGAAGGCGCTGGAGGCGGCGGGCCTGCACCCCACGGAAGCGGCCATCGCCATGGTCCCGAAGAACCTGGTCAAGCTTGCGGGCAAGAGCGCGGCATCCATGATGCGGCTGAGCGAAGCCCTGGAAGAGCATGACGACGTGCAGAACGTATACTCCAACTTCGATATCGACGATAAGGAGTTGGAGGCGTTGGCGCAGTAGTGCGGGTGCTGGGGATCGACTGCGGATCGCAACGGACGGGCTACGGGGTGATCGACGCCGGCGGACTGGAGCAGCGGATGGTGGCTGCCGGGACGATTTGCACGAGCCCGAAGGAGCCGATCGAGAAGCGGCTGTTGGAAATCGCCGGGGGACTGCGGCGGGTGATTGCCGAATACGCCCCGGAATCGGCCGGCGTGGAAGGGATTTTTTTCTCCGCGAATGTGAGGAGCGCGCTGAAGTTGGCGCATGTCAGGGGGGTGGCGCTGCTGGCTGTGGCGGAGGCGGGCATCGCGGTGGCGGAGTACTCGCCGCTCGAAATCAAGATGAGCGTGGCGGGATATGGGCGGGCGGACAAGCGCCAGGTGCAGACCATGGTGCGGTCGTTGCTGCGGTTGCCGGAGGACATTGAATCCGAAGACGCGGCGGACGCTTTGGCGGTGGCTATATGCCATGCCACGCACTTAGCGGCAGAGCGGCGGCTGTCCGGGGCACTCCTATGAAATGGTTATTGACGCTCGTATGGGCAGGCGCGTTCGGCGCGGCGGGCGCTCCGGCGGTTTTTTATTCCGTCTCGTTCCCGGGGAGCACTCCGGCGTATTTCCAGGTCACCTTGGACAGCGGCGGAAATGCGGAATACCGGGAAGGGCCGGAGGACGACAATCCGCTGAGCTTCCGGCTGGGCGAATCCGAGGCCGGCGAAGTATTTGGCTTGGTTCGCAAGCTGGAATACCTGAAGCGGCCGCTCGCATCCTCCGCCAAAGTGGCATTCACGGGGACGAAGACCTTGCGCTACGAGGACGGCGCACAGAAGGCGGAGGTCCAGTTCAATTACACCGAGGACGCTTCCGCGCGGGCCTTGACGGACTGGTTCGAGCGCATCGGTGAAACGGCCCGCGACCGCATCGAACTGGAACGCACCGCCAAGTACGACAAGTTGGGAGTGGTCAACGCGCTGTTGCAGATCCAAACCGCCATGGACCGCAAGCGCCTGGTGGCGTTGGACCAATACCTACCGACGCTCGACCGGATTGCGGCCAACACGTCGTATATGAATACGGCGCGGGAGCGGGCGGGGAAGATCGCGGCGGCGATTCGCAGCGGGAAGCCGTAGCGCAAAATACGGCGGTTGCGGCCGATACGTATTAGCGATGGGCACGCTAACGACGCGGTACGCGGCTGGGATCCTGCTGGCTTGGCGCGGGAACGACAGGGAGCTGTTGAGGGCGAGTCTTGCGGGCGCGGCGGCGCTCGAGCCGGCCGGCGATTCGGACGAGCGCGAACGAGGCGAGTTGCTATCGGGCGTTGCCGCCGAGATGCAGGATATGATCGCTTCGGGGACGACGGAGGGATCGGCGGTTTGCCTTAGCCTGTTACGCCATCTGATGGGAAGGGGCCGCGGGGATCAACAGGTTGCCGATGCGGCGCTTCAGGGCTTCCATTTCCGAGCTTGACGGCGTTCCGACGCGGCCGCCGGTTCGAAATTCGTAGCGGTCGATGCACATGACGGATAGTCCGTTCTCGACGCGCAGCACGCGACCCTCCAGGGACACCCGCAGAACGCAGTCGCCGTTGAGGGCAACGGGCCACTCAATGGAGGCGTCGATGTTCAGGTTGGGCATGAGCGTCGTCGCTGTCCGAAATGCCACGCCTTGGCTGCCGATATTCACCACTTCCCCGTGGCCCTCAATCGGCGGCAGGCCGCGTTTGTTGGCGGTGAAGCGGACTTCGAGATTCAGGGGAAAGCGCTGCCGGGCCCTTCGTTCGCTGGTCAAGTTTGCCTCCGTTGCTTCTTTCCCACTTATCGGCCCGGAAATCCATTTTCTTTTGACGTGGATTACGGCCTGTCCCGCATCCAGTTCCCCGATGGTGGCATGGATCTCGCCAATCTGCCGCTCCTCCTGCTCTACATAAGCGGCGATGGCCTCGCTTATCGACGATCTAGAAGCGTGTTGCCGGCGGTTGGCCGACAACACGTCCTCGGATCGCCCCTGCGATCATGTTCGCCCCTGGCCTGCTCCGTGTTGACAGTCACCAGTAAATTTAAGTAATTTACTCCCGGTAACCCTTTTATTACCACCACTTGCCCTGTCGCCCGTGCAAAATCGAGCCCACCCCCGTGTCACTCTGAAGGTGGGAGGAAAACCGTCGTGCCGGAATGCCATCCGTACCGCCGCCGGTCTTTGCCGGCGGCCTTTCCAGTGGCGCGGGGGGTGCCCGCGGCGATTGCGGGCCCGGCGCCCACGACTTCTGTGGGCCCGTCCGCGTCCTTCGCGTCTGCGTTTTTCTGGTCGCTCTCAGCCCGCACCAAACGAACCCATTTCACCTCCAACTCATTCAAAACTCGCGACCTTGCCTCCGCACCAAACGAACCCAAACCCGCCAACCGCGCGACGCCCGCCCTCTTCCCGCGCTCCTCAAAAACTCCCGAACGAACCCAAATCCGCATCCTCAGCCCACCCAGCCTGACCCCGTTTGCACGTTTCGCCAAACGAACCCAAATCCACCATAACCATCACAAAATACACAGTTTATCGGCTAAAAAGCCCCTCAACTCCGCCCCCCCGAAAGCACGCCCCATGCCCCCAAGTTATAGTGAAATCATGTGTGGCATTGCCGGGCACATCACGCGCGAGCCGTCTCTGGAACCTCAACAGCCGGTCAAAACCATGCTGGCTTCGCTCGCCCGCCGCGGCCCGGATTCCGACGGTCTGGCGAATTGGCCCGGCGCCACGCTCGGCCATCGCCGGCTCGCCATCCTCGACCTTAGCCCCGCCGGCCACCAGCCCATGCTCTCCGAAGACGGGCAAATCGGCCTCGTCTTCAACGGCTGCATTTATAACTTCATGGAATTGCGCGCGGACCTCGAAAAACTCGGCCGCCAATTCCATTCGCGGTGTGACACGGAAGTCCTCCTGCGCGGCTACCAGGAATGGGGCATCGACGCCCTGGTCCCCCGTTTGCGCGGCATGTTCGCGTTTGCCATATGGGACCACCCGCGCGGCGTCCTCACCCTGGTTCGCGACCGCCTGGGCGTGAAGCCGCTGGCGTACTGCGCGCGCAACGGCGAAATCGCCTTCGCATCCACCGTCGCGGCTCTGCACGCGGCCGGGTTCGGCAAAGAAATCGACCCGCAAGCGGTCCTCGAGTTCCTCGAGTTCGGCTACGTAACCGAAGACCGCTCCATCTTCGAGGGCATCGCCAAGCTTGCCCCCGCCACAATCCTCGAATGGCGCGCCGGCCAGATTGCCGAGCGACAATACTGGCAATTGCCCGAAACCGGCGAATCCCTCCGCATTACGTTTGAAGAGGCGGTCGAGGAAACCGAACGGCTGTTGGTGGAATCCGTCGGGCTGCGGTTGATCTCGGACGTGCCCATCGGCGTTCTCTTGAGCGGCGGAATCGATTCCGCGCTGGTCTGCTGGGCCATGCGCGAATGGAAAGCCAACATCAAGGCGTTCACTGTGAGAGCTCCGGACGATCCCTCCGACGAGAGCGCCGATGCGGCGCGCACTGCTCGCGCACTCGGCATCGCTCACGAAATTGTGGATATGCCCGAAGCGCGTTTCTCGCTGGACGACCTGGCGGCCGCCTACAGCGAACCCTTCGCCTGCGCATCGGCTCAGGCCATGTTGTGGGTGTCCCAAGCGGTGAAGCCGAAAGCTACGGTTCTATTAACCGGCGATGGAGGCGACGACATTTACCTGGGCTACCCGTTCTTCCGCAACGCCTGGCATGCGCAGCGGCTCGCCCGGCATCTGCCCAATGCGGCGCCCCCCATTTGGCGCGCCATTCGCAACGCTTTCCCCGAAGCCGGCCCGGGGCGCCGCATCAAGAGTTTCCTGGATTACGCCACCGGAGGCCTTGGCGCGCATCTCCGCGCGCACGACGGCCTCCCCTATTATGAGCGGCGTTCCCTATTGGGCGAACGGCTCGCCGGTCGAACGCTGCCCCAACGCGGAGTCGCCGATTCCCTCCTTTCCGCTAAACGGCTCTTGGACGGCGTCTTTACGCATCACCGCCGGATTCAATTCACCAGCGAGTTTATGCCTAAGGTCGATGGCGGCACGATGTATTACTCCATTGAGGCCCGCGCCCCGTTTCTCGACCACAAGCTCTGGGAGTTCGCCGTCGCGCTGCCGCCGGAAATCCGCTTCCACCGGGGCAGATTAAAAGCGGTGCTGCGCGAAATCGCGCGCCGCCGGATAGGCCCCGAAGTGGCGCTTCGCAAGAAGCAAGGATTCACCGTCCCCGTGGAACGTTGGCTGGCTGGCCGGTGGAGCGGCCTCTTCGATGAACTTCAAGGTGACACGGCATTGGAACAGGATGGGTGGATTCGGCGCGGCTCGCTCGGCCAGCCGCTCCGCGATGCGCTTCACAAACACTGGGTCCCGGGCCAGTTGTGGCGGCTGCTGGTGCTTGAGCACTGGCTGCGCCGGAACCGCGGCAGTCAGCCCTTGGCCGCGGCGGCGGAAGCGCGCAATGCCTCCCCGAAAAGCGTCTCATAACGGTCCACCACTCGCCCGGTCGAGTAGTTTTCCACGATGCGCCTCCGGGCGGCCCGCCCCATCCGCGCGCGCCCTTCCGGATCGCCGAGCAGTTCCGCGATGGCCTCCGCAATCCGCACCTCGTCGCCCATAGGAACACGCAGCCCATGAATGCCCGAATCGATCAACTGAACATTTCCCGGAATATCGCTGACAACCGCGGCGAGCCCCGCCGACATGGCCTCCGACAGAGCGCACGGAAATCCCTCGTTCGAGGAGACCAGGGCGAACAGATCGCTCGCTTGCAGCCACTCCAGAACCTTGCCGGCCGGCTGTCTCCCCGCGAAGCGGACCCGCTCCCGCAAGCCCAATTGCCGTACGCGCTCCTCGAGATTTTCCCGGCTGGGTCCATCCCCCACCAGAGTCAGAACGCCGCGCGGCCTCCGGCGCGCAACCTCGGCGAAGGCTCCTATCAAAGAGGCCAGCTCCTTCTCCGGAGCAAGCCGGCCCACGTAAAGCACGGCCTCCGCATCGGGCAGCAGGCCCAATCCCTCCCGCAGTTCCCGCCGCCTGCCGGCATCGCAGGGCGCAAATTCGTCCGTATCCACCGGATTGGGCATCCACAGCAGGACCTCCGGTTTCAGTCCCACGGCCCGCGCTTCTTCGGATATCCCCTCGTTGAGAATCATCACTCGATAGGCCCATCTGTCGAGCCATCTCAGCTCCAGGCGGCCCATCCAGGAGCGGCTCATCAGCGTGGGAATGCTGCTGCCGGAAATCTTCATCACGATGGCTTTGCCCAGCCAATGCGCCACCGGCAATCCCATCGCCAGGTGTACCCCCTGCATCAGGAAGTACACAAGCTGGTAATTCCGGCGCTCTTTCAGCAGCGTCCATGCCACGGCCAGCGCGAACCCGTAATCCTTGAGCCGCCCCGTCAATCCGCGGGCAAAGATGCGCACGGGCACGCCCACCGGATCGACCCATCTGGCAACGTCCGGCATGGGCGGACCCCCGGCGCACAGAACCGTGACGCGGTGGCCGCGCTCCATCAACCCCTTCGAGACGCGTTGCGCTTCGATTTCCGATCCGCCCAGGTGCGGTGGATACGAATAGCAGACCAGAAGCAGAGAAACCGGAGCCGCGTCCGAATTCATAGCCGAATTATAACTGCCACGCCCCTACCACTAGGTAAAATGGCGTCTGCATGAGCATCCTTCGCGAAATCCTGGTCCGCGGCTTGCGCAGCGAGGCGCTGAACCGCGCGGTCCACCGCACCCACGCGAACACGCTCACCGTTGTGTGCTACCACGGCATCGTCGGCGAGCGCCTTGGCCCGGAACATCATCGCTTCCTGACGACGGTTTCCGCGAGCGATTTCGCGGAACAGATCGAGTGGCTTCCGCGTTGGTTCAACCCGGTGAGCGCGGCGGCTGTCCGCGACTCGTACCTCGGCCGGGGGCCCTTGCCGCGCCATCCTTTATTAATCACCTTCGACGATGGCTACCGGAACAACTTCACCTTGGCGGCGCCGGTATTGCGAAAGCACGGCGTCCCGGCCATCTTCTTCGTCAGTACCGGATACATGGAAGTGGACCGTCTCTACTGGTATGACGAATTGAGGCTGCGGCTGCTGGCGTGGCGGGGCCGCGACATCCGCGTGCCGGGCCGAAGCGAGAGCCAATCGTGGCCCGGCGAACCGCGGGCGCAGCGCACTCTGGTTCAGCGGATTTCCGCGGCCTGCAAAACCATTCCCAATGACGAGCGCCTGGAGTATACGGACTACGTCCGCCGGGAAACCCCGGAGTGGCGTCTGGCGAACGACGAGCGGGAGACGATGCGGCCGATGAGCTGGGATGAAGTTCGCTCGCTCTCAAGCCAGGGGTTTGAAATCGGCTCGCATACGGTCGACCACCCCATCCTTTCGCGGCTCGATCCAGTGGCGCTCCGGCGCGAACTGCGCGAGAGCAAAAGTCGCATCGAAGAGACCGTCGGAAAGCCCTGCTTCGCGATTGCGTATCCCAACGGCAAGCCGGACGATATTTCACCGGCGGTGGTCGCGGAAACCCAGGCGGCCGGATACGAGCTCGGCTTTATCGTGGACGAACGGCTGCACCGGCCGAAAGGCAACCGCTTCCTGATCTCGCGCATTTCGGCGGCGGGCCACGCTCCTCCGGGGGTGATGCGCATGCGCGTCAGCGGCCTGCACTCGCTGCTCCGCGCCGGGCGTCTCCGCATCAACCCCGCCGCAAATAGGGACGGAGGAGAAGTTTCAGCAGGGCGTAAAGGTTTTCGGCGGTAACGCGCCAGTCTCTGGGATCGAAGTCGAAGAAATAAACCGGGCGGCGATAGGATCGAATCAACTCCTTCCAGGTGAGCAGGCCGTCGCGGAGATAGCTGCGAAACGCATTGACGTCGCGGTACAGCACGATATGACGAAAGGAGCGAAATTCGGGTTCCACCGGACTCACTGGCTGTCCGATCAGATCCAGATAGTGCAGCCAGCCCAGATCCACGCCGGCATACGGAGCGGCATCGCTAGTTACGCTGTACCGGGGGTTGGCCTCGATCATCTTCACCGAACCGTCGCGCACGTCCCGCTTCAACTCGATTTCGCAAAGGCCGGCATAGCCGATGGAACGCAAGAAGCGATCGCACATCGCATCCGTGTCCGCGTCCCTGACGGGTTCCACCACGCTGGCGGAGCCGAAATAGATCGGGTCGGTTCTGATTTCCCGGAACACGCAGGATCCCAGACGCCGTCGGTCCTGGGCATAACAGGATACATAAACCAGCTTGGCGGTATCCGGACCTTCGATGATTTCCTGCACGACGGCGTGCGGGTTGGCTTCCGCCGCCATTTTGTAAACGCGGTCCAGTTCCTCGCGCGAAGACGCTACCGCGATTTTCTCGAAGAAAAGAGGGTGCCCCTTAGGGAAACGCTGCCAGTCCCGAAAGTGTATGGGCTTGATGAGGCAGGGGTAGCGCGCCCCGGCCGCAAACGCCTGCACGTCTCCGGCGGATTGGACAACCTGGGTGCGGGGGACGGGCAGATCGTGCTCCTCGGCCAGTTCGTACTGGCGGCGCTTGGTGGCCAGAAGTCCCTGTATCGCCGCGGAGGCGCCCGCGAAAATGAAGAGGTCCTTGAGTTCGGCCACGCGATCCGCGATGGCCGAAACGTACCGGTCGGAACTCGAAATCAGGACCGGCCTCTGACGGAATTGGGACCCAAGCCGGCGCATGAAAGCGGCCCATGCGGCAGGCTCCTCATCCGGGTTTGGGCAGAGATGAGCCTTGCCGTAAACGGACTTAAAGGCGGGCCTGCGGGAATCGCAGTCGATGCAGGAAACCGCCACTCCGCGCCGGGCCAGGTTCCGCATGAGGACCACGCCCGTCTGGTACGCCCCGGCCACGACGGCGGGAGGCCAATTGGTCTCCGCCCTTGGCGGGTTGGAATCAGCCATGGGACGCCCGCGGCGTGAACAGGTAATTGATCGACCCCAAATCCACCGCCCCTTTCGAGACCCACCGGCGCACGTCGTCCGGTGAGATCGGGCGGCGTTCCGCGTCACCGGTATGTGCATCGTAACCGTGCTCCCAGAGTTCGAACACGTCGAGGAAGCGCTTGTTGACGATGCCGGTGAATTTCGGGCTGAAGTGGTTCTCGACGAGCCAACTCGGCTTTGGATCGAGGTCCAGGGTGGCCGCGGCGCCGCGAAGCACTTCGTATTCGAAGCCTTCGACGTGGAGTTTGATTGCCAGGCGGACGCCGGCGAAGCGACGCCCGGCGATCGTATCGAGCGTGGTAACGGGGACCAGCGTAAAGCGCGCGGCGGACGCGCCGTGCCAGCCCGAGAAGAAAGAGGCCGCCGGTCCTCCGCCGTACATCTTCATCAGCCGCGGCTCCGCGCCAAGCGCCAACGGGTAGAGTTCCACCTGCTCCAGGCCGTTGTAGCCGAGATTGCGGAGAAGAAACCGCAGGTTCGAAGGGAGGGGTTCGAAGGCCAGTACGCGCTTGCCGCGGGTAGCCGCCAGGCAAGCGTACCAGCCGATATTGGCGCCGATGTCGATGAAGACTTCCGCCTCGTCGATCAGGGCGGTGAGCAGGGCAATCTCGTCGGTCTCGTAAGCGCCGGAGCGCAATTGATTGGCGAACCATTCCCCGACCATGGCGGTGGGTGGGATGGCGATTTTGAATCCAAACGGCGTGTCGATGGGGATCGAAGCGGCGCGTTCGTCGCGATAATCCCGGTAGACTTGTCCCCATGCGGGAAACCAGCGGTCTACGCCGTCGCGGAAGAACTGCCTGAGGCTTGCCATGGCTTGAGATCTATATGGTATCTCGCGATGCGGCGGGAACCATTTGGGCCGGTTCAGCCGCTTCAGTTGGCATCCATGCATTAGAATTAGGATTCCTCGACAAAATGCAAGATCACACATACGTGTTGGGCATCAACTATCGGTCTCTCGGTGGGATGGAGATCGGCCACCACCCTTCCGCGGCGCTGCTGGAGGAGGGCTTTCCGGTCGCGATGTGCGAAGAAGAGCGGTTCGTGCGCATCAAAGAGGCGCCATTATCGATCAGGCAGTTGAACGATTTTGTCTATGCTTTCCTGCGTACCAGCGAAAAGGGCAACCTGATGGGGCTGGCTCCCTATGGAAGCCCAAAAGGAATGTTGGACGGCATCGCGGACGAAAACACTCTGTCGATGCGCATGGACCTGCTGGGGCAGCACGCGCCGTTTCCGGAGTCGTTCCAGCGCCTGGCCGGCGCTCCCAGGCGTCCGGGCGAGCAGAGGCATAAGGACCTGGCTGCGGATTTGCAGCGCAAGATCGACGCCATCGGCCTGAAGATCGTGGACGCGGCGGTCCGCTTGTCCGGCGAGCGGAATCTGTGCCTGGCGGGTGGATGCGCGCTGTACGCTACGCTGAACGGAAAGATCGGCCGCTCCGGCATGGTGGATCGGCTGTTCATCGAGCCGGAGGCGGGAGATGCGGGGGGGCGCGCTAGGCGCGGCATACCTGGCGCACCTGGAATTCGGCCAGCCGCTGCCACGGCAAGAGTTGCGCCATGCATATTGGGGCCCCTCGTTTACCGGCGACGAGATTATCGAACAACTCGATATCGTGAAGGTTCCTTACGAGAAACCGCCCGAGTCGCAGATTCCAGAATGCGTGAGCAGGCTGCTCCTGGATCGGAAGATTGCCGGCTGGTTCCGTCTGGGAAGCGAATGGGGTCCCCGCGCATTGGGAGCGCGTTCGATCGTCGCCGATCCCCGGCCCGAGGAAATTCGGGACCGTGTCAACCTGGCAGTCAAGTACCGCGATCGGTGGCGTCCATTTGCCCGACACATGAGGGAAATTGCCGGGGTGACTCATCCGGACGGAACGACCCGGCCCCAAATGGTGGTTCGGGATGCAAACCCGTGCTATTACGACGCCATTCAAGAGTTCGGCAAACGCGCAGGCGTTCCCATGGCGCTCAATACGTCTTTCAACCTCAAGGGCGAGCCTATGGTCAACACGCCACGCGACGCTCTACGCACGTTCTCAGCAGCGGCCTGGACGCGCTGATTTTGAATAACGTGGCGGTATACAAAGGCAGCGCGCCCACGCGAACAAAAGCGTAGGCGCCCGGGAAATTATGTGCGCATTCTTTTTGTATCGCCGCGCTCCTGCTGGCCGCCCCAGAGCGGGGCGGCGCTGCGGGAATATCATCTGGCGCGAGCTTTGGGCGAACGGGCGGAGCTGACGCACGTCTTCTTCTCGCGAGCCGGGGCGAGCGATGCGGCCGATGCGCCTTTCCGCCGCACCGCCGTTTCCGCGCCGGCGCCGCGGCGCTACACTCCGGCGAAAATCGTCCGCGGGATTCTGGGAGGCCAGCCCCTCTCGCTGGTGAATTACACTACGGACGCAATGAAAGCGGCCCTGGCATCCCTGGTAGACCGGCAGCCGTTCGACCTGGTGCACCTCGACAGCATTCACATGGCGGCTTACGAGCCTATCCTGCGGCGCGCCGGCGCGCCCATGGTCTACGATTGGCACAATATCGAATCCGAAGCCATGCGTCGTTACAGCGCGAACGCTCCCTCGGTGGCGCGCAGGCTCTACGCCGTCATCACCGCTCGCCGGCTGGCGGCGGTCGAGAAGGAAATTCTGCGGTCGGCGGACGGGCACATCGTTTGCAGCGAAAGGGAGCGCGAGACGCTGCTGGGCATTGCGCCCGGAGCGCGCATCGCCACGATCGAGAACGGAGCCGATCTCGGTTTTTTCAAAGAAGCGCCGCCGGCCGCCGAGCGCCGCCGCATCCTTTTCGTTGGATGGATGAGCTATCACGCGAACATCGAAGCGGCGGTGGCATTCACGCGCACCGTCTGGCCGGGCATCCGGGAACGCTTTCCGGAATGGCGGCTGACCCTGGCGGGACTCGATCCGGCGCCCGCGGTTCTGGCGCTGCGCGGCGAAGCCAACGTGGAGGTGACCGGCACGGTGGAGGATGTGCGGCCATTTTACCGGGAGGCGGTAAGCGCCATCGTCCCTTTGCGTACGGGCGGGGGGACGCGGCTGAAGATCCTGGAAGCGATGGCCGCGGGCGTGCCGGTGATTTCAACGCCGCTCGGCGCGGAAGGTCTGGCGGTGACTCCGGGGCTGGACATCCTGATCGCGGAAAAGGATGGAGATTGGCTGCCGTTCATGACCGCGCTTTCCGCGCAAGGCGATTTATGGAACCGCCTGGCCGAGGCGGGCCGGCGGCTGGTGGCGGCGCGGTACGACTGGGAGGCCCTGGGCCAAACGCTGTATGAGACGTACTGCCGCTGGCTGTGGACGCCGCGATGAAGAGCATACGCCTGCTGGCGATTCTGGAAGCCGACGCCATCACGGGGCCGGCGAAGAACCTGCTGCAATTCGCGCAAAGCGCCGGCGGTCAAGTGGACGTGGAGATCGCGGTTTTCCTGCGCGAAGGCCAGTCGAACCTGTTTATCGAGACAGCCGGGCGCCTGGCCATCCCCGTTCACACCATGCGCGAAGCGGGCCGCTTCGACCTCACGGTGGTCCGCGCGCTGCGCTCCCTCGCCGGCGAGTTGAAGCCGGACGTGATTCAAAGTCATGCCGTAAAATCGCACTTCCTCGTGCGGGCGTCGGGATTGCATCGAATGGCGCCCTGGGTTGCCTTTCATCACGGGTATACCTGGCCGGACCGCCGTGCGCGGACTTACAACCGGTTGGACCGCTGGTCATTGCGGGCGGCGAATTGCGTGCTCACTGTGAGCGAGCCGTTTCGGCGGGAGTTGGTCCGCAGGGGCGTGGCGGCGGAACGCATCGAGGTGGTGCATAACGCCGTCGATCCGCAATGGGGGCAGCGGGACAAGAGTCTGGAGGCATCCGCGGCGTTACGCGCCAGGCTGGGAATCGGCCCGGAGAAGCGCGTAGTTCTCATCGTGGGCCGGCTGTCCTCCGAGAAGGACCATGCGACGCTGCTTGAGGCGATGCGGCGCGTGCAAGGCACGGCCCCGGATGCGCACCTGGCGATTGTAGGGGATGGGCCGGAGCGGCCGAGGATCGAAGCTGCCGTCCGCGCGCTCGGCCTTGCGGGATCGGTGACGCTGGCGGGGCAGGTTCCGTCGGCCGAGCCGTTTTACGGCATCGCGGATCTTTGCGTTTTATCGTCGCTGAGCGAGGGGTCGCCCAATGCATTGCTGGAGGCCATGGCGGCCGGCGTACCGGTGGTGGCGACGGCGGTGGGAGGCATCCCGGAGATGGTTACGCACGGCGAAAGCGCGCTGCTGGTCAAGCCGGGAGATTGCGAGGCGATGACGAATGCCATTGCGGCGCTGTTGAGCGATGGGGACTTGGCGCGGAGACTGGCGGCGCGAGCGCGGGAGATTGTTTTAGAACGTCACGCGCCCGAGGGGCGGATGCGGAGACTGGTGGAGATTTACAGGCGGCAGGCGACTTCACCGCCGGGGCGCTGAGCCGCAGAGAAAAACACATGGGGAATGCATATTTGGGGGCGCGGCACGAACCCGTGACGGGAGCAGAGGAACGCGCTCGTCCCCGGAACACGCGGGGCGGCGTGGAGCGCAGGGGATCAGGATCTCGGCAGGGATCGGGTCTCGTCAAAGAGATATAAAGAGCCGCGGAGGCGCCCAAAGAGGTCCCGCCGATGCCGGTCTGGGAAGCCGAACCCGACACCCGGTAACGAGACGAAACGAAAGGCAAAACCTCATCAGCGAGAAACGATGGGAGCTGTTTCCCGATCCGGCTCCGTACACTCATCAAACAGGGTTTGGCCGTGCAGCAGGTACAGCGCCGCATATTTGCGCGGCGCATTCGCAGGATCGCTGTATCCGGGGGGGCAACCAAACGCGCACGGTCACCGGCCGGCCGTACACCCTGCTGTCGAAGCGCTCGACGCGAAGGTCTCCTAGCACTGTCGATTTGCAGGGCCGCTGGGCGGGGCAGAAGCCGGAACTTGCAAGCTGTGCGGCAATAGCGACGCATGGCGCCATCCTCAATGACAGACGCCTCCTGAAAGCTCTTACGTATCGCGCGACGGCAATGTTCCCGAATCGATTCAGACGTAAGGGGGCCGCATCGCGGACCTCGGCCGGCGCGCCGGTGTTGGCGACGGCGGTAGGCGAGGCGCGGATGCGGCGGCTGATGGAGATTTACAGGCGGCTAACGGGGGCCGTTCATCGTTCTGCGATGTAAAGTGAACTGCCGGCGTCCTTCGAGAGTAGACTCAAGCGATATCTCTTCTCGACAAGATACTGAGTGAACCAATCGTAACCGCCGCCCGAGCGCAATATGAACTTCCGGTGTGCAACTTGAAACGCCGTAAGATCCTGGACGTGCAGAGGAATGAACTGGGCCAGGAGGCGATTCGTCTCATCGGGCGAATCCGTTCCAACCAGGCGCGTAGCGTTATCCGTATCGACAACATCAATGAGCCGGCCCGGCAGTTCCGGAGGCGAGTACTCGACCGCCTCTAAGTACGCGGTTGGACTGGCAATCACGACAGGGATATCCGGTTCACTGTGGCTAAGTTCCGCCAGACTAGTCCAACGTTCATCCACTTTGCTTGAACCTGCATAGTGTAGGTCCCAGATATCGTTACCGCCCTGGTAGGCGAAGGCAATCAGTAAGGCCGCTAACAGGTAAATGGAAGAGGACTTGAGCCAAACGCTTCGGACTAAATACACCAATCCCAGAACCAGGCCCAGGATTGCCGGCAATCCGTACCTGTCGGTGTAGCCGGAGTGCAGAAACTTCGTCAGCACGACCAGTATGGCGGGAAAATACAGAAAGCCGCCGATAAGAATGAGCTCGGGTGGGCCGAAAGCGTGCTCATCAGGCGATCCTTCCGCGCCGGGTGTCCGGCGCCTCCGTACGAGCAATGCGCCAACCACGATCCCGAAGAAAGCGATTAGGACGAGAGCAAGTTTGGATTCAAGCCCCAGGTAGGAGCCATAAGTCCCAATGACCGTACCCCAATTCGTTCGCGCCCAGAAGTGCTTACTGAAAACGTCCCCGTAATGCAGAAGGATTGGAAGAGTCATGAAAAACGGAGACGTCGCCAATAAACATGCCGCCCACACCCCCCAACGGATTCGGCGCGACAGGAGGGTCCAGGTAAGTTCAGCGACGCCGAAGGCTTAAATTACTACCACGGCAAGATGGTGAAAGGAAACACCCACAGTCAGGAACAAAGCAAACAGGGGCGTCATAAACCGCTTCTCGCCGATCCTCTGCCATAGGAGCGCGGATATCGCGAGGAAACCGACCAGCAAAGAGTAAGATCGCGCCTCCAGGGCATACCAGCGGAACGGAGTAAGCGTTATCAACAAGACAGCCGCCAGACCGGCAAGCGCCGGCAGTCTTTTCCGCGTAAACCGGTAGACTCCCAACAAAGTCATCAGGTACCCAAGAATGGAAGGCAACCACGTGTGGACCGCCAGGGATTACCCTCGCTACCCGAACTAGTGGCCTGTCTCTGAGAAACTATTAGCATGGTGGCGGCATCTAATGTGATA
>CAYWHA010000075.1:0-21394 GCA_964457555.1 uncultured Solibacteraceae bacterium
TCGACGCCGGGAACGTCCTGCTGGCGGCCGGAGTGGCTGAGCTGCAGGATGAAGCGGCAATCGTGGGCGTGAACGCGATTGCCGACTTCGCGCCAGAAGGGGATCTTGTCGTCGGAATCGATGGTGGCGTAGTTCGGCATGATGCGGCCGTGGATGGACACCGCCACGAACGACGAAAGAATCGCGCCCACGCCGCCGCGCGCGAATTTCTCTTCCCAGTTGAGCCGCGTGTTGCTGCCGGAGCCGTCGAAGTTATCGAAGCGGCCGGAGATGTTGGAGCGAAAGATGCGGTTCTTGACCGTGAGGTTTCTGAAGCGCAGCGGCTGAAAGATGATGTCGTCCATATCCACTCCCGGTATCAGTTCTTCACCTCGAGCAAACAGGTCTTGTCCGCCAGGAACGTCTGGCCGGCGGGAACTACTGTCGCGCGGCAGACGCCGAACAGGGTGGTGTGAATTTCGGTTTGGCGATCGGCATCGAGACGCGCGAACTGATCGATGGAACCGCGTGCTTCCACGTCGAGGCGCAGGCCGGGCGCGCGGATGGACGCCGTGAACACGCGGTGGCAGGATTCCGCGTCGCCCGAGCGGCCAATGCGCAATCGAAGAAGGCTATCGATCGCTGAGTTCAGGTGGTATTCGCGGCCGGCATGAAAAACCCACGCCGAGGGCATCCAGCGGCCCAGGAGGCGCGCGGCGCTGATTTCCAATGCGAGGTCGGTCCCGGCAAAGCGCGGCGCGGAGATGAGGACCCAGCGCGCGCCTGGCAGCGATTCCAATGAATAAGTGGAACAGACGAACGGCGCATCCTTATATACGGCGCCTTCGCAAGTGCCCTGCTCAAGAACGCCGTAGCGCGAACGAAAATCGGGAACGGCGTCGCACCACCAGGTGAGGAAGGCGGGCACGAACCGCATGGCGCGGCCGTTGAGCGCGAACCGCGCGTCGAAATTCATTCCGGGCAGGGCGCCGCGGCACCCGAGAGCGTCGAGCGAGATGCCACCAAGAGCCGCGCCTAAGGCGCCGGGCGCGCCCTTGAGGTCGCCTGGTTCGAACCCGTGGAGCACGATACGTGGCGGGCAGCCTTTACGATAGGTCACCAGGCGCGCCAGGGATTCGCCGGGCCGGCGGATGAGGTCGAGCAGGAATCCGTCGGCGCCGTTGGTGGCGAACATGTACCAAAAGGCGAACGGGGGCGCGCTCATCCTAGTTGCCCACCTTGATGAAGTTCTTGACGTTCTCGGCGACGATGGGAGGGTTGTTGTCCACAGTTACCTTGGTGCTACGCGCGATTTGTTCGGCCTTGTCGGAAGCTTCCTTCTTCGATACGTCGCCCGTCAGGACGGCCAGCAGGCCGGCGACGCGAATTTGCACGTGACCGGCGGTCATGACATCGGCGTCCAGCTTCGTGCGGATCGCGGTCTGCAGCATGACGTCGTCGGAGCTGGAAGATTCGGGGTGGATATACACGTCGACGGCCACTGTCCCCAGTTGGGGGTTCTTCTTGCAGGCGGGGAACGCGAGGGCCAACAGGGCCACGGCTAGCGGCAAGCATCTCGACATAGGACTTAAGGCTCCATGGCTCGTTGCACGGTGTAAATCAAATCGCGTAACAGTGGTGCGGGCTCCTGGGCGCGCCCGCCCCACAGGACGCGCACTTTGGAATCGAGCGTCAGGCCGCCGACGCCGAATACCTGGACGCCGCTGAGCGTAAGCAACTCCGGCTCGGTTTGCACCCGACCTTGCCGGACGCGAAAATCGAGCGCCACGTTTTGGTATTGCAGGGCGCGCGGCGGCGACGTGACGTTGAGGCCGCTGGTCAGTAATTGCAGGAACTGGTTGGCGGGCTTCAGCGTGAGGCCGCTCTCCGTCTGGAGAATGCCCGGCAGGTGGGCGCCATCGGCGGCGCTGCGGACTTGCACGGAAAAATCGACGCTGTCCAACTGCCGGACGCGGGAAGCGTCGGCAAGCAACTGCGGCGCGAGCAGGCGGTCGGCAAGAAAGCCCTTGGCGCTGAAGTGGACGTCGCCATCGAGGCGATCTTCAAGATAAGGACGGGGGAGCGCGATGGCCCCGGCTTCGAGGCCGCGGAAAGTGAATGCGCCGAAGCTATCGACGCTGGCGGCGTCCTTCTGCCAGCGGATGGCTGCCTGCGCAAACCCGCCGATGGTCCCCGAAGTGAAAGGCTGCTCGGACGCGGCGTGAACCTGAAGGGCGTCGCCATAGCCGATGGCGAGATGGAACGGCGAAGCGCCAGGCTGCGTGGGGCCGCCGATGCGGCCATAGAACGCGCTATCGAAAAGCTCGCCCCCGGTTCCCGGCAGCAGGTCCTTTCGGAGTGCGACCACCAGCGGCGTGTCGAGCTGCCAGCGGCTGCCGAGAGCTCCGATGTCGGCGGGCGCGTTCAGATCCACCAGCACATGGCCGTCGGCGAGACGCGCGCCTAGGTGAAGATCCACCGAGCCATCGATGCGCTCCTGCCCAATGTCGATACGGCGCATGACGGTATTGGCGTCGATGGCGATGGCGTCGGCGCCCATCGACACCGTGGGGCTTCCGCCGGTTACCTCGACATCCCAATCGAGCGGGAAGGCGGAGGCGTTCTCCGCGGAGAACACTTGCGCGGCCTTTTGGATGTGATTGGTCAAGCCTGCGACAGCGTCGCCGAGCTGAATCATTAGCGGCGACTGGGGAACGTCGGCAAGCGTGAAGTTCAGAGAGACATCGGCCGCCGCGGAGGCTTTGAGTTTGCCGCCGTCGAGAGTGACGGCGACGCCGGGCGCGGAAGCGGAGACCGCAACCTCGGGAAGTTCCGGAGCCGACACATGGAAAGTCGCGGGAGCCGATTGCGAAACATCGAGGTTGTTGACTCTGGCGAGAGGACCAGCCGCGATCGCGCCGGTCACATCGAGGCCAGCGAGCTTCTTGTCGGCTAAAGTCGCGTCGGCCTGCAGGCCCGGAAGCGTGGCTTGCGGTTCAATGCCATCGAACGACAAGCCCACCTTGCCCAGCAGCTTTCCGGTATCGAGCGGCCGGGTGAGGCCGAAATGGACCGCTTGCGCCGCCAGAGAGACCTCCGCGCCTAGCGGCTCCGTGAGTACGGTATCGACAGACGTATCCGTCAGATGGGTGTGGGCGGAATACGGGAACGCCGCGTGGGCGCGTTTCACCTGCACACTGGTGTCCGTGTCGAACGACGCGAGCTTGAGTCCCGGCAGCGAGGCCTTGAGGTTGCGCGTCTCGATGTTGTCGAGTGTAATTTGCTCGCCGCCATCGAGGGAGATGGCGATGGATTGCGGCGTCCCTTGGATACGGAAGCGGACTTCCCGCGGAATTGTGGGGATCGCGATCTGCGGCGCTTCAAACACCGGCGATTCGATCGCCTCGCCGCGCGTCGAGAGGTGCAGCGCGGAAACCTGGTTGAGCGCGAAGCCGCTGGGAGTCTCGGCCAGCTTCACAACGTTCCAGCCGCTCGATATATTAGCCGGAGCGAGACCGGCGGCGGCGTCCCATGCGACATCGGCGCGCAGGTCGTTCAATTCGATGTCGGCGGCGCCGATATCCGGGACTAGCTGGGGAATGCGGACCTGCGCGCGCGCGTTGGCTGCGATGGGGATGGCCACGGACGCGATCCCGCCGGAGGCCAGCAATTCGAGCGGAATGGCTTGGGGAACCCGTGAGGTGATCTGCTGCCGCACCGTCAGCGGCTGATCCGGCAACTGCCAATCGCCGCTCCACAAGTTGGCGGTCAGGCGAATGGGAGCGGAGATTCCCACGGCGGCGTTGGCGAAGCTGGCTTGAGCCGTCAGTGTTTGGGGAATCGATTCGCGCGAAGTGACTCCCTCCAGGTGGAAGTCGGATTCGGGAACGCTGGCCTCGATGGGGCCGCTCACGCTCAAGGGGCCGGTGTGGACGGTGGCGGAAAAGCCGCTTGAATCGGGGCGGACAAACGCAAATGTAGCGCTATCGAGCTGGATCTGGTTGCCGCTAGACGCGTATCGCGTCTTGCCCAGGCTGCCGGCGACATTGGTTGGGCCGGTAGTGCAGGGCATGGGCGCGCGCGCGGTCAATGTAATCTGGTCTATGGTGGCGCCGCCCGATTCCACGCCGCCAACTTGCACGTTGGCTGTAATCCACTTCGGCCACGCGACGCGCGCCGTGGCCCTGGCAATCTGAACCGATGCGCCAGGTTTGGTGTGCAGGTCGTCCACCTGCGCGCCTTCGAGATTCGCGGAGCCGGCCACCGCGACCGGCGCGGGTGCGCCGCTCCAATCGGCTGCGAAGCGCGCGGTCTTGGCGGTGTAATCCACGGCGGCGCGGGCGATGGCGAACGGGGGCTTCATGCTCGCGGGGCAGGCGGCATCGGGCAAATTGGCGGGTCCGCTATTGCGCACCGCGACGGCGGCGCAGAAGGCCACGGGCGGCGTCTTCTTCCACGCGGCCGGCAGGTAGCGGATGCGTTGCAGAGCGTCCAGCCCGCCCGTCTGCACCGTGCCGTTGGCGGAAGCCCGCGCAATATCGATGCTCTTCAGAGCGGAGCCGTTCAAGCCGGCGAACAGGCCCGCCACCGCAGCTTGAGGCACACTCACGTGAATCACGCTGGAGGCGCCGCAGGTGGTCTGATGAACGGTCGCCGCGATATCTTGCGCATCCACCTGCGCTACGTTGACCTGACCGATGGCGGGGACTTGCGGAATGGCAATCGCAGGCCAATTCCGTAACACAAGTAGAAGCAAAGCCAGCAGTACGACGGGCGCGTCGACGGCGGCCGGTTCCCAACGCTCATGCCACTGCGCAGCGTGACGGTATGCCAGGGCCCAAAGCGCGAGGGCCACTACCGGCGCCGCAATCGCAATGGCCGACCAGGAATCGGTGAGCGCAAGCAGGGGGAACGCCGCGAACGGCGCGAGAACCGCCGCAATCCGCCAGGGAATGGAGACGGGGGCCCGCGTCAGCAGGACTTTCAGAACGAGCAGGAAGATCGCGGCGCCCACCAGGAACCGGACCAGCAACCCGCGCGCGGTGGCGCTCCAACGAGCCGCCAGTGGCAGAATCTTCGCGCCCATCGTCTGCAAAACGTTCGCGGCAGCCTGCAAGCGGGCTGCTGCAGGAGTGAGGGCGGCCGGATCCACATCCACACGGATGCCGCGGGCGGCGGCGCTCTTCACGCTAATGGCCGGCGGCGCAAGCGGCGCCAGTGCGGCTGACGCGGATTCGACGCTGGCGATGCCGAGTACGTTGAGGCCGTCGAGCGAACCCGAAACACCGCCGGGTGAGGCCGTAAACGAACCGGCCGAGATCAGTTCGCCGCTCTGGTCGCTCCAGGAAAATCCCGAACCGGAGATGGTCTTGGGCCAATCGAACTGCACCGTCCGGACGGTCACCATCTTGTCGCCCGCGCGGATGCCGTGGAGTTCGCCGCTGCCGGACACGCAGACCCTGGCTTCGTCCAGGCCGCCCGAAGCGGCGCCTTCCAGTTCGACATTCACGCCGCGCACGTCGATCTCGAAGCCGCACGTGGGGGTCAGCGCCACCGCGTCGAGCGAATAGCGAATGTGAAACTCGCGCTCCACCCAGTTGCGCAGCAGCGGCGCCCGCGCCACGTTTGTGAGAAGTTCGTTCCGCTCGCCTTCAAGGATGCCCCGCGCCGTCAGCCCGGCCCACGCTGCGCCGGCCGCGAGCAGCGCATAGATGGCGCATCTCACGGGGTGTCGGCGGATCGAGGCTAGTGCGTTGCGGAGCATGGATCTGCCTCAGTGCTTACCCCACACCGCGTGATGCCTGGCCTGCCTGCGATAGATATCCGGTTGAATGAACTTCTCGTAGTATTCGATTTCCAGATGCGAGACCTGCAGCCACACGCCCGGCACGTGGAATGAGTTCACGTGCGCGGGGAAGCGTCCATAAGTATCGAAAATGTAATTGCAGATGTCTTTGATGTATTGGACGGTTTCTTTAGAAGGCCGCTCCGCATTGCGCATGAAATACGCGGCATCGTCCGCGCGGCGGTAGGGCTTTTCAAAGACGGCTTGATCGCCGTACACTCCGTCCGCGCCGTACTTGCTCTCGTAAACCTGATCGACGGCGTCGTTCATCGAAGAGATGTACGGCGGGCAAAGTCCTTCGAGGATTCCGTCGAGGCCCACGGGGTTGGGCAACGGCGCCGGAAGCGGCGGCCAGCGGCGCCACGTCTTCGGCTGCTGCATGCGGAAGCCCAGGCCATAGGTCCCCTTGGAGGGGTCGCGTTCGAAAACGTAAGGAGCGCCGACGGACGCGTGGATCCAGCCGCCCAGCCCCATGCCGTGCGTGACCAGCATCAGGTTCTGGAGATGGAAAAGGGCCTCGTAATCCGTGCGCATCGTGCCCGCGAACCCGAGCGGGAACGGATAATCCGATTGCAGCCATTTCTTTTGCAGGCGTTCGATGCCGGCCACCGGCTGGTAAGGGATTTTCGGCACAACGCCGATCAAACTTCCGGCCCAGGCCGCCCATTCGATCAGTTTCCGGGGTTTGAATTTCGACCAGTCGTCGAGCACCACGGGACGCTGCCCGTCGGGTTCGGAAAGCATGATGAACAAGACATTGATCATCTGGCGGGTGGTATCGACCAGCGGCAGGAACACGCTGGTACCTGGCCGGTTGGAGATCATCTTGTTCCAGGTGAAGTAGTAGGGCCAGTTGCGCGGGAAGTCGAGGCGCTCGGGGTAGATCTTGCGTTTGACGCCGGCGGCCGCGTCGAGCCAATGCCGTTCGGTCCACTCGGCGCGGTCGGGCGGAAACTCGCGCAGCCATGCGACGGCCTCGCGGCCACGCTTCTGCTGCAACAGCCAGGTGCCTTCGTCGTTGATCAGGA
Source organism: uncultured Solibacteraceae bacterium (assembly GCA_964457555.1). Classification (GTDB taxonomy): domain Bacteria; phylum Acidobacteriota; class Terriglobia; order Bryobacterales; family Bryobacteraceae; genus BOG-224. Next base: position 6,853 of record CAYWHA010000075.1, read on the forward strand.
AGAAGTGCGTCGCCTGCGCGTTATCGGCGCTGCTTGCGGCGCGCGCGGGAACGCCCATCTGGGTGGTGGCGAGAACCGGTTCGCCGTCGGGGTGCGTCAACGGAACGTCGTGCAGGCTGAACCCGGCCAGGCCGGTGGAGACGATGAGAATGGCCTCTTCCAGCGCCGTGAGCGGAGCGGGCAAATTCGGGCTGGCGTAAGAGAGGGATCCCGCGTCGATCGACGTCCCCTGCGCGATGCGCCGCGTGCGCCGGCCGCCGATGGCCGATAACAGCGGGTATTGGAGCAGATCCGCCAATCCGCGCGCGGCCGACCCAGTGTCTTCAGTTACCGAACGAGCATCCCCCATCTAACGCCACCTCCGAGTGGTCACGCCTGCCAGTTGGACGAACTTATTGATGCACTTTACCGTGTTCAGCCGCTGGAGTCTCGCAGAATCAACTGGGGGGCGCCCGCGATTTGTGAGATTTATCACGCTCGTGCGCCGTCAGGCCGAGCCGGCCGCGCCCCGGACATAGGTCCGGTAAAGCACGCCCGCGAAGAACTCGCCGAACCGCGCCATGCCGCGCAGACGCTCTTCCACATTGGGCGCGTTGGTCACTTTCATGGTGGTCAACTGCCTGGCGAAGTCGATGGGCTCGATGTGCAGGATGCCGCTGCCAAGCACGGGAGCCGATTCGTCAGGGCCGTCGTGCACGGTGACGTAAAGAGTGCTGTTATCGGCCCAGATATCGAGCACGGAATGCGGCCGCACAATCTTGTAGCCGTGAAAGTAGTAAACCTTGCCTTCCTCGGACCTCATCTTCATGCGGTAGACCATGTTGTGCGTATCCACGTTGGCGGGGTCCACAACGAACAGGTTGAAGACGCCATCCTCCACGGACAAGGGCCGCGCGGAGAGGGCCGGCGCCACTACCGTGCCAAGCATGATGGCATTGTGCTGCGAGTTTTCCAACATCTCATTGAGATCTTCGGAGACGATGGTGAGCGTGAAGGCGAGAGAAGACCCGGCTGCTTTTCCAGCGGCTTCGCCCGCGATGTAGTTGTCCTTCACTTCGCTTGAGAAAAACCCCTTCATCGTCTCCGTGAATTGCAGGCCCATAAGCGCTTGCGCCGCCACGGCGGGCTTTGAAGGCAAGGTGTAGTCGATCTTCCACCCACGGTCCTGCGCGGCGATGGCGCACGTCCGCTCCGCCATGGCTGAAATGGTCAGCAGCGGATTGACGCCCAGAGGAAGCGGGATGGCCGACCCATCGCAGACGTAGAGGCTCTCATAGGCCGCGGTCCCCGACGCGCCGGCATAGACCTGGCCCTTATGGTTGACTACGCCGCCCGACGCATCGTCACCCATCACGCAGCCGCCCAGCGGATGGACGGTCACTAGCTCCTTCTTGAACAGCTTTGTCCAGAGTGGGTCGATCACATAGTCGCCGTGGAGCCGCGCGGTGGCGTCGCGCAGAGTCTCAGTGACTTTGTCGAAGATAGGTTCGCGGCCTACTCTTGGCCATGCGAGCTTCAGGCGGTCGTTTTCAAGGCTCATCTGGCCATCGCCCGAATCGTGCGTCATCACCAGGTAGGTCTGGGTGTTGTGGAGCGCGCCCCGATAAGGGCCGCCCGCCAAGCTTTCGATCTCTCTCTTTTTCTGTTCTATCCTGCCGGACAAGCCGGCATCGGTGTCTTTACCTTCCGCCTTCGATGCGGTCGCCAGCGCCGCCGGCATCAAGCCGCCCAGCGCGCCGGGGATGGATCCCTCTTCCACGATCATGCCGTCTTCAAGCTTGGGCTGATAGCGAATGTCGATGACACTCGAAATGCACGGCCCCACGGGCGGAACTTCGCCCGGCTTTCGATGGCCGAACCCGATGCCGTTCACCTCGCGGTCGCCGTTGTAACTGAAGCCCAGAAAGTCGCCATTGCCGGAAAAGCGCTGGCCCACACAGTCGGAGAGCGGCAGTCCCTGCGCTTTCGAACGCAAGAGAATCTCCGTGGAACCGAGCGTGCCCGCGCCCAGCATGACTATGTCGGCGGTGACGAACATATCGGGCGGGCGGAATGACTCTCGGCCTTCATCGAGCGCTTGATAGTGAACGAACCACTTACTCTCGCGCCATTCGAGGTACTGCACGGACACTTGGGTGAAGATCTCCGCCCCGAAGTTCCGGGCGTCCGGCAGATAGTTCATCAGGGTGGTGTTCTTCGCGCCGTAATTGCACCCCGTCACGCAGTCGCCGCACATCACGCACGCGTTCTGCGGTACGCCGACGTGGTTGACTTTGGTTTCGAATGTCACGTTGATGGGAGTCCGGTAGAACTTCCGCTCCAGATACTGCGCCGATTCTTGGAGCGCCGCCATTTTAGGCAGCGGCGGGAATGACTCGGGGTAAGGCGCCGGCTTCAGCATTTCGCGCGCGCGGTCGTAGCCTTCCTGAACCAGCGTCGTGAGATCCTGTCTGACTTGGGCCGGCCACCGCGCATCCTCGAACACGCGCGGTTCGGCTTCCAGGGCGACGTTGGCGTTGACCAACGATGTGCCGCCGAGCCCGCATCCCAGGAAGACATTAATGCCATCCCCCACCACAAAATCGTAGAGGCCGGTTTTCGATCCGACGGTTCCCTCAGGCGTCCGGAGCTGCATTTCGCGCAGCGCTCCCGCTTCGGTATCGGGGTATTCCCCGGGTTGGAATTCCTTTCCCCGTTCTAAAATGCAAACGCTCTGGCCGGCGCGCGCCATTCGGGACGCGGCGATGCCGCCTCCGTAGCCCGAGCCGATGACCACGACCGTGTAGTGGTCTTGAATCGCTTCGATTGGAGACGATAGACGCGGCATGTTCCCCTCTTGTACAGGTAATCCTAAGCCTGTTGGGAGCGAACGTCAAGCTGAGATTGAGGGAGGGCGAATGTGCAGGCTGGAAGTGGGCGGAGCTTTAGCGGGGATCAGCGTCCGGCGAACAACTCCGTAACGTAGATACAACCACCGAACAGCGGCGCCGGTACGGCGAGATCGTCACCATACATGTGCATCCCTTCATGCGAGCGGTGGACGGTGACCGTTCTGGTTGCCGGATCGACAATCCAGAACTCGATAGCGCCTTCACCGGCCAGTGTAGTCATGGCCTTATCGTGCATCTCCACCTTGGTATTCGAGGGAGACTTCACCTCGATTACCAACTCAGGCGATCCCACGAGCCACTTTTCAATGGCATCGTAGCGGGTCGCACTTACACAGGCGACATCCGCGCCCCACACCTCGTTCTCGGGGAACGGCCTGTAGGGGAACTCCGTATCCACGACAAAACCCAGCGGCTCGGCCATCGGCTCCAGAAGCTTCCGCAATCGGCGCTGGAGTTCCTTATGACCGTGAACGGAATAGGTCACGAAGACCGCCTCACCATGATGCAATTGGTAATGGCCGCCGGGCGGATTCGGAATCCGCTCGTATTCTTCCACGGTGAGCGGTCTTGGAATACTCTGGGAGCCCATGGTGATTTCAATCTACACTTACACGCCCAACCTGGCCCTCCGCGCCAGTTCTCCGAGGGTCTGGTTCGTACCTGGCTGATGGCCTTTCAGCGGCAGGATGCGTTCGTGGATGGCGTCCAGCAGCCAGCCGGGTTGGGGAAAGAAGAGGGTTTCCAGCTCCGCGGCGGGCGTGATCCAGTTTCTCGAACCGATGACGACCGGTGGCGCATCCAGGTCGTCGAAGCAAAGTTGGGTCAGGGTGGCGGCTACGGTCTGCATGACTGAGCCGCGCTCTACGGATTCCGACACCAGCAGCGCCTTGCCGGTCTTTCGTACGGAATCCACCAGGATGTCGTAGTTCAGCGGATTGGCGGAACGCAGGTCGATCACCTCGGCCGAGACTCCGAACTTCTCCTGAAGCTCGCCGGCCGCCGCAATGGCGGCGTAGAGCGCCGGGCCGAACGTGAGAATCGTCAGGTCCTTGCCCGGCCGTTTGACGGATGGCTCGCCGAGTTCGATCTCGTAATAGCCTTCCGGAACGCCCTCTTCGACGAACATCTCGCCGTAATCGTAAATCTTCTGGCTTTCGAGGAAGACCACCGGGTCCGTGCCGGCAAGCGCCGCGTTCATCATTCCCTTGGCGTCGTAGGGGGTCACAGGGTAGACCACTTTCAATCCGGGAATGTGATGGACCAGGGCGCTGAAGTCCTGCGAATGTTGCGCGCCGTATTTGGCGCCCACGGAAATGCGCAGCACCACCGGCATCTTCAGTTGTCCCGCGGACATGGCCTGCCACTTTGAGAGCTGGTTGAAAATCTCGTCGCCCGCGCGGCCCATGAAATCGGCGTACATCAGCTCGGCCACCACGCGGCCGCCTTCGAGCGCGTATCCCACCGCCGCGCCCACGATGGCAGCTTCGGAAATCGGGGAGTTGAACAGGCGATGGTATGGCAGCGCTTCCGTAAGACCGCGATAGACGGCGAACGCGCCGCCCCAGTCGCGGTTTTCTTCCCCGAAGGCGATCATGGTGGGGTCGATGGCGAAGCGGTGCAGCAGCGCTTCGAAGATGGCGTCGCGGATGTTGAACGCTTTCATCTTGGGAACCGGCTGACCTTCGAAGGTAGGCGTGCGAATCTTCCCGCGAATCTGCTGTACCCGCGAATTTTCCGCGATGGGGCGCAGGAACTCAGGCTGGCGGTCGTCGAAGCGCTCCACACGCTGGTTGGAAAACATGACCGACCCGACCAACTCGGAGCCGGCCGGCGCGCGCGGGCTCGCTTCCAGATCGGCCGCCAGACGGAACATGGCGAACACGGCGTCCTGGATTTCCGCCTGGGCGGAGGCCAGCGCGTCTTCGCTGGCCAATCCGTTCGAGACCAGCTTGTCGTGAAACGCCGGAATGGAATCGGCGTGCTGCCACAGCTCGATCTCTTCCTTGGACCGGTAGCTCGACGCGTCGGAAGGCGAATGGCCGCTGATGCGGTAGGTCACGGTGTCCAGCAGGACCGGTCCGCGGCCCTCGGCGAGTATACGCTTCTTGCGGCGGAAAGCCTCGATCACCAGCAGCGGGTCGTAACCGTTGACGCGCTCGGCGTGCATCTGCTCGGGATTGACGCCGGCGCCGATACGGGCGATGAACTGAACGCCCATGGTCTCGCCCAAAGGCTGCCCGCCCATCCCGTAGAAATTGTTCATGCAGTTGAACAGAATCGGCAGGCCCCCGCCGAGCGAAGCGTCCCACAGCTTGCGGTACTGGTCCATGGCCGAGAAGGTGATGCCCTCCCACACGGGACCGCAGCCAAACGACGCGTCGCCGATGTTGCACACCACGATGCCGGGCTTGCGATTCACCCTCTTATAAAGGGCCGCGCCGGGCGCGATGGGGCCGGAACCGCCCACGATGGCATTATTCGGGTAGATTCCAAACGGAGTGAAAAAGGCGTGCATGGAGCCGCCCATCCCGCGATTGATGCCGGTTTCCCTGGCGAAGATCTCGCTGTACGCTCCGTAAACGAAGAACCGCAGCGCCAGGGACTTCACGCTTCCGTGGAACCCCTTTTCGACCGGGCGAAGTACGGCGCCGTCCCGGTAGGACTGCATGATGCCCATCAGGTCGGCGTCACTGAACTGGCGGATGGAGGAGAAGGCTTTGGCCAGGATCTCGCCGTGGCTGCGATGCGAACCGAAGACATGATCGTCTGGCGTCAGGGAAAATGCCATGCCGACGGCCGCGGCCTCCTGGCCGATGGAAAGGTGCGCCGGGCCGGCGTGCTGGTACGCGATGCCCTTGTACGTCCCCTTGATCTTGATCTGGTTCAGGATGGTTTCGAACTCCCGAATGGCGCACATGTCGCGCCAGATATTCAGCAGGTCGTCCGTGGAATACGCCGCGCGTTCTTCCTCCACCGTCTCGCGGTAGGCATTCACCGGGATATCGGAGAAATGGATGGCTCCCGTTGAGAAAGCCTGCTCTGGTTCTATGACAATCGACTTAGGCATTCCGCCTGGCTCCTAATGGACTCCCAGAATCGCTTCGCGCAACGCTTCGGACACCGTGGGATGCGGGAACACGATTCCGCTGACGTCCGACGCGCACATTTCCGTCTCAATCATGGCTGCCGCGGCGACGATGAATTCGCTCGACGCATCGCCGATGGCGTGAACTCCCAGGATCTCGCCGTAGCGCGCTCCTGCGAGCACCTTGACCATGCCCGTTCCGCCTTCGTTCTCGATGAGAAACCGGCCCGCGACGCCCATCGGCGCAACGGACTTCTTGTACTCGATGCCCTCGGCCTGCAGTTCTTCTTCTGTCCGCCCCACTGAGGCGACCTCGGGGTGGGTATAGATGACCGCCGGAATCGCGTGGTACCGAATGCGGTCCTTCGTTCCGAACATGTTGTTGACGGCGGCGATGCCTTCGCGGGTTGCGGCGTGGGCCAGCATCCGCCGGCCGGTGCAATCGCCACAGGCCCAGACGCCGGGGATGTTGGTTTTGCCGCGGTCGGATGTGCGGATGCCCGATGGGCTGAAATCGACGCCCACTTCCTCCAGGCCAAGGCCGTCCACCACCGGCGCGCGGCCCGCCGCGTTCAGGATGGTCTCGGCGGTGGCGCTCGACGGCGCGCCATCGGCAGCCTGGTAGCGGAGGGTTCCTGGCTCGATTCCGAGCACCTTGGAAGACAGATGAAATTCCACTCCCTTGCGGCTGAGGATTTGCAGCAGCCGGGTGGAAATCTCCCCATCGCTTCCGGCCGCGATGCGCGGAAGCATTTCGTAAACCGAGACCCGCGCCCCGGCCTCGTGGAAAAAGCACGCGAACTCCAGCCCGATATAGCCGCCGCCAACGATGGCGACGGTTTCAGGTACGCGCGTGAGGGCGAAGACTGTGTCGGAATCGAGGACGCCTTCCGAGCGAATGCCGGGAATCGGCGGGGTAGCCGGCCGCGAACCGGTGGCAATCAGAATATTGGCCGCTTCATAAAGCTCCGCGCCGGCCTGCACGGCATTGCGGGAAACCAGCTTCGCGTGGGCCGAGATCACCTCCACGCCGGCGCGCTTGAGCATGCCCTGGACGCCCTTGGTGAGCGTGGCGACGATGCGGTTCTTGCGCTCCACCACGGCCGGCAGATCGAACTCCACCGACCCGACGCGCACGCCGTAGCGGGCGGCCTCGCCGCATTCGCGAAAGAGCCTTGACGACCGCAGGAAGGTCTTGGCCGGGATGCAACCGGCGTTCAGGCACGTGCCGCCCAGCCGGTCCTGTTCGATGAGCGCGACTTTCTTTCCCATCCGGCCGGCGTGAGCGGCGGCTTCATAGCCTCCCGGCCCGCCGCCGATCACGATCAGATCGTACATAGGGACTCTACTTTCTCGATTTTCGATTTGAGCGCCTGTAGGAAGCGCGCCCCGGGAGCGCCATCGATCACCTGATGGTCGCATGTGAGGGAGAAGCCGATCGAATCGATAAACTCGATGCCTCCCTCCCGGCGCACGGGCTTGAGCGCGATGGCGTCCACTCCCAGAATGGCTACCTGCGGCGGGTTCAGCAAGGGAGTGAACGACTCGATTCCCAGACCGCCCAGATTGCTGACGGTGAAGGTAGCGCCGGACAGGTCGTCGATGGAGATGGTCCCGCCGGTCGCCTGGGCGGCCAGTTCGTGCATCTGGAGCGCCAGTTCGGAGAGCGTGAGCTTGCCGGCGTTCCGAACCACCGGGACCATCAACCCCCTGGGGGTGTCGCAGGCGAACCCCAGGTGGACCTCGGCGTGTTTGTAAAGGCGTCCGTCGATCAACTCGGCGTTCAGGGCGGGGAACTCGGCGAGCGCTTGAATGGCGCAGAACGCGGCCATATCGCCAATGGTGATATCCGCCGCTGCGCTCTTGGCGCGTTTACGCAAGGCCAGGAGACTGCTCGCATCGGCGGAGGAATGCAAGGTGTACTGCGCGGTTGCGGCGAGCGATTCCCGCATGCGCCGGGCGATTTTCTCGCGGATGCCGGAGAGCGGCGATGGCGGCGGGCCCAGATCGGACGCCAGGACTCTGCCGGCCACTCCCGTACCCTCGCCGCGGATTTCCGCGCCCTCTTGAACGCGCTTCTTCGCCGCGGACGACAGGCGCGGCGACGAGTAGTACAGCTTGCGCAGATCGTCCTCGAGGACGCGTCCGCCGGGGCCGGAACCCTCGACCGACGCCGGATGGAAACCGCGCTCTTCGGCGAAGCGGCGGGCGCGGGGACTGAGAACGGGGGCCTGGGACTGGGGGCCAGGGGCCGGGGGCCGGGGGCCGGGGACCGGGGGCCGCGGAGGCTCGTCCCACTCCCTTTTCGGTGGGGCATCGACGCGCTCCGCGACCTTCGGTCGAAACGCTTCCGCATTCTCGCCCGGTTCGCCAATCACGAACAGGTTGGTGAAGACCGGCGCCAGCGCGCCCTCCGCGAAGAACGTTTCGAGCACCGTGCCGCTGACGGGCGCGGCCACTTCGAAGGTGGCCTTGTCGGTCTCAATCTCCACCACGGTCTCTCCGGCGGACACCGGGTCGCCTTTGCGCTTCAGCCATTTTGCAACCAGGCACTCTTCCACCGTGTTGCCGAGTTTCGGCGCCTCTACGGGGGTGGCCATCTAGCGGTAGTTCTCCATCAGCCGCCACCCCGCATCGACGAACTGGCCGAGGGTCCTTTGGGTGGCGCCGAATCCCATGAATTCGGACGGCGTCATGCCGTCCGGTTCGTAGGCTCGCACGAATTCCGGCATGCCGCCGAGGCGTTCCAGCACATCGCCGGGAACCGGCTTGCCGATCCGTTCTTCGCGAGGGAAGTCCTTGGTAACGAAGACCTCCTGCCACGCCGGCGCAATGGACATCAGCAAGTCCGCGCCGGCCAGTTCCGTCAGGTGGTAGTCGCCGCGCAACGCCGCGATCAGCAAGACGGCCTGGTAGCCGCGCTCGCGGTAAATGGCATAGGCGCGTTTGGTGGCGGCCAGGCCGGCCTGGCGGATATCGGACTCGGCTGCGGCGGCGCGCGTGTCGTGCGCCACCTCTCGCAGAAAATCGTCCAGGCGGCCGATCATGATTACCGCGAAACACTGCCCCGGCCGGATGCCCTTTTCCCGAGCGCGCAGAGCCCCGGCGCGATGGCGCTCGGCGATGGCGATGGCCTGCGGGACCGTGAAGCTGACCGTAGCGGTTACGGCGATTCCCTCCGCGACGCATTCCTCCAGCACATCCATGCCGGCGCCGGTCGCCGGCAGTTTCACGGCAATGTTTGGGGCCCAATCGTGGAAGCGCCGGGCCATCGGCAGCATGCACTCGCGGTCGCCGGCGCGCATGGGGTTCACCTGCGCGCAGACAAAACCGGAGCGGCCCTGGCTCCGCTCGAACTCCGGCATCAGCTTCGCTGCCGTCTTCGTGACTGCAATCTGCGTCAGCGCTTCCGCCTTCTGCTCGGGCGGCAGATTACGGGCCAGCGCCAGATCGATCTCGGAAGCCCATAGTTGCCGGTCCTTGATCAACGCCAGGTTTGCAAGAAACGGGTTGGTGGTGACGCCGATGGCGCCGCGTTGCAGCCCGAGATCCAGCTCGGCGGCTTCGGCCGAATCGTGCCACCACCCGGTCCGGGTGTTGCGGATCACCCAATCGAGATACGTATCGCTCATGGTCAACTCTCCATAGTAATCCCCGGCGCGTGGACCGTGCGGGAAGGCGCGCTCAGTGGCCCGCGGCCGTCATCGCGCCGTCCACCACCAGCGATGTTCCGTTGATGAAAGATGCGGCGTCCGACACCAGGAACAGGCAGGCATCCGCCACGTCGCGCGGGGTCCCCATGCGTCCGAGCGGGTGCAGGCTCAACACGCGTTGTATCGCGGCTTCACGGTCGGGCACGGTGTCGAGCCACCGGTCGGTGATGGGCGTGTGGATGTAGCCGGGACAGATGGCGTTCACCCGGATGCCGTCCCGCCCGTGGTCAAGCGCCATGGTGCGCGTCAGCCCGATCAGCCCGCACTTCGACACATCGTAGGCCACCGTTCCGGGCCACGAAACCGTCGCGTGGACCGAAGAAATGTTGACGATGGCGCCGTTGCGCTGCCGCATGTGAGGAATGGCGGCGCGCGAGAACAGGAAGGCTCCCTTGAGGTTCACGGCAAGTTGGCGCTCCCATTGGTCGGGGGTGATCTCCACCACCGTGCCGTGCACCTCAAATCCCGCGTTATTGATGAGGATATCGATGGCGCCCCACTGCCGGACCGTCTCGTCCACCGCCGCCCGCACCCGCTCCTCCGATGCCACGTCCCCGCACAGCGGAATCATAGGGCTGCCGGGATGGGCGGAGGCCAACTCACGCACGCCGGGACCATTGATGTCGAAAACGGCCACCTTCGCGCCCGCTTCCAGGAACCGTTCGGCGATGCCTTTGCCAATGCCGGACGCCGCGCCGGTGACAATCGCGATTTTGCCGTCGAGCCGCATCCCGCTAACTTACCTGGACCACCACGCTCGCCGCGGTAAGTCCCTCAGCCTCTGCCCGCACGGTAATGGTTCCGGCAATGCCTTTCGGCCTGACAATCGCAAGCGCCTTGCCGTGGAAGGTCTTGGGGTTGGGCTGCCGGAAGCTCTCGACATCTTTCGGGTTAGCGGTTCCCGCCGCGGCCAGTTCTCCCGCGGCGCTGACGGTGAATCTGATAGGCACAACCGCGTCCGGAACCAGTTGCCCGGCCGCGTCCAGCACCTCCAGGGTCACGTAGCACAGGTCGTTGCGGCTCCGCCGGATCGACGGCCGGTCCGCTTTCAAACGGAGTGTCACGGGTTTGCCCGCGGTCTTGAAGGCCAACTCCGCGATCTGCTTGCCGCCCGACATCGCTACCGCCTTCAGTTCGCCCGGGGCATACGGCACATCGAACTCGGCCTTCAGTTCCGTTTCCAGCGAAACCGGTTTTGCGCCGATCTCCTTGCCGTCCAGCAATAGGCGAACCTGGTCGCCCGTTGAGTACACGCGGACCTTCAGGCTCTTGCCTTCGAAACCGGGCCACGTCCAACTGCGTAGCTCGTCGGACCAGCCCCAGGCGCTGACGTTTTCCGTGCGCCCTTGCGGGACCGGACGCTGCACGGCCATTTCAAGCGGGCTGATTCCCCACACCACGTGCTTGTAATACAGCGCGGCCTTGGTCTCCCCGATCACGTCGATATCGCCGCAGTAAGAGTTGAACCAAGGGAAACCGAGACTCCCAAACCCGCTCCCCGGCATGGCCACCATTCCCCCTAAGTCCAGCCCCCCGCCTGCGCCTCGCCCTCCGCCCGCGGCTTGGCCCGCCGGCGGCGCTCCCGCCGTCGCCGGGCCTGCCGGCGCCACTCCACCCCGCCCAGCGGTGGCTGCTGGCGCGCCTGCTGCAGCTGCTCCTGCTCCGGCAGCGCCTGCTCCACGGCCGCCCCCACCACCGCCGGGTCCGCCCATGCCGCCTCGTCCGGCGGGCTGGCTCAGTTGCGCATTCCCGATGGAGGATTCGCCAAGGTAGTCCATCCCGGTCCAGACGAAATCGCCCAGGACATACGGGTGTTTCAGGACCAATTGCCAGTTCTGGAATGCCTGGAGCGGGAAAGATTCCGTCCCCATCATCACCCGCTGCGGCAGGCGCGCGTGGTCGCCTTCATAGCGGTTCCACATGTAGTTGTAACCGCCCACGTCCAGGTACTGGAAGGCCAAGTCCAGCGAGTTCCCGCCCGCGAAAACGCCGTTGACCGCCTCGGTTACTGGGCGCGTCGTATCGAGGCTCTTGATGCGGTCGACCAATTGCTTTGCGATCTCCACGCCGCGCGGTTGGGTGGCTTCCCCAATCTCATTGCCGATGCTCCAGAAAATGACGCTGGGGTGATTGCGGTCGCGCAGCACCATCGCGTCCACATCGCGCTGCCACCAATCGTCGAAATAAAGGTGATAGTCCTGGGGGTTCTTCTGGCGCTCCCAACAGTCGAACGCCTCGTCCAGCACCAGAATGCCCACGCGGTCACAGGCGTCCAAGAACGCCGGCGACGGCGGATTGTGGCTGGTGCGGATCGCATTGAACCCGTTCTTCTTCATGAGCTCCACGCGGCGCTCTTCCGCGCGGTCGATGGTAGCGGACCCCAGCAGGCCGTTGTCGTGGTGCAAACAGCCGCCTTTGAGCTTGATCGCCTCGCCGTTGATGCGAAGACCGTTCTCCGCGTCCACCTCGATCTTTCGAATTCCGAAGGCAGCGGATGCCTGGTCCACCCTGGCGCCGCCGACCATCAGATCCACTTCGGCGCGATACATACGGGGCGTCGCCGCGGACCACAACTGCGGCGCCGCAACGGCAACCGCCTGCTCCACTTGCGCGCTGCCTCCCGCCGCCACGGACTGGGTCGCTTCATGCGTTCCCGCGGCCACGTTCTTCGAATCGAGCAGCCGAATCCGCACCGCGACGTCACGGGCGGCCTTCCCCCGGTTCTCGATTTTGACGGCAACCTTTACCGTGGCCGTGTCCTTACCGGCCTCCGGCGTGGTGACGCAGATCCCCCATAGCGGAACGCGGACCTCGCCGGTGACATTCAGCCACACGTGCCGGTAGATGCCCGAACCCGAATACCAGCGGCTGTTTCTGCCCTCGTTCCGCACGCGCACGGCCAGCACATTCTCGCCGTCGCGCCGCAGATGCGGGGTAAGGTCATAGGAGAATGCGGTGTAACCGTAGGGATGATTGCCCAGCATCTGGCCGTTCAGCCAGACATCGCTGTTCATGTACACGCCGTCGAACACAATCTCGGCTTGACCGCCGGCGGGAACGGCGCTCGCCGCAAACCGCTTGCGATACCAGCCAATGCCTCCGACCACCCAGCCAGTGCTTCGCCCGCCCTCGCTCTCGACCGAGTCGAAGGGACCGATGCGCGCCGCCAACGCGGTTTCGCCCCACAAAGCGCCGGCGCCGTTCTCCTCGAGACGCTGCGGAAGCGCCTCGATGCTGAAATCGTGCGGCAAGTCGAGCGTACGCCAGGCGGCGTCGTCGAACTCGGGCCGTTCCGCGCCTTGAGCATCCCCGCGATGAAAACGCCAGCCGGCGTCGAAGGGTTGATCGCGCCGGTTCTCGACGCCCCCTGCGGGAGCCGCCGTGCGCTGCTGTGCGCCAGCGGTTTCCTCCGCCAACGGCGCCGCCGTCAAGGCGAGAAGAACCGATTTCAAGGCATCTCGCCTGCGCATGCCGCTCTGGTCGTCTGAAGTCTTCATTCGAGAACCTCCTGCTGCCCGCCCCGCCCGCGTTCAGCAGGCAGTTACTTGCCACTGGATGAAACCGTAAACACGGATAGTATCACCGCGCTAGCCGGGGATGACGAATTCATGCGGGGTCCTCGCAGGAGGCCGCCGGTGGGGATGTTTCTCGTTTAAGGAAGGCGGGAATCGGCCTAAGCGGCTACGGAGCAGGGCGGCGGCGAGGACCGCTACGGCGCAAGGCAGCCTTGCGGGCATCCGCCACGGCGCGGGCGTCCACCATCGCAGCCAGGTCTTCGTTAGTGAGCGCGACGTTTTCCGGGTGGGGCGTCTGCGCGTCGGAAGCGAGTTTACGGGCGCACAAGCCTGGGCCTTCCTGAATGCCGATGCGGTGCCTTAAGAACATGTCCAGGTCGGCGGTAACCACGAATTGCACAGTCGGTTCGCCCTTCGTAAGGCCTTCAAACCTGTATGCGCGCGTATTCTGCGTCTGGTCAAAACCCAAGTACCGCAATTCCATTACCGCCTCCATGCGCCGTGTCCGCTCTGTGGGGCATCAGCTGGTCGCGGCAGTGGGTATATCCGTGGTAGGATCCGCCGGGTCCTGAGACGCGCGTTCGGCGCCTTCAATTCCCTCGAGTCCCTCTAGTTCTTCGCCCATGGGATCTTCCGGTGGCGCCAACTTGCGTTGCGCTCTTCTGGCAAGCTTGTCGCGTTGCTTCTCCATACGGGCGATTTCTTTCTGCCGTTTCTGAAACGATGTACGCGAACGCGTGGCCATAATGGGGCTCCTCAAAGAGGCGGCCGAGCCACTCCCGGCCAGCCGCCGTAGTCCGATTCAGGACTCTTACCAGCGAGGCTCGCGGCGCTGCTTCGGGGGACCGCCCCCGCGGGCCGAGCCGCCGCCGCCGCCGCCAAACCCCCGCCCGCCGCCGCCCTGCGGCTTCGGCCGGGCCTCATTGACGTTGAGCGCGCGACCATCCAGATCGGCGCCGTTTAGAGCTGCGATCGCCCGGTCGGCCTCAGCCGCATCCGTCATTTCGACGAAAGCGAAGCCGCGGGAACGGCCGGTGTCCCGGTCGGTCACCAGACTCACCCGCTCCACCGCCCCATAAGGCTCAAAAAGCGTACGGAGGGAGGCCTCGGTGGCCGCAAAATCTAAATTACCTACGAAGATGTTTTTCATGGCTTCTCTGTCTCTCGATTGTTCCTGCCAGACGAGGCAGACATCAGGTTTCAGCCAAGTTCTCGCGGGACTCTCAAAAGCCGTCCTTTAGTATAGCAGGTAACGTCCCGGCGAGCGCATTGCGGGGACAGACGATGTCAAGCCTCGTTTAAAATGTCCCCTGTCTTAACTCATTAGAAATGTCCCCT
>CAYWHA010000076.1:0-21264 GCA_964457555.1 uncultured Solibacteraceae bacterium
CGAACCCGCGCGTGGTCACGGCGGGAGACCCCAGCCGGATGCCGCTCGGGTTCATCGGCGGATTCGTATCGAACGGAATCGCGTTCTTGTTGACGGTGATGCGCGCGCGGTCGAGGGCCTGCTCCGCATCCCTGCCGCGTATGCCTTGGGAAAAAACATCGAGCAGCAGGAGGTGCGTGTCCGTGCCGCCGGAAACCACGCGGAAACCCGCGGCCATCAGCGTTTCGGCGAGCGCGCGCGCGTTGGCCAGTACTTGCTTCTGGTAGTCCTTGAACTCCGGCTGCATGGCCTCCAGGAAGCACACCGCTTTGGCCGCGACCACGTGCACCAGCGGTCCGCCCTGGATGCCGGGGAACACGTTCTTGTCGATGGCCGCGGCGTACTTCTCCTTGGCCAGGATAATGCCGGCGCGCGGCCCACGCAGCGTCTTGTGCGTGGTGGAAGTGACGATGTCGGCGTATTCGCAGGGGTTCGGATGCAGTCCCGCGGCCACCAGGCCGGAGATGTGCGCCATGTCCACCATCAGGACCGCGCCTACCGCGTCGGCCGCCTGGCGAAAACGCGCGAAATCGAGCGTCCTGGGGTAGGCGCTGCCGCCTGCCACGATCATCTTGGGCTTGTGCTCCCGCGCCAGCCGGTCCACTTCGTCGTAATCGATGCGCTCGTCTTCCCGGCGCACGCCATAAGGAACAATCTGGTAGGTTTTCCCCGAGAAGTTGAGCTTGTGCCCGTGCGTGAGGTGGCCGCCGTGGGCCAGGTTCAGCCCCATGACCGTGTCGCCGGGCGAGCACACGGCGGCGTACGCGGCCTGGTTGGCTTGCGATCCCGAATGCGGCTGCACGTTGGCGTATTCCGCTCCGAAGAGCGCCTTCGCACGCTCCCGCGCCAGGTTCTCCACGACGTCCGTGAATTCGCATCCGCCGTAATAACGCTTGCCGGGATACCCCTCTGCGTACTTGTTGGTGAAGACGCTGGCGGTGGCCTGGAGCACGGCCTCCGAGGTGAAATTCTCGCTGGCGATCAGTTCGAGCTGCGAGTCCTGGCGCTCCACCTCATGTTGAATGGCCTGGTAAATTTCCGGATCGACCTCGGCCAATGGCCGCGACATTCGTTCTGCTGCCGTCATGTTCTTACTCGTGTCTCCCGCAGGATTCGTGTCCCTGCAAATTGCGCTTCTCGATCGCCGCGATCTCCGCCAGCCGCCGCGCGTGCCGGCCGCCTTCGAACTCCGCGCTGAGAAACACGCGGATCAATTCCACCGCGCGCGTTTCGTCGATGTACCGCGCCCCCAGCGTGAGCACGTTCGCGTCGTTGTGCTCGCGCGTCAGGCGGACTTCATCCTCGCGTTCCGCGGGCGTGGCGCGCACGCCGAAAACCTTGTTCGCCGCGATAGCCATGCCGATTCCCGTGGAGCACACCAGGATGCCCCGCTCCGCGCGGCCCTCCACCACTTCGCGCGCCACGCGCTCCGCGAATTCGGGATAGTCGCACGATTCGGGCGAATGGGTCCCGAAGTCCGTAACCGAATGCCCCTCTTCGGCGAGCTTCGGCAACAGTCTTTCTTTCAGCGCGAATCCGGCGTGGTCCGCGGCAATGGCAATACGCATAGGGGGAACTTCTGATTTTACCATGGTAGAATTGGATTCTCCCTCCAACTCTATGCTCTGGAGTAAGTTGTTCATTCCGACGCTGCGCGAAGTCCCCGCCGAGGCCGAAGTCGCCAGCCACCAGTTACTGCTTCGCGCCGGGTACATCCGCCAGCTTTCGGCGGGTCTCTACAACTACCTTTTCCTGGCCCAACGGTCGCTGCTCAAGATTCAGCAGATTGTGCGCCAGGAGATGGACGCCATCGGCGGCCAGGAGATGTACCTGCCCGGGCTGAACCCGGCGGAGATCTGGCAGGAGTCCGGCCGGTGGGACATCATGGGCGACAACATGTTCCGCCTGAAGGACCGCTCCGGCCACGACCTGTGTCTGGGCATGACTCACGAAGAGATCATGACCTCCATCGCCCGCGGCGAGCTGCGCAGTTACAAGCAGCTTCCCCAGATCTGGTACCAGATTCAGACCAAGTTCCGCGATGAGCCGCGCCCTAAGTCCGGCCTGCTGCGCGTGCGCCAGTTCATCATGAAGGATTCCTACACCTTCGACATGGATCAGGCCGGGCTGGACATAGCCTACGAGAAGCACTTCCAGGCTTATCGCCGCATCTTCGACCGCTGCGGCCTGATCTACACAGCCGTGGAGGCGCATTCCGGCGCCATGGGCGGAAGCCAGTCGCACGAGTTCATGGTGGTCTCCGACGCGGGTGAGGACCTGGTGGCCATCTGCCGGGCTTGCGGCTACTCGGCGAACCTGGAAAAGGCCGTCGCCACCCCTGCCGCGCCGGGCGTGGCCGATCCCGCGGGCGATCTCACGCCGGAAGAATTTCACACGCCCGGCCGGAAGACCATCGCCGAGGTGGCCGCTTTCACCGGCTTGCCCGAGACTTCGCAGATGAAAAGCCTGGTGCTGGTGGCCGATGGCAAGCCCGTGCTGGCCCTGCTGCGCGGCGATCATCAATTGAGCGAAACCAAATTCGGCGCGGTGGCCAACGACCCTGAATTCCGGCAGGCCCGGCCCGATGAGATCGCGGAGTGGTTCGGCGCCGAAGCCGGTTCGCTGGGCCCGGTCGGGTTGAAGAATGTCGCCATCCTCGCGGATGAGGCGCTGGTGGGCCGGCGCAACATGATCGCCGGGGCCAACAAGAACGATTACCACCTGCGCAACGTCACCATGGGCGAAGATTTCCAGGCCGAAGTCCGCGACCTGCGCCAGGTGGCCGCGGGCGACCAGTGCCCGCACTGCGCCGCCGCGCTGGACGTGGTGAAGACCGTGGAGGTCGGCCACATTTTCAAGCTCGGCTACAAGTACTCCGATTCCATGGGCCTGCGGGTGCTCGCCGCGGACGGCAAGGAAGTGACGCCCATCATGGGGTCCTACGGCATCGGCATCGAGCGCATACTGACCTGCGCCATCGAGCTGTACCACGATAAGGACGGCATGATTCTGCCGGCCTCCATCGCGCCGTTCCAGGTGGTGGTGACGCCAGCCAATAACTCCGACGAGGCGCAAATGACGGCCGCGCGGGGTATCTACGAAAGCTGCCTGGCGCTGGGCTTGGACACGCTGTTCGACGACCGCGACGAGCGCCCCGGCGTGAAGTTCAAGGACGCCGATTTGATCGGCATTCCGTGGCGCGTGGTGGTGGGAAAGAAGCTGGCCGCCGGCAAAGTGGAACTGGTGGAGCGGAAGACGCGGAAATCCGCCGACGTGCCGGTGGCGGAAGCGGCGGAGGCGGTGAAGGGGAAGATGGGGTAGGGCGGCGGAGACGGTTGACGAGGTCAGCGCCCGTGGTAGGCGCCCAAGAATTCGTCCCGGGAAATGCCGGCCTGCGTCAGGATACTCCTCAAAGTGGAGGCCTTGAGGGTCGGGTGGTTCGGCATGGTAAGAAAATCGGAACCGCCCCTCGCGTTCGGGCGCCGCATGGCGATGTGCTCGGCCTCGCGAACTAACTCGAACCCTAGTACGCGGAACGCGGCGAGCACCTTTGACTTTGGGGCATCGACGGGAAACTTCGCCATCAGGCTGGAATGGTCGCTTCCGCGACAAACGCCTCCAACAGCGGCGAATCGTCAGCCATGACTTCAGCGCCGAACGTCTCGATGTGGAACCGGATGGCGGACTTTACATCGGCCAAGGCTTCCTCGTAGCTGTTGCCCTCGCCCACAACGACGCCCTTCAGGCCCAGAGGATAGGCCACATAGCCATCCGCGTGCTTCTCGACAATGATTTTGACTTGCCTCAAGGTTCCCTGCCTGAAGTCTACCACGGCGAACCGCGGGTGCTGCGGTGCTCCGCTATGCTCCCGAATCCGAAATCAGGCAGCGAACTTCAGAATCCCGACTTCGGCTCCGCTCTTGACCGCCGCTTCGGCGCGTTCCAACACCTGGGTGCCCACTTCGCTCGAAAGATAGTACTCGCCGCAGTTGTCGCACACATCCGCCGGCACGCGTTTCAGAATCACGGTCGTTTCGCCGCGCTGGACCGTCACCGTGACGTGTCCTTTATGGGTCGTCCCGTTTCTGCAAATCACGCAGCTCATTGATTCTTCCTCGTTCTGAAGTCGACTCCCCATTGTTCGATGGCTGGTTCATACGCCGTCACGACGATGCAGATGCCGACGGACTCATCGAACGCTACGACAACGTGCAGAGGTTTCCCGTCCACAAAGCCAAGCAGCAATCGGCTCGGGTGCGGCTTATCGTCTGCATAGGCCGCGACGGTCTCGCCGTGGGCGACTACCGCCAGAACCGCTTCTATCCTACCAGTTGCCACGCTGCGGCGGACTCGCTAGCGGATAATGGCGTCTGACCCGACTCCTTCGCGCTCACGCCAGCCGGTCTAACACGGTCCCATCCGGAGCATGGAGGCTGATCTCCATCGCTAGCGCGCCGTCCGCGTGCGTCGAGCAGCTTAAACACGGGTCATACGCGCGGACCAGCGCCGACACGCGGTTGAGCATGCCTTCCTGCAGCTTGCCGCCGTCGATGAAGTGCTTGGCTACCTGCATCACGCCGCGGTTGATCGCCAGGTTGTTGTGGCCGGTGGCGACAATCAGGTTGGCCCAGACGATGGCGCCTTGCTCGTTCACCTTGTAGTGGTGGATCAGAACGCCGCGCGGGGCTTCGATCATGCCCACGCCCTCCAGGCTGTTCACGGATGCGTGGGCGCGCACGTGCGTGTTCAGAATGGACGGGTCGGCCAGCAGACGTTCGATCTTCTCCAGGCCGTGCAACAGCTCCATCAGACGCGCGTAATGGTAGTGGAACGAGCTGTGAACCACCGGGCCGCAGCGCTGGCGGAACTCGGCCAGCTCCTTGTCGGCGGCCGGGGTGCCGAAGCCGTCCGCCACGTTCAAACGCGCCAGCGGGCCGACGCGGTAGACGCCCGCCGGGTAACCCACCGGCTTGTAGTACGGCGCCTTCAGATACGAATCGCGCAGCGAGGCCTCGCCGATGAAACTAGCGTAATCCCGCGCCTGCATCCCGGCGGAAACCACGGCGCCCTCGGCATCGTTGAACTTGAGGCGGCCGTCGTACCACTGCAAGCCGCCGGCTTCGTCCACCATGCCGGCGAACATGGTCGGGGCAGTGCCGAAGTTGTCGATCTCCTCCTGGAACTTGTCCACCACGGTCTTGAAGAAGGCCAGCGTCTTATCCGCCAGCGCCCGTGCGGCGGGCAGGCCTGCGAGGATGCGTTCGCGCACCTCCGGGGCCAGCGGCGCGTTGACGCCTCCGGGGACAATCCAGGAAGGATGCACGCGCTCCTTGGCCAGCCCCTCGATGATCTGCTGACCGAACTTGCGCAGCGCCACGCCGGCCTTGGCCATCTCCGGATTCTGTTCGATCAGGCCGAAGACGTTGCGCCGCGCGGGGTCGGAATCGAAGCCCAGCAGCAGGTCGGGCGCGGAGAGGTGGAAGAAGCTGAGGGCGTGCGACTGCACGAACTGGGCGCAGTGGACCAACTCGCGCAGCTTGATGCCGGTCTCGGGCGGGGCCACCGCCATGATGGCGTCGCACGCCTTGGACGAGGCCAGCAAATGGCTCACCGGACAGATGCCGCAGATGCGCGCCGTGATCGAGGGCATCTCATAGAACGGACGCCCTTCGGTGAATTTCTCGAAGCCGCGCACCTGGGTGACGTGGAAATTGGTGTCGACGACCTGGCCGGCGTCGTCCAGGAAGATATCGATCTTGGCGTGGCCTTCGATGCGCGTAACGGGATCGATGGTGATTTTTTTCATGGGAGTAGCCTTCAATTCCGGAGGCGGAGGGAGCGCGGCCGGCAAGACACCGCCGGCGAGACCGGCGGCGGTACTGGGCTTCGCTTTTCTAGCCAAATTTCACCTTCCCGGCGAGGTTCGGCACGCGGCCTTCCAGCAACTCGCCCAACACGAACGCGATGGCCGAAGGAGGCGGCGGGCATCCGGGAACGTGCAGATCCACCTTCACTACCTGGTGGACCGGCACCGCCTGCCGCAGTAGAGCGGGCACGCCCGAGGTGGGAATCCCTTTGCCCTCCTGCGCGCCCTCGATGTAGATGCGCTCGAGCAGCTTGCGCGGTACGATCTGGTTGCGCATGGCGGGGACGTTGCCGTTAACGGCGCAATCGCCAAGCGCCACCACAAGCTTGCTGCGCTTGCGGATGTTGTTCACCTTTTCGAGGTCTTCCTGCGAGCTGATCGCGCCCTCGATCAAAGTCACGTCCACGGCTTTGGGGAATTCCTGCGCATCCACCAGCGGGCCGTAGACCACGTCCACGCGCGCGGCCACGCCGAGAATGGCTTCGTCGATGTCGAGCAGCGACATGTGACATCCCGCGCAGCCGTCCAGCCATACGGTGGCAAGCCGGATCTTCTTCATTGACGGCCTCCGCGCCGGGAAGCCAGGCGCGTCACTTTGGCGTCGCTCTTGACCATTTCCTCCACGGCGAATCCCTTTTCGGCCAGCGCGCCGGTGGGGCACACCTGAACGCACTTGCCGCAGTTGGTGCAACTTTTCGCGTCGCCCCACGGCTTGTTCATGTCGCAAGCCAGCATGGAGTGGATGCCCCGCGAGCCGATATCCCACACATGCGCACCCTCCACCTCGGCGCACACCCGCACGCAGCGCGTGCAAAGGATGCAGCGGTTATGGTCGAGCACGAAGCGGTCGTGCGACACGTCCACCGGCAGCTTGGGGAAGGAGTAGGCGTAGCGCACGCTGTTGACGCCCAGGCGTTGCGCCATGGCCTGCAGTTCGCAATGGTTATTGGAGACGCACACGGAGCACTGGTGATTCCTCTCGGAGAAGAGAAACTCCAGCGCGATGCGGCGGTAAGCGGCCAGCTTTTCCGAATGGGTCGTGACGCTCATGCCGTCCTGAACCGGCGTGGTGCAGGCCGGCAACAGGCGGTTCACGCCGGACACTTCCACGATGCACAGGCGGCAGGCGCCGACGGGCGTGAGGCTCTCCAGCCAGCACAGGGTGGGGATGTACTTGCCGCAGGCGCGCGCCACTTCGAGGATGGTCTGGCCTTCGTGGGCGGCGACGTATTCGCCGTCGATTCGGATAGAGAGTTTGTCAGACAAGCGGGTTCTCCTTTTCACCGCCGAGAGTTTTGACGCGGAGACGCAGAGACGCGGAGAAGACCATTAGTGGTGCTCCTTGATGTCGCAACGGAGGCAGCGGCAGGATTCTTCCATGGCCTGGTTGGGGCGGAAGCCGATTACGGATTCCTCGAAATTCTCCACGCGCTCATGGGCCGGCAATTCCTCGGTCACGTTGCGCCCGCACTCGGCTGGCTGCTCGGGAGGGGCGTTGTCGTATTCGAAGGACGGGGCGATGCGGCCCCAGCGTCCGCCGCCCATCAAGCGGTAGTCCATGGTGCGGGCGGCTTTCTTGCCGTAGCCCATGGCGTTCGAGACGTTGGAAGCGCCGCTGATCAGGTCGCCGCCCGCGTAGAACTTGCTGCGGCTGGTTTCGAGGGTGTAGCGATCCACCTCGAGCGTGCCGTTTTCCTTGATGCGCAGGCCGGAGGCACGGACGAAATCCATGTCCACAGCCTCGCCCACCGCCAGAATGACGGCTTCGCACTCGAAACGGCGGATCTCGTTGGTGGCAATGGGACGGCGGCGGCCGGTGGAATCGAACTCGCCGAGACGGGTCTTGACCACCTCGATGGCCTTCACTTTGCCGCTTTCATCGCCGACGATGCGGTGCGGCGTGGCCAGAAACACGAAATGCACGCCCTCGGCTTCGGCCGCTTCGGTTTCCTCACGGATGGCCGGCATGTCCTTGCGTTCGCGGCGGTAGACCACCGTGACGTCGGCCCCCAGACGGACCGAGGTTCGCGCGGAATCGATGGCCGCGTTGCCTCCGCCGATCACCACCACGCGCTTGCCCGGGTGGACCGCTTCCTGCTTGGCCACAGCTTCCAGGAAGAGCAATGCCGGGTATACGTTCTGCAACTCGGTGCCAGGGAGATAAACCCAGGATTCTTTCCAGGTTCCGATGCCCATGAAAACGGCGTTGTACTGGCTGTCCAGGTCATTCAGGCTGATGTCGGCGCCCACCGTGACGCCGCAGACGAACTCCACTCCCAGGCGGCGGATCAGCTCCACTTCCTGCCGCACAACGGCTTTGGGCAGGCGGTAGTCGGGCAGGGCGTAGCGCAGCATTCCGCCGGGTTCGGGGTTGGATTCGTAGACGGTCACGGCATGGCCGAGCAGCGCCAGGTAGAATGCCGCGGTCAGGCCGGTGGGTCCGGCGCCCACCACCGCGACCTTGCGGTCCGTGGGCGGCAGCTTGTGAGCGGCAATGCGCGCGGCCAATTCCTCGAAGCGGTCCGTACCGTAGATGGAATCGGCGATGAAGCGGTGCACTTCCCGCATATTGAGCGGCTCATCCACCATGCGGCGGCGGCAGCGGTCTTCGCACGGATGCTGGCAAACGCGGCCGGTGGAGGCGGGAAGCGGGTTATCGAGCACCACGGCTTCGAAGGCATCGTCGAGACGCCCTTCCTTGTAAAGCTGGAGGAAGCGCGGGATGTTCATGTGCAGCGGGCAACTGTTTTCGCAGGGCGAAAGCGCCAACTCCTCGCAGACCCCCGCGCGGCAGCGGTGCGCGCGGATGTGGTCTTCGAACTCGTGGCGGAAGTGCCGCATGGTGGTGAGCAGCGGGTTGGGAGCGCTCTGCCCCAGGCCGCACAGCGAGGTGTCGCGGATCATGCGGCCCATCTCGTCGAGCTGGTCGAGGTCGGTTTCCTTGGCTGCCCCGCGCGTAAACGAATTCAGAAGGCGCAGGGATTTGTCCAGGCCCACGCGGCAGGGGATGCACTTGCCGCAGGATTCCGAGTGGGTGAATTCGATGAAGTAGCGCGCCACATCCACCATGCAGTTGTCTTCATCCATCACCACCATGCCGCCCGACCCCATGATGGAGCCGATCTGCGCCAGGGTCTCATAATCCACGAGCGTGTCGAACATTTCGAGCGGAATGCAGCCGCCCGAAGGCCCGCCGGTCTGCACGGCCTTGACGTGCTTGCCATCGGGACCGCCTTCGCCCACGTCGTAAATGAAGGTCTTGAGCGGCGTGCCGAGGGGCATTTCGACCAGGCCTGTATTGGCGATCTTGCCGACCAGCGAGAAGACCTTGGTGCCGGCGCTCTTGGCGCTGCCGGTTTCGCTGAACCAGGCCGGTCCTTTGGCCACGATCGGCGCGATGTTGTACCAGGTTTCGACGTTATTGATGACCGTGGGCTTCCCGTACAACCCCTTTTGCGCGGGAAAAGGCGGCCGGGGACGGGGACGGCCGGAATAGCCTTCGAGCGACGCGATGAGGGCGGTTTCCTCGCCGCAGACGAACGCGCCCGCGCCTTCCACCAGACGGATATCGAACTTGAAGCCGCGTCCCAGGATGTTATCGCCCAGGATGCCCGACTGCCGCGCCTGTTCGATGGCGCGGGTCAAACGATGCACCGCCAGCGGGTACTCCGCCCGCACGTAGATAATGCCTTCCGTGGCGCCCATCACGTTGGCGCCGATGATCATGCCCTCAATCAGCGAGTGCGGGTCGCTTTCAATCTCATTGCGGTTCATGTAGGCGCCGGGATCGCCTTCGTCCGCGTTGCAGACGATGTACTTCTGGTCCGAGACCGCCGTGCGCAGGTAATTCCACTTCAATCCGGTGAGGAAGCCGGCGCCGCCGCGGCCGCGCAGCTTGGAGGCTTTGATCTGCTCGATGACCAGCTCCGGATTGTTGTCGATGAGGACCTTATAGAGCGCCTGGTAGCCGCCGATCGCGACATATTCCTCGATATCGTCCGGGCTGATCAGGCCGCAGTTGCGCAGCACGATCTTTTTCTGCGGCTTGAAGAACGGCACGTCCTGCCAGGAGGGGATGTTGGGGAATCCCTCGCCATAATCCACATGCGCCGTCATGTGGTCCCAGGCTTCCACCTTGCAAAGCGCCAGATCTTCGGGGACTTTGCCCACCCCCATGTCGTCGAGAATCCGCGGGACGTCGCCGGCTTCCACCCTCCGCAGGATCACCAACGGCTTTCCGGGCACGCGCACATTGACCAGGGGTTCCTGCGCGCAGAAGCCGAAGCAGCCTACGGAGGCCAGCTTGATGTCGCGGCCGCCCTGCTCGATGGCTTCCTTGAACGCATGGTAGACGCCATCGGCGCCGTTGCCCTTTCCGCAAGTGCCCATGCCGACTCCCACACGGGGCCGCGAAGGAACCAGCTTGGCCATTCCGGCCTCGCGCACGGCATTGAACGTGCTGAAATCCTGAATGCGGATCACGCCTTTTTCCTCCCGTTCTCCAGGTGCTCCAACTCGCGGTGGAGGGTGCGTTCATTCATGTGGCCGAAGATCTCGTGGTCTACCTCCACCACCGGCGCCAGCGCGCATTGTCCGAAGCAGGCCACCGTGCGCATGGAATAGCGCCGGTCCGGCGTAGTGAGGCAAACCTTGTCGGCGCCTTCCTCGCTTTCCTCCGGGAGGCCCAGTTCCAGGCGCAGGCGCTGCAACAGGTTGCGCGATCCGCGCGTGTGGCAGGCGGTGCCGCGGCAGATGCAGATGGTGTGCTCGCCCTGCGGCTCCAGGTTGAAGAGCGCGTAAAAGGTGACCACGCTGTAGATCTGCGCCAGGGGAAGGTCGGTCTTTTCGGCGACGTATTCCAGGATTTCGGGGGAAAGGTACTTATTCGGATGATGGTCCTGGAGGTTCTCCAGGATTCCGAGCAATTCGCCGGGTTGTCCGGTGTGTGCGGAGATGGTGCGGTCCGCGAAGCTCTGCTCTTCTAGCGCAAGCGCATTTTGGCCCGCTATGATTGCCATGACGCCTCCAAGGGTCCGTGCGGCGGTTCAACCTCTGGGACTTTCAGACACTTTTACCTTAAATTCCGGCGGGCCGGGGTGTCAAGGGCGGCGGAGCGCCGGAACTGCCGCCGCGTCCGGCGCGGCGGACGATTGGGTTCGTTTGGCGCGCGTCGCAAGCACCTTATTTTGTGTGGGTTGGCAAGAAAACGGCTTCGTTTGGGGAGCGCTCCCGCGAGGCATTCGAACGGTCAAGATTTTTCCACCACGAAACGGTAGTGCCCAGCGGGCTAAGATGAATGAACTTCCGCGCCCGACGGCAAGCGCTTCCTGATCGAGCAGATGCCCGGCGCCGAAGCCACCGGCCGTCGAATGGATGGCGTTGACGACTGGTTCGACGAGTTGATCGGGCGCGTGCCGGTGAGGCGGTGAGCGGCGGGCATCGGCGAAGACCGCTCTCTTAACGTTCGCGGCTCGGTAAAGACGTTTCGTGGTTCGGTAAAGCGTTTGTTGTTAGGTAAGACGGTCGTGGGCCGGTACGCTAGCGTTCTCATGGCAATGAACGGCGCCGTTCTTATAATCGTGTTTTGTAACTGAATCTAGTCGATTTCAGCCATTTCTTATATTGACTAAGGTTAGTAGACCCTAAATAATATTTGTGAGACAAGGTCGCGACTCAATCAGACATTGGGCGGAAGAAAGCGCCACGGAGCGCCCGGCTTCCACCCTGGGACCGATATTGGATGCCCCGCCCGGTAGTCCTCACAGCCCCACCGTTACGCTCCTGATGCCCGCCGCCGCGATAAGAAGGGAAGACTGACTATGAAGAATATTTATGTGGGGAACCTCAGTTTTGGGGCTACGGAAGATACGGTTCGCGCCCTTTTTGAAGCCTACGGCGCGGTGGACCGCGTGAACGTTTGCACGGATCGCGACACTGGCCAGCCCAGGGGATTCGGATTCGTCGAGATGACTCACGATGCCGAAGGCGAAAAAGCCATTGCCGCGCTAAACGGCACGGAGCTTTCCGGCAGAGCGCTGACAGTCAACGAAGCCCGCCCGAAGGCCGAACGCTCCGGCGGTGGCGGCGGATACGGACGGAAGCGCTGGTAGCTTCCGCGGCATTGCGGTTAGCCCGATCGCGACGGCTGCGAGGACACCCTGCCCGCGGCGACGGGTAACTTGCGGTACGACTACGACAAAGGCGGTGGCGAGACATGGGAGATCCCATCTGTCTCATTGTGGACGACGAACCGGCAATCCGCGCCTACCTTGGCGCCGTATTGCGTCGCAGGGGGATTGTCAGCCTCGAAGCCTCGAGTGCAGCCGCGGCGCTTCGAACGATCGAGGAACTTAGCGGCCGTATCGATTGTCTGATTACCGATATCGAGATGCCGGGGGACATGAACGGAATCGACTTGGCGTACTCGGTCAGAGGCTCATTCCCCGCGCTCCCCGTGATCGTGGTTTCGGGTTACACTGAGCGAGTTCCGCCGGGTTTCGCGTTTATCCGGAAGCCCTTTGTCCCGGCCGACATGTTGAAAATCGTTGACCAGGCTCTGGAAGGGGCAGCCTGACTTAAGGATTCCCGGCCAGTAACATGGAAGCAAAACAGGCGAAGGCAGAAACGGAGCCGCCGCGGCGCCCTCCTCTCTCCAGTTCCCCGCTGGCGCGTTACGGCTTGGCTTGGCTGCCGGTCCCGCTGGCTCTGGCGGCGATGGCCGGGCTGTGGGTGGCGGACGTGCGGGCCGTGTGGCATTCGCCCGTCTTGAGCTGGCTGCTCAGCGATGGCGGCGCTTTGCTGGGACTCCTGTTCATTGCTCTTCCGGCTGCGCGCAGTTTCCTGGCGGGCGGCCAAGCCAGCGTCCTGATGCTCGGCTGCGGCGTACTGATGTCCTATATCGGGGCGGCCTGCATGCCGAGCGGGCTGGCGCGCGGCACGGACACGGGTTTTGCCGTCTACAACACGTCGATCCTGCTCTCTGCCCTGTGCCAATTCGCGGGCGTGGCGGCTGCCTTCCGCCGCAAGACCCGCCTGAGTCATACCGCCGCATGGCTGACGGCGGCCTATGCGGGCGGCGCATCCGCCATGGCGGTGGTGGTCTGGCTGGCCTTCACGGGCCGGATGCCGGCCTTCTTCGTTGAGGGCCAGGGTGGGACTCCGCTGCGCAACGCGGTGGTGAGCCTTGCCGCGGCGCTCTTCGCGGCGACCGCCGGTCTGCTTTGGCGCGCGGACCGCCGGGCGCCGTCGGCCTTTCTCCGCTGGTATGCGCTCGGTCTGGTTCTACTGGCAACCGGTCTGGCCGAGGGCATGACAATATCCGTGACGGATTCCCCGCTGCACTGGGCCGCGCGGCTCACACAGACGCTCGGCTTGGTATACACGTGCATCGCGGTCCTGGCCTCGTCGCGTGAGACGGGCGTCCGGGAGATTTCGCTGGCGGAGGTCCTGGGCGCCTGGGGAAAGAGCGGACCTGTGACGGCTCAGGTGTGGCGTTACGGCCTGGCGGTATCGGCCGTGGCGGCGGCGTTCGCGCTGAACCGGTTGGCGAACGGCTGGGCCGGCCCCGGATTACCCCCGTACATCACGTTCTATCCGGCGGTCATGCTGGCGGCTCTGTTGGGCGGTCTTGGGCCGGGATTGGCGGCGACGGCGCTGTCGGCCTGCGGTGCGGTCTATTGGATCCTGCCGCCGGTTGAAGAGTTCGCGGTCGCATCGCCCATCGACCGCCTGGCGCTGGTGATTTTCAGCATTATGGGCGTGGCCATCAGCGCGGTGTGCGAGCTCTACCAGCGCTCCAGGCAGAAGGCCGAGGCCTACGACCGGGAACAGGCGCTGCGCGAAACCCGCCGTGAGAAGGAACTTCTCGCCAGCCTCCTGGAACTTGCATCCCAGCCTTTCGCGGTGGGTTACCCCGATGGCCGCCTGGGCCGCCTGAACCGCGCTTTCGAACGGCTTACCGGCTATAGCGCCGCGGAGCTGCACGCGCTCGACTGGACCCGCGCGCTTACGCCGCCGGAATGGCGCGAGATGGAGAGCCGAAAGCTCGAGGAACTCCACCGCACCGGCGAGCCCGTCCGCTACCAAAAGGAGTACATCCGCAAGGACGGCTCGCGCGTGCCCATCGAACTGCTGGTGCATGTGGTGCGCGATGCCGGCGGGCAGCCCGAATATTACTATTCGTTTCTCACCGACATTACCGAACGCAAGCGGGCCGGCGAAGCGCAGCGGCGGCTGGCGCAGTTCCCCGAAGAGAACCCCAGTCCCGTGCTGCGCGTTGCCCGCGACGGCGCCCTGCTGTACTGCAACACGCCGGCGCGGGATTTCCTGGCCGCGATGGGCGAAGCGGAGCGCGGCGCCCTCCCGGCGCCCCTTCAGGCGCTGGCGGCCGATGCCTTCCAGAGTGCGCATGGGGTGGAAGAAGTGGAACTTGGCGACCCTCGCGGCCGGACGTTCTGGTTTGGGGCCGCGCAACCGCCGGGCGAGAACTACGTGAACCTGTATGGCCGCGACATCACCTCGCGAACGCGCGCCGAGGAAGAACTGCGGCGGAACCGCGAGTGGCTGCAGGTCACGCTCACCAGCATCGGCGACGGCGTCATCGCCTGCGACACCGAAGGCCGCGTCACCTTTGTCAACCCGGTGGCCGCGTCGCTCTCGGGTTGGACTGAGAGTGACGCCCTGGGCCAGCCGGTCGAGCGGGTCTTCGATATTGTCAATGAAGTCACCCACCAGCCGGGCGACGGCCTGGTGGCGCGGGTCTTGAGCGAACGGCGTCCCCTGGCTCTGGCGAACGGGACTGCGCTGGTCGCCAGGGATGGCCGCCGGACTCCCATCGAGGATAGCGCGGCGCCGATTCTGGACGGCGCGGGCAACCTGACGGGCGTCGTGCTGGTATTCCACGATGTCACCCAGAAGCGCCGGGCGCAGGAGGCATTGCGGGAGAGCGAAGAGCGCTACCGCTCGCTGTTCCGCAACATGGAGGAAGGCTTCGCGCTGCACGAAGTGGTCACGGACGCGGCGGGCGCGGTGTGCGATTACCGGTTCCTGGACGTGAATCCCGGCTTCGAGCGGCTGACGGGCCTCAAAGCCGCCGAATTGGTCGGCCGTACGGTGCGGGAAGCCCTGCCGGGGATCGAGCCCGAATGGATCGAAAGGTATGGCCGGGTGGCGCTCACGGGCGAGCCGGCGACATTCGAAAGTTACGCCGCCCCGTTGGGCCGCTGGTATCAGGCGAGTGCGTACAGGCCTTCTCCGGGGCGCTTTGCGGTGGTGTTCATGGATATCACCGCCCGCAGGGAAGCCGAGGAACGGCTGCGCGAGGCGCAGAAGCTCGAAGGCATCGGCTTGCTGGCGGGCGGCATCGCGCACGATTTCAACAACCTGTTGGTGGGCGTGATTGGCAGCGCCAGCCTGGCGCAGGACATGACGCCGCCCGGCAGCCCGGTCACCGAACTCCTGGAGGGAATTCTCAAGACGGGCGACCAGCTTGCGCACCTCACCAGACAGATGCTGGCCTATGCCGGACAGGGACGGTTCTACCTGGAACGCCTGAACCTGTCGGATCTCATTCCGGAGATGCGCGCGCTGGTCCAGCCGTCCATTCCACACAAGATCGAATTGAGCCTGGAGCTGGAGCGCGGGCTGCCCGCGATTGAAGCGGACCGGGGACAGATGCAGCAGGTGTTCATGAACCTGGTCCTGAACGCGGCCGAGGCGATCGGCGTGGATGCGGGCTGGATTACGGTCAAGACCGGCGTGCGCCTGGTGGAAGGCCGCAATGCGGCGGACCTTGCTCCGGGCGAGTACGTTTACCTGGAAGTGCGCGACACAGGCTGCGGTATGGACGATGCCACCCGGAGCCGTATCTTCGATCCGTTCTTTTCGACCAAGTTCGTGGGACGCGGGCTGGGGCTGGCAGCGGTCGGCGGCATTGTGCGCGGACACAAGGGCGCCATTACTGTGGCAAGTTCCCCCGGCAACGGAGCCTGCTTCACCGTCCTGCTGCCGGCGACGGAGAATGCGGTTGCGGCGGCGCAGGCCGCGGCGCGCAATGCGGACCTGTCCGGCAACGGAACCATCCTGGTGGTGGACGACGAAAAGATCGTGCGCGAGACGGCAAGGATTACCCTGGAACGGCTGGGCTACCGCGTGCTGGTGGCGGAGCGCGGGTCGGCGGCGATTGACGTTTTCAAGCGGCACCCCGGAGACATCGCGCTGGTATTCCTCGACCTGAGCATGCCGGGCATGGGCGGCGAAGAAGTTCTGCCGGAACTGCGGAAGATCCGGCCCCGCGCCCGCGTGGTGGTTTCGAGCGGCTACAGCGAAACGGAAACCATGCGGATCTTCGCCGGCCAGGACGTCTCCGGCTTCCTCCAGAAGCCATTCACCTCCCGCGACATTGCGGAAAAGGTGAAGGCCGCGCTGGGATAACGCGCTTCGCATCCTGCCGCCCGGCGGGCTGCGGAAAGAGGGTTAGCCGCCGATGAACCCCGCATGGCCGGGCCCGGCCGCACTGGGGATGAAAACGAGCCGAAGAAGGCAGGCCAGGAGGCCCGCCCCACCGTGCGGTGAAGAATCGAGAGAACCGTTGGTTTTTGTGTTATCTGCGTTGATCTGCGTTCATCTGTGGCCTGAAATGGGGTTTCCACATGGCGGTGAGATTCCACCTTGGGCATAATGAGTGATACGACAAAACACAGAATCGTGAACGGCATTTCGATTGAGCTTGGATCGGGCAATGTGTACGCCGATCTCGGCTACGCGGATAGCGACGTCATGCTGGTGAAGGCGCAACTGGCCGCTCAGATTTCCGGCGTCATCCGCCGCCGTGCGCTCACGCAGGCGCAGGCCGCCGCAATCCTGGGCCTTACCCAGCCTAAGGTCTCGGCGCTGCTCAATGGCCGCTTTCGGGGGATCTCGGAACAGCGAATGTTCGAATGTCTGACGCGTCTGGGCCGCGATGTTCAAATCGTCATCAAGGCAGCCCCGCGGAACCGCACCAGTGGCCGGCTCACCGTCTGGGTGGCATAGCCCCTATCGCTGGATTCGCGCCGAGCCGCCTTTGGCGAACGCGCGCACCTGCTCGACGGTCGCCATCGTGGTGTCGCCGGGGAAGGTGGTCAACAGCGCGCCGTGCGCCCAACCCAGTTTGACGGCTTCCTGCGGCGATTCGCCGGTGAGAAGGCCGTAGATGAAACCGGAAGCGAAGCCGTCGCCCCCGCCCACGCGGTCGAAAACGTCCAGCTCGCACACCGGCGCCACGCAGGTTTCGCCCCCTACCCACGCTACCGCGCCCCAACTGTGCCGGTTGGTGGAATGCACCTCGCGCAGGGTGGTCGCAACCACCTTGATCCGCGGATGGCGCTCCACCACGCGGTCGATCATACCGAAGAATGCGCTGGGATCGAGCTTGGATTTTGCGGCGACCTCCGGGCCGGCCACGCCCAGGCCCTTCTGCAAGTCCTCCTCATTGCCCACCAGCACATCCACGTTCTCGACGATGCGCCCCAGCACCTCGCGCGCCCGCTCCACCCCTCCCGAGCGGTTCCACAGCTTTTCGCGGAAGTTGAGATCGAAGGAGACCACCGCTCCGGCGGCCTGCGCGGCTCGCATGCCCTCAATCACCAGCTCGGCCGTGGTCGGCGAGAGCGCGGCAAAGATGCCGCCGCTGTGAAACCAGCGCACGCCGGCGCCGAAGATGGCGTTCCAATCGAAATCGCCCGGCTTCAACAGCGCCCCGGCTTCGTTCGACCGGTTGTAGAACACCACCGGAGGGCGTACGCCCCAGCCGCGGTCGCTGTACACCGTCGCCATGTTGGGTCCCGTCACGCCGTCGTGCTGGAATCGCTTGTAGAAGGGCTTCACGCCCATGGCCTTGACGCGCTCCGCGATCAGGCTGCCGATGGGGTAATCCACCATGGCCGAGGCGACGCCCGTGGTCATGCCGAAGCAATCCGCCAGATTGGCGGCCACGTTGAACTCCCCGCCGCTCACGTGAATCCGGCACTCGGTGGCTTTGCGAAATGGAATCACCCCGGTATCCAGCCGGTGAACCAGCGCGCCCAGCGACAACAGGTCGAGGGCGCCTTCCTTGCGAATGATTAGCGATTTGCTCATGATCTTCCTTTATCGCACTAAAAGCGGCCCCCCTGCTATGATTGGGGCGAAGCGATGAGTCTGCTGCGGTCCCTGCTGTTCTCCACTCCCTTGATCGTGCTCTCGACCGTAGTCATGGGCACTCTTTCGCTGTGCGCGTCTTTCTTCGACCGCACGGGCAACTGGCAGCACTCCATCGCGCGGCTCTGGGCGAAGTCGCTGCTGGCGGTGAGCTTCATCCGCGTGCGCGCCGAAGGGCTGGAGAAGCTCGACCCCAACGGCACGTACGTCTTCGTGGGAAACCACGCCAGCTTCATGGACATCCCCGCGATTCTGGCGCGGCTGCCCTACCAGTTTCGCTTCTTCGCCAAGAAAAGTCTTTTCCGCATTCCGTTTCTCGGCACGCATTTGCGCCGCGCGGGGCACGTGGAGGTGGATCGTTCCAGCGTGCGCGCTTCGCTGCGGAGCATGAGTGCGGGCGCGCGCGCCATCCGCGAACGCGGCGTCTCCGTGCTGTTGTTTCCCGAGGGCGGGCGCTCGCCGGAGGGGTTGCGCGAGTTCAAGGAAGGGGCCGCTTACATTGCCATCCAGGCCGGCGTTCCCGTAGTGCCCATCGTGCTCGTGGGCATGCGCCGGCTGTTGCCCATGGGTTCCGTCCATATCCGCGCCGGCCAGGTTAGCCTCCGGGTGGGCGACCCCATTCCCGTGACCGGCATGGCGCGCGGCGATCGCGCCGAGTTGACGCGGCGTCTATACGACGAGATCTCGCGGCTGCTGGAAGGCTGAATAGCCCGTTAAGGGCTGGCCCGCAGGAGCGCAATCGTGCGATATTGAGAATTAATACGGCGCGCCCGCCTTTGAGAGGATTTTTGAAGATCCTGTTGGTTTGTACTGCCCTTATAGTTCTTATACTCAGCCTTGGCGCATCGAGTTCCCAGCCTGCCCTGATTGCCCTGGACACGGCAAGCTGGCCCGCCGGCAGGATGCCTTCGGATTGGCAGATCAGAGTGAACCACGGCAAGCCGGAGGTTTCCGTCTGCACGGATGCAGCCGGCCCGTGCCTGCACTTGAAGAGCGAGAAATCTTCCTTCGCGCTGGAACGCAGCGTGGATGTGGACCCGGCCCAGATGCCCTACCTGGGCTGGCGCTGGAAGGTCTCTGAGTTGCCGCGCGGCGGCGATTTCCGCCATTCCCTGACGGACGATCAGGCGGCCCAGGTGATGGTGGCGTTCGCCGACCGAAGAGTTGTCTCGTATATCTGGGACAGCACCGCGCCCAAAGGCGCCGCGGAGAGCGCCGGGTTCATCCCGCTGGTTCACGTCTTCGCGGTGGTCTGCGAATCGGGCGCGGCCGGCCTCAACCAGTGGATCGCCGAGAATCGCAACCTGGCCGACGACTACCAGCGCGCCTACGGCAAGCCGGCGCCCCATGTCAAAGGGCTGCGCCTCCAGATCAATTCCCAACACACCGGGAGCACCGCGGAGAGCTACTTCGGCGAAGTCGCCTTCCGCGCCACACCGCGCTGATGCTGCTCATCACGGGCGGCACAGGGTTCGTCGGCGGCCATCTGCTGGAAAAACTTGCGGCCTCCGGGGAGACCGCGCGATGCCTGGTGCGCCGCAAGACGCTGGCGCGCCCGCTGCCGCCCGGAATGCAGCCCGTCTTCGCCGATCTGTCCACGGGCCAGGGCCTGGACGAGGCTTTGGACGGGGTTGACGCGGTCATCCATCTGGCGGGCGTTACCAAGGCGTTGCGGGCCGCCGATTACGAAAACGGCAACGCACGCGCCACCGAAACACTGGCCAGGGCCGCGGCCCGCCGGCCGGTTCGCTTCCTGCACGTCAGCTCGCTGGCTGCCGTGGGTCCGGGCGCGATGCTCCGGGAGGATGCCGAACCGCGGCCAGTCTCCCTCTACGGCCGGTCGAAGCTCGAAGCCGAGCGGAGGGTGCGCGCGCTGCTGCCGGACGCGGCGATTGTGCGTCCAGCCGTGGTCTACGGCCCGCGCGATACGGATGTCTTCCAGGTTCTGAAATCCGCCGCGCGGGGCCTGACGCTGGAGATCGCCGGAGGGGGCGAATGGTTCAGCGCCATTTACGTGAAGGATTTGGCCGGCGCTCTGGCGCTGGCGTCGCGCGACCCGCGGGCTGCCGGCCGGACCTACTTCCTGGCCGCGCGCCAACCGGTTTCATGGCGCGAGTTTGGGCAGGCGGCTGCCGGCATCATGG
Source organism: uncultured Solibacteraceae bacterium (assembly GCA_964457555.1). GTDB lineage: Bacteria > Acidobacteriota > Terriglobia > Bryobacterales > Bryobacteraceae > BOG-224. The sequence continues at coordinate 20,227 of CAYWHA010000076.1, forward strand.
GACGCAAGCCGCCGCGCGTCGTGCGCATTCCTTACGGGGCGGCCTACGCCGTGGGCGCCTGCGCGGAAGCGTGGTCCCGGCTGACCGGTACGCCCGGCATCGTGTCGCGTGATAAGATTCGGGAGGCGCGCTGCCCCTCCTGGACCTGCGATGTGGGCCGTGCGGCCGTGGAGCTTGGCTTTGAGGCGAATACCACCTTGCAGGCCGGCCTGACGGAGACTCTCGCCTGGTACAAGGAATCGGGTTGGCTGAATTGGTAAAACGGGCTGGCGGCGCGCCTGGAGACACGCACTTCTGGCCTGTCGATAAGGTCCTTCTGGGATATCAGGCTTTCACCCTGGCGCTGATCCTCGGGTGGTGGAACCGTCTTCCGGAGGCGCCGCTGTTCGCGGCCGTGCATGTGGCCGCCGTGGCCCTCCTCGTTTTTGAAGTCAAGCGTCCCAATCCTACCAGTTGGATCTTCCGCAACTGGTACCCCCTGCCCTACGTTGGAGCTTGCTATCGGGAGATGGCAAAGCTCATTCCCGCTGTGCGCGGCTGGAATGGGGACCAAGCCCTGGCGCGTCTGGATTACCGCTTCTGGCACGCCAATCCCTGCGTCTGGCTAGAGCGCATCCAAACGCCTGGGCTTACGGAATTCCTGCAAATCGCCTACACCCTTTTCCTGCCGGCCGTGCTGCTGCTCGCCTATGGGATCTGGAGGCGAAGGAACTACGAAAACTTCCAATATTACGCTTTTTTAATCGCGCTGGGATTCCTTACGTCCTATATCGGGTACCTGCTAGTACCAGCCCGAGGCCCCCGGTTTCTACTGGCATCCCTGCAGCACGTGCCGCTCAGAGGTTTATGGTTGTTTGGGCGCATGCAGGGCGGACTTGACCGTCTGGAATCGGTGGCGTTCGATTGCTTCCCGAGCGGGCACACGGAATTGACCATTCTGGCCTGTTGGGGTAGCCGCATGGTATCCAAACGGCTATTCGGGGTCTATTTGGCTTACACTCCGGCCCTCATTTTTGCTACAGTTTATCTTCGATACCA
>CAYWHA010000077.1:0-20746 GCA_964457555.1 uncultured Solibacteraceae bacterium
GCGGCAGCGAAGCCGTGTTTGCGGGCGTTCTGGGAAGAACGGGCTTTGCCATCGGATGTGCGGGGGCCGGTGGAACCGGCGGCGTTGGCTCGATTGGCTGCGAATTGCTCTTGGGAAACGGTGTTTTGAAAGCTTTGCATACAATATTCCTCGCCTTCAGGTTGCCATTGGGGAAAGATGGAGTCTGAAATTGGAGACTGCAGGCGGTTGAAAGGAAAGGGACGATTTTGGGAGTTTCGCTGTGACTCTATCTCAGCGCACCCAAAATGTTGCTGTACCGATCGGTCCAAAGGCGGGTGTTTTCGGCGTGGAGGACCTCGCCGTAGCGCTGTCCGATGCCGGTGGCGAGTTCCTGGTTGGCGGTTACAAGCACCCACTCCGCGGCCGAAATTTGCTGCTCGGGTCGCGCCGCCGACATCACTCGGAACGCCTGCCGGCCGAATGACGCTGCCACCCGGGCCACCACCGGGGCGAGATTCAGATAGACGTTGCTGGTATGCACCGCGATGATTCCGCCGGGCTTCACATGACGGAAATAACACTGGAAGGCTTCCCTGGTCAACAGATGAATGGGTATGGCATCGCCCGAGAAGGCGTCCAGAACGAGCACGTCGAAGTTGCGATTGGGTTCGCTCTCTAGCGATAGGCGGGCATCTCCAAGCACAACGTCGACTGTCGCCGCGGAGTCATGCAAGTAGGTGAAGTTCGTGCGGGCTAACGATTCAACCAGCGGATTGAGTTCATAGAACCGGTAGTAGTCGCCCTGGCGGCCATAGGCGGCCACGGTTCCGACACCCAATCCGACCACGCCGACCCGCCGATTCAGAAGCTGGCGGCCCAACACAAGACCGACGCCGGACTCCCGGCCGTAGTAGTAGCGCGGCTCGCGCCTGGCATGTTCGTCAGTCAATACCTGGCCGCCGTGAATGGTGCCACCGTGGACTAGCGTGCGGACCCTCCCGGCCTGCAGGTTGACGTCTTCCCTGATGGCGACCACTCCGTAGAAGTTACGCGCTTGGGAGGTGACCGTTCCAGCGCCGCCCATGCCGCTGAAAAAACGCAAGGAAACGAGGGCCGCAAGACCGCAGGCGGTGAGAAAACGCATGGAACGGTAGCCGAACAAAAAACGGAGGCCCAGGACGAGGCCCAGCGAGACTCCGACCTGCAACTCGAAAAAGTCCGAGAAGATGGCCGGCGCCAGCAAGCCCACGAAGAGGCCGCCCAGCGCTCCGCCGAGGGATATGCAGAGATAGAACGATGTCTGTCCACGGCTGGCGGGCTTCAATTGCGCGAGCTGGCCATGACAAAACATGCATACGGTAAACAGCCCCGCGAGGCACACCGAAAGGGCGATTCCGATGCCAACGCCGGCGCTGGTCCCGAGCCAGATTAGTGCGACCAGGGCCGCGGGCAGCAGCACACGGTATAGGCCGGTTCGGTGGCGGCACTCCCGATCGAAGCAGAAAATGAAGCTGATGAGATAGACGGCAAGCGGCGCGATCCACACCAGGGGGACGGGCGCTATATCCTGTCCCAGTTTATTCGTGACAGCGAGTAGAAGCGTGGAGGAACACGCTGCCAGCAGGACCCACACGAACTTTTGCCGCAGACCGGCGCCTTGGAACGGCGATTCGAGGGTGGGGCTGTCTACCTGAGCGCGCGGCGTGCGGATGGCTGCCGCGGCGCAGGCGGCCGCGAACAGGATGTAGCCCACCCGCCACAGGGCTAATTGAGGACGAATCTCCAGAGCGGGTTCGATGGCGAATGGGTACGCCAGCAGGGCCAGGAGAGCGCCAAGATTCGAGAGCGCGAAGAGGCGGTACTGCGCCGCACCGGGTCTTGTTCGGGAATACCAGGATTGCAGTAAAGGGGTGGTGGATGACAACACGAAATAGGGCAAGCCGATGCTGCCGGCGAGAGCGATCAAGGCTCGATAGACGGGACGATCCAGAGAAGCCGGATGCAGCCGCACGCCGAGCGAAACCCAAATGACTGCCGCGCTAAGCGCCAGCAACGCGATGTGGGCCGCCAGTTGGGCGCGATGGCTGAGCGTACGGATTGACCAGTGGGCATAGAGATAGCCGAACAGCAGCACGGTTTGAAAGAACATCATGCAGGCTGTCCAGACGGAAGCCGCTCCGCCGAACCACGGCAACAACTGCTTCGCGATCATCGGCTGAATCAGGAACAACAGCGTTGCACTGGTGAAGATGCTGGCAGCATACGGGGCAATGCTTGCTGTTGCAGCGAATCTTAATGCCGGGGCCTTCTCAGTTAGCGTCTCCATCGGTTTCCGTCACGCCGCGGCAGCGGTAGTGGAAGGTCAGAAGGGCAGGACCTCCAGGCGCGTGGGGTCGAAGCGCAGGCGTCTTTGTTCGGTGTAGGACTGCACGCCGAGGAGGGGCGGCAGGATGGAGATGGCGGCGATGCCGGCGTCGGCGTTGGGGAGCTTGCGGCTCTTCACGCAGTCGAGGAAATTGCGTACGTGGTCGGCGGTGATGTCGCCGGGAATGGTTTTGGCGACGGGCTGCGCGTTGCGGCCGGCGGGCTTGAACTCGTAGCGGTTGCGGTTGACGAACAGGGTACCCTTGTCGCCATAGAAGGTGAGGCCGTACTCGGGGCCGACGGCGTATGCGTTGGATTGGAAGAGGACCGTGAAGCCGTCGTACTCGAAGAGCGCGTTGCAGGTGTCGGGGGCGGTGCGGCCATCGTGCTGGTCGTAGTAGATGCCGCCGGCGAAGACCGCGGAATTGGGGGCGCGGTCACCCATGAACATGTGGACGGTGTCCATCCAGTGGTGGCCGAAATCGGTCATCTTGCCGCCGTTGAAATCGAGGAACGCGCGGAAATCGAGGTATTGGCCGGGATTCCAATCGCGATAGGAGACGGGGCCGAGGAAGCGCATCCAGTCGAGGTCGGCGGGCTTTTGGGCGGGTTCCTTGGGGAGCGGGCGCTGAACGCCGGAGTGCCAGACGGCATCGATGTGGGAGATCTTGCCGATGGCGCCGGAGCGTACGAACTTCTCGAGGGGCTCGAGGTAGATGGGGCCGGAGCGCTGCTGAACGCCGATCTGGCAGATGCGGCCGGTGGCGCGGGCGGTTTTGACCATGAGCGGGGCCTCTTCGCGCTTGCGGCACATGGGCTTCTCGCTGTAGACGTCCTTGCCGGCGGTCATGGCGTCGATGGCGAGATCCTTGTGCCAGTGATCGGGGGCGGCGGCGAGAACGGCGTCGACGGAAGCCATGTCGAGCAGTTCCCGGTGGTCTGAGAAGGTCTTGGCGTTGGGCGCGGATTTCTGGCGGATCTGCTCCCGGCGCAGGCCGTAGACGTCGCAGAGAGCGCGGACCTCGACGTCGTCATTCTTCTGAAAGAGGTCCATCACGGCCGGTCCGCGGGTGCCGAGACCGATGACGCCGAGGCCAATGCGGTCGTTGGCACCGAGGATTCTGGTGTAGGAAAGGGCGGTAACGGCGGCCCCGGCCGCCATGCGGCGTCGCGTCAACATGGGAAGAACCTCCAGGCGCGCGGGTGGATGTGCGCGTTGGTCAACTGGATAGCACGTTTCGCGGGGTGGAGCAAACCGGGCCGACGAGGGCGCTGGCCGCAGACCGGGGGGTCTGCCCCACCGAGCATGGCCGCAGCTAATATGGGCGGTTGAAGAAGGCAAGCCCTAAGAAGGCAAGGGCCGATTGGCAATCGGCCGCAGGTTGACAACCTGCCCCACTATTGAATTTGATAGGGGATGGCGATGTCGATGGTTTTGGGGGGGAAGCAGGCGCGGCTGTTGCAGGCCTGGTAACGGAGCTTGCCGGTTGCAATGCCGGAGCCGGCTGGCGCGTTGGCGGCCACCTTGAAGTTGGCGGTGAGGTCGAACTGGCCGGTCAGCACGGAGAGCGGCTTGTCGGCGAATTCGTACTTCTCCATTTTGGGCGCGGGGTAAATGACCTGCCCGGGCTGGAGGGCGCCGGTCGCGGTCCAGGTGAGCGCCAGGGGGATGAGATAGTCTTCGGCCGGGGTGTTGCTGTTGACGTGAAAGCCTGCCTGCACGGTGCAGGGGATCCTGGATTGGACGGCGGCGTTGCGCTTACCCGCCACCCGTTGCGGCTCGCCGACGGTCAGGTAGCCGGCGTTAGTTTGGGCTGCCAGCCAGGGCAGCCACAGTAGCGCGGCCAGCGCCAGCCGGGGCCGGGGCTTGCAAAAGTCGTTCCACGCCATCATCGAAATCCCTCCGGTCGGCGAGCCCCACGTGAACCGCGGCGATTCGCCCTTCGCGATCGATCAGAAAAGTGGTGGGCAGCGCGTCGACGCCGCCATAAAGCTGGGCGGTCTGGTCGTTGCCCATGAGGACGCGGTAATTCACGCCGAGCCTGGAGACGAAGGGCTTGACCGCGTCCCAACCTTCGTCGTCCATGGAGACGCCGAGGACGGCGAAACCATGATCCTTGTCGCGGCGCTCGAGGTCCATGAACCAGGGGATCTCCATGGCGCACGGCTCGCACCAGGTGGCCCAGAAATCGAGGAGCACGACTTTGCCGCGGTAATCGGAGAGGCGGACGGGGCGGCCATCGGCGTCCTTGAGAGTGAAATCGGGGGCGGGTTTGCGGTCCCGATCGGGCTTGACGGCGGCGGCCGTATCGAGCCGGGCGGAGGGAGAGCAGGCGCCCAGCAAGAGCGCGAGCGAGGCGACGATTCCGGCGACGGCCAGCGGACGGAGCGGATACATACCCGATTCGATTATATCGACAAAGCGCGGCCTTCCACGGCTTTGGCGAACCAGGCGCGGCGGTGTTTGCGGCGGCGCGCGGCGAGGGTGAACTCGGCATGGCGTTCGACGCCGGAATAGAGCCAGGCGGCGGAATCGCAGAAACTTTCGCAACAGTACTCGCGCCAGCGGCGGCTGCGGGTGTGAATGTCGAGGGGGGTGAGCGCGCGCTTGCGCCATTCGGCGGACCACCCGAGCTCGCCCGGCAAGCCAGCCAGGAACTCGACCTTGAGCAGGTCTTCATAGGAGCGGCGGGCGGCGTTGCCCTTACGCAGCCAGACGAAGTGGAACAGCTCATGCACGAAGATGCGGCGGAACTCCTTGAGGCTGCGATCGAAGACGATGCGGCGCTCGCGCGGGAAGGCGCCGGCGTGGGCCTCGCCATGGCGGTCGCGGAGGCCTTGCGCGGTGCGGATGCGAATGGGCGCTCCGGTCATGGGCGGCAGGCGGCGCAACGCGCGGCGGACGGGCGCCTCGTAACTGCGGTCTTCGAAGATGAAATGGAGGGAGGGCGGGGCCCCGCCGTGAGCGATCACCCGACGCGAACCTCTTGTTGCTCGAGGCGCGCGAGTTCGGCGGCGTAGCGCGCCAGGTCCGCGGGGGCGACGGTGACCAGGTTTTTCTCCATGTCCTCGCCCGTCTGGACCAGGTGGAGCAGGTGCAACGCCGCGAGCCGGGCGCACCAGGCATCGTCCACCGGGCGGCCGGCCTGGGCGGCCACGCGCGGAAGGTCGGCCTGCGGGAGGGCGATGGTCTTTTCGGTTCGCGCGGCGGTGTCGTCGATGAGGATGAATTTCACGTCGACGGAATCGGAGTGGCGCAGCGAAATGGCGGTTTGCAGCCACTTGAAGAGGATCTGGAACTTGCGGCCGAAGGGATCGGGACCAGCTTCGAACTGGCGAAAGTTGAGCATCTAGAGGCTATCTTACAATGGCGAGGGCGGGCGAAGAAGGCGGCGTTGGGAGAATTCATGACGGCGGGAGGGGGGAAAGAACTGGTTATGCAGGGGGCCTGCGGGCTCGCCCGAATTCATGAAAACGAAAACAAGAAGGCAGGCCAGGAGGCCCGCCCCACCTACGTTAGAATGGGGCGCATGGAGCAGTTCTCGCAATTGGCGGAGGAATTCGAGAGGCGGGCGCGCGCGCTGGGGTTCGGCGATATCGGCAATTATTACTGGTACCACACGGTGGAGCTGCCGGACGGGCTGGTGACGCCCGGCGTGTACGATTTCCGCGGGAGCCTGGGTTGCTTTCCGTTCCCCGAGGACATGCGAGGGATGCGCGCGCTGGACGTGGGGTCGGCCACGGGCTTTTTTGCTTTCGAGTTTGAGAAGCGGGGGGCGTCGGTGGTATCGGTGGAGCTTCCTTCGCTTTACGCGCTGGACCGCTTTCCAGGGCAGGACATCGAGCAAATCATCGAAAAGATCGAGAAAATGATGGGGCCGAAAGCCCTGGCGCGGCCGGGAGCGGTCGGGAAGCACGGCGCCGCGCAGCTCTATCACTACCTGCTCGATGGGCCGTTCGAGTTTTGCCGAAAGCTGCTGAACTCCCGGGTGGAGCGCTGTTACTCGACGGTGTACGATCTCTCTTCGGCCAATCTGGGGCCGGACGGGTTCGACCTGGTTTTCATGGGCGACATTCTGTTGCACACGCTGCACCCGTTGCAGGCGATGGCCGCGGTTGCGCCGCTGTGCCGAGGATCGCTGGTGATCGCGCAGGTGATGCCGGAGGCTACGGATGGACGGCCCGCGATGCTGTATATGGGCGGGGACGATCTCTATGCCGACGAAATCTCCTGGTGGTGGCCGAACGAGCCGTGCCTGGCGCAATTGCTCAAGAAGCTGGGATTCCGCGAGGTGACGGCGGTGGGCAGTCACCGAGGAGCGCTACGCCCCTCGGGACATTTGTACGACCGCGCCATCCTGCGCGCGGTGAAGTGACGGCGGCTGGAACTTACCGGTTCAGGGTGAAGTTCAGATCGATTTGCTTCTCGGCGTCCACTGCGTGTCCGTTCATGGTCATGGGTGAATAGATCCACTGCTTGACGGCATCGATGGCGGGACCCCTTAGTAACTCGGGACCCGATATGGCTTGCACGTTGAGGACTTTTCCGTCAGGCCCGATGGTCACGGCCAGGCTTACGGTTCCGGAGAGGCGCTGGCGCCGCGCGATGTCCGAATACACGGGTTCGACGCGAGTGATCAACTGAGGCTGGCGGATGTTACTGGTTGTCCTAGATGCTGTCTTGGCGTCGGGCGACACCGGCCTTGCGAGGGCGGAGCTCGATCCGGCCGCCAAGTCGCCGAGATTAACCGGCGCGGAGTCCGTCGATGCGGTTAATGCGGGCGCTACCGGCAGATCGGTGGGCAGGGCAGGGCGAAGACGCTGGGCCAGGGACGCCACGTTAAAGGTGGCGAGGGGCTGGCGTTTGGGAGTGGGCGCCTGTTCGGCCGGGGGCGCTTCGGCGGCGGCTTGTTGTTCCGCGGGGCTGGACGAACCGGGGGCCGTGGTTCGCTGCGTAGCATCATGCTTGGCCGGCGCGGTGACGTCCGCCTCAGGCATGGGGGACGGCTTCGTGCGCAGCACGCGCACCGACTCGCTGGCCGTTTTCGATTGATCCGGTCCGGTGACTTCCATGTGGAAGCTCACGTCGGTGGAAAGGGGCGAGTACACAATGCTGCCATTGCGCAGATCGGACAGATTCAATTCCAGGTTCTCCTGGCGGTCGCCGTCGGAAATGGAGAGCACCGCCTTCTTGGCGTTGCGGACGGCGTCGGAATCGCGGTTCCAGGTGAGCAGAAGATCGGTGGCCGTACGTTCAATTCGCAGGGTCAGGGCGGCGGGGGGGCGGGCAGCGTGGCGAAACACTCCGGGATACAGGAATAACGCTCCGGAACAGGCTAAGAAAGCGGCTGCGACGGCCAAAATCAGAGGCTTTCCACGCGGAATTCTCGCGAGGAGGGACGCCAGCGCGGGCGGTTGCGGGGCTTCGGGTTCGGGGACAAACTCGGGGATGGGATCGGGCGCTCTCGACGCCAGGATCGCCGGCGCCGGCGAATCCACCGGCTCGGGCGGTTTGGCGGGTTCGGCGACAAAGACGGGCTTGGGTTCCTCAAGCCTGGCGGCCGGCATGGGCGGAGGGGCCGTAACCGGAGGCAATGGCGGAGCGGACTGCGGGGAAACCGCCGAGGGGGCGGAGTGCCGCGCGGCCTTCAGGCGGGACGGCATGGGAAGCACCGTGGCGCGCACGACGGGCCTGGCTTCGGAGAGCGACTCTTCGGCATTCCCGGCTGACGCGGCGTCCGGCTCGGCAGCGCCGGAGGCTTTCAGCTCCGAGGACCGGAAAGGAAACTCCCGGTAGCTGCTTTCGGTGCGGATCTGGCCATCTTCCCAGATGAAAATGCCGGCAGCGCTCACCTTGGTAGCGAATGGCCGAACCAGCAGGGCCAGGCGATTCGGGTCGCGGAAGCGGGCTTCCATCAACTGTAAGTCTTCGGCGTCAAGAGCCAGGCCTTTACGGCTGTGGCTGCGAAAGAATCCGGCCACGCGCGCCGCTTCGGCGCCGGCGGCGCCGCCGCGAGCAGCGATGGCGGCGTCGAGGCGGGCCAAATCCGCATCGGAAAGGCGGTAAAAGGGACCGCGGCTGTAATCGCACGGGACGAGTTCAAAGTCCTCGATTTCGATGTGCGTTGGCGCAGCCGGGTCGGCGCCGCCGAAAAGCAGACCGCCGATTTCCGACCCCACAGAGTCGATCGAGCGGAAATTCTCCACCACTTCGCGCTCCAGGCGGTCGATCAGGTCGAAGGGCAGCCGCACCATAAGCGGCTTACCGGGAGCGACCCAAGAGTAGGATGGAGCGGGGAAAGCGCCCGCGTCGGAACGTTGCGCGCGCGAGGATTGCTGACTCATCGAATGCCTCCGACAGCCGCGAAGCCCACCGGGAACGCGGCTGATCCAAGAAGATTCTATCTAAAATAGGACCGGGACGCCGCGATTAATTGAACGGATTAACCAAAATTAGCAGTGAAATCGAGCCATCGCAAGTACATGTTATCCTTTTGCAGGAAAACCGGTTAACGCAGAGTAACAGTGGGATAGTGTCCCGCATTATCTGGTAATTTCCAGCCGTCATTACTATACTGGGTGTCGAAAATGCCGGCCAAGACCTGCTTGCTTTGCGGCAAGACGCTCGTTTTTATTCGCGTGGGCGCGGGCGGAGATTTCTGCTCGCGCGAGCACCGCAACCAGTACCAGCTGCGCCGCGGGATGGACTGTCTGGCGGAAGCCAACAAAGTCGCGACGCTGGCGCGCCGCCGGGAGACTCCCAAGGCTCAGTTCGGCGAGGGCTGCGCCGGAATGGATAACGCGGTGGGGCGCGCATTTCTGGATACCGCGCCATTTGGCGTCCTGGGCGGCGTGAATCCCGGGTTGAGGGCGTCGCAGACACGCGCCCGCGCCACCTGGCTTCCCCAGGCCGTGGCCATTGCAAAGCCCATTTTGGGCGCGGCGCCCCGCGCCGTGCGGCGCGAGACGGGGATGGCGTATGCGGGATTCGTGCCGGCGGCGGCTCCCTTCGTTTCGACGTCGGTGCGCAAACCAGGGGGCTTAGGCAAGATCGCAGAGCGCGGACTCCACGGTATCGCTGTGAAAGCGGCGCCCGGAAACGCTTTCCGGGTATCGTCTTCAGCAGGATTCCGTTTGAAAGGGCCCCAACCACGCAAGGTAGCGTTCACGCTCCCAACGGACCGCGGGGGCATTTTGGGGAAGAGCGCGCTTGCCGCCTCGCTCCCCTTTGCCTTGCGGAAAGAGCGCCCGGGAGCGGCCGGGGATGCGCGGCTGGCGTTCGTCGATATGGGATTCTTGCCGGCAGAGGACGCGCCAGTGAGCCTTAAATGGCTCGCGGCGGATCGACCTGAAATCATCAGACGTGAGCGGAGGTAATTGTGAGCCAAGCTGTGCAGACTCTGAAGTTGACCGATAAGACGGGCGGCCAGCCGCCAGCCGCGGGTGAAGCCGGAGTTCTCGGCCGTGCGGTGGCGCTCCACCTGGCGGGAAAGCGGGAAGAAGCCCTCGAAATATTGCAGCGGGCCGTCGCCGGGAATCAGGCATCGGCGGAGATTTGGCGTGCGCTGGCGCATATCGAATTCGAGCTGGGCCGGTTCGACGCGGCGGCGAAGAGTTACCGCGCCCTGACGCGCCTGAAGCCCCGCTACGCGATGGGCTGGTTCGATCTGGCGGTGTGCCTGGAACGCGCCGGAGTCTGGGACCAGGCGGCCGAAGCGTTCCAACACGCGAGCACGCTGGACGCGGCCAATGTGGAAGCCCATCTGGGACTGGCCGTTTGCCACATGCGCTCGGAAGACCCGAAATCCGCCCTGCGCGCTTTTGAACGCGTGTTGGAACTATCGCCCGACCACCAGGACGCGGTGTTCGGCAAGGCCGCCGCGCTGCAATCGCTGGGACACGCCGAAGACGCCGCGAAGATCTATGGCTCGCTCCTCGAACACGACCCGGAGGCCGAGGAGCCGCTCTCCAACCTGATTCTGATCGGGATGGCCAAGCACGATTTCGACACGGCCCGCGAATACGCCGAGCGCCTGCTTGAAGTGCGCCCGGATTCGAGCGTGGCCCTGGAAGGGATGGCTGCCTGGGCTTGCGCCGCCGGCGACAACGCCCTGGCCGCCAAGTACTGCACGCAGTTGGTGGCGGCGGTGCCCGGCCATTTCGAAGGCTGGTTTAACCTGGCGCTGGCGCACCAGAAGGCCGGACGGTGGAAGCCCGCAGCGGACGGGTACGAAGCGGCTCTCAAAATCCGTCCCAAGTCGGTCGAAGCGTGTACCAACCTGGGAATCGTGCGCGAGCAAGCCGGGGATGCCGCCGGCGCGAAGGCCGCTTACGAACGGGCCCAACTGAGCGATCCCAGTTCGCTCGCGCCCGTATGGAACCTGGCTCTGATGCTGGAGCGGGCCGGTCAACTGGAAGAGGCGGAACGGCGATACAGCTACCTGCTGGAGAAATCGCCCAAGGAAGAAGAAGCGCGCTTCCGGCTGGGATATCTCCGTTTACGCCGCGGCGACCACCTGGCTGCAATCGAGGCCTTCGACGCCTGCTTGAAATATCGTCCACAATGGCCGGAAGCGTGCATCAACCTGGCGCTGGCGTGCGTCGGCATGGGCGACCGCACCCGGGCCGAGCGGGTTTACGAGAAAGTCCTGGATGCCGATCCCCGGTCGATCGATGCGTTACGGGGACTGGCTTCGCTGGCCATTCAAGCCTCGGATTTCGACGCCGCCCTGGAATACCACGTACGCCTCATCGATTTGGGCGAGCGCTCGCCGGAGTTGCTCTACAACACTGCCCTAATGTATGAGAAGGCAGGCCAGACCGAGAAGGCCACGCGCCTGTACCGTGAAGCGCTGACGCTGCAGCCGGGCATGCCCGAGGCGCTGTTGAACCTGGGCCGGATTCTGGAATCCGGCGGCAACTCCGAAGAGGCTCGCGCGTGCTGGACGAAGGCTCTGGAAGTGGAGCCGGCGCTGGCGCAAGGGTACTTCGGTCCCGCCATCGATTAACGGGAGCGGACAGAGGAGCGGCAGAACGGCCTGCGCGGCATCCCCGGCCGGGGTCTCGGACCGGTCCGGGCAAGTCTCGAGGTAAGTCAGGTTCGAACGCGAAAAGAAAAGTGAGACAATGTCCATCGGGACTTGAGTCACTCGGTACTGCTGCGAATCCCAACGGAATATAGTACAGGACGGCTGTCTTATGCCGCGAATGAGCTTGACAGCGCGCCGCACCGGCGGGAGAATCATGATTTCAGGGTTAAGACTCTAAAACTCTGTATCTGGAGATTTCCGGTGGGCACAATGAAATTGGCGGATTCAGCTTCGGGAAACCGGCGGCAGTTGCGCATCGCGGCATCGTTTCGGATCTGCGCAGCTCTGCTGTTGGCGCTGGGTTTGGGTATGGCCGGCGGCGTAGCCCGCGCCTCGACCATTACCTTTACCTATAACGGCGCCGGAAGTCCGGACTTCGATCCGGGCGCTATGGCCGCGGGTTCGGGTTTCTTCACGATCGACGATAGCAACGATCCCGCAGGCATTGGCGATCTGTCTAACTTTTCCTTCTCGCTCAGTGTGGCGTATGGCGGGTACACCGACACTTACACATACGGTTTGAGCGATTTGACGAGCTTTCAGGCAAACTTCACCGGCGGGGCGCTGACGGACCTGGCTCTGACCACCGATCATCAGCCGGCGGCTTACAACTGGAACGAAGGCTTCAATGTCACGGATCTCGGCGCCGGCGACGCATACACCGACGATGGCGACGGCGACCAAGTCTCGATCGGCACAGTCACCGTAGGCGAATCATCGACCCCGGAACCAACGTCGCTCGCGCTGATTGCGAGTGGGTTGCTCGGACTTGCCGCTGCACGCCGCCGCCGGACCGCGCGCTAGTTAGTGCTGCTTGTCTTGTGGTTGCATAGCCTGTGCCAGGTTCAGCCCGTCGCGAGCCTGCGTAAAGCCAGGCTTGATGCGTAACGCCTCCGTGAAGTGATGGACAGCCTCACCGGGCTTTCTCTGCGACAACAGAACCGCTCCCAGGCCGTAGTGAGCCTCCGCGGAGTCAGGCTCGATTCGCAGGGCCTGGACGAAGTGTAGGGCGGCTTCGTCGAGCTTTCCTTCCAGCATCAAGGCCATTCCCAGGTTGTTCTGGGCAGACGCGGAATCGGCTAAGCTGGGCCGGATGCGGAACGCTTCGGCGAAGTGCAAGACGGCCTCGCCGGCTCTTCCTTGCGTCGCAAGAGCAACTGCCAGGTTATCCTCCGCGACATAATTGTCCCTGGTCACTGTCAGAGCGTGCTGCCAGAGAGCGACATCGTCACTCCAGTACCGGACCTGGGCCTCAGCCAGCGCCGCGCATGCCAGGAGTATGCAACCCGCCACGATGGGAAGCGCTCGCTTGCCGAACCGCCAGCGAGCGACAAGTTCCGGTATCCCCCAAGCGGCAATGAGAGACAGTCCGATTAGCGGTACATAGGTGTAGCGATCGGCCATGGACTGATCTCCCACCTGCACCAGACCAATCACTGGAACCAGCGTTCCCACATACCAGAGCCAGCCCACCAGAATGTATCCGTTGCGCCGGCCCGCGCGAACAGCCATGGCGGTGACACCGATCAGAAGCAAGGCTCCGAGAGACGCCTGTAAGACCGGCGCCGGGGTCTTGAACGGATAGAACGCCGCTAGCCGGAGAGGCCACAGCATCTTACCGATGTAAGCCAGGTAAGCCGCCGGCGCGTTAATTAACCGGAGACTCAACGGGATCTTCTCAAATCCCTTGATGGCTCCTCCATGCCGTTGGACCAGGACGGTCACCAGGCCTGAGATGGCGGCGAGAGCGAACAGCGGGAGTTTTTCACTCACCAGGCGCAGGAGGCCGGACCTCCGCAGCGGAAACGCCACCGGCCCGGACGGGCTCACGCCGTCCTCCAGTTCGACCCGGCGCAACGGCCAGAAATCCAGCAGCAGCAGCACGAACGGAAGCGTCACCAGCATCGGCTTTGCCATCAAGCCGAGCCCGAATAACAGAAGAACCAGCAGGTACCGCCGCCGGGCCGGGCGCCGGACGTAGGCCACCCAGGCCCACATGGTGAGCATCCAAAACAGCGTGCTGAGAACGTCCTTCCGTTCCGCGATCCAAGCCACCGATTCCACATGCAGCGGATGGACTGCGAACAACCCCGCGACGAACAGACTCCGGCTAAATGCACGCGTCATCGAGTAAAGCGAGCCGAACAGGAGTAACACATTGAGAATATGAAGGAGCAGATTTGTGGTGTGTTGAGCGCCGGCGTTCATTCCGTTAAGCTGCACGTCGAGCATGTGCGACAGCCAGGTGACCGGATGCCAGTTAGCCGCATCCGCGGAGGTCAAAGCCCACCAGGCTCCCTGCCATGTCAGTCCTTTTGCAACGTGGACATTGCCAGTGACATAGGCCGGATCGTCCCAACGTAAGAACCCAAAATGCCTTACCGGAGCATAGACGAATATGCACGCTGCGATTAGAACCAGGCATGCCAGGAGGACACGTTTTGAGAGGAAGGAATCCGTGCGTGCGGACGATTGGACGGATGGCTTCGTAATAGACGGCCGGGAAAGTGAGATGTTGCGCTTCGCTGCCCGAGCGTTTGCCAAGTGGCGAACAGATCGACGGCTTTTCATGACGCCCGAGTTTATCTTAGCGATTTTTCCCCGAATATGTGCAGATCCGAGGCCCGAGCTTTGCGCCGTTGGGCACGCCATTCGAATCAGGCGGCGGGAACGCCGTGGCCGGGGAGGCGGGTGGCGGGCGGCAAAAACGGCATGATCGCTCTTGACGGTCTATGCGGCCTGGCGCGGCCTGATCGCGCGCTCGATGGCCCGGCCCACCTTTCGTTGGGCCATGCGCAGGTCGTAGAACGCCTGCAGGTTCAGCCAGAGTTCAGGCGTTGTGCCGAAGTAGCGCGCCAGCCGAAGAGCGGTATCGGCGCTCACGCCGCGGCGGCCAAGGACAATTTCGTTCAGGCGTGGGGCGCCGATGCCAAGCTCTCTCGCCAGCGCGTTTACGCTCATGCCCAGCGGCGCGAGGTACTCCTCCTTAATCGTGTCGCCGGGATGTGGTGGTTTCATTTAACATGCCGGTACTCCTTTAATGGTAGTCCACAATTTCAACGTCGAGAGCCTTCCGGTCCCGCCAATTTGGAGCGGCCCGACACTAACCTCGGCGCGGGTTAATTCTCCTTTGGAACCCTGAGCGCGGAAACCACGATGAGCATCTCGACGGGCGTCTTTTCCGGCTCCAGTTTCAGCCCGAGCTGCTTTTCAGTCGCGGCGAGCAGTCCGTAGTCTTGCCCCGCATCGTTCTGGTCGGGATTCCAGGTCATCGAGAAATCGTAGGTCCCCTGCAAGCCGGTCTTGTTGATGATTGGCCTGTCGGCGCGCTCGCTCAGCCACGAGACAATCTTCGACATGGACTCCCTTTGGCACATAACCTTGGCTCCCTCGGGAGTAAAGTATTCGAGAATGGTCTGCGCGCTCGGCGGTAACTCCGGGAAGCCGTCGCCGCCGGTCTTGAGCTTATCGAAGGCAACCGGCCCGGAGGCTGGCCGCGTCTCGTCGCTGGGCTTCATCTTGAGCCCATCCTTGCCGATCACCATCTCGTAAACAGCCAGGTCTTTCATCTCGCGCCGGATCTTCAGGTCGAAGCGCTGCTCAAGAAGATTCCGCATCATCGCTTTGGCTTGCGCCGGAGTCGCGCCCGGTGGGACGTTGGCGACGATATCGTACCGACTCTCCGCAACCCACTCCGGCCTCTCAAGCTGCATGGCTCGGATCCCGTATGCCTCGATGATTAAGGTTGAGAGCATGCGGTTGATTACGGTGATCCGGCCTGGGTCGTCCGTCCCTGGACCGCCCTTGAAACTGGAACCCGCAGGCCCTCCGGCGGACGGCGGGTGCGGTTTGACCGAGGCGACCTCGAAGGTGAGCGAGTCATCCGATGTCAGGGCAAGAGCGCCACACATGGGTATCAAGCACAAGCAGAAAAAGACCCGAATCTGCATGGTTATGCGCCTCCGCGCCAAGTCTAGCACGCACGCGGGACCTCCGCGCATCGGATCGCCGCCGAGCATCAGTGCGAGAATCGCGCTTAACGGCCCGAAGTACCCCCACTTTTCCGACGACGGCCAAAACGGGGTTTTATGTGCAGCGATTTGTTATGTGGAGTAGCGGCTCAGTCCGGCGGACCCGGCGGAGTTTGCCCCCAGGCCGCACTCCACATAATGGGCCTCCTTACAGCCGCTCCAGCCAGCTGATCACGTCTCGGTTTTCATCGAGGATCTTTCGCAGCCCGTTGTCAGCATCAACTGGCGGCGTGCAAGCTGCCAGTGCCTTTCTTTTCATTTCCAGATCAATCTCGACGTACGCGTGTGTTGTAGCGAGTTGAACATGGCCCAGCCATCGTTGGATGACGGTGAGATCTACGCCGGATTGGAGCAAGTGCATAGCGGTCGAGTGGCGAAAGCTGTGGGGGCTTATGCGCCTCCCCGCGAGGCTAGTGCACTTCGTTGCGGCCGACGCTATGCGTGTTCGCAAGATGTGACGAACGCCGAAGCGGGTGAGGGGTTCGCCGCGGGCATTCACAAATAGGTGAGCACCCTGCTGTTTCTCAACACCGCGTTCTTTGAGATGGCCGAGCAGTGTCGTTGCGGTGGTTTGCCAAAGCGGCACAATTCTGGTCTTGGAACCTTTACCGGTCAACGTGACGATTGGTGGAGAGTTGAACCGGATTGTCCCTACCGTGGCGTCGACAACTTCTTGCACGCGGGCGCCAGTGTTGTACAAGAAGCTGAACAACGCATAGTCACGACTGCCTGTGGAGGTATCGCGATTGATCGAGTTCAAGATGGCCTGGACTTCGGCGATATCGAGGTAGCCCATAACCGGTCGAGGACTCCGCTTGAGCGGGATCGCCACGATCTTCTGATACTGGCCAGACCGAACGGTGTCCTCCGTGATCATGTACTGAAAGAACGTCCGAAGCGCTGCCAGGCGGAGGTTCCGTGTTGCGGTGCAGTTTTTGCGTTTCTGCTCGACGTCCTCCAGGAAGGCCAGGACCCGCTCGGCCTTGAGGTCCTCCAATCGCAACTGCGCCGCCGGTCTCCCGGAACTGCCGGCCAAAAAGGCGAGGAACAGCTTTAGCGCGTCCCGATAGGCTAGGATCGTGTTCTGACTGAGACCTCTTTGACCAGCCAGATAGGCCTGGAAGAAGGCTTGCACAAGTGAAAGCAGCGCCTTGGTCTCACTCATTTGTGGCCTCCCGTTGCGGTCGTCGTCACGTGGTCCTCGAATCGAGCCCCCGCTTCCGCCAGAAGCTCAGTAGCCGGGTGCAGGTAGATCGTGGTGCAGGCGATATTCACGTGGCCCAGGTAGGTCGCTAGCAGTGGAAGAGCCGCGTTGGGATCTTGGCCAGTCTTATAAATCTTTGCCAGACAGCGTGTCGCCCAGGTGTGCCGCAGGTCGTGCAGCCGTGGTTCCCGTCCGTAGGCCGACATGAGGCCAAGTTGGCGGGTCAGCATTCTAAAGGTGCCGATGACGGTACGACGGGCACATCGGTGTTTGCGTTCGTTGATAAAGAATGGCGCTTCGGGATGCTGCACCATTCCAAGCTGCGCTCGCACATCGCGGTAGGCCACCAGCGCCAGCCGGGAGCTGTCCATCAGCGGAACCAGCCGGGATTTGAAATTCTTGGTCTGCCGAATATGAAGGACGCCCTTTTCGAGGTCCACGTCTTCCAGGTTCAGACGGACCAGTTCGCCGCCCCGCAGACCGGATGCCCATAGCAATCCGATCAGAGTGGAATAAGTGTGCGGGCGCAGCGAACCGGCCGGGGGCAGACGCTGGGCGGCGTCCATGAGTTGTACGACTTCGTCCACCGTGTAGATATGGGGCTGGAAGTTGGACTTCGCTGCCGGAAGCAAGTGACGTTCAGGGACGTAATTCTCGGGATCGAGCTGAAAAAGGAAGCGACAGAACTGTCGAAGGACCGACAACTGCCTGTGACGCGTTATGGGATGCAGGTCCGAGATCTTCTGCAGGTAGCCGACGATCATCGGCCGAGTGACCATTTGTGAATCTGGAAAGGACTCCGCAGTATACGCATCAAACTGATCCAGGGCGATTTCCGCCGTTCGAAGCTCGTACCCAAGGGAACGACGTAGTTGAAGATGCCGCCTCATAAGGCTGCCCAATGGTCCAGTGAGCCGAGCCTTCATGGCTGCACCTCCGGCCACTCGGCGGCAAGCGTGCGAAGCCGCTCCAGATCCACCTTGGTATACAGGAACGTGGTTTCGATGCTTCGATGCCCCAGCAAGTCGGCAATGTCTTTGAGAGGCGTGCCGTGCTCCATCAACCGCGTGGCGAAGGCGTGCCGAATGGGATGGGCGCCACACCGGGTCGCCCGAAGGCCGGCTCGAAGGTAGTACGACTTCAGGGCGGGTCCCAAATGGTTGTTTATCCCCAAGGGGCGCGGTGCGCCGCGCACCGTTAGAAACACCTCCTCGATACTGGGTGCCTCGCCACGCTCACGCAGATAGCTCAATAGCGCTTCGGCGACTTCCGGCAGGATGGGAAAACAAAGAGGCTTGCAGCCCTTCTCGGCCGGAAAGTAAATCAATTCTTGATGCCAGTCGATGTCGTGCACGCGAAGGTGAATGGCCTGACCTATGCGTAGCCCATAGGCGGCGACCAGTCGCAGAATCGCGTAGTCGCGTTTCCCGGTGAGAGTCGCCCGATCCGGCATGGCGAGCAACTTCTGAACGTCTTCCCAAGGAATCGTCTGGGGAAGACGGTCGAGTTTCCGTGTGAGGATGACTGGAACCGCGTCAACCAGCGGACGCTCGATCAGACCGTCTGCGTGGGCGAATCGGAGGAAGCTGCGCAAACCCGACACTAAGTGCTTGCGGGAAGCCCTCGTTAAGGGATTGCTCGTGGCAATGATGTAGTCGTGGATCGTGCTCGGCGCAAGTCCGCGCAGGTCCGTGAGCCCACCGTTCGTTTGAAGCGAAAGGAGAAACGGCTTTACATGCAGACGCCGTAGAACCAGCGTCGCGTCGGCGAGTCCCTGAGTCGTCTTGAGAAAGGTCAGGTACTGCCCCAGGATCAAATCCGCAGGGGAGTTATTGGTTTTGGCTGATGACAAGAGAACCTCCAGGATATGAATATCCCGAAGGTGGCGACCGCTGGGCAATTCACGTTATGTGATGTTGAATGGCGCGCAGGCTCGGCGAGATCGCTAAACTGCGCCGTCACTCCACATAACGAATCGCTGCACATAAAACCTGAAATGTTGAGCTCAACATTTCAGGTTATCGTAATTCGAGACCTACCGCGAACTAACCGGCAGACCAGCGTGTCTTCTGCCGCTTACACGCCGTATTCCTTAGCGCTGGCCGCCAGGCCGAGGAGGGGTTTGCGGTCCGGTACGGAGGCCCGCAGCATCGCGATCTCATCGCACGCGCCGGTTAGCGGCAGGGCGACTTGCCCTCCCTGGGCGGCCGAGCGGCACAGGGCCATCATGATTTCGAAGCCTCGATAGGCGCTTCCGAAGTTGCAGGGATGGACCTGCTTTTCGTCGTCCAGCCAGTCGGCCATCTGGCGGATGTAGGGCGGCATGTCGTGTTCGTAGTACATGGAGCCGCCGCCGGAAGAAGCGCCCTGCTTGGTAACGGCGCGCCAACCGCCGCCCGTCAGGACTTCGGCGAAGCCATCGACGCCTTGCGCGCCGATACGGCATTTCCGCCACCAGGCGTCGGATTCGGGCACGTCGGGAGCGCCCGCGCCGCATTCGATCACACCTCGGACGCCATTGGCGAATTGAATGAAGCCGGCAATGTAGTCCGGCGAAGGGTGCACGTCCGCCAGTTTCCCCCGGCCGGATGCCTGGGCCATTACCCACTCCGCTTCCGCTTCGCCGTTGTACCAGCGCATGTAATCGATGAGATGCGAGAGCATGTGCATCATCCAGCCGGTGGCGGTTCCATAGACGGTTTCGATGCGCCCCAACGCGCCGCTGGCGATGGTCTCTTTCACCCTCTGGTAATGCGCCCCATAGCGATGCTGGTGGCTCACGACGGCTTTGACGCCGCTCGATTCCAGCATGTCGCGAACCGCGAAGCCCTCCGCGCTGCTTAGCGCTACCGGCTTTTCCATGGCGATGAGCCTGGCGCCGCAATCGATGCCGATCCGCACCATGGCCGAGCGCACCGAGGGCAGCGTGCAGAAGCAAAACACGTCGGGCTTCACGGCAAGGGCTAATTCGCGGGCGTCGGTGGATTTCGCGGCTACGCCCAGCTTGGCGGCCGCGGCGTCCAGGCGAGGCTGGTCGATATCGCAGAGGCCAACGACTTCGAACCGCCCGTTGGCCTGGAAGGCGGCGGCATGGTGCATGCCGCGCTTGCCCGCGCCGACCACCACTACCCGATACTTGCCATTCATCGCGCGCCTGCGGTCCGGTCCCACTCGAGGACCTTGCTAATGGTGTAGTCCACTTCCTCGGCGGTCAACTCGGGGAACATCGGCAATGAGATGCAAGTGGCGGCGTTGCGCTCGGAATTGGAGATATCGCTCACGATGCGCGCGCCTTTGCCCCACGGATAGCCTTCCTGCTGGTGAATGGCGATGGGGTAGTGGCACTTGGCGTCGATGCCGTTGGCGTTCAGGAAATCCAGGAGTTGGTCGCGATGGGCGGGCTGCTTCGTCTCGATGACATACAAATGGTAGACGTGATAATAGCCGGGCGCCTCGTAAGGCAGCGTGAAGCTGGAGGCATCCTTCAGACACGCCGTGTAGCGCGCGGCCCACTTACGGCGAAGAGCGTTGCCCTCGTCGATATGCTTCAGCTTGGCGCTCAGGACTCCGGCCTGAAGATCGTCCAGACGGCTGTTGTAGCCCATGCTGTGGCAGGACCGCTTGTCGGAACCGTGGTTGCGCAGCTTGCGAACCAGGCGGTCCACTTCGGCGTTATTGGTGACCACGGCGCCGCCGTCTCCGAAGCATCCGAGGTTCTTCTGGATGATGAAACTGACGCACATGGAGTCGCTCAGCTCGGCGGTCTTGAAGCCGTCGCCGCGCGAGCCGATGCCTTGCGCATTATCCTCGATCACGAGCAGTTTGTGCTTGGCTGCGATTTTCCGGATGGCCGGCATATCCGCGCACTGGCCGTAGAGATGGACCGGCACGATGGCCTTGGTTTTCGGCGTGATGGCGGCCTCGATTTTGGAGGGATCGATGCAATGGGTCCGCGGATCGGAATCGACAAAGACGGCCGTGGCGCCGGCCACCCAGATGGCTTCGGCGGTGGCGAAAAAGGTGTTGGTGGTGGTGATGCATTCGTCGCCCGGGCCAATCGCCAGCGCCAGGAACGAGAGCCACAGCGCATCGGTGCC
>CAYWHA010000078.1:0-20063 GCA_964457555.1 uncultured Solibacteraceae bacterium
CAATAGGACATTTCTACTTTGCCCAAATAGGACATTATCATTTTGCCGCGACACTACCACGCCGGATAGCCCGAAGACCGGGAGCGTTGGGTTACAATTTGCGTATGTCCGAAACAGATTTGGCACGCAGGACTTTTCTTCGCGCCGCGACGGCCGCGACCGCCCTTTCTTATTCCCGAGTCATGGGCGCCAACGATAAAATCCGGCTCGGCGTCATCGGCATCGGCGACCGCGGCACGAGCGACATGGGCAATTTCCTGCGGAACCCCGATGTCCAGGTGGTGGCGTTGTGCGACCTTTACGACGCCCATCTGGACCGCGCCAAACAACGCGCCGCGGACGCCAAGACGTTCAGCGACCATCGCGCGCTGCTCGACAGCAAGGACATCGACATCGTTCAGATCACGGTCCCCGATCACTGGCATGTGCCCATCGCGATCGACGTTCTCAACTCCGGCCGGGACCTATACTGCGAGAAACCGCTGTCGCTGACGCCCGAAGAAGGTCCGCTGGTGGTCAAGGCGGCGCGGGAGAACAAGCGGATCTGCCAGGTGGGCATGCAGCAGCGCTCCGGAACGCATTATCTCCAGGCGAAGGCAGAGTACTTCGACACCGGCAAGATCGGCAAGGTCACGCTGTCGCGCACCTGGTGGCACGGCAACAGTTACCATCTGCGCAAGGCGCCGGATTCGCTGAAGCAACTGCCGGCGGGCTTGGATTGGAACCGCTTCCTGGGCCGGCTGAAATGGCGCGATTGGGACCCGCAGCAGTACTACAACTGGCGCGCGTACCTGGATTTCGGCGGGGGGCAGGTGACGGACCTGTTCACCCATTGGATCGATGTGGTGCATATGTTCACCGGGCAGGATATTCCGAAATCCGCGGTGGCAGCCGGAGGGGTCTACCAGTACAAGGATGGGCGCACGGCGCCGGATACCATCAACGTGTTGCTTGAGTACCCGGGCGAAATGACCGCCACGTTTGAAGCCACGCTGGTGCCCGGCGTGACTGGCGCGGCCCAGCAGTTCTGCGGAACGAACGGAAGGCTGGATATCGACCGGAACGGGTACACCTGGACTCCGGTCGGGAGAGGCGCCCAGCCGGTGACGGTCCGCGGTAACGAGGGTAATCTGGATTTCGAGCACATTTCGAACTTCCTGGAGTGCGTCAAGAGCCGCAAGCTGCCCAATGGCGATGTCTTGATCGGCCACCGGTCCGCGCAGGCGTCGCACCTGGGGAACATCGCCTACGTTCAAAAACGGCGGATCGATTTCGATCCCGTGCGTGAGGAGATTCTGCCTTTATGACGCGCAAGGAATTCTTGTTGCTCTCAGCCGCGGGGAGCGCGGCGCTGGCGAACGCGCAGCAGGGGGAGATCCGGCCGCGGACGCCGGCCGACGACGGTTTCACGGACACGCCGATGGAACCGGACATGCCGTGGCACGTGCACGACCCGAACCGGCCGCATCCCAAGCAGATCACGCCGGCTTCCACGCCGGGCGGGCCGCCTTCGGACGCCATCGTGCTGTTCGACGGCAAGGACCTCTCGAAGTGGTATCACCGGGGCCGGGGAGCTACTGCCGGGAAACAGGTGGATGCCGGATGGAAGGTGGGGGACGGCTATTTCGAAATCGCGCGCGGGTTTGGGGATCTGCTGACGCGCGAGAAGTTCGGTGACGTGCAGCTTCACATCGAATGGTCCTCGCCGACGGCGATCGACGCGAACAGCCAGGGTCGCGGCAACAGCGGCGTTCTGCTGATGTCACGGTACGAAATCCAGGTGCTCGACATGTGGAATAACCCCACCTACGCGGATGGCGGGGCGGGGTCGATTTACGGGCAGTGGCCGCCGCTGGTGGCACCGTGGAAGAAACCGGGCGAGTGGAACGCTTACGACATCGTGTTTGAGGCGCCGCAGTTCAACGGCGACCAACTGGTGAAGCCTGCTTTCTTCACGGTGTTTTACAACGGCGTGATGGTGCACAACCGCAAGCAGAGCCTGGGACCCATGGTTTACCGGCAGGTGGCGCATTACATCCCGCAACCGGCCGAGGATTCGCTCATGCTGCAGGACCACAATTCGAACCCCGTGCGCTACCGCAACATCTGGATACGGCGCCTGGCGGGGTACGACTTGCCGGAGAAGGGCTAGCCGCGCCACACGTTATACTGGGATTTCAAGTTCATATCACTGAGGGATTTTGAATGCTTTCGGCAACACAACTGCGTCCGGGCATGGTCGTCAAGTTCAACAACGAGCTTTACTCGGTTTTTAGCGTGAATCACCGGACGCCCGGCAACCTGCGCGGGTTCGTGCAGGCCAAGATGCGGAGCCTGCGCACCGGCTCGATGACGGAGCATCGGTTTTCTTCCGAGGACAAAGTGGAGAAGGCCATGCTTGAAGAGATTGAAATGGAGTACCTGTACGACGATGGCGAGTACTTCTACTTCATGAACACGGACAACTTCGAGCAGATGCACCTGATGAAAGATCTGCTGGGGGACGCCACGTCGTATTTGGTTTCGCAGTTGCGCGTGAAAGTGGAGTTCTACGAAGGCAAGCCGATCAGCGTGGAACTGCCCCCGACCGTCGACTTGACGGTGGTCGAGACCGAACCGGGCTTCAAAGGTGCGACGGTTTCCAACGTGACCAAGCCGGCCAAGCTGGAGACGGGGCTGGTGGTGCAGGTTCCGCCCTTCATCACGGAGGGCGAGAAAATCCGCGTGAACACCGCCGAAGGCACGTATCAGGAACGCGCTTAGGGTTTCAAACCGGCCAACGCCTCTAAGGCGGCGGCCAATTCGTCTTCTTCCGCCGGGAACACGGTTCTCAAGTCGAGGACCAGCTTTTCGTCCTGAATGCGGGCGATAATGGGCGGGTCCGCGGCGCGGAGGGCAGCTTCGGCCGCCGCGGCGTTGCATTCAATAGCGATGAGCCATGTGGGAATGGTCTGCTGCGGCGTGGCGCCGCCGCCGGCGAGCGAGCTTCCCGGAACGATCTCCGCGCGAATGCCCGGTGTGCGCGCCACGAGCGCCTCGGCGCGGGTGCGAATGCTGTCGGCCGAAAGACGGATCATGGCCAGCGCCGGCGCTTCCTCCCACCGTTCCAGAAGCACGCTGCGCAAGGTATGTTCGAGCGCCTGGCAGACGAGCTTATCCAGGCGGAGCGCGCGGTACAGGGGGTTGCGCCGCAAACGCGCGACGATTTCGGCTTTTCCGGCCAGAATGCCGGCTTGCGGGCCGCCGAGCAGCTTGTCGCCGCTGAAGGAGACCAGGTCCACCCCGGCCGCCAAGCTTTCGGCCGCGAGAGGCTCGTCGATGCCGAAGGGCCGCAAGGGGGCGACGCACCCGCTCCCCAGATCCTCATAAACGGGCACGCCGCGCTCGCGTCCGAGTGCGATCAGGTCACCCAGGGCGGGACGCGCGGTGAAGCCCTCCATCCTAAAATTGCTCGGATGCACGCGCAAGAGGAGGCGCGTGCGGGCGCCGATGGCCGCGCGGTAATCGTCCACGGTAGTGCGATTGGTGGTTCCCACTTCGCAAATGGCGGCGCCCGACTGGGCCATGATGTCGGGAATGCGGAATCCGTCCCCGATCTCGATCAATTCGCCGCGCGAGACCACCACTTCCCCGCCGGCCGCCAGTTCGCGGAGCGCCAGGAAAACGGCGGCGGCGTTGTTATTGACGGCGATGGCAGGCGCTCCGAGCAGCCGTTCGAGCAGCGGCGCGTAGTGCGCATCGCGCTTGCCGCGGCGCCCCGCGGCGAGGTCGTATTCCAGGTTGGAGTAACCGGGAAGCGCGGCCATGGGTCCGAGGGGAGCGCGGCCCAGATTGGTGTGCAGTACCACGCCGGTGGCGTTGACGACGCCGCGCAGGGAGGGCCTTTCGAGCGCCGCGAGCGCCTCGACGACGCGCTCGTCGACGGAAGCGCCGTCCGCGGCGCCGGCCAGGATCTGCGAGCGGAGGTCCTCAATGGCGCGCCGGACCTCGGCAACCACCAGTGCGCGAGGAAAACGCGACAGGACGGGGAAGAGGCGCTCCACCACTTCATTGACCGCCGGCAGTTCGCGAAGCCGTTGACTCTCCGTCACCATTAGATGGTAAGGGCAACGCCGCGGCGCGCGCAACGCGGGTGGGTTACCTTTGTAGTTTCATATCCAAAGTTAACTGTTCCTGTGATTTGCAGTACCGGGATTAGTAAGGTTGGCACTAGCGCCGCCGAAAGGTTTCCGGCATCATTGGGTTAGTAGGAGATTGGTATGACCATTCGATACGCGGACGGAAGATTCTACGAGGCAGTCCTGCTTTCACGCACGGACAACACGCTGAGGGTTGCGGCTAAGAGCACGGACGATGTCCAGGAGTTCACCGATATCGACGGGACCTGGGTTTCAGAAGATTGCGAGCCTGTGCGGATCGATTTCGAATGGCAGCGTCATTCGAGCGAGGGGGCGGTGGCCGAGGAAGATTGCGTCTGCCCACCGGAGCTGGCATCGCGGCTGCTGTACCTCTTGTTTAGCGGGTGCGACGAAGAAGGGATGCAGGCGAAGTCTCTGCTTGAGAGTCCGCGATTCTCAGCCGCGAACCACCTGATCGTCTGACCGGCCTGTCGGGACGAAGGAGTGGCAGGGGGCGAACCCGCAATCCCGAAAGCCTCACGAAGCGGCCCTCTTCCAGATGTCCTTTTCGGCATCCAGTCGCGGCGCCCCCCAACAAGCATATCGGTTGTTCCCACAGGGATTTGAGCAGAACCTCAGGCGGGCCGGAAAGAGGGACTGGAGCCACAGTCCGGACTTGAACCGGAGACCTGCGGTTTACGAAACCGCTGCTCTACCAACTGAGCTACTGTGGCCCTCTCACCCTATTAAAGCACACCCGTGGGTGACGTTGGCAGGCACCCGTCCCACACGCGCTTCGCCGGATCTACAGCGTCAGCGTGACCTTCCGCAAAGTGCGCGGGTGGTCCGGATTGAGGCCTTTCTGGGCCGCCAGGCATGCCGCGAAGATCTGCGCGGGGACAATGTAGGGGATGGGCGCCAGCCACGGTTTGAGGCGGCGGGGCAGGCGGATCACCCTGGTCGCCAGCGCCTCCACGTCGCGGTTTCCCGAGTCGGTAATGGCCACGATTTCCGCGTGCAGGCTCTTCAGCTTCTCGAGCGCGCCGCCAACCGAAGGCCAGGTGACGTCCGGCGGCGCGAACGCAAACACCGGGAAACCGGTTTCCACCATGGCGATCGGCCCGTGCATGAGATCGGCGGAAGAGAAGCGCTCGGTCACTACGTAACACGTTTCCATGAGCTTCAGCGACAGCTCGAAGGCATTGGCGTAGTTCAACCCGCGCCCCACCACCACGGCGTGACGCATGTAGCGGTATCGCTCCGAAAGCGCCTCGATTTCCGGCTCGAGGCGCAGCGCGGCTTCGACGGCCTGCGGAAGCCGCTCGAGATCCGCCAGGCGAACGGCCCCGCCCAGCGCATACGCCAGCAGATAGAACATGAGCATCTGGCCGGTATACGTCTTGGTGGCGGCCACGCTTTTCTCCCGGCCCGCGTGGACCAGGAAAGTGCGCTCCGCCAAGCGCGCCAGCGTGCTCCGCCGTTCGTTGGTGATGCCCAGCGTGAGGGCCCCCCACTCCCGCGCACGTTCGAGCACAAGGTTGGTATCGGTGGATTCGCCGGATTGCGATAGCGCCACTACCAGGGTCTCGCGGCAGTCCACCTTGACGCCGTAGAGCGACACGACGGAAGGAGCAGCCAGCGAAACCGGGATGCCGGTGGCAATTTCCAGAAGGTAGCGTCCGAACCGCGCGGCATTGTCGGAAGTTCCGCGGGCCACCAGAACGATGAAACGCGGCCGGCGCTTTGCGAGCGCCAGTTTGAATTCCTCGATGCGGCGGCTTTCCCGTCGCAGCGTACGCTCCAGCGCCTCCGGCTGCTGCCGGATTTCTTCCAGCATCTGCGACATGAGAACCCTATTAAGGATAGCAGTGCACCGGCGCGGATTTCATGGGCGACGGCTTGGGGAAACCGGTGGCGATGGTGACTTCGAATGCCAACGGCCAGTGCGGCTGGAGCCCTCCAGGGCGCTCCATGGACTGCACGGCTTTACAGGCTATCGATTGCCCGCGGCAGCCTGCTGCGGCGCGCCCTTACGGCTCAAGAAGCACTCGCGGCAGAATACCGGCCTGCCTTGAGTCGGCTTGAAGGGGACCGTGGTTTCCCGGCCGCATTGGGAGCAGGTGGTGGTGGTCTCCGTCTTGCCCTGTCCCCCGGCCGAACTGCCCTGGCGCTTGTTCTTACAGTTCTTACACCGCTTGGGTTCGTTCTTGAAGTTCTTATCGTGGAAGAAGTGCTGTTCTCCCGCCGTGAATACGAAATCCGCACCGCAATCGATGCACTTGAGGGTGCGGTCCTGGAAATCCGGCATAACTAATTGAGCCCCATGTCAACCTGAATCGTTGCCGATTTATGGCGGCGGGGCTTGCGCCCCGCCGCCGGGTTTTACTCTGCCTCCCGGCGTGACTTCTTCCGGTTTCGCTTGCGAGCCAGCGCTTGCTTGGCCCGGAGCTTCTCTCCTGGCTTCAAATAGAAGGAATGCCGCTTGACCTCTTTGATGACGTCTTCCTGCTGCACTTTCCTCTTGAAGCGACGAAGGGCGTTCTCTAAAGTCTCGCCCTCCTGAAGCTTTACTTCAGCCAAACGAAATACACCTCCAAACTAGACCGAGATTCCTGTACGGCGCAGTCCACTTCCCGCGAGCTTCGCACAGAAGGTACTGATATCATAGGTGGTTGACAGATAAAGTCAAGCCCAATTTTATAGCGGCTACTGGGACCAGGCAACCAATTCATCCTGATCATCTTTATTTTCAGTGGTTTACGTCGAAATGGAGAATGTCCTAGCAATCGTACTGGCTGGGGGGGCTGGCGAGCGCCTTTTTCCCCTTACGAAAGACACCGCTAAACCGGGCGTGCCCTTCGGAGGCGCTTATCGGATTGTCGATTTCACCCTTTCCAACTGCGTCAACTCCGACGTCCGTCGAATTTTAATCCTAACACAGTACAAATCCCTGGACCTGGTCCGCCACATTCGCGACGGCTGGAACATCTTCTCCGCGGAGATGGGCGAATACATCGAAGTCCTGCCGCCGATGAAACGGGTCGGCGAGGACTGGTATCAGGGGACCGCGGATGCCGTCTTCCAGAACCTCCAGAGCGTCGAGGTGGAGGCGCTCGACGAAACGCTGGTCCTCGGCGGCGACCACATCTACAAGATGAACTACCGCGAAATGCTGGACTGGCACCGGGCGCACAAGGCTGAAATCACCATCGCAACCATTCAGGCGCCGCGGGAGGAAGCCGACCGTTTCGGGGTGGTCGAGATTGGGCCGGACTGCCGTGTGGTGGGGTTCGAGGAGAAGCCGCGGCACGGCGATCCGAAGCGCTCATGGTTCGACCCGTCCATGATCAGCGCCTCCATGGGCGTATACATATTCAACACGGAGACACTGTTGCGGGCAGTGCGCGAGGACGCCCAGGATTCGGGCTCGAGCCACGATTTCGGCAAAGACGTCATCCCGCGCGAACTGGGGAAGGCGCGCACGGTCGCCTACGATTTTCGCGACATCAACGGCAAGACCGCGCGCTATTGGCGCGACGTGGGCACGCTGGACGCCTATTACGAGGCGAACATGGACCTGGTGAGCGTGGTGCCGGAGTTCAACCTCTACGACCAACGCTGGCCCATACGCACCAAGGCCACCCAGCAGCCGCCGGCCAAGTTCGTCTTCGCGCAGGAAGGGCGGCGCATGGGCGTGGCGGTGGATTCCATTGTGAGTTCCGGCTGCATCGTTTCCGGCGGCCGCGTGCTGCATAGCGTGCTTTCGCCGGGCGTGCGCGTGAACAGTTATTGCGAAGTGGAATACTCCATTCTGATGCCCGGCGTGGAGATCGGCCGGTACAGCCGGATTCGCCGCGCCATTATCAACACGGGCGTGAAACTGCCGGATTCGAGCGTGGCCGGTTTCGACCTGGAAGCGGACCGCGCCAAGGGTTACCATGTCACTGAAGCGGGCATCGTGGTAGTGGCATAACCGGCCCTGTTTCGCAAACCGCACTCCTATGACCAAACTCGTACTTGTACGCCACGGCGAAAGCACGTGGAATAAAGAGAATCGTTTTACCGGATGGACCGACGTGGACCTCTCCGAAAAGGGCCGCCAGGAAGCCCGCGAAGGCGGCCAGGTATTGAAGGCCGGAGGCTACCGGTTCGACGTGGCCTACACTTCGGTGCTGAAGCGCGCCATCCGCACGCTCTGGTCGGTGCTCGATGAAGTGGACCAGATGTGGATTCCGGTTCACCGCTCCTGGCGCCTGAATGAGCGCCATTACGGCGCCCTGCAAGGCCTGAACAAGGCCGAGACGGCGGCAAAGTTCGGCGAGGGCCAGGTCAAGATCTGGCGCCGCAGTTACGACGTTCCCCCGCCGGCATTGACCCCCGAAGATGAGCGCTTCCCCGGCCGCGACCCGCGTTACAAGGGCCTGAGCAAGGAAGAGCTTCCGCTGACCGAGTGTCTGAAGGACACCGTGGCGCGTTTCCTGCCGCTCTGGCACGACACCATCGCCCCGGCCATACGGCAGGGCCAAAAGGTTCTGATCGCCGCGCACGGCAACAGCCTGCGCGCGTTGGTCAAGTACCTCGACAACATCCCGGAAGCGGACATCGTGGAGTTGAACATCCCCACCGGCATGCCCCTTGTGTATGAGCTCGACGACGATTTGAAGCCGTTGAACCGCTACTATCTGGGCGATCCCGAAAAGGTGAAAGCCGCCATGGACGCGGTAGCCGCGCAAGGCAAAAAAAAGTAGGGCTGTCCTACCTCCGCCTGCGCCGTTCGGCGGCGCGGACAAGAGCTTCGTCCATGCCGAAATAGTGCGCCACTTCGTGCCAGACGGTATCCTCCACCAGTTTCTCCAGGTGTGCGGGGTTGCGGGCCAGGCGTTCGTGCGGGCCTTGAAAGATAGTGATGCGGTCGGGCAAGGTAAACGAGTCGAAGACACTGCGGGCGGTCAGGGGACGGCCCTCGTAGAGACCGAGCAGGGTGTGGCCGCGCGGAACGTGGCCGCGGTCAAGCTGATGAGGCGAAGGCTCGGGTTCCACTAACAGGGCGATATTCTTCATGCGCTTGCGGAAACGGGCCGGAATGCGGGCGTATGCCGCGCCCACCAGGCGGTCGAACTCGTCCGGACTCATCGTACTTGTTATTCTACTTACTTGGCGGAAGACAATCGAAAACGCGTGGTGGTGGCCATCGACGGTCCGGCGGGCGCGGGCAAGAGCACCATCGCGCGCCGTCTGGCGGAGCGGCTGGGGTTCACCTATATCGATACCGGCGCGATGTACCGCGCGGTGGCGTGGTGGGCGCTGCGGCAGAATGTGGATCCCGGGGACATGCACCGCATGGAGCAGCTCGCCCTGGCGGCGGAAATCACGCTGGCGCCGGGACGCATCCAGTTGAATGGCGAAGACGTCACGGCGGCGATTCGCGAACCGGAGGTTTCGAGCGGCGCCTCCAAAGTCGCCGTGATTCCGGGCGTGCGCCGCGCCATGGTGGCCAAGCAGCGCGCCATGGGAGAACGGTCGAGCGTCGTGATGGAGGGGCGCGACATCGGTACGGTTGTCTTCCCACATGCCGACGTCAAAATCTTCCTCGACGCCCGGCCCAACGAGCGCGTGCGGCGGCGGTTCGAGGAGGGACGGGCCAAGGGCGAGAGCATCTCCGAGGAGGATCTGGCGGCGCAGATCGCGGAGCGCGACCGGCGGGACAGCACGCGGGCGGAGGCGCCGCTGACGCAGGCCCCCGATGCGGTGTACCTGGATTCCACCGGACTCAGCATCGACGAAGTGGAAGAAGCCATTCTGCGGATCGTACGCGCCCGGGTCACCAACGGGAAGGAGTTCCATTGAAAGATCTGCTGGTGATGAAGTTCGGCGGTACGAGCGTCGGCTCGGCCGCGCGGATGCGTATCGCAGCGCGCCTCGCGGCCGAGGAACGCGCCCGGCGGCCGGTGGCGGTGGTGGTCTCCGCCATGTCGAAGATCACCGACCTTCTGCTCGACGCCATGCGCCACGCCGAAGCGGGAGATCGCACGGGCCTGGGGTTGGACGTGGCGGGCTTGCGCTCGCGCCACGAAGAGGCCTGCCGCGAGCTGCTGCCTCCGGCGCGCCATGCCGCCGTGATGGCGGAAATCCACAATCTGATTGCGGAATTCGAGCGTATTGCGGGCGGCATGGCCATGCTCAATGTGCGGCCTCCGCGATCGGTAGACGAAGCGGTGGCCACCGGAGAGCGGCTTTCAGCGCTGCTGGTTGCGGAATGCCTGAACTCGGAGGGCGTACCCGCGGCGGCGGTGGACGCGGCCGGCGTGATTGTCACGGACGCCGTTTTCGGCAATGCCTCGCCGTTGATGGGGCCCACGCGCGAGAAGGCGCGGACATGTGTGCTGCCGTTGCTGAAGAAAGGCGTGCTGCCCGTGATCACGGGGTTCAACGCGGCCACCGCCGACGGACGGCCCACCACGCTGGGGCGCGGCGGCTCGGATTTCTCGGCGTCCATTCTGGCGGCCGCGCTGGACGCTTCCGAATTGTGGATCTGGACCGACGTGGATGGCATCATGAGCGCCGACCCGAAGCTGGCGCCGGACGCCGTGGTGCTCGACGAAATCACCTACGCGGAAGCGGCCGAGCTGGCCTACAACGGCGCCAAGGTGCTGCATGCCCGGACGCTGGCGCCGCTGCTGGAGAGGGGGATTCCGGTTTGGAGCAAGAACAGCTTCGCGCCGGAAAAGCCGGGGACTAAGATTGTGCCGGCCAGTTCCGCGGCCACTGGCGCGCGCGCGGTCACGTCCATGGCCAAGGTGGCGCTGGTGTCGCTGGAACCCGCCAGCCCGGAACTGAGCGGCGTGCAGATTATGGCGCGGTCGCTCGACGCCCTGGCGCGCGTGAACGTGGAGGTGCTGGAACTTTCCAGCTCTGGCTACCGCGGCAACTTCTGCTTTCTGGTGCGGGAGGACGAGTTGGAGCGCGCGGAGGAGGCGCTGGAAGCCGCGCTCGCGCTGGAGTTGGCGCACGGCTACGTGCGGCGTCCGCACGTGGACGCCGACGTCGGCCTGCTGGCGGTGGTGGGCGAGGGCATGCAAGGCAAGCCGGGCTTGGCCGGACGCGTATTCACGGCGATCTCGAGCGTGCAGGTGAACATCATCGCCATCGCGCAAGGGGCCAGCGAGCTGACCATCGCCATCGTGGTCCGCCGCGACGGCCTGGAAAAAGCCGTGCGCGCCGTCCACGCGGCATGCGGCATGGGACGCGTGTAGACATCCGCGAACCAAGACTCATCTGCCCGGTTTGTACGCATCGGCGGATGTGCGAACGTAACTTACCGCACACCATTTCATGACTGAGTTGTAACTGGACTGTGTCTAAGCTGGACACGAACCAAGTCCCAGGGTGTCCGGCTTCGCACGCATCGGGCGGACGAGTGTTTCGGGCTGCGAAACACCTAAACCCGTGCGAACGTAACTTACCTTACGCTATCTCATGACTGACTTGTAACTGTACGGCATCCAAGCTGGACACGCGCCCTCACTTCGCATATTATCTCCCTATCGACTTTTCGCGGCTTCAAGGAGACGAAAGAGTATGTTCAAGCCTTGTACAACGCGTGCGCTCTTAGTTTTTGCGATGCTTGGTGCGGCCCTGATGGCTCAAACCGAAACAGGGTCCATCGGCGGGTTTGTTAAGGATCCCAGCGGCGGAGTCGTTCCGAAAGCCAACGTTAAGATTACCAACGAAGGAACCGGCGCAACCGAAACTCTGACCAGCGATGGCGCCGGGTATTACACCGCGCCGAATCTGCCGCCCGGTATCTACACGATTAGCGCCGATGCGCCGGGATTTAAGCGCTTCGAGAGCGCGCACAACTGGTTGGCGCCGAACACCTCGCTTTCACTTGACGCGAGCTTGACGGTGGGCGCGACTACGGAGACAGTCGAGGTCACGGCGACGGCGGGCGTACTGCAAACCGAGTCCTCCGCCGTGCAGAGCGAGGTCGGCGGCAACGTTGTCAATATGCAGGAATTGAACGGGCGCGACCCGCTCTTTGAGGCCCAGCTTCTGCCGGGAATGCGCGGCAGCGCGACCATGGGAGATTTCAATTACGCGGAGGGCGTCACCGAACCGTTCAACGTAAATGGAACGCGTCAGCAAGATACGCTCGTCACCTTCGATGGCGCCCCGGCCAACCGCACCCGAGCCAACGGGCAGATCATCGGCGTTCCCAATGTCGACGCGGTGGAAGAAATTCAGGTGCTTGCCTCGGACTACTCGGCCGAATACGGCCGCGCCTCTGGCGGGCAGATCCGCGTGATCACCAAGAGCGGCACCAAGGATTTCCACGGCAGCCTCTACGAGTACTTCCGCAACTCCGACATGAACGCCAATACCTGGACGCGCAATCTCAGCACCCTGACCAATTACGCCCAACCGGCTCACTACAACAATTTTGGCGGCACCATTGGAGGACCGGTCTGGTGGCCCGGTCTCAGCTCGAAGCTGCGCGACCGGCTGTTCTTCTTCGTCGCCGAAGACTGGGTCCGCTATGTATACCAAGACTTCACGGAGGAAGCGGTGCCCACGGCGCTGATGCGCCAGGGTAACTTCAGCGAATTGCTGTCGCCGAATCCCTGGTATACCGGAAGCCATGCGATATACGAGCCGAAGACATGCCCCGCGGTAGGCTCCGCGGGCTGCGTTCCGTTCCCCGGTAACATCATTCCGCAAGTCATGCAGAGCCCGAACGGCATGGCCATTATCAACGCCTATCCATTGCCTACGCCCGGGTTTCAGGTCGGCACGAATAACTTATATCCGCAGGCATCGCATCCCATCGATCAGCGGAAGGGCGATGTGAATATTGACCTCATGCTCAACGACAGGAACCGGCTTTCCGCCCGGCGAAGCGATCTGTCGTATTACGAGTTTCTGCCCTTCGATCAAGGCTCCGGACTCACCGGAAGATACTTCCACCGTCCCAACCAAACCAATACGGTCTCTCTGACGTCGACCTTTACCCCGACCCTCGTAAACGAAGCCCGCGTGAGCTTGAGCATTGACGATGTCTACATTCCAGTCGATACATCGCTCCTCGGCTTCAATCGCGAAAATCTGCCACTGCCGATCACGTTTCCCTACATCCTGCCGAACGGGAAAGACATACCCAACAAGATCCCGACCGTCAGCGTGCCAAACTTTTATGGACTGGCCGGCGGGCCGTATCCGTCGCACTCCTCGGGAGTCATCTGGACGGGCGGCGACAACCTGACAAAGGTGATGAGTAATCACAGCTTCAAATTCGGCGTCTCGTTCGAGTATTCCGGGGAAAACGACGGCGATCAGATCAACGTCAACACCGTTCCCGGCGGCGCCAGCAATCAGAATGGCACCTTCATTTTAAGCGACACGCGTACCGGCTTAGGCGCTACCTCCGGCATCGGCATGGCTAACCTGGCCCTGGGCCTGGCCGACTCGTATACCGAAATCGGTCCGCGCGCGCTCACCATCTGGCGTGCCTGGATGTGGGAAGGGTACGCGCAGGATTCCTGGAAAGTCACGCCGAAGCTGCATGTCGAGTACGGCTTACGCTTGAGCAACATTGCCGGATATCAACCGCTTTGGGGCAACGCCGACTACTTCGACCGTTCTATTTATAATCCCGCGCAAGCCGTGCAGGTTTCGCCCGTCACCGGCAATGTGATTCTGGGAACGGGCAACCCATACGACGGCGTGGTCGTCCCCGGCTATAGTTCCTTCCCCTCGGCGGGAGGACGCATCGCCGCGTTCACATCCAACCAGTGTGACGGCGCGTCCTGCGCCAGCCTGCTGAGCGCGCCCGGTATGCCCAAAGGTTACATCCAGACCAGGAACTACTGGCAGCCGCGTGTTGGGATTGCCTACCAACTCACCGGGAAAACCGTGATCCGCGCCGGCATCGGCGAGTTCGTCACGCGCATGCCCCTTCTCGACAACGTCTTCCCGGGCGGCAATGCGCCGTTCCAGCCGGTGATTACGGTGAACAACGTTTCCGTGGATAACCCCGGCGCCTCGCTCACCAGCGGTACCGCCGCGCCGGTCACCCTGACCACGCTCAACCCGAACCTCAAATACCCCGCGGCGTGGAACTGGAACTTCACCGTGCAGCGCCAACTCCCGCTGAATACCGTTCTGACCGTGGCTTACGTGGGCCATCATGGCGATCACGCCTGGGACGTATATGACATCAATCAGCCCATGGTTGGCGCCTTGCTCGCGAACCCTGGGGTGAACGTCAACGCTCTTCGCCCTTACAAAGGCTTCGCTTCGATTCAGGAAGAGGAAAGCGGAGTGAACTCCCAGTACAATGGCCTGCAGGTCCAGTGGGAGCGGCGATTTAAGAGCGGCTCCAGCTTCGGCTTCTCCTACACTTACTCGAAGAGCATGGATGGCGGCTCCAACTACCGTGACATCGTGCCGGACACTTACAACACCAGCAACCTATGGGGTCCTTCCGAGTACGATGAGAGACACATTGCGATCATTAACTGGATTTACGCCATTCCGTTCTTGAAGAACAACCACCAGGTCGAGGGCAAGGTGCTGGGAGGATGGTCTCTGGCGGGCACTACGCAATTCCAAACAGGAACGCCCTGCGGCGTCGGCGCCAACAACGATTACGCCGGCGTGGGTGAAACCGGCAGCTTCGGCTGCGGCACCGAAGGGCAGTTCTGGGTGCTGAACGGACCTGTGACCATCGACACCGGAGCCT
The DNA here is from genome assembly GCA_964457555.1 of uncultured Solibacteraceae bacterium. Taxonomy (GTDB): domain Bacteria; phylum Acidobacteriota; class Terriglobia; order Bryobacterales; family Bryobacteraceae; genus BOG-224. The sequence continues at coordinate 14,857 of CAYWHA010000078.1, forward strand.
TCGCTGGTCCGGTTACCAACGCGAGCTCGCCGCGGTATTTTACCGTGAGCGCTTCGGCTCCGACCACGGGCACGTTCAATCTTTCCCCCGGGGTGCGCGATTCGATTTACGGTCCTGGATTCCAGGATTGGAACCTTTCGCTGTTCAAGGCCTTCGTCATGAACGAGCGGTCCAAGTTCGAGTTCCGCGCCGAGGCGTACGATTTTCCAAATCATCCGAACCTGGCCGGGCCGAACTTCACGCCGACCTCCGGCCAATTCGGCATGATCACCGGCAAGACGACTCTCGCGCGCAATTTACAGCTTTCGCTGCGCTTTACGTTCTAATACGGCGAGCTTCGCCCGGCTGCCGGCGTTATGCGTGCCGGTGACCCTGATGCTCTTCGGCATTCATGGCGCAACCGCTCTCCGCAATGGAGCAGCCGACGTGCTCAAATTGGACGGTGGTGTGGCCAATCCCAAAGCGGCCGGCCAGCACGGCGTTTAACTGGTGCAGGATGCCGTCGCTCTTCGATGGGGGTACGTCGGCGATCAGCACGTGGCAACTCAAGGCGCGCGTGCTCGATCCAAGGCACCAGACGTGCAAGTCGTGCACGTCCAGCACGCCATCGACGGCCCGCATTGAGCTGGTGACGTCCCGCAACCGGAGGCCGCTCGGCAGCCCTTCGAGCAGGATGTTGAGCGCCTCGCGGATGATGCCCCAGGCCGTCCACACGATCAGAATCCCGATCAGGATGGAGAGCGCGGAATCCACCTGATTCCAGCCTGTGTAGCGGATCACGATGGCGCCGGCGATGATGGCGGCCGAGCCTAGCGCGTCTCCGAACATGTGAAGGAACGCCGCGCGGATATTGATATCGTGCCGGCTGGCCTGCCGCAAGACCCAGGTGATCCCGCCATTGAGGATCAGCCCGAGCGCGGCAATGCCCATCATGATGCCTGTTTGAACGGGTTGCGGGTTGCGCAGGCGGAGGGCGCTTTCGTAGAAGATCCAGCCCGAAAGAAGCGCCAGCGTGAGGGCGTTGAAGAAAGCGGTGAGGACGCCGGCGCGATGGTAGCCGTAGGTCTTGGTTTCATCGGCGGGCTTGGATTGCAGGTAAACGCCGATCCAGGCGAGCAGCAGCGCCAGGCCATCCGTGAGGTTATGGCCGGCGTCGGAAATCAGGGCCAGCGACTGCGCCTGGATTCCGGCGAAAACCTCCACCGCCACGAAGGCAAGGGTGGCCGCCAGGGACCACTTCAGTACGTTCCCCGTGGCGTGGCCATGATCGTGCGAGTGTTGCAACGAGCCCTCTCTACCAGTTTACCCGGTGCGCAGGCGGTTGCGGCGCGAACCGCCAAAAACGTATCATTCTTAACAGCAGTACGGCGCGAATCGCGAGTGGGCCGCCGCTCATAACTATCAGAGGATTCATGTTCGATTTCTTTCGTAAGCTCTTTTCTACCGATATCTTCATGCCGCACGGCATGTGCTTCGCCTGGGATCCGGGCGTGCTGTGGCTCAACGTCATCTCGGATTCCCTGATTGCGGCGTCGTACTATGCCATTCCGTTTCTGCTGTTCTATTTTGTGAGGAAGCGCCGCAACATGGCGCTTAACCCGATCTTTATGGCATTCGGGGCCTTTATCCTCGCGTGTGGGACCACACACCTTCTGGGGGCGGTTACGGTATGGACGCCGGCCTACCGGCTGGATGGCCTCGTGAAGGCGATGACCGCGGTGGCGTCCGCCACGACCCTGGCAATGCTGATTCCCATGATGCCTGCGCTGGTCAGACTTCCCAGCCCGTCGGAACTGGCCTGGGCCCACGACAGTTTGGAGGTGGAAGTCGGCGAGAGGCGCGCGGCGGAGGCCGAGGTCCGGCGGATGAACGTGGAGTTGGAACAGCGCGTTGCCGCGCGAACCGCAGAGCTCGCGGAAAGCGTGGCCCTGCAGAAGCGCGCCGCCGATTCCCTAAGGCTGGCAAACGACGACCTCCAGCGCGAAATGCAGCGCCGCCACGAAGTGGAAGACCAGTTGATCCAGGCGCAGAAGATGGAAGCCGTGGGGAGGCTGGCCGGCGGAGTGGCGCACGACTTCAACAACCTCCTCACCGCAATTCTGGGCTACACCGAGTTGCTTCGCGACCGGGTTGAGCAGGACCCGGACGCGCTGGAATACACGGCCGAGGTGCGGCGGGCAGCCGAACGCGCGTCGGACCTTACGAACCAACTGCTGGCCTTCAGCCGAAGGCAGCCGGCGGCGCCGCAAGTGGTGGACTTGAATCAGTCGGTCCGCCAGATCGACAAGATGCTGCGCCGGATCATCGGCGAAGACATCGATCTGGAGGTCCGCCTTGCGCCGGATCTCTGGCGGGTCATGGTGGATCCGGCGCACATGGATCAGGTGGTCATGAACCTGGCGGTGAACTCGCGCGACGCGATGCCGGACGGCGGCAGGTTGACCATCGAAACTGCCAACGTGCAGCTTACGGATGAGTACGCCGCCGGCCACCTTGGCGCACGGCCCGGTCCATACGTAATGATGGCGGTGAGCGATACGGGAGTGGGGATGGATCCGGAAACGCAGGCGCGGGTTTTCGAGCCGTTCTTCACCACCAAGGAACAGGGAAAAGGAACCGGGCTGGGGCTTTCCATCGTTTACGGGATTGTCAAACAGAACGCCGGCGGCATCATGGTATACAGCGAACCGTCGCATGGTACGGTATTCAAGATTTACATCCCGGCGGTCGAGGCGCCCGTCCCAACCGCGCCCGCGAAAGTGGAGGATGGGGACCGGGGGCCATCGAGCGCGACCATTCTCCTGGTGGAGGACGAAGATCAGGTGCGCAGGCTGGCGCGCGCATTTCTCGAGCGGCAGGGTTACCGGGTGGTGGAAGCCCCGTCGGGACCCGCAGCGCTGAAAATACTGGAGGAATACGACGGACGCATCGATCTCCTGCTGACCGATATGGTGATGCCGCAGATGCACGGCGCGGCGCTGGCGGAGCGGGTAAAGGCCTCGCGTCCGGAGGTTCGCATCCTGTTCATGTCAGGTTATACCGAGGGCGGACAGGAGATCCCCGAGCTGGCATCCGGCGAATGGCAGTTCCTCGCGAAGCCATTCTCGGCGAGCACGCTCGAGCGGAAGGTCCGCGAAGCGCTGCGAGGGTAGTGGGGCGGGCCTCCTGGCCTGCCTTCTTCGAGCCTGCCAACGCCGACGACGAAAAACGATCGTCTGCGATCCCCCTACCGTGCGTCCACCCAGTACGGCATCAGACGCAGATAACCGCCCTTCATCCAGGCGTGGAAAGGCATGCCGCGGAAGAGGCTTGCCAGTCTCGCCTGCAGTAAGTCCTCCGGGGAGGATCGCCTCCATAGCAAATCCAGAATGCTCACGGGCTCCGGGTATGCCTCGATGGTCACTCGCTCGCTTGCCGGGATGCCGGCCTTCTTCTTAACCAGGTCGACGGCGTCGTCCAGACCGCCCAGGCGATCCACCAGTCCGCGCGTGGCGGCTTGCGATCCCAGCCAGACGCGGCCTTGGGCCAGCGGTTCCACGTCGTCGAACTTGCGATGCCGGGCGGCGGCCACCTTGGACACGAAATCGCGATAGCTTTCGTCGATGCCTTGCCGTAGGATGGCGCGCTCTTCCGGCGAGAGCGGCGTGTAATCGGAGTCGATGTCGGCATGCTTGCCGCGCTCGATGGCGTTCTTGGTGACGCCGAGCTTGTCGTACAGGCCGTGCAGGTTGGGCTTGCCGTAGACCACGCCGATGGAGCCGGTCATCGTCCCGGGATACGCCACAATGGGATCGCCGGTCATGGCCATGTAGTAGCCTCCGGACGCGGCCACATCGGACATCGAAATCACCGTCGGTTTCTTCTTGCTCAGCAGGTTCATCTGGCGCCAGATCTCGTCGGAGGCGGTGACCTCGCCTCCCGGCGAATCGATGCGGACGATTGCGCCTTTGATGCCGGAATCGTCGGCGACGCGGCGCAGCACCTTGTCGAATCCGTACGAGGTCAGCGTGGATTCGCCGGACCCGCTATCGCCGGAATCGCCGCGCACAATGTCGCCCTCGGCCACCACCAGCGCGATCCGGCTCTTGCCCTGCAAGCCCACCGACGCTGCCGGCACGCCGGCGTAGGCGCCGATGGAGACTTTCTTCGGCGCGCCGCCCAGGCGGGAGGACATGGCGGTCCAGACTTCGTCTTCGAAACGAAGCTCGTCCACCAGACCGGCCTGAAGCGCCTGGGGAGCGGTGAACGGGCCGCGATCAATGATATCGCGCACCTCGTCGGGGGATTTCCTGCGTGCCTCGGCGATGCGCGCGACCAGGTTGCCGTAGAGGTCGTCCACCACGCTGTTCAACACCTCGCGCGTCTCCGGACTCATGTCTGCGCGAGTGAACATATCGCCGAAATCCTTGTACTTGCCGGCGTGCTCCACCTCCACGCTGACGCCGAGCTTGTCGAGCGTGCCCTTGAATGACATGGACTCGGCGCGCATACCCTTCAGCATGAGCGGTTCGGCGGGACCGAGATCGATGCGGTCCGCCGCCAGCGCCACATAGTACTCGCGCGTGCCCGGTTCGCGCAGGTAGGCGACGACCGGTTTGCCGGACTTGCGAAACCGCTCCACGTCGGTTCGTATTTCTTCGAGCCGCGCCCATCCGATGGAAAGGCCTTCAGGCTCCAGAAGGACCGCCTTAATGCGCGGATCGGCGGCCGCGTTGCGGAGCGCCATCCAGACGTTGGCGATGGTCAATCCCGCGCCGCCCTGGCCGAATATGGCGGGCAGCTCGACGGGAGCCTTTTCCGGAATATCGCCTTCGAGGCGCAGTTCCAGCACGGAATTCCCGGCGATGCCCGGCGACCGGCTCTCGACCCGCACCAGGAGCCAGCCGAGCAAGCAGATCCCCAGGAATACCAAGGCGACGCCCGCAATCAGGCCAAGCAGGAACTTTGACATATGTATTCCGAAAGTAGCACAGCAGGGGCGCGGCGCCGTGCCCACGCGGGTTACGGCCCCAAGGTGCGTTTCGGCCCAGTCGCACAGCTAATCTTTCGATTATCGCGGCCCAACCCCCGGTCACCGGGATCAACCTGCCGGGAATCGGCGCGTACTCTTGCGGCCAATCTTTTAATTGCCAGCCCTATTGCGGGAAAAGGGGGGGATAATCAAGAATTCTCCAGAATCATGCAGCCCTTAGAGCAACTGTGGGACC
>CAYWHA010000079.1:0-19584 GCA_964457555.1 uncultured Solibacteraceae bacterium
CCGAATCCAGCAGGAAGTTGCCCGAGGTGACGATGCGCTCGCCCGCCTTCAGTCCTTCCAGAATCTCCACGCGCCCGCCCGCGCGCTCTCCTACGCGCACCGGCCGCGGCTCCAGGTTGCCGTTTCCAAGGTCCACATAGACCACTTGCCGGTCGCCCGAATCGAGCACGGCGGATTCCGGCGCCATCAGCCGCCGCGCGCCGCCGGTGTGAATCTCCACTTGCCCGTACTGATCCGGCTTGAGCTGCCCGCCGGGATTATCGAACGCGACCCGCGCCTTCAGCGTCCGCGACGCCGGGTCCACGCCTGGCAAAATGTAGCTCACCGTTCCGTGGAACGTGCGCCCCGGCAGATAGTCGAGCGTCAGCGTGGCCGCCTGCCCCGGCCGCACGCCCGCGGCTTCGTACTCGAACACGTCCGCCACCACCCACACGGTCGAGAGGTCGGCCAGCGTGTACAGCACCGTGTCCGGAGTCACATGCTGATTGGGAAATGCATTGCGCTCCGATATGTACCCGTTCGCCGGCGCATAGACCGTCAGGTCTTCGATGGGCTTTCCCGTGCGCCCCACTTCGTCGATCTGCCGGCCGTCAATGTCCCACAGCTCCAGCCGTTTGCGCGCGGCCGCCACCAGGTTGTCGTTGCCCGCCGCCATCGCGGGCATGGCGTCGTCATGCATGGTGCGCTGCGCACGCAATGCCAGCAGATATTCCTGCTCCGTCGCCAGCGCATCCGGGCTATACACCGTCGCCAGCGCATCGCCTTTCTTCACGTACTTGCCCACGAAATCCGCGAATACGCGGTCGATCCATCCCTCCAGGCGCGTCTGCACCTTCACTACCTTCGTTTCATCGAGCGTCACCCGCGCCGCCGCGCGAATGGTATCGCCGGCCGCCTCGTACTTCGCCGCGCCGTACTCCACGCCGATCAACTGCTGTTTTTCGGGCGATACCAGGACCGCATCGGCGGCCGCCTTGTTCGGCAATTGGTCGCCTTCATGCATCGGAACCAGCTTCATGCCGCAATCGGGCGCGATGCCGGGTTTGTCGGACTTGTACCAGGGATGCATCGGGTCCACCCAGTAAAGCACCTTGGGACCGGCCGGTTCCGGCGCGGCCGGTTTCGCGCGCCAGCGCTCATAAGCCAGCCCGCCCGCGAAAGCGATTCCCGCCACCAACACCACCAAGGTCGGTTTCATTTCTGCTCCACTCCCGTCAATTCTTCGAGCTTCGCCAGCGCCACGTGAAACCGCATGATCTCCTCGTGATCCATCAGCTCGTAATCCACGATGCTGGTGAAACTGGTGAACAGCGCGATGAAATCGCCGCGCCCGGCCTGGTAACCGGCCAGCGCAGATTCGTACGCCAGACGCGCTTCGGGAATCACGGACTTCTCATACAGATCGATCAACTTGCGCGACGCCTCGGCTACGCTGTACTGTTCGCGGATGCCCGCCTCCACCTCCACCAGGGTCTCGGCATATTCGTGCCGCGCCTGGCTGGCGCTGGCTTCCTGCTCGTTCACCGCGGCGCGCTGCTTGCGCCAGAAGTAGGCCGGCAGCTTGAAATCCACGCGCGCCTGCCACATGGGCGGCATCTCGCCCTGGTTAAAATAACCAGCCGACACCGTGTAGTCCGGCGCGTAGTCCTTGCGCGCCAGGCTGGCCGCCAGCTCGTTCCCCTTCACCGCCTCCTTATCGCGCTCCACCAGCGGAGAGTTCGCCCGCGCCTGCGCCAGCATGTCTTCGAGCGACGCCGGCATCGGCCCCGCGGTCATGTCGTTCGGAACCTCGATCCGCCCGCCCTGCGGCCGGTTGAGCAGCGCGTCGATCTCAATCTGCTTCGCCTCCCGTTCCTGCTCGAACCGCACGCGCTGGGTGGCGAAAATCGCCAACTGGGTCTGCCCTCTGAGGATGTCCTGTTGCGCCCCGCGGCCCGCCGCATAGCGCGCCTCCGAAATTTGCAGCATGTCATCGAGCAGTTCCTGGTAGCGGTCCACGAAGCCGATGGCCACCGCCGCGTGATGCAACTCGTGATACGCCTGCTTGAGCCGGGAAACCACTCTGAGGCGCGCCGCCAGGTACTCATTGAACGCCGCCGCCGCTTCTTCGTTCGCGATCTCTCCGCGCAGTTTCAGCTTGCCGGGCGCCGGCACTTCCTGCGACACCATCACCCCGATGTTGCTGGTGGGGTTCACCCCGAGTCCCGCTCCGGGCCACGGAGGGCCGTTCGATGCCCACCCCAGCCCGACCGTAGGATCGGGCAGACTGCTCTCCCGCGCTGGCCGCTGCCGCAGCGCTTCCACCTTTTTCTGCGCCGCGAGAATTTCCCGATTGTTGCGCAGCGCCTCTTCCACCAGCGAAGATACCGGCTGCGCGCCCGCCAGCGGCGCCAGGCAAAACCAAATCCAATAACGCACCTTCATATCCATTCACCAACTCTGCATTTTTTGCGCAGACACACCAACCGAGCCGCGAACGTAAGAGAGCGGTCGCCAGAGCGACAATCCTGGCGTAATGAAGGGATTTTAGACGCGAAGGAGGGACTGCAAAGATAGCGGATCTAACGGCGCCATACCCGCGGCGCGTTCAGGCGCGATTGCCGGCCGGCCGGGCGCCGTTACCGCCGCGACAGCCGGCGCCACCCCTGCCGTGGCAAATACGGGAGTGACGCTTGCGCCCTGCGCCTTCACAAAATGGCCGAGCGCGAGCGAAGGGCAATCGACTTTGGCCGTGCGGTGATGGCAGCAGCTATGCGCTGGTTGCTGGCCTGCCGGCGCCATTAACATCTGCGGGCAAGACAGGCAGTTCCCACAAAACAGCGCCGCCACCATCAGCGTCACCATGAGAATGTTGGAAGCCCGCCTCATTCAGAACTGATGATAACTCAGTTCGTCGAGCTTTCGCCACACACCCCCGTCAAATGGTGTCAATGGATCCCGCCAAGCGCCCAGACCACGAGCAGAATGATCAAGATGGTTCCCAGCCCTACGCCCGCGCCGCCGCCATAACCCCAGCGGCCGTAGCCGTAGTATCCACCGCCGCCGCCAAAAAGCAACAACAGGATGATTATTAGTAGTAGCATCGTCAATCCACCTTTCCCTTTGAATCTCGCAGCCAAGCTTTTCGGCTGTGCGTTTGTTGACTGTCGTCACTCAGACGACATCGCCCTTCCGATTTCTGACTTGCAACTCATTCGCCACCTGCCGAACGCAGCGCAGGGCAGTAAGTCAAGCGGATTCAATTGTCGTATCGAAACAGACTAAGTCGTCGCGGCTGAAGTTCCTGTAAAAATGCCCGTCCTCTCGAAGAGCGGTTGCGCCTGAGACCTGTAGGATTCGATACAGCCCGTGCGCCAGACCTTTGAAGGACGCCCTGCTCGCGGAAGCGTTCGCCCCGAACCGGCGCCAGTCGCGCCGGCGCATCGCATGAGTCTGTTTGTCGATACCTGTTTTTGGTACGCCGCCGCGGACAAATCGATCATCGACAGGACCAGCTTTGCTGTGATGCGCCGCCTCGGCATTGAGCGGGCTGCCTCCCTGGATGACGATTTCGCGATCTTTCGCTTTGGACCAAATCGCCGCCAAGCGTTCACTGTGGTTCGTTGATCCCCCGGATATTTGCATGGCCCGTCCGTAGCCGGCGTGCTGGAATCCCGGTCACATCGAAGTTCCCCAAATCGTCCCTTTCCTTTCAAACACCTACAGCCTCCGATTTCAGACCCGCACTTCGCCCCATGCGAATCTGAAATCGAGGAGTATTATATGCAAAATTACGTTTCCCCGGAGCAATTCGCAGCCAATCGCGCCAATGCCGCCGGTTCTACTGGTCCGCGCACACCCGATGGCAAAGCCCGTTCTTCCCAGAACGCCCGCAAACACGGCTTCGCAGCAGCCGCCTACACCATCCCCCGCCTCGAAGACATCGATGAAATCGCCGAGCTCAGAGAAAGCGTCATCGATCTCTATAAGCCCGCGAACGCCCAGGAACTCTTCGCCGTCGAGCGCATTGCCATCACCCAACAATCCATGAACCGCGCCGCCCGCCTCGAAGCCGGAACCCTAACCACCTGCCTCAACGACGTCCTCAATCTCCGCGAACGTCCCCTAATGGAAATGGACCCGGAAATGTACGGCGGCGGCGAACCCGGCAAGCAGCAAGTCAAAAACTACCTCCTGGCCGAAGGATTCCGCCGCAGCGTCGGCGCCTGCAACGTCATCCACCTGTGCATGCGCTACAACGCCCAAGCCGAGCGTCTCTACCGCCGCGCCGTCCAGGATTTCGAGCGAATTAAGTCCCTCCGCAGCCCTCTTGAAGGCTCCGAAACCCCAGTAGACCAAACGAACCCAATTCCCCCAGAACCCCAACAAACAGAACCGCTTACCCCCTCCGAACCAGCCCCGGAAACCGCCCCGGAGGCCGCCCCCGAGCCCAACCGCGCCCCATCCGGCGAATGCACCTGCCCGAAATGCCTCGCTGAGAAGGCTCGCTTGCTGGAAGAAAGCGAAAGTCCGTTCGCCCCGATGCCCGAAAACGACCCTTGGTAGAATAAAGTCTTCCAAACCAATGCTCGATCTGTCGATACAGGAACTGGAATCCGCTACCCTTGCGCGCATCGCATCCGCCGGCTCGCTTGAGGACCTGGAAACCGTGCGCGTGCAGGTTCTCGGCCGCAAAGGCGCGCTCGACCAGTTCTTCAAACAGATGGGCAAACTCGCCCCCGAGGAGCGCGCCCGCGCCGGAAAGCTGCTCAACGGCGCCAAGCAGACGCTCGAAGCCGCGCTCGAATCCGGCAAGCGCCAATTCGCCGAAGCCGCCCTACGCACCAGGCTCGATGCCGAATGGGTGGACCCCACCATTCCCGCGCCCGGCCCGCGCCGCGGCCACCTGCACCCCATCACGCGCATTCAACGCGAGTTGGAAGATGTCTTCCGCTCCCTCGGTTTCGCCGTCCTCGACGGGCCTGAGGTCGAAACCGAATATCGCAACTTCGACGCCCTCAATATCCCCGCCGATCATCCGGCCCGCGACGCTCAGGACACCTTCTGGCTGGCCAGTGGCGACCTGCTGCGCACCCACACTTCCCCCGTCCAGGTTCGCGGCATGGAGCGCCTCGGCCCGCCGCTCCGCATGATCGCCCCCGGCCGCGTCTTCCGCAATGAGAGCGTGGACGCCAGTCATGAGCACACCTTTTACCAGCTCGAAGGCATGATGGTCGACCACGGCGTCTCCGTCGCGAACCTGCTCTATTTCATGAAGGTCATGCTGGCCGAAGTGTTCCACCGCGAGGTAAACGTACGCCTGCGTCCCGGCTTTTTCCCCTTCGTCGAACCGGGCTTCGAGCTCGATATCCAGTGCCTGCTCTGCAACGGCGCCGGCTGCCCCGTCTGCAAACAAAGTGGATGGGTGGAACAACTCGGCTGCGGCATGGTGCATCCCAACGTGCTCCGCATGAGCGGCATCGACCCGGAAGCGTGGAGCGGCTTCGCCTTCGGCCTGGGCCTCACGCGCCTGGTGATGATGCGCTACGCCATCGACGACATCCGCCATCTGCAGGGCGGCGATCTGCGCTTCCTGGAGCAATTCTAATGCCCCGCCCACCGAGGCCATCGTGAAATTCTCCTACAACTGGATTCGCGAACTCGTCGAAGACCTCGACACCGCTCCCGAGCCGCTCGAGAAGCTCATCACCATGAAGACCGCCGAGTGCGAAGGCATCGAGCGCTCCGGCGAGCTGCTCGAGCGCGCCTGCGCCGCGCGCGTCGAATCGGTCGATCCCATCCCCGGCAGCCATAATGTCAAAGCCCTGGTCGATGCCGGCCGCTACGGAAAAGTGACTGTCGTCTGCGGCGCGCCCAACTGCCGCGTGGGCATCGTCACCGCCTATGCGCCGGTCGGAAAAAAGGTCATCGACGGCATCGAGAGCGACGGCATGTTGGCCAGCGGCGCCGAATTGGGCGTCAACCGCGACCACGCCGGCATCATCGAGATCGATTCCCAGGTCGGCGCGCCCCTCGCCGGATGCCTCCCCGATAGCGTCTTCGAAATCGATAACAAGTCCATCACCAACCGTCCGGATCTGTGGGGACACCTCGGCATGGCTCGTGAAGTCGCCGCCATCCTGCGGCGCAAGCTGAAGGACCCGGTGCGCCTCGATCTGCTCCCCGAAGGCCCCGCCGCCGTTGAGATCCGCATCGAGGACCTCACCCTTTGCCCGCGTTATAGCGCGCTGGTCTTTGAGAACGTCACCGTCCGCCCATCCCCGCTCTGGCTGCAATCCCGCATGACCGCCATCGGCCTGAACCCCATCAACAACATCGTCGACATGACGAATTTCATCATGGCCGAGCTCGCGCAGCCCATGCACGCCTTCGACGCGGACCTGCTCCAGGGCAACACCATTTTCATACGCCCTGCTGCGCCCGGCGAGCGTTACGTCGCCCTCAACGACGAAGAGTACACGCTGAACCCCTCGAACCTGGTGATCGCCGATGCGGCCGGCGCCATTGCCCTCGGCGGCGTCATCGGCGGCCAGCGCAGCGCCATCGGCGAAAACACCCGCCGCGTCGTCCTCGAAAGCGCCAACTTCCAGGCGTCCTCCATCCGCAGGACTTCCTCCGCCATCAAGCTGCGCACCGACGCCTCCATGCGCTTTGAAAAGGCGCAGGACCCCGCCAATACCGTTCGCGGCCTCGCCCGCGCCATCGAACTGCTCCGTGAAATCGCCCCCGGAATGCGCCTCGTCGGCGGCGTGGCGGACCAGAAGCGTGAGATCCCGCCGCCCCCTCCCATCCACCTTACGCTCGGTTGGCTCGTGCGCATGCTCGGCCGTGCCATCTCGTCCGCCGAAGTCCGCCGCATCCTCGAAAGCCTGGAGTTTCGCGTCGCTGAGCCGGAACCGCTCGTCTTCTCCGTCACCGTGCCTTCCTGGCGCGCCACCAAGGACGTCTCCATCAAGGAGGATCTGGCCGAAGAGGTCGGCCGCATGGTGGGGTACGATTCCATCAAGCCCAGCGCCCCGCTGGGGCATGCCGCCGTCCCGCCCGTCAATCCGGAACGCGCCTTCCAGCATTCAGTCCGCGGCATTTTCGCGGACCTGGGCTTCACCGAGGTCTACAACTATTCCTTCATCGGCGAAGAGGACGCGCGCGCCTTCGGCTTCGACCCCGCCGCGCACGTGCGCGTTTCGAACCCCATTGCCTCCGATCAAGTCCTGCTGCGCACGTCCCTGCTGCCCGGCATCCGTAAGAACGTGCTCGAAAACAGCAAGCATCGCGACTCGTTCCGCCTGTTCGAAATCGGCGTCGAAATTCACCGGCAGCCGGAGGGATTGCCCGAAGAAATCCCGCACTTGATGGCCGTCCTCTACGACCGGCAAGGCGATGGCGTGGCCGGCTTGGCCGAAATCCGCCGCGCCGCCGAATGCCTCATGCCCGGCGCTCAGGCGTCGGGCGCCGAAGCGCGCCCGTTCGAACACCCGGTGCGATCGGCCGACATGCTATGGCACGGCGAACGCGTGGGCCGCGTCTTTGAGCTGCACCCGTCGCTGGTGGAATCCGGCCGCGCCGCCGTCCTCGATCTGGATCTGCGCCTGGTCTGGCAACTGAGCGCGCGCGACGGCAAGTACGCGCCCATCCGCCGTTATCCCTCGAGCGCCTTCGATCTTTCCGTGATCGCCGCGCCGCGCGAGTACGTCGGGGACCTTCGGGCCGCCATGGCTTCCTTCGCCGGGCCCCTGCTCGATTCCATCGAGTTCGTGCGCCAGTATTCCGGTCCGCCTCTCGAAGCCGGGCAGAAGAGCGTATCGTTCCGCCTCACCGTAAGCTCCCCCGAGCGCACGCTCTCGTCCGAAGAAGCCGGCGAAATCCGCGCTCGCATCATCGAAGGCATGCGCGCCCGCGGATACGACCTACGAGTGTAGGTGGGGCAGGCGCTTCCGCCTGCCATTCCGCCAACCGGCCCCTACTCCCGCAACCCGCTGTCCGTAACCCCGCCAATCCGCAAGTCCACGATCGAATTCGGCTCCCGCAACCCGGCCAACTGGACTTTCAAATAATTCTCCGTCAGCGCGGCGCCGGCTTCATGCAGCGTCACGGCCGATAGCGTCTTCCCCACCATGCTCTCCCGGAAGGCGCGGTTCTTAACCGCCGCCAGCTCGCGCAGCGTGCGGTTACGCTCCTTGCGCACCGCCGGCGGCGTCGAATCCGGGTCGCTCGCCGCGGGCGTTCCCGGCCGCTCCGAATAGGTGAAGACATGCAAATAGGTAAACGGCAGACTCTCGATAAACCGGAAGCTCTCCTCGAAATCGGCATCGGTTTCGCCCGGAAAGCCGGCCATCACGTCGGCCCCGATCGCCGCGTCCGGCATCAGCGCGCGCGCCTTCAAAACGCGGTCGGCATAATGCCGCGGCCGGTACTTGCGGTGCATGAGACGCAGGATGCGGTCCGAGCCGGATTGCAGCGGCGCGTGCACGTGCTTGGCGATGCGCGGCGATTCGGCCACCAGGTCCAGCAGATCGTCGGACCAGTCCATCGGTTCGATGGAGCTGAGCCGCAGACGCGCCGCGTCGGTCTCCCTCAGCAGCACCCGCAGCAAATCGGCCAGCCGCATGGCGCTGCCCGGTTCCCGGCCCCACCGGCCCAGGTTGATGCCGCTCAGCACGATTTCCCGGTAACGCCCGGCCAGCCCGCGCACCTGCTTCACCACCTGCTCCACCGGCGCGCTGCGGCTGCGGCCGCGCACGAACGGGATCACGCAAAACGAGCAGCGATTGTTGCAGCCGTCCTGAATCTTGAGGTTGGGCCGCGTGCGGTCGCCCGACGCGTCTTCCACTGGCGCCGAGAGAAAATCGTGCTGCGCGAAAATGTCGCCCACGTGGATGTTGCCGTGGTACGGCAAGCCTTGCGGCTGCACCAGAGTCACCAATTCGGCAATCTGCGTCTTGTGCGAATTCCCCACCACCCATTCGACGCCGGGGAACCCCGCCAGTTCTTCCGGGGCCCGTTGCGCGTAGCAGCCCGTCACCAGGATGCGCGCCTCCGGGTTCTCGCGGTGTACCCGGCGGATGGCGTGGCGCGCGTCTTCGTCCGCCGACGCCGTCACGGTGCAGGTGTTCAGAATGACCAGGTCCGCACCGGCGCGTTCCGCGGCCGCTTCAAAGCCCTTGGCCGCCAGCAGCGTTTCCAAAGCCGCGCCATCCGCCTGCGTAGCCCGGCACCCGAAATTCTGGACGAAGTATTTCCCCACCTCATATCATTCTCCCAGATCGTCCGCCCCCACCGCTGCTTCCCGGAAGATGCGGTACGCTTCCTCGAACATCCGTTCACGGCTCTCAAAACGAGACTCTTCCCAACATGCCAGGGGATGCCGCAGCGCATTCACCGCGCACTTGTTGCAGTACGTGCAGGGCTTCTCCGGCGCGTTCTGCCCTTCGGCGAAGCGATGTACCAGGTCCGGGTTCGCCAGCAGGCCGCGCGCGATGGAAATGGCGTCGCAGTGACCGGCCGCCAACGCCCTGCGGATCGGTCCGGCCGTCTGCCAGCCGCCCACGCAGATCACGGGCAGGCCCGAGGCCTCCTTGATCTTCGCGGCATCCGCCTGGTTCATCCCCTCGATTACCTCGGGGAGCAGCTTTCCGCCGCGTTTATAGGGCATACGCCTCCCCCAGTTCCACTCGATCAGCCGCCGCAGCAGCGCGAAATTCATCATGAAGATGTTGGCCGGAACGCGCGTCCCTTCGTAGTACATCACCGCGTAGGGGATCCTGGCCTCATCCGTGGGAAACAAGCCGGCCGGAATGCGCGGGTGTGGAAACGAATCTCCCTGCGACAGGTGGATGGCGTCCAGGCCGGCCTCGGCCAGCCAGCGCGCCACCTCCGCGGAGTCTTCGATGGTGTTGCCCACGGCCCGTTCGAAGGGCGCGGTCCAGGCGTTGTGATCGTCCCTGCCGCTCAGCTTCACGGAGACGAAGAAATCCCGGCCCACCGCTGCGCGCACGGCCGCGACCGCCTCCAGCAGAATCTTCGCGCGCGCCCTGAGATTGCCGCCATACTCGTCGCTGCGCTCGTTGATGGCGCTCGACAGGAACTGATGCAGCAGATAGCCGTTGCACGCCACAATCTCCACCCCGTCGGCGCCGGCCTCGCGCGCCCGCCGCGCCGCGTGTCCGTAGTCCCGCACCACCCCTTGGATTTCGGCGCCGTTCGATTGGCGCGCGCGCAGCCCGTGCAGAAGATCGGGCTTGTCGGTCGCGCTCATGCCCGGCACGCCCACGTATTCCTTGCGCGCCAGATCGCGTTGCCGGCCGGAAAAGTGGAGCTGAATGATGTAGTGGCAGTCGTGCTTGTGAATCTCACCAACCAGCGCGCGCCACGAAGGGATGGTGCGGTCGTGATCGATGGCCGCGTATCCCGGCACCGCGATCCCGTCCGTGCGGATGCCCGCATTGGACGAAATAATCGCGCTCACGCCGCCGCGCGCAAACTGGCGGTCCCACGCAATCCGCGCGCCGGACATGGACCCGTCGTAGTAGTCGATCCGCCCACCCAGGCTGGAGCGGATAATCCTGTTCTTGAACGTCAGCCCGTTAATGGTCAGGGGCTGAAAAATGGGATCGTCCGTTGACCGTGTCCCCATGTACCCTCCGGCGGCCGCTGCGCCGCTTCATCAGCATAGGCAATTCAGTCAGCCGTCCGCAACGGATGCTCGCCGGCCACCATCCAGACGGCCCCCGTAATGAGGAAGGTCAAGCCGAGTTCGGACCAGTTCAGGTGCGCTTCCGGGTGAGCGATCAGGCGCGGAATCCAAACCAACACGCCAAAGAGCGCCAGCATGAGGGTCATCAGGCGGAGGGCAAGCCGCGCCTGGCGATTGATGAGAATGGCGATCGCCGCGAGCGCAAACGCGACTGTCGTGAGTATCGCCCAAAAACTTCGATTGGGAGGAATCCACCTTGGAACCAGCTCGGCTGTCACACCAAGGTAGATTGTCTGACTCAGGGTAAATGAGATTGCGCAGACTCCGATTCCAAACCGCGCCGCCCGGCCTAACGCTGCCGCCCGCGTTGCATTCGCCTCGGTTGCGGCGTACAGGGCGACAGCGCCGCAGAGCGCGGAAAACTGTTCGAAGAAGCTCCCGTAATGCGCATAGATGGCCGGCGCGGCGACGATGCCGGGGATGCAGGCCATGGAGAAAAGCAAATAGACGACGCCGAGAACAATCGCCGCTAAACGCGCGGTCCTTGGATGTTGCATCCCAATCCCGCCGGCAATTTGAAGGCTCATGAGACACCCGCCGATGACGGTTCCAAAAGGCAGGCTCCAAATCTGACGCAGGGTTTGCCATGTGTCGGAGTCATGCCACATCAGTGCGATGACGCCGAGCAGCACCGCCGACGCGCCGAAGACGATCCGCCCGTACAACGTCTCAGTCATAGGGAAACAGTACCACCCCCGGCCGAGCCGCGAAGGTAAGAGAGCGGTTCCTGGGGCGTGGGGTGGCGCGCCCCGACCGAGCCGCGAACGTGGGAGAGCGGTTCCTGGTGGCGTGGGGTGGCGCGAGCCGACCGAGCCGGGAACGTGGGAGAGCGGTTCCTGGTGGCGTGGCGCGACCCCCATGGTAGGATACGAGAACAACCGCGCGCCGGATCGTTTGAGGCTGGGCGCTTGAGTGGAACGGAGAGGAGAATTGACGATGAAATTGGCGAAAGGGGCGGCGCTTCTGGCCCTCGCGTCGGCGGCCTGGGCTCAGGTCAATATTGGCGAACAGAAGCCCGAAGCCAGCCTGCCCTTCACCATGACCACGGTCGCGACGTTCAACCTGCCGTGGCGGATCGCCTTCCTGCCCGATGGCCGTATGTTGATCACGGAAAAGGTTGGGCCCGTCTGGCTGGTGACCCAGCAGGGGCAGAAGATCCAGGTGAGCAATACGCCCGCAGTCTACTTCCAGGGACAGAGCGGCATGCATGGCGTCTTCCTCTCGCCCCATTACGCCACCGACCACAGCATCTACCTCACGTATGCCGAGCCCGGCGACTATGGCGGCGGACTCGCGCTCGCCCGCGCCAGGCTGAACGTCACGGCCACTTCGGCGGCGCTCGAAAACTTCGCAGTGCTGTGGCGCCAGTTGCCCACGGGGAGGGGCGGCCAGGAAGGCGCGCAGGTGGCCTTCTCGCCCGACGGCCAGTATCTGTTCCTCACGGTCGGCGACCGCCAGCGCATGACTCCCGCCCAGGATCCCGACCTACCCGAAGGCAAGATCCTGCGGCTCACGCTCGACGGCAAACCCGCGCCCGGCAATCCGAACTTCGGCAAAACCGGCGCTGCCGCGATTCCCCTGATCGACCCGCCGAGTGATACCGAAGCCGCCAAGACCGCGAAGGTGGTGAGCACCTACACCTTTTCCGGCCCCAATCTGACGCCCGCTGAAACCTGGGCCAGCGGCGTCCGTACGCCCTATGGCCTGGCGTTTTCGCCCACCGGCGAATTGTGGGAAGTGGAGCACGGCCCGCGCGGCGGCGACGAGCTGAACCTGATCGAGAAGGGAAAGAACTATGGCTGGCCGCTGGTCTCCTATGGAATGAACTATAACGGCGTGCCCATTCCCAACCCTGATACGCGGCCCGACCTGGCGAAGCCGGTGCTCTATTGGGTTCCGGTGATTGCGCCGGGCAACCTGATGTTCTACCACGGCAAACAGACCTTTCCGCAATGGGACGGCAGCGGCTTCGTCACCGGCCTGGCGACCATGTCGCTCACCCGCATCGTGTTTGACGGCCATGGCGGCGCCAAACCCGCCGAGCGATGGGCCGCGGGCAGCCGCATGCGCGACGTGGAGGAAGGCCCCGATGGCTCGCTGTGGATGTTGCAGGACGCCAATCCCGGCGCCCTGATCCACGTGACGCCCAAGTGATCGAGATCGCGGTTGCGAGGCGGTGACGGTTGCGAACAGAGTCCCTGGACGTTCTGAAACGGCTGTTTGAGCGGCATTTTCGCCTGCCCGTGGAACGGGTAGATCCCTTGCAGGGCGAACTGGGAGGGTCGGGGCGCAATATCCTGCGGCTGGCGCATCGGGATGTGACCGCGGTTGGCATCCTGTATGACGTGCGCGAGGAAAACCTCGCGTTCCTGGAATTCTCGCGGCACTTCCGCGGCCGCGGCCTGCCTGTGCCGGAGATTTATGGAGCAGAACTGGATGCGGGCGCTTACCTGGAAGAAGACCTGGGCGACGTCACGCTGTTTCAATTTCTCTCGGCTAACAGGGTGGGAGACAGTTTGGCGCCCGAGGCGGTGGAGGCTTACCGCAAGGTGGTGGCGCAACTGCCGCGCTTTCAGATTGAAGCTTCGCGGGACCTGAATTACAAGGTCTGTTATCCGCGCCCGAGCTTTGACAGCCAGTCGATTGCGTGGGACTTGAATTACTTCAAGTATTACTTTCTCAAGCTGGCAGAAATTCCTTTCAACGAGCAGGAGCTGGAACATGATTTCAGCCGCCTGGCACGATTTCTGCTGACCGCCAGCCGCGACTATTTTCTTTATCGCGACTTCCAATCGCGCAACGTGATGCTGCGCGGCGGCCAGCCATTCTTCCTGGACTATCAGGGCGGGCGCAAAGGCGCGCTGCACTACGATATCGCTTCCCTGCTTTATGACTCAAAGGCCGACCTGCCTCCCGCGCTGCGCCAGCAACTGCTGGAGCGCTACTTAGCGGCTCTCGCGCAGTTCGTTGAACTGACCGGGGAAGAGTTCATGCGCCACTACTACGCATTTGTCTATGTGCGCATGATGCAGGCCTTTGGGGCGTATGGGTTCCGCGGCTTCTATGAGCGAAAGCCGCATTTCCTGCAGAGCGTACCCTACGCGTTGAAGAACCTGCGCTGGCTGCTCGAGCGCGTAAAGCTGCCCATCGCACTGCCCACGCTGCTGGGCGCCTTTGAGCGCATGATCGCGTCGGAGAAACTACAGCGCCTGAACGCGCCGGCGGACACCGGCGGGATGCAGGGCGTTGCGCAATCCGTCCCGGCGCCTGCTTCGCGGGGCAGCCTGGCGTTGAAGATTTTCAGCTTTTCATTTCACCAGAGCGGCCCGCCGAAGGACGAGAGCGGAAATGGCGGCGGTTTCATTTTCGATGCCCGCGGGCTGCCGAATCCCGGCCGCGAAGAGCGCTTCAAGTCCCTCACGGGCAAAGACGCGGCGGTAATCGACTATCTGAGCGGGCAGGCCAGCGTGCGCGAGTTTCTGGCCAGTGCTACGTCGATGGTGGAAGCGAGCGTGAAGAACTACCAGGAGCGCGGCTTCCATAGCCTGATGGCAGGGTTCGGATGCACCGGCGGCCGGCACCGCTCGGTGTACCTGGCGGAGGCGCTGGCGCGGCATTTCCGCGGCCGTGAGGGCGTGGACGTGGTTGTGCGGCACGTGGAAATGGAGAAGCTGGGCAAATGAAAGCGATGATCCTGGCCGCCGGGCTGGGCACGCGGTTGCGTCCGCTAACGAATGACCGGCCCAAGGCGCTGGTTGAGGTGGCCGGACGCACGCTGCTGGAGATCGCCCTCGCGCGCCTGCGGGAATTTGGAGTGCGTGAAGTCATCGTCAATGTGCACCATTTCGCCGGAATGATAACGGATTATCTGCGCGCAAAGAATTACTTCGGAATGCGGATCGAGATATCCGAAGAGGCCAGCTTGCTCGATACCGGCGGCGGCCTGAAGAAGGCGGCGTGGTTCTTTCGCGACGGTCCGGACGCGCCGTTCCTGCTGCACAATGTCGACGCAATCAGCGACATCGATCTGGGGGGCATGGCCGGCTGCCACGCGCGGAACGGGGCGCTGGCTACGCTGGCGGTGCAGCAGCGTCAGTCTTCCCGATATCTACTTTTCGACGAGCAAATGCAGCTATGCGGGCGGCGGCTGGTCAAAGAGGGGAGGACGGAACTGGTGAGGCCGTCGCCGCAATTACAGGAACTGGCGTTCTCCGGAATTCACGCGATCTCGCCGCGCCTCCTGGAGAGGATGAGCGAAGAAGGGGCATTCTCCATTATCCAGGCCTATCTGCGGCTGGCAGGCGAGGGGGAGAGGATTGTGGCATATCGCGCCGACGGCGATTACTGGCGCGACCTGGGCACGCCGGAAAGCATCGCGCGCGTCGATTCGGAGCTATCCAACCGGCGAAGCTAATCAGACAGTACAGGCCTGCCATCCATATCCCAGCCAGATATCCCGCGTTTGCGGCGACGTGAATCCACGCGGGTAAGAGAATAGACCTGGACTTATGGTAGACGTATCCAAAGAACAAGCCTCCGAGGAAGATGCCCGGAAGCAGTTGAGCGGGACTCTTGGACGGTATATGAGGGAGCGACCAGAGCGCGGAACTCGCCAGTATTGCCCAAAAGGCCTTAGCTTGTACCCCATCCATGAGCACGACAAACATGTCGATCGCGATCGCCCTGAAGAGGAGTTCTTCCATGAAAGCGCCCACCGCGCTCAAGAGGTAGCTTTCGGGCGCCGATAGGGTGAGTTTGCCGCTGAGCGCGAGATAGACGTGAATGACCGCGAGCATAGCCAGCGACGCCAGACCTCCGCGCCGGAGTGAAAAACCGTAGTCTGAAGGTCTGCGCTTCCGCCGGATCACTGAATAGGCAACCACACCCGCGATGGTCGCCCACACGGTCTCCGTCAGTAACTCCAAGAATACGGCGGTTGAATCCATGCGGTGGCGTAAATGAAGATAGTTGGCAGGGATGCCGCCGATGCTGCAGAAAACTATGAGCACGAGCAGCAGCCTGTCAGGCCATGCCAGCCTTCGAATACGACTACGGATGCCTGGGCTCACGGTCATATTATCGGCCGCCTATCCAATAATGCCACGGATATTCAGAGCTTCATAGCTTGACATGCGCGCCATTGCCGGGGGCCACTCCAAAGGGATAGACTCTTCTTCTATGACTGGCAAGCCGGAGGACTCGGCGTCTTTCCTGGGCGCGTGGACACTGCTCTCCTATGAGGTGTCGCGGGCGTCGGGGGTCGTGGAGAAGCCTATGGGCGAGTGTCCACTCGGCCGCATTCTGTATCTGGATAACGGGCAGATGTCGGCGCAAGTCGCGGCTTCGGGCCTCGATCCGCTGGCTAATGCCGATCCGGAGGACGCTGCGCCGGAAGAAGCCGGGCACGCGTGGCGCAACTATGTTGGGTATTGGGGTACGTTCACGGTGGACGCCGAAGCTGGAGTCGTGATCCACGCCGTCGAAGGCGCGTGGTTCCCCAACTGGATCGGCCGGAAGCAGGTTCGTCACTACCGTTTTTCGGGTAACACGCTCACGCTGGAAGCTCACGCGCCTGGCTGGCGCGCCACGCTGATCTGGCGCCGGATCGAGTGAGCTTCGAGTGAGCCTCTCCGCCATGCAAGCAGGCTGTGAAGCGGAACACAGCGGCAAGGCAATTGCATTCGCTTCATGAAAAGGAGAAGGAGCGTGAAGTCACTCGTGATTGTCTTGCTTGCCGCAGGCGGCGCTATCGGCCAGACACAGTCGCAGACCGCTGCACAATCGGAAACCGCTGCACAGTCGCAGGCCGCTGAAAATCAACCGGCGCCGCAGCATTCCGCTCTGGAGGTTCAACCGGGAGCGCCGGTTATCAAGCAAAGGGACCTGTGGGACCAATCGGGCGTCTTTCACCCTTTCGTGCGTATGCCCAGATACATCCTGCAGGACCAGAAGGACATCTGGACCAGCCCATTGCATACGGCGAAATCCGACGCGAAGTACTGGGCGATCTTCGGCGGCGCCGTGGCCGCACTGATCGCCACCGACCATTTGACCGTGAAAGATTTGCCTAACACTTCCAGCCAGGTGTCATTCGGCACATGGACTTCACGCTTTGGCTCGGCGTACTCTTTGATACCGATCAGCGCAGGATTCTACTTCATTGGAACGGGTACCCATGACGACCGGCTTCGCGAAACCGGTCTGCTATGTTTTGAAACCCTTATCGATAGCAACGTGGTGGCGCAGGCCGTGAAGATGGCGACGGACCGCGCACGGCCGCTCGAGACCGACGGCGATGGCCATTTCGAGGCCGGCGCGCACGGCCGGTGGAATTCCGGCTTTCCGTCGGGACACGCCATTAACACCTGGGCGATGGCTTCCGTGGTGGCCCACCAGTATCCGCATCCGCGAATCATTCCCGTTCTGGCATACGCCTTCGCTGCGACGGTGGTGGTGGCGCGGGTCGGCGCCCGCGAGCATTTCCCCGGCGATGTCGCGGCGGGGTCCGCCATGGGATGGTTCATCGGTGACTATGTATATGGCCGGCGCCACAATTCCGAACTCGATCCCAAGCCTTCCGCGGCGCAGCGTGTTCTGAACCACGTTCGTCTAAACCTGGCTTTGCAATGACCGATTCGATTGGCGCCTACCGGAGCGGTTCCTCCCCCTCGCGGCCGTGGGATTCCATCTGCCGCACGACCATCTCGTAATAAGTGCCGCGAGCCGCCACCAACTGCTCGTGGGTCCCGCGCTCGACGATGCGGCCATCTTCCATCAGAAGGATGAGGCTTGCGCGACGCACCGTGGAGAGACGGTGGGCGATGACGAAAGTGGTGCGGCCAGCCAGGAGGGTGGCCATGGAGGCTTGAATCAGTTGCTCGCTTTCGGTGTCGAGGTTGCTTGTGGCTTCATCGAGGATCAGAATCTGCGGGGCGGCGAGGATTGCGCGGGCGATTGCCAGGCGCTGCTGCTGGCCGCCGGAGAGCTTCACGCCGCGCTCGCCGACGAAGGTGTCGTACTGCTCGGGCAACCTGACAATAAACTCGTGCGCGTTGGCGCGGCGCGCGGCATCCTCGATTTCGGCGTCACTGGCATCGTGGCGGCCATAGGCGATATTCTCCCGCACCGATCCGTCGAACAGGAAGACGTCCTGCTGGACGAGCGCCAGCAGGCCACGATACGAACGCAGGTGAAAGTCACGGATATCGACGCCGTTGAGGAGGACGCGTCCTTTGGTGGGGTCGTGGAAGCGGGCCAGCAGATCGGTAACGGTAGTCTTGCCGGCGCCGCTGCGGCCCACCAGGGCGACGACCGACCCGCCCGCGGCGGTCACATTGAAATCGCGGACTACGGGGCGGCCTTCGCGGTATTCAAACTCGACATCCTCGAAGCGGATTTCGCGCGCGATGCGCGGCGCTTCACGGGCGTCCGGACGGTCGGGCTTGTCGTCCTCCATCGCCAGGATTTCGAAGACGCGCTCCATGGCGGCCAGCGAGCGCTGCAACTCGGAGAACGTATTTACGATGTTCCAGATGGGGTTCAGCAGCAGAAACGTGTACCACTGGAACGCCATGATGTCGCCGATGGAGGCGCCGCCGCGCACATTCAGATAGCCTCCAAACCAAACGATGGCGACATTCACCACGCCCATCAGGAGGTTCCACGAGGTCCAGATGACGGTCTCGCGGCGTTGCGCGAACATCTCCTTGCGGAGCACGGTGTGGCGGCCGCGCATGAAATCGAGCAACTCGTTGACCTCGCGCCGGAACGCGCGGACCACGCGAATGCCGGAAAAGGTCTCGCCCACGCGGCCGTCGATCTCCTCCGCGTCTTTGCGGACGGAACGGTAAATGGGGCGGATGCGTTTGGCGAAGACGAAACTGATCGCCATAATGCCGGGGACGATGGCTAGCGCGGTCAAGGCCAGCCGCCAGTTGAGGGCAGTCAGGATGCCGATGGCGACCAACAGGCGGATGACGGACACCGAAGGCGAGATCAGCGCCATTTGCAACAGGCCGGTGGTGGTATCCACGTCGCCCGTGATGCGCGAGAGGATGCCGCCGGTTTTCATATCCCACAGCTTGGGCATCGGCAAGTGCAGGAGACGGTCGAAGAGGGCGCGGCGCAGCGCGACGGTGATACGGTTATTCACCAGCCGCTGGCGGTACTCCCGCAGCGCGTTCACCAGGTTCGAGGCGACCACCAGGGCAAGGAAGAGTGCGCCGGAGCCATCCAGACGGGCGATGCGGGAAGCCCGGTCCAAATGCGGATTGAGCAGCACGCGGTCGACAATGAAGCGCAGGAACAGCGGTTCGACCATCTGCAGGCCGGCGCCGACCAACGCCAGCGTGAACAACACGCCGACGGCATAACGTTCCGGCTGCAACCAGCGCAGGTATTCGCGCAGATACTGGCGGCGCTTACGGCGAGCGTCCTGTGGCGGGCCGGCGCCTTGCCGCTGCCGGTCCTGGCGGGCCTCGTCGAGACGGCGCCGCCGGTAATCCTCCACGAAGGACCGGTACCGCTGGCGGGAAGAGCGAGGGCGCGTCATAAGTGCGGGGGATTTTCAGGATATCAAAGAGGGTGCGGATTGGTTGAGGGCGGGCTGCGGGAAGGGGGGAAGGGTGCTTAGGCGGTCGCGGCGGGGCTGGCGGTGGATCGGATCGCACCGCCAGCACCGTATTTGCCAACGTTGTTCAGGGCTACTGAGCGGGCGTGTTCCCCGCCGGCCAGGAGACCGGCGCTGCCTGGGCCGGCGGCGCCGCAGTGCAGGGGTTGGGACGCTCGGGCGCGGTCACCCCGGCCGGCAACCTGAACTCCGCCACCGGCGT
>CAYWHA010000080.1:0-17878 GCA_964457555.1 uncultured Solibacteraceae bacterium
GCCGCCAGCGTCACCAGCGCAAGCAGCGCCAGCAGGCTCGCCACGGCGAACGCGGCCGTGAAGTTGTATTCGTTGTAGAGCACCTCCACTTGAAGCGGCATCGTGTTGGTGAGGCCGCGTATATGCCCGGAGACCACCGAAACCGCGCCGAACTCGCCCATGGCCCGCGCCGTACACAGAATCACGCCGTAAAGCAGGCTCCATTTGATGTTGGGCAGCGTGATGCGGAAGAGCACCTGCCAGCCGCCCGCGCCCAGCGACAATCCGGCCTCCTCCTCGTCGTTCCCCTGGCTCTGCATCAGTGGGATCAGCTCGCGCGCCACGAAGGGAAACGTCACAAACACGGTCGCCAGTACGATGCCCGGAACCGCGAAGATAATGCGGATGTCGTGAGCGTCCAGCCAGCCGCCAAACCATCCCTGAGAACCGAACACCAGCACGTAGATCAGTCCGGCGATGACGGGGGAGACGGCGAACGGCAGGTCGATCAGCGTCACCAGTACGTTCTTCCCACGGAATTGGAATTTGGCGATGGCCCACGCCGCCGCGACGCCAAACGTCAGGTTGGAAATCACGGCGATCCCCGATGCCAGCAGCGTCAGGCGTATCGCGGAGAGCGCATCCGGTTCATCGATGGCCGCCCAGTACGCCTGCCAGCCTTTTTCGAGCGCCTGTCCGAAGACCTCGGCCAGAGGCATCGCCACGAACAGCCCCAGGAATCCCAATGCGGCCGCGGTCAGCGCCCAGCGCAGCGGCGCGGGATCGGTTGCGTAGCTGCGGCCGCCGTTCAACGCGCCTCCATATACTTGCGGCCATGGGCGCCGAGAATGTTGATGAACAGCAGCAGCACGAAGGACGCCAGCAGCATCACCACCGCCAATGCGGCAGCGCCGGCGTAATCGTATTGCTCCAGCTTCGCAACAATCAGCAGCGGAGTGATCTGGGTTCTCATCGGCATATTGCCCGAAATGAAAACCACCGAGCCGTATTCGCCCAGCGCCCGCGCGAACGCCATCGCGAAACCCGTCAGCAGCGCCGGACGGACCAGCGGGAATATCACGCGGCTGAATACTTGCCAGCGGTTCGCGCCCAGGCTGGCGGCGGCGTCCTCAAGCTCGCGGTCCACGTCTTCCAGCACCGGCTGGACGCTCCGCACCACGAACGGAAGCCCTATGAATATCAGCGCCACCAGCACTCCCAGCGGAGTGAATGCCACGCGGATTCCCCACACCGCCAGGCGGCGGCCGATCCATCCATTTTCCGAGTAGAGCGAAGTGAGCGCAATCCCCGCCACCGCCGTCGGCAGCGCGAAAGGCAGGTCCACCAGCGCGTCAACCAGTTTCTTTCCGGGGAATCGATACCGCGCCAAAACCCAGGCCACCAGGAAACCGAAAACCGCGTTGACCACCGCCGCGCCCAGCGAGGCTCCAAACGTGAGCTTGTAAGAGGCAACCACGTCCGGCGCCGTGACCGCGCTCCGGAATCGCGGCCATGTCATCGATGCCGATTTCAGGAAAATGGCGCTCAACGGGATCAGCACCACCAGGCTCAGGTACAGCATCGACGATCCCAGCGACGGCCAGAAGCCGGGCAGAATGCTATGGCGCTGGAACCAGTTGCTCCGCATTACCTTCCCGGCTGATAAATCTTGTCGAACGTCCCGCCTTCCGCGAAGTGCGTCTTCTGCGCGTCTTGCCAGCCGCCGAAAACCTCGTCCACGGTAAAGAGCGTCAGGTGCGGGAATTGTTTGTCGTACTTAGCCGCAACCTCCTTCGATCGCGGCCGGTAATAGCTGCGCGCCTCAATCTCCTGGCCTTCGGGCGAATACAGAAAGTCCACGTAGGCCTTCGCCACGGCCGCCGTGCCGTGGCGCGCGGCCGTCTTGTCCACCACGGCCACCGGCGGCTCGGCCAGTATGCTCACCGAGGGCGTGACGATCTCCACCTTGTCTTTGCCCAGTTCGTTGAGGGCCAGGTAGGCCTCGTTCTCCCAGGCCAACAAGACGTCGCCAATCCCCCGCTGCACGAACGTCGTGGTCGCGCCGCGCGCCCCCGAATCGAGCACCGGGACGTTCTTGTAGACCCGCCCCACAAAATCCTTTGCCTTGTTTTGGTCGTTGTTGTTCTGGCGCAGCGCGTAACCCCACGCAGCCAGATAATTCCACCGCGCCCCGCCGGAAGTCTTGGGGTTCGGCGTAATCACCGAGATTCCCGGCCGCACCAGGTCGTTCCAATCCCTGATGCGCTTGGGATTGCCCTTGCGCACCAGAAAAACAATGGTCGACGTGTAAGGCGCGCTGTTGTCCGGCAACCGGCTCTGCCAGTTCTTCGGCAGCAGCCCCGTCTTTTCGGCGATCGCGTCGATGTCGTAGCTCAGAGCCAGTGTCACGACATCCGCCTGCAAGCCGTCGATCACGGCCCGCGCCTGGCTCCCCGATCCCCCGTGCGACTGGTTGATCACCACATCCGCGCCGGTCTTGGCCTTCCACTGCTTCGCGAACGCCGCGTTGATGTTCTGATACAGCTCCCGCGTGGGGTCGTAGGACACGTTCAGCAGCCGAACCGTGCCCCCCGCAAACGCAACCGAAACCGCCAGCAGTATCGCGCCAAATCTCATGGTTTTTTCTTATCTGTGTTCATCTGTGTTCATCTGTGGCCAATAAGTCTTAAATGAAGTTGATCTGAAACCGCCCAATCAACGCCCTTTCCGGCGCGCGGTTCCCACCCAGGGACGCCGCAGCCCCTCCTCCGAAGTTCGTAAGCCCGTAATCCAAAGATACCCTCACTAGGCGGTTGAGGAACCAATTGACCCCTCCCACCCACTCACGGGCGGTGCGCGGTGAGGTCAGCGTGCTCGCAAAACCGTAGTTGAAGACCCCGTGCTCGGCGCTGAATTCCCCAGTCCGTGCGGCCAGTTCCACCGCTCCCCAGCCGCCGTGGAGCGGATCGAACGATTTCTTCGGCGTCGGGCTGAGGAAGCTCTTCTTCTCACCCGTGAGAATGCAACTGACCGCAACCTGCCACGCCCGGTACGCGACGTCCCGCTGCACCAACCCCTTCTTAAGACCCTCCTCGGTGAGCGTGTATTCCGACAGGATTCCGAACGGTCCGGCGTAATAGTAGCCCTGCGGCGTCAGCCGCGTGCGGTGTCCGGCTTCGGTCACTCCCGAAGCGAAGGTGAAGAAGGTGGTTTGGCCGAAAGTCTTGTAAGACGGCAGCGGTTCGCCGTCCACGCCGCCGCCATCGACGCCCGATCCGAAACCCAGGCCGCTCAGCGCCTTTACGGACGTACCGTTGAACGGCGTCAGGAACAGGCGGGCGTCGTAATCGCGGTGGCCGCTCACGGCCGCATCGCTCAGGCCGTTGTCGGGCACGCCATTGAACACGCCCACGGCGTAGTTCAACTGGTTGGGGAGCAGATCGCCCGAAATCTGGTAGCCAATGTCGCGGCTGGGGACCAGCAGCGTGGGCAGGCCGCGCTCCACGAAGCTGGTGTCGTCGTCCGATTGCAGCCGTTCCAGCCCCACGGGAGGCTTGAACTTGCCCACGCGAACCTTGGCCTTGGAAAAGTACTTCAACTCGATGTAGGCATCGTAGATAATGGTGGTCCCCTGGCCGAAATCCGGCCTGAAGAAGTAGTCCACATACTTGTAGACCGTTCCCGAGATGGTCGGCCGGACGCGGCGCAGCAGTATGCCATCGGTCCCGGCTCCGGCGCCTTGGCCAAGGAAGGCGCGATTGTCCACCTGCAGGTCCGCCCCAATCTTCAGCAGGAAATTGCCATCGTTGGATTTGATCGTGAACCCGCTGGTATCGGCGGTCGCCGTTGCGGCGTTCTGCGCTTTGCTGGCGGCGTCCTCGGCCTCCAGTTCCTTCTTGCGCTCATCGATCTTGATCTGCTGGTCGAGAGCGTCCACCTTCTGCTCCAATTGCTGAATCTTCTGGTCCGCGGACTGCTGGTCCGCCGTCTGTGCCCGCGCCGCGCTCATGGAGATACCCATAATCACCGCGAAACCCATCCACAGCTTCCCTTGAGACATCTGGAAACCCGCTCCTTTGTGCGAAGTCGAGGCCCTCCAGTTCGTCCGGCGGGGCATCGTGTCAAGTGGTTGGTCATGGCCTCCAGGGTTCTGGTCGGCTTGGCCCAAAAGGCGGGCAAGCTTAGGACTCCGCGGAGTCCCCATCTTGAAATCGGATCTTGTTTCTACACTCAATCTGGACAACGCGTGAGTCGTGTACCGTGATCTCCACGGAGCCGTACCGCAAACTCCGAACCGCTTCCAGGATCGCCGCCTCCGGCACGGGAGGCTTGTCCTGGCGTTGCCCCGGTTTCCTTGTTGTAGGATACATTTCTACAATCCCGATAGAGAATATGGTATATGCGGCGCGGCCGTTTGTCAAGTAAATCAATCGACATTGGTACTTTTCCCGCGCGGCGCCAGGGACAGACGAATCTATCCCAAGGCGCGGTTTTTCCGCCGCGTGGACAGATCCGTCTGTCCTTGGTACTGCGGTACCAGATTTAACGCGCTAGTCATCCCATCGTCACACGACTTCTCTAACCTGCAAGTTCGGGCTTGAATGTCCGATATGTCAACCCACTCAACACTCTTAGAAAGAGGATAAGCGTAACTTATGATCCAATCGAGAAGAGCAGGTATCGCACTCTCCGCGTTAGTGTTCGCCTTGAGCACTGCGGCTTGGGCCACGGATCCCGATCCCGCTCCCGCTCCCGCCCCGGCTCCCCAGGCCTCGACGCCGGACACCTCCGTCCCCGCCCCCTCGCCCTTGCAGTTTCACATCGGCGATGCAACCATCACTCCCATCGGCTTCATGGATATGACGGCCGTCTTCCGTAGCGCTTCCGCCGGCTCCGGTATCGGAACCAACTTCGGATCCATCCCGTTCAACACCGGCGCCGCCAAACTCACCGAGTTCCGCCTGAATCCGCAGAACTCGCGCATCGGCTTCCGCGCGGACGCCATGGTGCATGGGGCCCACGTGATCGGCTATTTCGAGGGTGACTTTCTGGGCAATAACGGGAACAATGTCTCCGTCAGCAGCAACAGCAACACCTTCCGTATGCGCCTGTATTGGGTCGACCTGACAAAGGGCAAGTTCGAAGTCCTCGGCGGGCAATCCTGGAGTTTGATGACTCCCGGCCGCAAGGGCATCTCCCCATTGCCGGGCGACATCTTCTATTCGCAAGTCATGGACACGAATTATACCGTGGGCCTGACTTGGGGCCGGCTTCCCCAGTTCCGCTTCGTTTATCACGCCTCCGATACGGTGGCCGCGGCTGTCTCCTTCGAAGAACCCGATCAGTATATCGGTGGTTCCGGCGGCGGCGGTGTCATCACCTATCCCACCACCGGAAGCATCTCTACCAACTATGCCAGCCAATTGGACAACGGCGCGCTCGGCGCGACGAGCACGCCAAACGTGATGCCCGACGTCATCGGCAAACTCGCCTTCGACCCCAAGACCGGCAGCACCACGCAGCATATCGAACTGGTGGGTCTGCTGCGCGATTTCAAGGTCTTCAACCCGGTCGCCAACACCAATCTTGGAGAGAGCTTCTCTAAAGAGGGAGCGGGCGTCTCGTTGAACATGAACTTCGCGCTCACCAAGAGCATTCACTTCCTCACCAACAACTTCTATGGCGATGGCGGCGGCCGCTACCTCTTCGGCACCGGTCCCGACTTCATCGTGCGCGGCGATGGCAGCCTCTCTCCCATCCGTGACGCATCCACCGTGACCGGCTTTGAAGTCGCCGCCACTCCCAACACGGCGCTGTTTGCCTATTACGGCGACGCCTACTTCCAAAAGAACGTGGCCATCGATACCGCCGGGAAGCTGGTCGGCTACGGCTATACGGGCTCTCCGAACAGCCAGAACCGCAATATCCAGGAAGGCACCGTCGGCTTTACCCAGACATTCTGGAAGGACGCCAAGTACGGCGCCCTCTCGCTCATCTTCCAGTACGAGTATCTCAATCGCGATCCCTGGTACGTTGCCACCAACGCGCCCAAAGACGCGCATAACAGCACTGTTTTCCTGGATTTGCGCTATACCCTCCCCGGTACCGCGCCCACTATGAGGTAATCCAGGCCCTATTAACGGAACTGTAACAATCGAGTGAGAAAATCTATGAGACTACCCATGATGAAATCATCGGCGGCCATTCTTGCGCTGTTGCTTGCCGGCGCAACCCTCGCCGCCGCCCAGAATATCAACGGGGCCGGCGCCACCTTTCCCGCGCCGATCTACCAGAAGTGGTTCGGCGAATACCACACCGCCCACCCCACTGTCGCCATTAACTACCAGTCCCTCGGCTCCGGGGCGGGTGTCCAGCAGCTCACTGCGGGAACGGTGGATTTCGGCGCCTCGGACATGCCGATGACGGACGAACAAATCTCGAAGCTGCCCGGGAAAGCATTCCACTTTCCGACTGTCATGGGCGCCGTCGTGCCCACCTACAACCTCCCGGGCGTGACACAGACCCTCAAGTTCAGCCCGGAAACCCTCTCCGGCATTTACCTCGGGACCATCACCAAATGGAACGATCCGAAGCTGGTGAAAGACAACGCCGGCGTGAAACTCCCTAACGCGGATATCGTCGTCGTGCACCGCTCCGATGCCAGCGGGACTTCATTCGTTTGGACCGACTACCTCTCCAAGATCAGCCCGGAGTGGAAGAGCAAGGTAGGCGCGCTTTCGCAGGTGTCTTGGCCGACGGGCCTGGGCGGAAAAGGGAACGAGGGCGTATCGGGCACCGTGAAACAGACCCCCAATTCCATCGGATATGTCGAACTGATTTACGCCGCCAACAACAAGATGGCCTACGGGTCGGTCAAGAATGCGGCCGGGGCCTTCGTCACAGCCAGCACCGAATCGGTGAGCGAAGCCGCGGCGGGCGCTGCCAAGTCCATGCCCGCGGATTTCCGCGTTTCCATAACCAACGCTCCGGGGAAAGGCGCCTATCCCATCTCCAGCTTCACCTGGCTTCTGGTGCCAGCCAAGATCCCGGATGCCAACAAGTCCAAGGCGATCACGGGCTTTATCAAGTGGATGCTCACCGACGGC
This sequence comes from uncultured Solibacteraceae bacterium, assembly GCA_964457555.1. Lineage (GTDB taxonomy): Bacteria > Acidobacteriota > Terriglobia > Bryobacterales > Bryobacteraceae > BOG-224. Next base: position 7,086 of record CAYWHA010000080.1, read on the forward strand.
CAGAAAGAAGCCGCCGCCATGTACTACGCACCTCTGCCGAAGAATGTGGTGGACATGGAGTTGAAGCAGCTTTCCTTAGTGAAATAGCCGGTTCACATGAGCACGGTAGCGGCGGCGCCAGCTTCGACGATCGGTAAGCGCACTCAAACGGGCGACGTGATCGCCCGTTGGGTCGCGTTCGCCTTCGCCGCGAGCATCCTGCTTCTGGCTGTGCTCCTGGTATACCAGCTTTGGGCGGGCTCCGCTGGGGCCCGCCACAAGTTCGGCTGGGGATTTCTTACCTCCTCCAAGTGGAACCCGGTCACGCAGGAATTTGGGGCCCTGCCGTTCCTTTACGGAACCGTGGTCACGTCGTTTCTGGCCCTACTCATTTCCACTCCCTTAGGACTCGGCGCCGCCATCTTTCTTGCCGAACTGGCGCCGGCCCGCCTTTCGAGCGCCCTCACATTCCTGATCGAGCTTCTCGCCGCCATCCCCAGCGTCATCTACGGCGTCCTCGCCATCTTCACGCTGGTTCCGCTCATGCGCACCACCATCGAGCCCTTTCTCAAGGGCTACTTCGGATACCTGCCGCTCTTCAAGGGAGTGGTGTTCGGCTTGGATTACCTCACGGCGTCCTTGGTTCTCTCGGTCATGACCATTCCGTTCGTCATCTCCGTCTCGCGCGAGTCGCTGCTGGCCGTGCCGCGCGAGCAGCGTGAGGCGGCCCTCGCACTCGGCGCGACCCGTTGGGAAAGCACTTGGCAAGTGGTCGTACCGTATGCCAAACTCGGCATCCTCGGATCGGTGTTCCTGAGCCTTGCCCGCGCTTTAGGCGAAACCATGGCGGTCACCATGGTCATTGGAAACGATCCGTCCATTCATGCTTCCTTGCTCGCTCCTGGCTACACCATTGCCGCCATCATCGCGAATGAGTTCACCGAGGCCACCGGCGCCGTCTATACCGGATCCCTGGTTGAGCTCGGCCTGGTTCTGTTCTGCCTCACCATCGTCATCAACGCCATGGCGCGCCTCATGATCGTCGCAACCACCGGAAAGGGTTCTAAAAGGGCATGAATAAGCGGCTGATCTGGCGCAAATCCGTCAATGCTGTCATGCTCACGCTGACCGGCGTCTTTACGGCTCTCACGGTTTCCGTGCTGTTCCTCATCCTCGGCTGCCTCGTCTACAACGGAGCCGCCGCGCTCGATTGGAATTTCTTCACCAAGCTGCCGCTTTCTCCCGGAGAACTGGGCGGCGGCATGGCCAACGCCATCGTCGGCAGCTTCGAAATCGTCGGAATCGCGGCGCTAATCGGTCTCCCAATCGGGTTTGTCGCCGGCATTTATCTCTCCGAGTTCGACGACCGCTATTTCGCTTCGCTCGTCCGCTTCGTGGCCGACCTGTTGAATGGGATTCCGTCCATCGTGGTCGGCCTGCTAGCCTGGTCCCTCCTGGTGGTCTCCATGAAGGGCTTTTCCGCCATCGCCGGGTCCGTCGCCCTCAGCGTCATGCTGATCCCCATCGTCACCCGGCAGACCGAGCAGTTTCTTAGGGAAGTACCTCAATCCTTGCGGGAAGGCGCGCTGGCTCTCGGCGCAAGCAAATGGAAAACCATCGTGACGGTGGTCGTGCCTGCCGGCAGCAAGGGAATAATGACCGGCATGATTCTGGGTATCGCGCGCATCTCCGGGGAATCCGCCCCGCTGCTTTTTACCAGCCTCAACAATCAGTTTTGGGGCGGTGGCATTACCCAGCCAACGGCCTCCTTGCCCGTCATGATTTACACGCACGCCATCTCCGCCTTTGACGACTGGCACCGGCAGGCCTGGGCCGCTGGTCTGGTGCTGATCGCTCTCGTCCTGGTCGCCAATATTTCGGCCCGTTACGTCCTCGCGCGGGGGATTTCCGTTCCGCGCGGATAGGTGAACGATGCTTATGAGCCCCGCACGCGAACCCAGTCAGCAACGTAGACTATCGCAGCCGGAAGTTGGGAAGGCCTCGCCTGACCCGACGCCCAACGCCGGTCCCAAGCTGCAGGCCAGCAACGTCAACTTCTTCTACGGATCGTTCCAGGCCCTGTACGATATCTCGCTCGATATGCGCGCCAACCGGATCACCGCCCTGATCGGTCCCTCCGGCTGCGGCAAGTCCACTTTCCTGCGCATCCTCAACCGCATCAACGAAACCATCCACAACCACCGTCTCGAGGGCAGCATTCTCCTCGACGGCGAGGACGTCCTCAGCGTAGACGTCACCAGCCTGCGCCGCCGCGTCGGCATGGTCTTCCAACGCCCCAATCCCTTCCCCAAGTCCATCGCCGATAACATCGCCTATGGCCTCCGCATCAACGGCATGGCCACGCACAAGGAAATGCCGGACAAGGTCGAACAGAGCCTGCGCCGGGCCGCCCTGTGGGATGAGGTCAAGGATAAGCTTCACCAATCCGCCTACGCGCTCTCCGGCGGTCAGCAGCAGCGCCTCTGCATTGCCCGCGCCCTTGCCGTGAATCCCGAAGTCCTCCTGCTCGATGAGCCTTGCTCGGCGCTCGATCCCATCGCCACCGCCAAGATCGAAGAGTTGATGTTCTCTCTCAAAGACCAGTGCACCATGGTCATCGTCACCCACAACATGCAACAGGCCGCCCGCGTCGCGGACAACACTGGCTTTTTCCTCCTCGGCCGTCTCATCGAGTACGACAGCACCGACGCCATTTTCAAGAATCCCGCGCGCAAGGAAACCGAGGATTACATCACCGGCAGGTTCGGTTAGGCGAGAGGAAGAAACCGTGCGTCAATTTACCGTCGAATTGGAAGAACTGAACCAGAAGCTGCTGGAAATGGGCGGACTCGTGGAGACCGCCATCCACCGCAGCGTCCAGGCCCTCATCGACCAGAGCCCGGAGATCGCCGAACAGGTGATCCGCGACGAACCGCGCATTAACAGGCGGCAGATCGAGATCGACGATCTGGTCACCGGTCTGCTCGCCCGTCGCCAGCCGGTGGCGCGCGATCTGCGTTTCCTCACGTCCGTGCTCAAAATCAACACCGACCTGGAACGCATGGGCGACCTGGCCCGCCACATCGCCCAGCGCGCGATTTCCCTCCTGGGCCATCCGCTAGGCAAGGCGCTGGTCGATATTCCTCACCTGGGTTCGCTGGTAGAATCCATGGTCCTGAAATGCCTCACCGCGTTTGTCGAGGGCGACGACCAACTGGCCCGCTCCATCCTCCCTCTCGACGACGAAGTGGATGCCCTGCGCGACTCCATCTACGAGCGCCTCTTGTCCGTCATGCAGAGCGATCCGTCGCTGGTCCCGCCGGCCGTCGATCTGATCTTCGTGGCTCGCCACCTCGAACGAATCGGCGACCACGCCACCAACATCGCCGAGGACGTAGTCTTCCTGGTAAAAGGAGTAGACGTCCGCCACCACGCCGAGCGCCTCGAAAACGCCTAATCCCCCGGCTGCGAGCGCCATCCGAGCCGCGAACGTAAGAGAGCGGTGTCTTACCCGCCCCGGGTCCTCTTACTCCTACGCCCGCCGCCCCCGCTCCCCTAAACCGCGAAACTCCGCAATGCCGCCGCTTCTTCCGTGAAAGTATCGAAAACGGTATACAGCTTCGTCACGTTGAGCACTTCGGCAACCTTGCCCTGAGGGTTCAGCAGCTTGATTTTCCCGCCTTTGTTAGTGATGCTGGCATAAGACCCCACCAGTTCGCCCAGCCCGGCGCTATCCATATAGGTAACCTCCGCCAGGTTCAGCAGCAGGTTGATCTGCCCTTCCTGCACCAGGTCCTTGACGGTGGCGCGGACCAGGGCGCAACCTTCTCCCAAAGTAACGCGGCCAGATAAGTCTATGATCGCGACGTTGCCCGCGTGACGCACGGCGGCTTTGCAGCTCATGATTGATCCTCCGCTTTATTATGGACGATTAGGTCCGCGAATGCACGGGTTTGGAGCACGCCGCGTACCCACTCGATTCGTGCCTCAACCGAGCCGCGAACGTAAGAGAGCGGTTGCCGTTTGCAATTGCTCTAACGGCGCCCGCGCCATGACAGCCCTCCTGAAAACGCATCGACCGGCCGCAATCTCCTTAGCCAAAGCCCTGCCCGCCGCCGCCGTCTCTCTAAGTCGCTCAAAACATGGCTCCGCGCGCCTTTTGCCTCTCCGCGGCACACCTGTGGTCCTCTTTCACGGATTGACCGCGTGGCGGATGCGATCTAAAATGGATAACAGCCGATCCAGATCTGGACTGGGGAGCGGCCTGCCGTATGAAAGTTCTACGCCTTTCTGCTATTTGCGTATTATTGTCCGCGGCGCTGTTCCTGCTCGCGGCGCCTCAAACCACCCCCCCAAGCAATCCTTCCGCGCAGCCAGCCCAGCGGGACACCGTCGCCAGGCCTCTTTCCGAGAGGGAAAAAAAGAAAAACGAGGAGAAGCTCCGCAAAGAGCTCGAATCGCCCTACCGGAAATGGCTGAACGAAGATGTTGCATATATCATCACCGAGGAGGAGAAGGACGCCTTCAAGCGCCTCCAGACCGATGATGAGCGCGAGCAGTTCATCGAGCAGTTCTGGCTGCGGCGCGATCCCACTCCGGATACCGACGAAAACGAATTCAAGGAAGAACACTACCGCCGCATCGCGTACGCCGACGAGCATTTTGCGTCGGGCATCCCCGGTTGGAAGACCGACCGCGGCAGAATCTACATCATGTATGGTCCGCCGGACAGCATTGAGGACCATTCCTCCGGCGGCACCTACACCAGGCCTCGCGAGGAAGGTGGCGGCGATACCTCCACGTATCCGTTCCAGCAGTGGTTCTACCGCTACATCGAAGGCGTCGGCAATGGCATCACCATCGAGTTCGTCGATCCCTCCATGTCGGGCGAGTTCCACATGACCATGGATCCCACCGAGAAGGACGCCCTGCTTTACGTCCCCGGCGCCGGTCTCACCATGTACGAGCAGCTCGGCGTCACCACCAAGACCGACCGCTTCAATCGCAGCGATGGAACGCACCTCGGCATTCCTGCCGACGAGCTGATGACCAGCCAGGACGAGTTCGTCCGCCTCGAGCAATACACCAACCTCTGGAAACCGCCCGTGGTGAAGTTCAAGGATCTGGAGGCGGTCGTCGATTCGAAGATCAGCTATAACATCCTGCCCATGAAAGCGCTCGTCGATTACTTCCCGGTCACCGACGCCTCCGTGATGGCCTATGTCACTCTCGAGTTCGCCAACAAGGATCTGCAATTCAAGTCCCAGGACGGCATGCAGCGGGCCACCGTGGATATTTACGGCCGCGTCACCACCATCACGCGCCGCCGGGTCAACGTATTCGAGGATACCGTCCAGGTCGACAGCCCGCCGGAGATGCTGCAGGAGTACGCCAAGCAGCGGCGCGTGTACCAAACCGCCGTTCCGCTGCCGCCGGGAACCTACCGCCTGGATGTGGTTGCCAAGGACTTGGTGGCCGGGACGCAAACCACTTATGAGCAGTCGCTCGTCGTGCCCCGCCTGGATCCCGACAAGCTCACCACCAGCAGCATGGTGATCGCCGACCTGCTGGAAGGGGTTTCCAAGAAGACCATCGGAACCGGGCCGTTCGTGATCGGCGACACCAAGGTGCGCCCGCGCCTCGACGCTACATTCAACCGCGGCGAAAAGTTGGGCATCTACCTCAAGGCTTACAATTTCGGTCCGGACGAAGCCACGCGGAAGCCGAGTGGCAGCGTCGAGTACATCGTCTCGAAAAACGGGACCAACGAGAATATCTTCGACTACACCCAGGAAGTTTCCGAGATACCCAACGCCTCTACCCAACAGGTCACCATCGAGGAACTTCTGCCCCTGAAGACTTTGGAGCCGGGTAAGTATACAATCAAGTTGAAGATTACCGACAAGGTTCGGAACCAGGTGGTTACGCCAACTGCCCAATTTACGATAACCTAAGGCGGGAACGGGCGCGGCGGCGCGCCTCCCGGATGTCGTGAATGTTTGAGAGGAACCACAAGACGGTCGTCTCCCTGATGCTGGGGATGGCGGTTCTGACCGCCCCGTCCATAGTACGCGCCGCCCCGAAGGTTCAGCTTTCCGGGACGATCGCGGGACGGGTGGCCGATTCCGCCGGAACGCCCCGCATGGGCGCCACCGTCCAGCTCTACGACCGCCAGGAGCACGTCTTCAAACGCACCCTGACCGACAATCGCGGCGAGTTTCGCTTCCTCGGCCTTTTCCCCGATGTCTACTCCGTTCGGGTCACGCTGGCCACTTTTTTCCCCGCCTTGCGTAGCGGCATCCTGGTGCAGCCCGGAATGCGCAGTCTGCTCGCCGTCGATTTGAGCGCGCTCTTCAGCTCCATCCAATTGTCCTACCCGCCCACCGACAGCGCCGGCCTCATGTCCGACGACTGGAAGTGGGTTCTCCGCGGCAGTTCCTCCACTCGTCCGGTGCTTCGCTTCCTGGGCAACGATCCTCCGCCGCAGCCTTCCCCGGCCCAGACCCCGATTCCCGTTTTGCCCGACACGCAGGCCATGCTGAGCGTTTCCGCCGGGGATCCGCCCTCAACCGGCAACGCCAATGAGGCCGACTTGGGCGCCACATTCGCGCTCGCCACTTCGGCCTTTGGCGACGGCAACAACATGTTTGAGGTGAGCGGCAACCTGGGCGGCGGGCCCACTGCTGCGATGCCTGTTACCGCGTTCCGCACCGGCTACCGGCGCAACGCCTCCGGCTACGGTCCGTCCTTTTCGCTTACCGTGAGACAAATCTACCTGCCGGGAAGGTTGGGCGGCGCGTCCACCGGTCCGGTGCCCGGCGCCCCGCTGATGCGCTCCCTGTCCGCAAGCTACGACGACCGCACCCGCCTGACCGATAGCGTGAGCGTTCAGTACGGCTTCACCATGGATTCCGTCTCCTTCCTCGACCGCACCAATAATTTCAGCCCCTACGCGCGCTTGACCTACTCGATGGGCCAGGGCGACGACCTGGCCTTTGTATATACCTCAGGCAATGCCCGGCCAGATTTGGACGGACAGGCATCGGGCGATGGCGTACTGCAGTCCGATTTGAACACGCTGGGCCTCTTCCCCCGCGTCTCGGTCCGCGACGGACGGTCCACCATTCAGCGCGGCTCCGATTACGAAGTCAACTATACGCATAAAGCCGGAGACCGGAAATACCAAGCCTCGGCCTACGCCGAATCGGTCACCAATGCGGCCCTCACCTTGGTCGCGCCCAATGGCATGTATTCCGGCGCGGACTTGCTCCCAGACCTCTTCGGAGGCGATTCCATTTTCAACGCCGGCTCCTATCAGAGCATGGGGTATTCCGCCGGCGTAACGCAGGATCTGAACAGCCACTTGAGCGCCACCCTGACCTACGGTTCCATCGGCGCCCTCACCGTCGACAATCGCGAGATTTCGGGCAACAATATAAACCAACTGCGCGCCATGATCCGGCCAGGCCAAAAGCAGACCGTAGCCGCGCGCGTTGTCGCCAAGGCGTCCCGCACCGGAACCCGCGTCATTGCCAGCTATGAGCTGGTGGACAACCGCTGGGCTATGCCGGGTCACCTCTACAACACCGAATCCGTTCAGCCCCGCCCCGGCCTTAACGTCTACTTCCGTCAGCCGGTTCCCTTCATCTCCAGACGCCAGTGCCGCGTCGAGGCCACAGCCGACTTTCGCAACCTGCTGGCGGAGGGCTACCTGCCGCTCGATGCGGCGAATGGCCAGAAGGTTCTCCTCGTCGAAACCCCCAGAAGCCTCCGCGCAGGTCTCAACTTCGTCTTCTAGCAGTGGGGCGGGCCTCCTGGCCTGCCTTCTTGTCTTTTAGACCCATTGTGCCCGCTCACGCAGGGCTTTAGCCCCTGATGGCGTCATCTGACGTTTTCAATCGCGCCTTCTTTGCCCTCCAGCCTCCCATTGCCCGCTACCGCCGCGTAACCCGCCTCCACCTCTCTCTCGTATTCATCGAGTCTCCGGTGAATCGCCTCCAAATCCCGTTCCATCGCCCGTCGCTCCGATTCCCGCGCCAACTCCTCTTCCGTCGCGCTCGTCATCCATGTTGTATATCGGCAATTCCGGCCGGCGCTTTAGCGCTGCGCTCTCTCTTTTGTTCGCTCACACATCGCTGAAGCGCTTCCGCAGCACCAGCGCCACCGCGCCGCGCAGGCGGGCCATGCCATCCTCCCCCGCCGGCGTCACCCGCGGAGCGCGTCCGCCCGCCAAGGTCTGCGCTCCCAACTCGGCTTCCACAATCGGCCCGAACCTGCCCCACGCCCTCGTAAGGTCCCCAACCACCACAATCCGCTCCGGCGCCAATCCGGCCACTACCATGCCCATGCCTCGCCCCAGGCGATGCGCCATGGCCTCCAGCGCGCCGGCCGCGCGCCCATCTCCGCCATCCGCCCGGTCGAGCAGTTCCCCGAACCGCACCACGCCCGCGTCCCCGCCGGATTCCAGGTAGTACCGCAGCGCCGCCCGGTTCGAGGCGAAAACCTCCCAGCAACCGCGTTTCCCGCACCCGCACAGCGGGCCCTCCGGGTCCACCGGCACGTGCCCGAACTCCCCTGCCATTCCGCCCAGCCCCCGCACCAGCCGTCCGTTCGCCAGGATCCCCGTACCGATCCCTTCTGAGATCGTAAGCGCCACCAGATTGCTCTCCGGCGCACGGTCGAACCACACCGCCGCCAGCACGCACGCATTCGCCGCGTTTTCAATCTCCACCTCAAGCCCCGTAGCCGCCGCCAGGGGATTGCGAATGTCAACCCCGCCCCATCTCAGGTTCGGCGCGAAAACCAGCCGCCCAGATCCCTCATCGAACCGCCCTGGCAGGCTGATCCCCACCCCCTCGATCTTCTTTCCCGTGCTCCCATGAACCATTCGCCCGATGGCTTCCCGCAACTCCCCGATCGCCGCCTTCGGGTCGGGCGATGTCGCCAGGACTTCCCGTTCGCTGAACTTCCCGTTGATGTCGGCCAGCGCCACCGTGGTCTCGGCCGGCCGTATGTCCACGCCGATGATGCCTCGCTCGTGGTTCAGCCGCAGGTGCGTCGGGTGGCGGCCGCGCGGCAGCCGTTCCGTCGGCCCTTCCAGCACCCAACTCTCCCCGATCAGTTGCTCCACAATCACCGAAATCGTGCTGCGCTGCAAGCCCGAGGCGCGTGCCAGGTCCGCGCGCGATATCGGCTGCCGCGTCCGGATCAGGTTCAGGACGGCGCGCCGGTTAATGTCGCGTACAATCTCGCTCGACGCGACCCTCGGGAGATTCGGTTCAGTCTGGCCGGACAAAGAGCCAGTGTACCGCCTTCGCCGGACGCAAAAAAACCGGGCATCACGGGGATGCCCGGTTCTGAGGAGCGCCTGGACCCCTTGGAGGTTGGGGATTCCAGGATGGAGGAAAACCGTTTACGACGATAGCAGCCCGCCGTGGCCCAGGCAGGCGATTTCCCAGCCGTTCACCCGGTAACGCGCCAGCAGCGGCGGCAGAATCAGGTCCACCACGTTAGGCTTGGCCGACCGGAAGCAGCCCGGCGCCGAGATAATCGGAATATCGTCCTTGTAAGCCAGTAACAGCAGATTCCCGGGTTCCACCGGCGCCAGGAATCGCTCTACCAGGCCATCCGTCTTCAAAATGGATTGCCCGATCACGTCTTCCGGACCCGCCGGCGCCGTGGTCGAGGCCACCAGGATCACCGACGGCTTCGAACGCAGCAAATGCTGCAAACACCGGCTCACCGAGTTCTCGTCTTCCGTGCACGCCAGCACGAAGTTGGTCGATACCCCGAACCGCTCCAGCCGCTGGCGCATGATGTTCTCGAACAACTGCCGCGCCCGCTCTCCGCTGATCGGATCGGTGTAAAGCACTCCAATCGACGGCGTCCGTATCGGCCGCGCCTGGAGTATCGGACCCCGCTCCTTCACGATGTTGACCAGAGCTTCCAGATGGTCTTTGGACACCGCGAAAGGCGCGCTCTTCACCGTCGCGATCCGTTGCCCCGCAATGGCGTAGCTGAAATTCAGCGCCGTCGCGATCACCACGCTCGCCGTGCAGTTGATCTGCTTCAACAGTTCATCGTCCACCAGCACGCTGCAGTTTTCCGTCGCCAGCAGATTGGCCCTGCCCCCCGCCGCCACGCGGATCTCAAGGCTCCCGCAGCCCATCTCGCTGGCTACCGCGCAAACCGCGTCGTCCTCGCCAACCTCGCCCTCTTCCAACTCCGTAACCCAAATGGACTCCATGCCTTCGGATTCCAGTACCCGAACATCTTCATCGCTGATGACATGGCCCTTCGCCAGCAGCTTCTTCCCTCCGGGACGGAATACCGTGCAACACAGGACCCGTCCAGTTGAGGATTTCACGTCAACCGTTTGCGCTCTCATGCTTGCCTCACAAGAAGTAGGATCGTTTTGCGAATTTAAGGCACAGATACCTTAAATGTCATAGTACATCCATGAGGCGCAACAATGTAGAATTTCTCGGCGCTCTTTTGTGGGGAAGCAGGGGAATCCCCCATTTGTGGGTATCCCGGTGGGGCGGGCCGGGGCGCCCACTGCCTTTGTGGGCCCGTCTGCCTTCTTGTTTTCTTGTCTTCTTGCCTTTCTTGCCCTCCCGCCCGCCGCGCCCCCAAATCAACCGATCCCCCGCCCTCACCTCAAACCGATCGCCTCACCTCAAACCGAGCCGCGAACGTAAGAGAGCGGTGGCCCCCGCCTAGAACCGAACCCCCACCACCAGTTCCAAGTCGTTCACATTAGTGGCCTGTCGCGGTGAATTCGTTAGCATGGCCGCACCCGACGACGGGCATCG
>CAYWHA010000081.1:0-17619 GCA_964457555.1 uncultured Solibacteraceae bacterium
TCATCGATCTCTATAAGCCAACCAACGCCCAGGAACTCTTCGCCGTCGAGCGCATTGCCATCACCCAACAATCCATGAACCGCGCCGCCCGCCTCGAAGCCGGAACCCTAACCACCTGCCTCAACGACGTCCTCAATCTCCGCGAACGTCCCCTAATGGAAATGGACCCGGAAATGTACGGCGGCGGCGAACCCGGCAAGCAGCAAGTCAAAAACTACCTCCTGGCCGAAGGATTCCGCCGCAGCGTCGGCGCCTCCAACGTCATCCACCTCTGCATGCGCTACAACGCCCAGGCCGAGCGCCTCTACCGCCGCGCCGTCCAGGATTTCGAGCGAATTAAGTCCCTCCCCAGCAGTGGCGCAGGCCCTTTGGCCTGCGTTCTTGACCCCTCCGAAACCCCTTTAGACCAAACGAACCCAATTTCCCCAGAACCAACACAAACCAAGCCACTTACCAACTCCGAACTAGCCGCTCAGGAAGCCCCCGAACCCTCCGATCCCCCAACCCCCGGCCGCCGCAACCCCTGGCAGCCGCCTTTCGGATCGCGCGTACCCCATGACCCCGACTGCGTCTGCGATTTATGCCTGGCCGATCCCCCGCGCCTTCCCAAAACCGAGGTCCCAACGCCTAACTCTTAATGCCAAACGCCCTTTTTCCTCCTCCCACTCCCCTATATCTTGTGGTCTTTCGCGCTATTACCCTCGATACTGCGGTGAACATGCTTTACTTTTCCCTTTCGCGAGTTTAGTATAGTTACAATAACTCCCCCAGAGGCAGAGGACAGAACGTTGCTTAAGCTGAAACGCGTCGAAATGCAAGGCTTCAAGTCGTTTTGCGAGCGCACCGAGTTGCGCTTCAATGGGGATGGCATGGCCGCCATCGTGGGCCCCAACGGGTGCGGCAAGTCCAACATCAGCGATGCCATCTGCTGGGTCCTCGGCGAACAGTCCGCCAAGAGCCTGCGCGGCTCCCGCATGGAGGACGTCATTTTCGCCGGTACCCGCGACCGCAAGCCCCTGGGCATGGCCTACGTCACCATGACCCTTGTGGATCCAGTGGTTTACAGCGAAAGCGTTGCCCACAAGATCATGCCCGTCGTGGGCGGCGAAAAGCGCCCCAACGGCGAAGTTACCATCACCCGCCGCCTCTACCGCTCCGGAGAAAGCGAGTACCTGGTCGATGGCCGCGCCGCCCGCCTGCGCGACATTCAGGAACTCTTCATGGGCACCGGTCTCGGCCCGGAAAGCTACGCCATCATCGAGCAGGGCCGCATCGGCCAGATCCTCAGCTCCAAGCCGCAGGACCGCCGCTCCGTCATCGAAGAGGCGGCCGGAATCACTAAGTTTAAGACCCGCAAGCGGTTAGCCGAAGCCAAGCTCGAAAGCGCCAAGCAGAACCTGGCCCGCGTGTACGACATCGTCGAAGAGGTCACGCGCCAGGTTAATTCCCTCAAGCGGCAGGCGGCCAAGACCCGCCGCTATGGCGAGCTGAAGGGCGAGCTCGACGCACGCCTCCGCGTGGCTCTCTCCGGCAAGTACCGTTTGCTCGAACGCGATGCCGCCAAAACCGCCCTCGATCTCAACCTCGCGGCCTCTGAGCTGAAATCCGTCTCCGAAAACGTGGCGGAGCGCGAACTCGCCCATGAGCGCGCCCAGGCAGCCTGCTACGATCTGGACCAAACCCTCACCGCCGCCCGCCAGAAATTGGCCGAAAAGAACGTGGAAGCCGAGCGTACCCGCGGCCGTCTCACGTCTCAGGTGAAGGAAAGCGCCGCCATCGAGCAGCGCATCGCTCAGGGTGAAGCCGAAACGCGCGAAATCGGCGTGCGCCTCGCCGCTCTCCAGGAAGAAATCGGCGCCCATCGCCAGGAAATCGACCTGATCGAGGCCCGTATCGCCGAAGCGCGCGGACGCATGCTTGAGAACAACCGCCAGCGCGAAGCCCTCCAGGCCAAAATCACCGAGCGCGAAAAGGCCCTCGAAGCCGGACGCCAGGCCGTCCTGCGCCTCCTCGGCGAGGCTTCCAACCTCAAGAATCAGCTCGCGCAAATTCAGGAATACCTGGCCGGCATTGAGCGCGAAGCCTTGCGCTCCTCGCGCGAGGAGCAGGTGGCCGCCGCCGAGATCGAACGCCTGGATGCCGCTTCCAAAAAGATCAGGGAAGTGGCGGCCCAGCGTCAGCTTGAGCTCGAAGCCGTCACCGGCGAACGCCGCGGCGCCGAATCGGATCTCGCCGCCCGCCGCGCCGCCGCAGCCGAGCTGCGCCGCGAAATCGACGCCGCCCGCACCGAGCTTTCCCAGATCCAGGCCCGCAAGGAATCGCTCGAACAGGTCCTCGCCCACCGCTCCTACACCACCGAGTGCGTCAAGCGCCTCTTCGGCGCCCTCGAAAGCGGCAAGGCGCAGGGTCTCAAGCCCCTCGGCGTCCTGGCCGACTTCGTCGAGGTGGACCCCCGCTTCGAAAAACCCGCCGAAGAGTTCCTCCACGAAGAGCTCGAATACGTCGTCGTGAAAGATTGGCGCCAGGCCGAACAAGGCCTCGATTTCATCCGCGCCGAACTCGACGGCCGCGCCACCTTCCTGGTCCACCCCGAACCCAACGGCAACGTCGCCGCCCATCTGCCTGAGCCCGCCATCGGTCCCGAAACCGGCATCGTCGCCCGCCTCAACGAATCTCTCAAGCTCACTAACGGATTGCGCGACCGTGCGGCCGACCTGCTCCCGCGCCTCTCCCTATGCTTCCTGGCGGAAGATCGCGCCGCCGCGCAGCGCCTCGCCGCCGGCTATCCGCACCTCTACTTCCTCCTCGCCGAAGGCCTCTGCTACCACGGCCATACCGTCACCGGCGGAAAGAAATCCGGCGCCGGCCCGCTCGCCATGAAACGCGAAGCGCGCGAGCTCGCCGTCAAGCTCAAAAGCCGCCAGAGCGCTCTCGATGAGCGCCTTGCCCGTCAGGAAGAGCTGAACCGCGAAATCGCCGCTCTCGAAGGCGAGGTCGAAAGGCTTCGCGCCTTGCAGCAAGCCCGCGAAAAGGACCGCGTCGCCCTGGATCATGACATCCGCAAGTTAGGTGAAGATCTCGCTCGCGCCAACTCCCGCGTCTCCGTCGCGCGCCTCGAACTCGAGCGCCTGGACCGCGACGCCACCAAATCCGCGGAACAGCGCGAACGCAGTCTGGCCGCCATTGAAGCCAAGGAGATGAACCGCGCCGATTGCGAGGAGAAGGTCAACGCCGAACGCGAGGAACTCGAAAAGTTCGACGGGCAGGCCGCCGCCATCGGTGAAGAACACGCCGAGATTCGCGCCCAATTGGCCGTTGTCGAGGAGCGCCGCCGCGGCGAGAATGCCGCCATGGCCCGCCTCGAACAACAATTCCGTGAGATCGGCGCCCGCCGCGCGGCCCTCGCTCCCGAAATCGAGCGCCTCGGCGAGCAGCGCCTCCGCCTCCTGGCCGACAACATCGAACTGGACCGCCGCTCGGCCCAGCTCGCCATCGAGATCGCTGAAACCGAAACCGCCGCCGCCGAAATGGCCCTCCGCGAATCCGCCATGCGGGAAGCCCTCCGCGAGGGCGAAGAGTCTCTCAAACTTCTCCGCGCCACGGTCGAAGAGAACCACGAGCGCCGCTCCCGCATCGAAGTCGAACTGGTCCGCAAGCAAGCCGAGCTCAAGTATCTCGATGAGATCAGCCGCCGCGATCTCAACTGCCCCGTCGAGGAACTCGCCGCCCCGGACGACCCCATTCCAGATCCCGAAGCCAGCCAGGAAGCCGAGCGCGCCGCCGCCGAAATCCGCGAGCGCATCGAAGCCCTCGGCCCCGTCAATCCCACCGCCCTCGAGGAGTTCCAGGAATCCCAGCAGCGCCTCGACTTCCTCAGCGCCCAGCGCCAGGACCTCATCGATTCCATACGCGACACCGAGAAAGCCATTCAGGACATCGACGAAGTCTCGCGCCGCAAATTCGCCGAGGCCTTCGAAGCCATCAACGCCCATTTCCGCGAGATTTTCCAGACTCTATTCGGCGGCGGAACAGGAGAGATGCGCCTCACCGACCAGGAAAACCTCGCCGATTCCGGCATCGATATCGTCTGCTCGCCTCCCGGCAAGCGCTTGCAAAACGTCCTGCTCCTCTCCGGCGGCGAAAAGGCCCTCGCGGCCATGGCCCTCCTGATGGCCGTCTTCCGCTATCAGCCCAGCCCCTTCTGCGTCATGGATGAGGTGGATGCCCCGCTCGACGAAGTCAACATCGGCCGTCTCGCCCGCTTGATCCAGGAGATGTCGCTCCAGACCCAGTTCGTGATGATCACGCACTCCAAGCGGACCATGGAGGCCGCCCAATCGCTCTACGGCGTAACCATGCAGGAGCCCGGAGTCTCCCGCTTAGTCTCCGTCCGCATGAACGCCAAAACCGAAGCCGCCGCGTAAACCGCAACGCCAGAGCAACCGCAAGGCCCGAGCAACCGAACTTCAAACCGAGCCGCGAACGTAAGAGAGCGGTCGCGGCATGGCGCCGGTCACAGAAACGTACAAATTTCTTTCCGAACCCGTACATCCCGCGTTTTCATCGACTTTCACCAATCCAAATCCGCTCGGCCCGTACCCTGCTCCAGGATCTCCGAAACCCGCCTGCTAACCTGAGGTCGGGGTAGAAGCTTCTGTCTTGTGGCGTGGGCTTTCAGCCTGCCAAGGTGGGGCAGGCGCTTTCGCCTGCCACTTCACTTAACCAGAAATTCCCAAGTTCCCGATCCCACTCTCACCACCCACCCCTGGGCGTCCTTCTGAGCCGTGACCGCCTTGCCGCCCTCCGTGATCCGCCCATTCGGGATCTCCGGCAGAACCACCCTTGCCTTGGTGTTCGCCGGAATGGTGACTTTCAAGCTGAACGGCCCCGCCGCGGTCCCCGTCCAGTCGCTGACAATCTTGCCGTAAACCGAGTCGAACTCGCCGCGCGCGTGTGTGATCGGAGACGCCACGTCCGGCGGCGGTACTCTCGGATGAATCTCGATTTCCTTGTAACCCGGGCCTTGCGCAGTCGTATCGATGCCGGCCACTTGCCGGTAAACCCACGCCATCACGGAGCCGAACGCATAATGGTTGTACGAATTCATCGCCGGATCGCCTGTATCGCCATTCCAGCGCTCCCACCACGTCGTCGCGCCCTTCTTGAGCATGTAGCCCCAGGAGGGGAACGTGTCGTTTTGCAGCAGGCGGTAAGCCACATCGGCGTGCCCGCTTTCGGTCAGCACAAAAAGAATGTACGGCGTTCCCAGAAACCCGGTGCTCAAGTGCCAGTCGTGCGCTTGGATCTCCTTCACCAGTTTTTCCGCCGCCGCGGCCTTCAGCGCATCGGGGACCAGCTTGGCGTAGAGCGCCACCACGTAGGAAGTCTGGCTCCCATTGCCAATCGTCCCATCTTCCTTGATGTACTCCTTCTGGAATGCCGCGCGAATATTCTGGTACACCGCTTCGTAGCGATCGGCATCGGCATCTCGGCCGATGGCGTGGCCCATCTGCGACATCATGTCCGCGATCAGCGCCCAATACGCCGTGCCGATCAGATCGGGCGGCGTGGTGCTGTTGGATGTCGTGGTCCCGGCCGGCAGCCAGTCCGCGAAATTGGCGCCGGTTTTATTCTTGCGGATGAAGTCCGGGTTTGCATCGAGAATGAACTCCATCCACCGTTCCATGGCGTCCCAGTTCTCGCGAACCACCACCTTGTCGCCGTACTGCATCCACGCCGTCCACGGCAGAATCACGCCGGCATCGGCCCAGCCCGGCGCCCCGTAGCCGCCCAGCACGTTCGGCGCGACGTTCGGAAAGCCGCCGTCCCCGGTCTGCGCGTCCACCATGGTCCGCATGAAGTAGCGCGTGAAAGCCGCCAGATCCATGTTGAAAGACCCCGTCCGCCAGAAGACTTCCGCGTCGCCCGTCCAGCCGAGGCGTTCGTCGCGCTGCGGGCAATCCGTGGGGATGCTGATGAAGTTGCTCCTCTGCCCCCAGATCGCGACGTTGTACATCTTCGAAACCATCTCATCGCTGGTGGCCAGCTTGCCGGTGATATCGCCGGCCGAGCTGATCGCCTCCCCGGCGATGGCTTCGAGCGGCGGCGTTCCGCCCGGATAACCGGTCACCTCCACATACCGGAAGCCATGGAAGGTGAAATACGGCGTGTAATTTTCCACGCCGCCGCCGCGCAGCACGTAGGTGTCCGTGGCTTCGGCGGCCCGCAGATTCGTGGTGTAGATGGAGCCGTCCGGATTCAGAATCTCGGCGAAGCGCAACCGGATTCTGGTTCCCGCCGGACCGCTCGCTTTCAGCCGGACCCAACCCGCGAAATTCTGCCCCATGTCGAAGACCGCCGCGCCGTTGGGAAACGGCGTGACCTTCACCGGCGCCACCGTCGCCACAACCCGGACCGGAACCTCCATCTGGCTCGCCACCACGCTCGGCGGCGCCGCTGCCAGCGCGGCGGGCGCCCAGCCCGCGTCGTGGAAACCTGCCTGGTTCCACCCAGGCTGTTCCAGACGGGCATCGTACGATTCACCCGCGTAGATCTCCGAGCGGAGGATGGGCGAGCGCGCCGCTTTCCACTGCCCATCGGTCACGATTTGGTCATGAGTGCCGTCCGTGTAATCGATCCGCAGTTGCGCCAGCAGGCGCGTCGGCGGAGGCAGGAACGAGTAGCGCCGCAAGTCATTCACCAGGCCGCTGCCGAACCAACCCTCGCCCAGCATCGCGCCCACCGCGTTCGGCCCGCGCGCCAGCATGGAGGTCACATCGTAGGCCTGGTAGATCACGCGTTTGGCGTACTCGGTGAATTCCGGCGTCAGCAGATCCTGGCCGACTTGTTTGCCGTTCAGAAACATCCGGTAGCTGCCCAGCGCCGTGACATAGAGGCGCGCCGACTTGACCGCTTTCGGAACGCTGAACTCGCGCCGGAAAAGCGCCGCCGGACGCGGGAACATGGCGCGAGTGATGCCGGTCAGGTCCGTTGCCTCCGCCGGCCGCCAGTCCGTTTCGCTTTCCCGCCGCACCTGCCACTGGCTGCCGGTCCCATAACGTTGCAGGGCGCCATCCGCATTCCAGATTTTCAGCAGCCCCGCAACCACCGGCGTTGGCCCGTTAACCGTGATCTCGATGCTGTTCCGGCCAGGCTTCAGAAGCTCGGTGACATCCTGCCGTTCAAACTCTTTGCCACCCGTTTTCGCGGCCAGTTTGGTCCCGTTTACAGCCGTCACGAAGCTGCCCTTTACAAGCAGGTACAGAGCGGCATTCGAGGGCGCGGATGACACATCCACGTCCGTGCGGAACGCGGCGGCGGCGCCCTGCCCCGGCAACTGGACCGTGCGCATGGCAGCCCAGTCGCCGTCCTCTTCCGGGTCTGTCCAGGAAATCCACTGCGCGTTCCAGTCGGATTTCGCAAGCAGCCCCATTTCCCACCAGACCGGCGCCGCCTGGGACACATGACCCTTGGCGTCCCACACGCTCACGGTCCAGTAGTAGCGCCGCCGCGATTCCAGGCGCGGTCCGTCGTAGACAATGCCATTCGAATCGTCCGACTGCACCTTGCCGCTGTCCCATACATCCGGCTTGCCCTTGCGTGCGCCCTCCGGCGTGCTGCCGACCAGGACCCGGTAAGCGGATTGGCGCCAGTCCCTTTCCGCGCTATCGCTCTGCCAGGAGAAATGCGGCCGCGGCGAATCGATGCCGATCGGATTGTCGAGGTATTCACACCGCAAGTGAACCGGAGCGGCGGACGCAACGGCCGCCAGGAACAGCAAGGCCGGCAGTTTGCTCACTACAATTCCCGCGCCGCTTCGCCCAGTTTCACCGTGACTTTCTGTTCGGCGCCGTTCCGGTAAATCGTCAGAGCGAGCGTGTCCCCGCCGCGTTTGCGGTCGAGAGCGCGTTGCAGCGTCTCCTTGCCCGTCACCCGGTCGCCCTCCACCGCGACAATCAGGTCGCCGCCAATGCCCAACTCGCGGAAGCCGCCCACAATCACCACCCGGCTGGGTCCGTGCAGACCGGCCGTCTCTGCCGCCGATCCTTTCTCCACCTCCTGGATGAGCAATCCGCCCGTAGCGGGCAGATGCAGCATTTCCGCCAGATCTTCGCTGACGTACACCACGTTGACCCCCAGGGCGGCCCGCGAGATGTGCCCGCTCTGCTCAATCTCCGTCAGCATCGCCTTAGCCCGGCTGATGGGCGTGGCGAAGCCCACTCCGATGCTGCCCTGCGAACCGTAAATGGCCGTGTTAATGCCAATCACGTTGCCGCGCGAATCGAACAGCGGCCCGCCGCTGTTGCCCGGATTGATGGCCGCATCGGTCTGGATCATGCCCTCCAACCGCCGGTCCTCCTCCGTCTGGATGCTGCGGTTCAGCGAGCTGACCACCCCGGTGGTGAGCGTGCCTTCGAACCCGAACGGATTGCCGATGGCCAGCACTTTCTGTCCCACCACCAGCGTGTCCGAGTTGCCCAGCGTCAGCGCCGGCAGTTTTCCCGGCGCATCGATCTTGATCAACGCCAGGTCCACGCGCTGGTCCGTGGCCAGCACCTTCGCCTTGTAAATCTTCTTGTCCGCCAGCGTCACGGTCAACTCCCGCGCGCCGTTGACTACGTGGTTGTTGGTCAGAATCTCGCCGGTCGGCTTGATGATGAAGCCGGAGCCGGTGCCCTGCTCGGGATAGACCCGGAAGAACCAGTCCTGGCGATATACCACCGACGTGATATTCACCGTGGCTTCGCGCCCGGTCTTATAGATCTCGATGTTGTTCTGCTCATCGGGAGTGTAGGTCATCGCCGCCGAAGCGGGGTCGGACCAAAGCCTTCCCGCCGGTCGCAGCAACCGCCCGACATCCCAATTGGAGCCGGAAGTAAGGTAGAGAAAACTGGCCGCCAGTATGACGGCCCATAGCAATGGTCGCGGAATTCTCATGATTCAAGCCTCCGTAAAGCTTCGTAAACGGCCCGGGTTTGCCGCAGCGTGTCCTCTTTTTCCCCGGAAGTATCGATGACGAAATCGGCGAACTTTCGTTTTTCCTCAAGCGGCATCTGCCGGCTCAGCCGCGCCCGCGCATCCGCTTCCACGGCGCCGGGACGGCGCATCGCCCGTTCCAGTTGCTGCTCCTCATCGCAGGTCACCACAATCATCCGGTCGAACCGCCGGCGCCCGCCGGCCTCGATCAGAATGGCCGCTTCCACCACCGCGATTCCGTCCGGGTGGCCGGCGGCGTACTCTTCGATCAGCCGCTCTTCGCGCCGCACCACTGGCGGATGCACCAGGCTGTTGAGGCGCGCCAGCCGCGCCGGATCGCCGAAGGCCTGTGCGGCCAGCGCGGCGCGGTCGATGTGGCCGTCTTCCGCCAAAATCCCCGGCCCGAATTCGCGCACCACGGCCGCGTGGGCTTCCCCGCCGGGTTCGAGGACCTCATGCCCCAATTCATCGGCCTGGATCAGCAGGCACCCCAGTCTTTCGAGCTCCTCGCCCACGAACGTCTTGCCGCAAGCCAGGCCGCCCGTGAGCCCAACCTTCAACATATTCCGGCCTGGCGCTCCGCCAGCGCCACGGTATTGGCCATCAGCATGGCAATGGTCAGCGGCCCCACCCCGCCCGGCACGGGAGTATAGGCGCCGGCCTGTTCCGCGACATCGAGCGGGTGGACATCGCCTATCAGCAGGCTGCCCTTTTTCTCGAACGCCGCCAGCTTCTCCGGGGAATCGCGAAAAACGCGGGCCACCTCGGCGCGCGAATCCAGGCGGTTCATGCCCACGTCGATGACCGTGGCGCCCGGTTTGATGTACTCGCCCGTGACCATGGCCGCGCGCCCCATGGCCGCCACCAGAATATCGGCCTCGCGGCAAATCTCCGGCAAGCCGGGCGTTTTCGAATGGCAGATGGTCACCGTGGCGTGCTCGTGCAGCAGCAGCAGCGCCATGGGCTTGCCGACGATGTCGCTGCGGCCCACCACCACCGCCCGCTGTCCCGCGATGGCGATTCCATAGCGCTTCAATAGCTCCAGAATGCCCGCCGGCGTGCACGCGCGCGGACCCGGCAGAGCCGCCATCAGCTTGCCCGCGTTGCAGGGGTGTATGCCGTCGGCGTCTTTTTCGGGCGAGATGGCCATCAGAACGCGCTTGGAATCCACCAGTTTGGGCAGGGGAAGCTGCACCAGAATGCCATCGATATCGGCGCGCGCGTTCAAACGCGCCACGGCATCGAGCAATTCCTCGGTGCTGACGTGATCGGGCGGCGTCAGGGTTTCCGAGTAGATGCCGAGTCCCTGGCAGGCCTTGACTTTGTTGCGGACGTAGATTTCGGAAGCCGGATTATTTCCCGCCAGCACGACGGCCAGCCCAGGCGCCCGCCAGCGCGCCGCAAGCGTTTCCACGCGCGGTTTCAGCTCGTTCAGAATGGCATCGCGGACCCGGATTCCATCCAGGATTTGTGGCATCTCCTTCAATCATAACGTGAGCGTGTCCCGCGCCCACAGGGGCTTGAGCTGGGGCGCGAGGTCCTTCAGAATCTGGACGGCCAGCGCGCTTGTGAATCCGTAATCGGAGGCGGCCTTGCCTGGCACGAACGCAGTCACGGTACCGAAGAAGCGGTCTCCAAGAATGAAGACGAAAGTCGCCGTGCGGTTGACCGCGCGCTCGCTGACCAATCCGCCACCCGGGGCGAAGACTTTGAAGCGGTTGTCGCCGGTACCGGTCTTGCCGCCCACCAGCACGATTGCGCCGCCAGGCAGCACGAAGGAGTTCAAAGCGCGCCGGCCGGTTCCATTCTTCACCACGCCGATCATCTCCTGCCGCACCAGCGCGGCAATCTCGCTCGATATTACCCGCTGGGCCGCGGCCGGCTGGCGCGCCAGCACAGTCTCGACCGGCGTGCCGTGCCCGAAATCCAGCTCCCGGATGCCGACGGTGGGCCTGCTCACCCCGCCATTCAGGACGATGCCGGCCAATTCGGCGAGCGCCTGCGGCGTATCGCCCGAGACGCCAATCGAGGTGGCGTAGGAGGGGACCAGCGAATCGAACGGATAGCCCAACTGCTTCCACGCTTTCCAGATTTCGTGAAATGCATCCTCCTCCATCACGATCCGGATGCGACGGTCTTGCGCGTGCCGCCGGCTGGTTTTGAACAGCCAGGAGTAGACCTCCTGGCGCTGGCCGGCGCTATTGGCGCGAATCTCGGAGAGCGTGGCCCGCGGGTGTTGCTCGCGATAATTCAGCAGCCACAGCTCCAGTGGATGAACCCGCGCCAGATAGCCGCGATCGGACAGGTCGAACTTGTCGGGGCCGTACTTCTCATAGAGCTTCGCAAAGTCCTGGTCCCGCAGCATGGCAGCGGGAACGTGCGCCTTCAGGAAAGCCGAGAAGGCGTCCAGACCGGCTTCCGGCCGCACGGAACGGAAGATCACGGCCACCCGCAGCGGCGTCACGCGGATGCTTCGAACCAGCGCGTCCAGAGCCTCATCGTCGCTTTGCCCGCGAAAGCGTTCGTAGAACTGCGAGAGGAACAGGCTGCCTTCTTCGTCCGCGAAACGATCGAGGTAACTGCGCCTGGCCGGATCGTCCAGGCCGGTAAGCAGGGCCGGAGAGGCTCCCGGCACGCGGTACATATAGTAGCCCTCGATATCCCGCATCAGCCGGATGAAGACCAGGTTGACCGAGTTTTCGAAGCCTTCGCGAACGGTCAGGATTTCGCTATTCTCCGAGCGCTCGAAGTTGGCGAAGGTGTGGAGACCGCCGGCGGTGAAAAAGGCTTCGCCCGGGCTGCCCGAATACTTGCGGTCGAGCGCGGCCTCCAGCATGGGCGCGAGGCCGCGGTCCGGCGCAGCCGCCAGATATCCCGCGGCCCACTCGGTCAGGCGATCGCCGGGCGGCGCCTGGACCGCCTGCAATTCAGCCGTCGACAGGCCGGCGTACTGCCGGTGAAGCTGCTCGACAATCTGGAGGTAGTTGACCAGCGTACGCAGTTTGGCGGTGGACCCCAACTGCAGGCGGGTGTTGTCGTTGATGCTGAGCGGCTGGTTGAAATTATCCGTCTGGACGCGCAACACATTGGCATCCGGTTGGCGTTCGTAAAGCGTGAAGCTGTAGATGACGTCGCGCGGATCGCCGCCGGCCAGCAACTGGTCGCCCTCCAGACCCGCCTTGCGCAGCGCGTCCGGGTTCGCGAGGCTGCGCAAGAAATCCGTGACCGACTGCTGCGCGCGGCGGTCGATGGTGGTAGTGACGCTCAGGTCCAGGCGGTCGAGCGCGTAGGTGTCCTTCAAACCGAGAACGCCCATCAGCCGCATACGAACCACGTCGGCCGCCTTGTTGGCCACAAAATCGGTCCGCGGCGCGGCGGTGAGCCTGGGCTGAACCCGAATGCCCTGCCGCAATGCGGCGTCCCGCAACCGATCCGAAATCACGCCCGCCGAAGCGAGAGCTCGCAGGTAGCGGTCCGTCCGATCGGTGAGGGCGGCGCGGTTGCGCACAAGATAATAGGTGGGCCGCCGCAGCGCGAGAAACAGCGACAACACTTCGCGATACGCGCGGGCGCGTTCCGACACGCCGGCGGCGTTCCGCCCGCTCTCAGGCTGCATGAGCAAGCGATTGGTTTCGTTGAAGTCCGCGCCGTACCACGCCGCCAGGCCGTCGCCAAGCCCGGACACTGCGCCCTGAGACGGGGTGGCCGCCAGCGGGATGGAGTCGATGTAATCGCAAACCACGCTCTGTTCGGCGCCCATGGTCCGCTCCCCGTTCCGGTAAGCTTCAAGCGACGCGGAGACGATCTGGCGCAGCTTCTCGGACGGCGATTCCGTGCGGCCCTCCGGCGAATGCCGCATCTTTTCCAACTGGGTGGCCAGCGTGCTTCCGCCGCTAACCGGCTGGCGCCGGTCCACCTTGTGGACAGCAAAATCGATGGCTGCGCGGGCGAGACGCGACCACTCGATGGCCGGGTTCCGATAGGGGTGGCTGGGGTCCATGAGGTGGCGGTTTTCGATGAATGACAGCGTCTGGACAACAACCGGCGGAATCGAACGGAATCCAGGGTAAACGCGCGTTGGACAGTCCGATCGGTAGAGCGGATCGCCCCGGCGGTCCAGGATGGCGATCCCGGTTTGGTTTTTCTCATGGTACGGGGGATACAGACCGAGGCGCGCCGCCAGCCGGAACGAAGGCGAGCTTCGGGCCTGCGCCGTGACTGCATAGCCGGCTGTCTCCAGCCTGGGGATGAAATCCGGGAGAAGCGAATAGCCCAACCGGCTGTCGTAGGGACCGGATCTTGGGTACGCAACCGCACGGCTGGGACCGGCAGCCAGAGTGTAGCTGAGCCGTGCATCGGTGAAAGCCAGCACCAGCGACTCGAGCCGTGAGGATTGCATTTCCGCGATAGCCAGCAACGCAGTGAGGAATATGCAGAGAATTGCGAGCACCGAGCGACCGGTGAAGATGTTCGATTGAGCGGCGGGGGTGGCTTTGCGAAGCCAGCGATAGAATGATGCAGTTGAAGATTCAGCGAGTTCCGCGGACTCTCGAAAACTCACGCTATTTTGACGCGGGGCGAAAGGAGGGGGATTCATGGGGGGTGTGCGGGTACGGACCATGGAGCTAAGAAGACAGACCAGGAGGTCCGTCCTACTTCAGGCGGATGTTGTGGATGGCGTCGCTGGTGAAGAGGGCTGTGACGAGGCCCGAGCCGGCGATACTCACGATGTCCGTGAGTTCGCTGTCCTTGCGCTGCTTGTGGCCGATGTATGTGGCGAGGAAGGGAAGGGCCGCGCCTGCCGATTTGAAGGACCAGAACTTGTACTGCGAGAAACGGCCACCCTGGTCGATAAACAGGGGGTTGGTTTCATGCAGACCGCGAGCAATCGCCCGTTCGGTGGAGTAGCCATCGAGACCCAGACTCGCGGCGGCGGCGAGTCCCTCCGCGATGTAGACCCATCGGTGCGAACGATTCGGCCGGTTCGTGCCTGACTTGAACATCGCCGGCGAGATCGCGATGGAGAAGTTCGCAGGGAAGACGGGAACGGCAAGTGCGAGGATCAGGGCTAGCGCGAAGAGGTTCCGTTTCATGACAGCCATTCGCGGGAAGCTGCGCGAATGTCCCCCCACGATGAAACTAACCTAGAAGGCGTCAAGGGGATGTCAAGAAGAGGGTCGCGGGCGACAAATAATTGTCAAGATGGTGGCCTTGAAACCGGAGGCCGAGAGAATGCAGACCGGAAGACAGGCGGACCCACAACGGCAGTGGGTACCCCGGTCCGTCCTACAGCGCTTCGATTTTGGCGGCCAGGATGAAGTCGCTTTCGGTCAGGCCGTCGATTTTGTGGGTCCAGGTCTTAATGCCCACCTTGCCCCATGACAAATAGATGTCGGGGTGATGGCCTTGTTCCTCGGCGATCGCGCCGATGCGATTGACAAAGTCCAGAGCCGTGCGGAAATCCGGAAACGCGTAGGTGCGGGTGAGATGGTGACCATTCTCCACTTCCCATCCGGGCACTTGAACTTTCAAGCTTTCGAGGTCGGCGCCCGCTAGCGGCGGTACGCCGCCACGGCAGGGCACGCAATGCTTTTCAGCCAGACTCATTGGATTACCCTCCTTTACGCACTGACGCTAAAGCGGGTTTGCGGCGAACGAGATATGCCGCGCCCGCGGCCAGGAACACCAACGAAATCCATTGTGACGTATCGAGAGGGCCCCCGAAAAGGTTGCCCTGATCGTGGAAGCGGTAGAACTCCACCACGAAGCGCACCGTCCCATAGAGCATGAGATACAGCGCGATGATGGAGCCGGCGGCGTGCGGCTTTCCGAAGCGCCAGTACAGAATGCCGAAGATGACGAACTCGGCGAAGGCTTCGTATAGCTGGGTGGGATGCAGCGGGACGCCCAGCGGGACGCCTACCAAGCGGTTCGAGACGGGATTGGTGAAAGTCACCGCCCACGGCCGGTGGCACAACACGCCCCAGCAGCAGCCCGCGGAGAAGCAGCCGAGCCGCCCGATGCCGTGTCCGAGCGCGATGGCGGGCGCGAAGACGTCGGCGGTCTTCAGCCCCGGCAGATGGGTCCTGCGGACGTACCACCAGGACACCGCCAGCGCGGCGATGAGTCCGCCGTAGAAGACCCCGCCGGCCTGCAGGGAGGAAAGCGAGAAAATGTCGCCCGGATGCCCGATGTAATAGGGCATGTCCACGAGGAACATCATAACCTTGGCGCCGAGGATGGCGGAGAGGGCGCAGTAGATGCCGAGGTTGGTAACCGCGTCCACGTCCAGGCCCGCGCGCCGGCCGAGTTTGGACGCCATCCAAAGCGCGGCCAGAAATGCGGCTGCCACGAGCACGCCGTAGGTGTGAAGGAACGGAATGTGAAAGATCTCAGGATACATTTGCCGCCTGCCGTTTGCTACGTAGAAGATCGACCAGCACGAGGCCGCCGCCCACGCTGATGGCGGAATCCGCCAGGTTGAACGCGGGCCACTGGTGCTCACCGATGTAGAAGAGAAGGAAATCCGTAACGCGGCCCCACACGATGCGGTCGAACACGTTCCCCGCGGCGCCTCCCATGATCAGGGCGAAGCCGAATTGGGAGAGCCGGTCGAGGCGTTCGCGACCCTTCCAAAGGAAGACGCTCATAAAGCCGATGGCGGCCAGCGAAAACGCCACCAGCAGCGCGGTTCTCCACTCAAACGTGGAGTCGTCGAAAAAGCCGAACGCCATGCCGCGGTTCTCCGAATGGACGATGTCGAAGAGGCCGGGAATCACTTTGTAGGCGGTTTCAAAGGAAACGTGGGTATCGATGAACCACTTGGTGAGGCGGTCGAACGCGAAAACGGCGATGGCGGTTGCGTAGGGCTTGAGGCGCGGGTCAGCCATGGATGGCCTCTGCGCAAATGCCAGGGAAACGGTGGCCGGAGCCGGGGTGGCGCGGTTGAAAGCACCTGATGACGTCTTCAGGGGCTAAAGCCCTGATCGTTAGTTGATTCTTACGGCACGCCTGAAGGCGTGCCCCGATACACAGCATGAGCGCGTCTGGTGGCCCGACACGCCCAGGAAGGCGCCCAAGAAGGCAGGCGGGCCCACGAACGGCGTGGGCACCCCTGCCCGCCCCACCTTTGATGCGCGGGTCAGCCATGGAGGGTCTCTGCGACGGCGCCGGCGCAGGGGGCGCAGATGCTGGGGAAACGGTCGTCGGAGCCGACGTCTGCGGTATATTTCCAGCAGCGTTCGCACTTCAGGCCGGCGGCGCGCTCGACTTCCACCGCGAGAGCGCCATCCCCCGCGCGGGCGATTTCCACCTGCGAAACGATGAACAGCGCCGGCAGCTCGCGGGCGTATTCCTCGAGCAATGGATAGAGGGCGCCGTTGGCGGTGAGGCGCACGCGCGCTTCCAGGGGCGCGCCGATCAGCTTCCCGTTGCGCGCCTCTTCGAGGCTTTTTAAGACGCCGTCGCGCACTTCCATGAGGCGGTCCCAATTGGCGGCTCGTGCGCGCGATGCCTCGCCGATGCCCGCCGACAATTCGGCCGGCTCCGGGAAATATGCCATGTGAACGCTGTCCGTACGGCCCATGTGGCCCCACACTTCTTCGGCCGTGAAGCTCATCAACGGCGCCGTGAGGCGCACCAGCGCGTCGAGCAGACGGTAGAGCGCGGTCTGCGCGCCGCGGCGCGCTTTCGATTTCGGGGCCGATGTATAGAGCCGATCCTTGAGGACGTCGAAATAGATGGAGCTCAAATCGACGGTGGCGAAAGCGTAAACCGAATGGTAGACCTTGTGGAACTCGAAGGCTTCGTACCAGGCGCGGCAGCGGGCCGCGAGGTCTTCGGCGCGCAGCAGGATCCACTGGTCGATCTCCGCCATTTCGGCGGCCGGCACGGCGTCCTTCGCGGGGTCGAAATCGGAGAGGTTGCCGAGCAGGTAGCGGAACGTGTTGCGCAGCTTGCGGTAGGCCTCGACCAGGCGCGTCTCGATGGTTTGGGAAATGCGGACGTCCTCGTGGAAATTGACCGATGCAGACCAGAGCCGCAGAATCTCGGCGCCGTGGCGCTTGACGATCTCGTCGGGCTCGATGGAATTGCCGAGCGACTTGTGCATGGCGCGGCCCTCGCCATCGAGAACCCAGCCATTCAACGCGCAGGCGCGGTAGGGCGAGCCGCCCTTGATGCCGGTTCCGACAAGCAGGGAGCTGTGGAACCAGCCGCGGTACTGGTCGCCGCCTTCCATGTAAAGGTCGGCCGGCCAGGTGAGACCGAAGCGCCGGTTGAGCACCGCCAGGTGGCTGGAGCCGGAATCGAACCACACGTCGAGAATGTCGGTTTCCTTGGTGAATCCGGCGCAGCCGCACTTGGCGCACGCGGTCCCCGGAGGCAGGAGTTCGGCGGCAGAGCGCTCGTACCAGACATCCGCGCCGTGCTGGCGGAACAGCGCCACGATGGTGTCCAGGATTTTGCGGTCCGTCAGCGCCTCACGGCACCGGTCGCAGTAGAACACGATGATGGGGACGCCCCACACGCGCTGGCGCGAGATGCACCAATCGGGGCGCGTGGCGATCATGTTGGCGATGCGCTCCTCACCCCACTCCGGCATCCAGCGCGTGCGGTGGACGGCCTCCAGCGCCTCCTGGCGGA
>CAYWHA010000082.1:0-17321 GCA_964457555.1 uncultured Solibacteraceae bacterium
CGGTTCTGTTCACGACCTCGTTGATGATGTCCAGCTTGATCAAAAAAGCCTCCTTGCCCTGGAACGGGGAGAGAGCGGTTACCGCATCGTTCAACCACATGATAAGATTGAATTTATATCCATGTCAAGCGAGAAGCTCCCGGCGGCGCTTGCCGCGGTGTCCGGCGAGGAGTTCCGGCGGGCCTGCGGGCGCTTTGCCACGGGCGTCACCGTCGCCAGCGTACTCGATGAATTGGGCGCGCCCCACGGCCTCACGGTCAGCTCCTTCGCGGCGGTTTCGCTCGACCCTCCGCTGGTGCTGATTTGCCTGGGCCACGAGGTTACCTCCCTGGAAGCGTTCCGCAAGGCTAAGTATTTCGGCATCAATGTTTTGGCGGAAGGGCAGCGGTCCTTGTCGGAGCATTTCGCGCGCAAAGGGCACGACCGTTTCGGCGGCCTGGACTGGGCCCCCGGAGAGACCGGCGTCCCGCTGCTGGCGGGGGTCCTGGCGCAGATGGAATGCGCCGTCCGGCAGCGGGTCACGGCCGGCGACCACGACATTTTTATCGGGGAAATGCTGCACGCGAAGGTGCATAAGGGCGATCCGCTAATCCATTTTTCGAGCCGGTATCGGAAGTTGGCGGATGCGGGGGGATAGTGGGGCGGGCCTCCTGGCCTGCCTTCCGGTCCATCGCTTCGCACAGGCCGAGCCTGTTATATGCGAGTACGATATTAGCGAAGGCCTCATGCGCACCACCAACCTGCGCAAAGTCGGCGGCTCCGTCATGCTGGCCGTACCGCCCGCAATCCTGGACCTGCTTCATCTTGAAGCCGGCGCAACCGTGGGCCTCGCGGTGGACGGTGAACGCCTGGTAGTCCAACCGCAGACCAAGCCAAAATACACGCTCGATGAGTTGCTGGCGCAGTGCGAATCGCTGGCGCGCATCGCGGAAGAGGCTCGCACATGGCTCGATCTGCCCCCGGCAGGCCGCGAGTTGTAAAGCGGGGCGAGATCTATCCGGTTTCGCTCGACCCAACATTGGGGCATGAGCAGCAGGGTACGCGGCCAGTCCTGGTGGTTTCTCCCGACCGCTTCAACGCGCTGACACGCGTGCCCATTGTCGTGCCGATTACCACGGGCGGAGCGTTTGCGCGCAATGCCGGATTCGCCGTTTCCCTTGCCACGGCCGGCACGCGCACCACCGGCGTGGCTCGCTGCGACCAGCCTCGCCCCATCGATTTGGCCGCTCGCAATGGCCGCAGAGTCGAAAGCGTACCGCAGCAGATCATCGATGACGTGCTCGCGAGACTCGCGACGCTTTTCGCATAGGCGGCTTATCGAGGGCGATCCGGCGCTAGACTGGCAGTTTATGGACAATCCTCTCTCATATCTTCACGATCAACTGGAACAGTGGAAGCGGGAAGGCACCTACCAGCGGCTCCGCGTGCTGGAATCGGAGAGCGCGGCGGAATCGCGCTTTGACGGCAAGGACGTCGTCAACCTGGCTTCCAATAACTACCTCGGGCTGACCACCCATCCGAAGCTGCGGGAAGCGGCCCTGGAGGCCACGCGCAAGTACGGCGTGGGGTCGGGCGCGGTGCGGACCATTTCCGGCACTATGCGCCTGCACATCGAACTGGAGGAGCGCATCGCGGCCTTCAAGCGGGTGGAAGCTTGCGTGGTGTTTCAGTCGGGGTTCGCGGCCAACGCGGGGACCGTGGCGGCGGTTCTCACGCCGGAAGACCACATTATTTCCGATGAGCTGAACCACGCCAGCATCATCGACGGGTGCCGTCTCTCAAAGGCGAAGATTCACGTCTTTCCGCACAAGGACGCGGCGGCGGCCGACAAGATTCTGGCGGAACTCGAAAGCGTTCCCGGCCGTAAGCTGCTGATCACGGACGGCGTCTTTTCCATGGATGGCGATATCGCGCCACTGCCGGGACTGGTGGAAGCGGCCACGCGGCATGGCGCCATTATGATGATCGATGACGCGCACTCTTCCGGCGTCTTGGGGCGCAACGGGCGCGGCACGGTGGACCATTTCGGCCTGCACGGGCGCGTGGATATCCAGGTGGGGACCCTATCGAAGGCCATCGGCGTGTTAGGCGGATACGTATGCGGCAGCCGCGATCTCATCGAGTTCCTGTACCACCGCGCGCGGCCGTTCCTGTTCTCCACCTCGCACCCACCCGCGGTGGCGGCGGCGTGCCTGGCGGCGTTCGACGTTCTGGAACAGGAGCCCGAGCGCATCGCGAGCCTGTGGGACAACACGAAATACTTTAAGGCGGGCCTGTCAGCGGCCGGCTTCGATACGGGCGCCAGCGAAACGCCCATCACGCCGGTGATGGTTGGCGATGCGGCGCTCGCGCACCGGTTGTCGCGCGAGCTTTTCGAGGAAGGCGTGCTGGCGACGGGCATCGGGTTCCCCACCGTCCCGAAAGGCAGGGCGCGCGTGCGGACCATCGTCGCGGCGACGCACACGCATGAGGAGTTGGACCGCGCGTTGGAAGCGTTTCAAAAGGTGGGGAAGCGCCTGGAACTACTTTGACGCGGAGACGCGGAGGCGCGGAGAAATCCCTATTCGGCTTAGGATTCGTCGTGCCATCGCCTTATAGGTTTTCTCTGCGTCCCCGCGTCTCCGCGTCGAAGTTCCTACCCGGATGAGCTATTTCTCGTCCGTGGAATTCTTCTGGTCCAGGTTGCCCACCGTCTTGAGCCGTTGATAGAGACGCTCCACTTCCGCCTCATCCTCCGGCAGGAGTATGCGATACCGCGGCGGCGGGGAGGGCTTGCGATCCCCTCCGGGCGTCATTTCGCCCCAATATTGACGGTACGGCACGCCATCGATCAAGGCGTCTCGCGAGAGCCGGCGCAGGTGCCGCAGCAGGCTGTTGCAGGAATCCAGGTTGCCCGGATAAATCAGCGGAAATCGCGAATCGTCGAACAGCGTGATGCGAATGATCAGAGGCGACACCCAGCCCGTGCGGTCCAGACGGCGGATATCCATCCACGGCACAATGCGTTTGCCGATCGCGACGTAGCCTTCGTGGATCTCGACGGCCGGAAGTGACGCCATCGCGAACAACAGGCAGGCCGTCAGCAGGAAGAGACCGGCGGCGATGTACGACAACTGCGAGTAATGCCAGGCGAACCAGCCGGAAAGCCCGGCCAGCGCGGTAGCGGCCGCGCCAAAGCCCACATATTGTCGTGCCGGCTCATAGCGAGTCATGGATCGCCGTCTCTACTCTAAGACTACTCCCCAGCGGAGACCGCGTCAATCCGTCCGGAAGGCCGCAAAATCCGCCACGTATAGTGAACGCCGCTCCACACGGTAAACGCCGCGCAGGGCCACTGGACCGCCCACGAAAAGCGCTCCGCCCATCCAGTCAGCAGCACGTCACGGGCCATTAGGGAGACAACCGTAATCACCTGAACCAGCGTGGCGACTTTGCCCCACACGGTGGGAGGGAATCTCCGCAAGGATGTAAAACACAGCGCCACCGCCGCTCCCACCAGGATGTAGATATCGCGGCCGAAGATCACGCCCACCAGCCACCAGGGCGCCGCGCCGGATGCCGCCAGAGCCAGAAAAACCCCGCTCAGCAGGCACTTATCGGCGATCGGGTCCAGATACGCGCCAACCGGAGTCACCAGTCCAAAACGCCGCGCAACCGCGCCATCGACCACGTCGGTGACCGCGGCCCCGGCGAACAACGCCAGCGCCAGCACATGCCGGCCATCCATGACGGCCTGAACGACGAATGGAATCAGCGCCAGGCGAAGCGCCGTAAAGCCGTTCGGAACGTTGATCCAGCGCGGCAAAGCGATACCGGGTTTCCCTTAGGCCGCTTGGAACGGCGGCACGTCCACCCAAGCGCGGCTCCGGCTGCTTTCGAGTTCGGCTTCCACCAGCGAGAGCTGGCGCAGCCCGTCCACGAACTGCGGGTACTCGGGTTCGGCGCCGGGATCGCCGATCGAGTTGTAGAAGCGTCGAAATATCTGCTTGAAAGTGTCGTCGTAGCCCTCGCTGTGGCCCCCTGGCAGGTCGGCGTACGGGCGCGCCTGGTCCTTTAACAGCGACGGGTCCTTGATCAGGAGTTGGTTGGCGGAGTTGCGCTGGCCGATCCACAATTCGTCGGGCCGTTCCTGGTTCCAGGAGACGCCGCCCTTGGTACCGAACACTTCCAGGTTCAGGCAGTTCTTGCGTCCCGCCGAAACCTGGCTGGCGGTGAAGGCGCCACGGGTGCGGTCGCCCATGCGGAATATCACGGCGCCGAAATCTTCCGTGTCGATGGGAATTTCTACATAGTCCTCCGGCCGCAGCATCTTGCCCGCGAACGTCTCCACCGGACCCTTGGGCTTCTTGCGCGTTTTGTGGAACGTCTGGACATCGGCGCAAAGCGAAGTGATGCGCTGGCCGGTGACGTGTTCCGCCATATCGCACCAGTGCGATCCGATATCCGCCAGCGTGCGCGACGGCCCGTTATCCTTGGTCTCGATGCGCCAGTTGTAATCGGTGTCGTAAAGCAGCCAGTCCTGCGAGTAAGTGCCCTGCACCACCAGGATTTCGCCCAGGTCGCCCGCCTCGCGCATCCGGCGCATCTGCTGCACCATGGGGTAGAAGCGCAGGTTGTGGCACGTGCAATTGCGGCGCTTGGTTGCGGCGGCCAGCGCCACCAGCTTTTTGGCGTTCTCGACCGAAGTCGAGAGCGGCTTCTCGGAGATGACGTGTTTGCCGGCCTCCAGCGCGTCTTTGACAATGGGGAAGTGCAGGGCGTTCGGCGTACACACGTGTACAGCCTCAACGGCCTTATCTTCCAGGAGGCGGTGGTAGTCGGCCTCCACCCTTTCGGCGCCGAACTCCGCGCCCAGTTGCCGTGCCTTTTCGATTTGCGGCTCACCGATGCCGTAAAGTTGAACGTATCCCAGCCTGCGTATGCCTTCAAGGTGAACGCGGCCTACGAAGCCGGTACCGAATAATGCAGTCTTGTATGTTCTCATGGCGTGAACCCTCCGTTCGGAAAGGTCTACTGTATCGCAAAACCTGTTAGATTGGTACCGAAGACGCATGGTCATACGCATCCGGTTCGGCAAGGGGCCCAGGATCGGCGTCAGGCGGCGTAAGAACCGGCGCGCGGCCCTCATGCTGTCCGGACTGCTGACCCCGGTGGCCGCCATGGCCTTCGCCTTGGCGTGTTGGGGCATTGCCGCCAATCTCGGCTGGACAAGCACCTTCGTCATCCCCTCCGGTCTCTTTTCGCACTGGCAGGCGTGGCTGGGCGCGGCGGCGCTCTTGCAGGCTCTTTCGCGCATCTTGAGCCGTTACGCCCGCAACGGCGACGCGGCAACATCCTAGTCAGTGGGACGGGCCGGGGCGCCCGCGTTTTTCGCGGGCCCGCCTGTCTTCTTCGCTTGCCGCCGCCCGCCTCTGCATCCTGAGCAAGGCCCGCGAATCTCTTCTGATATTCTAGTTGAGAGATCTTCCATGCCCGGCCTGCCCAGATACCGCGAGTCCTCCTTTTACATGGGGCCCATGCCCAAGGGCGTCAAGTGGCTGCTGATCGTCAACATCGCCGTGTACGTGCTGCAGGTTTTGGGCGGCGCCTCGCTCTACAGCAATCTCCAGTTGCTCTTCCTGGTGCCGGAACTGGTGGTGCACAAGTTCCCGTTCTTCATCTGGCAGCTCTTCACCTACATGTTCTTTCACGGGGGCATTTTGCACCTCGGGTTCAACATGCTGGCGCTGTGGATGTTCGGCACGCCCATCGAGAACGATTGGGGCACGCGCCGGTTCCTCAAGTTTTACTTCCTCTGCGGCATCGCGGCAGGCGTTTGCGACGTCACCCTGCACGCGGTTCTTGGAAATTGGGGTACCAGCACGATTGGGGCTTCGGGCGCCATTTACGGCCTTCTCGTGGCCTTTGGGGTGCTTTACCCGGAAGCTCCCGTGCTCTTCATGATGCTCTTCCCCATGAAGGCCAAGCACATGGTGATGATCTTCGCGGGGATCGAATTCCTGGTGACCCTCGGCCCCAACACCGGCGTGAG
Organism: uncultured Solibacteraceae bacterium; assembly: GCA_964457555.1. GTDB lineage: Bacteria > Acidobacteriota > Terriglobia > Bryobacterales > Bryobacteraceae > BOG-224. The sequence goes on from CAYWHA010000082.1 coordinate 6,032, forward strand.
CAGCATCGCTCACCTGGGCGGCATGGCGTTCGGCTATCTCTACCTGAAGCGCAGCTTGCCGAGCCTGCCCATGCCGGATTGGGGAGGGGCGTACCGGCAATGGAAGATGGCGCGCGCTAAGAAGAAGTTTCAGGTCTACATGCGGAATCGCGGCGGCGGCGGCGGCCGCGGGCCGTTCGTGAACTGAGGCGTCGCCCCGCTTCGCGCGCTGTTTTGATATATTTTAGGCGGGGGTGCGGCCATGCGATCCTGGACGATCTGCGCGATATGCGCGGCGGCGATGATGCTGCTGGCCGGCTTCGTGGCCGGGCAGCAAGGTCCTTTGACAGGGGGCTCCGGGCCAACCGTCGCCAAGCCTCGCAATCCGGATACGGACTCCGCCAATCCCGCCGCCCAGCCTGCGGCGGAACCGGAACTACCGAAAATCCCCTCCCGCCTCAGCAAAAAGAACGCGGAGCCGGACACCACCGCCGCGCCACGCTTCAGCAGCGACGTGGACCTGGTTACGGTGGATACCGCGGTGCTCGACAACAAAGGCAATTTCATTCCCGGAATCCCCCCCGGTAACTTCCGCGTCCTCGAGGATAACGTTCCGCAGAAAATTACCCGGGTCGATATGGGGCAGGCCCCCATCACCGTGGCGCTGCTGATCGAGTTCAGTAACGTGTTCCAGAGCTATTACGGCCCGGCGTGGTACCAGACGCTGCAGCTTGCCTACAGCTTCGCCAACACGCTACAGCCTAGCGACTTTTGCGCGGTGATCGCCTACGATATGAAGCCGGAAATCCTCGCCGATTTCACCACCGACCGGCAAAAGGTGCAGTCCGCCCTCGACGAGATGCGCGTCGCGACGTGGCGAGAGGCGAACCTGTACGACGCCCTCATCGATACCACCGACCGCATGTCGGGCATCGAAGGCCGCAAAGCCATCGTGCTGATCTCCTCGGGAGTGGACACCTTCAGCAAGACCACCTTCGATGAGACGCGCAAAGCCCTGCAGCAGAACGGAGTGCCCATCTACGCCATCAGCCTGATGCAGGCATTGCGCATTGTGTCCGAGTCGCGCATGGGCCAGTCGCAGCAGATGGATTTCATGTTGGCCGATAACCAGATGCGCACCTTCGCCTCGGAAAGCGGCGGCCAGTCCTTCTTCCCCCGCTTCCAGGGCGAGTATCCCTCCATCTTCCAGGCGGTGCAGCAGGCGCTTCGCATGCAGTACGTGATCACGTATTCCTCGTCGAATAAGACGCACGACGGCGCTTATCGCAAAATCAAAGTCCAGTTGGTGAATCCCGCCACCAATGAGCAGTTGCCCATGAAGGACGAAAAAGGCAAGCCCATCAAGTACACCATCGTCGCGAAGTCGGGCTACAAGGCCCCGCACACCGTGGAATAAGCCGCGCGCGGGTTCGCCGCCACGCGGCGCGCACAAGATTCACGATTTGCCGCCCGTTGTCAAGAAGTGAATCTTGCGATGTTGCAAAGCGATGCAAGACCATTGACAGTTGCGTTACGCCTCTGTTACTCTCGCTCAGTCCACCCATGAAAACCGCTCCCGTTCTCCACTCCAAGATCCTGTTGATCAATCGAAATCGCGACGGATTGCTGGTACGCGGACAGTTGCTCGAGGAACTCGGCTACCGGGTTGCTGTGGCGCAGACCAGCGAAGAAGGCTTGACGTTGTTCGAAGCTTCCTCCTTCGATCTAGTGGTGGCGGATTACCGCTTGCCGCGCATCAACGGCATCGAGTTGACCTTACGGATTCGCAAGATCGATCCCCAGGCGCGGGTGATCCTTCTTTCGGGCCAGGTCGAAGCCCTGAATTTGACTACCGAAACCACCGCCGCGGACGCCGTGCTGGCCAAGAGCGCCGGCGAGCCCGCCCAACTAGCGCGCACCATCAAACGGCTCTTGAATCGTCCCGCGCTGCGGAAACCCCCGGCTTCGCAGAAGCTTCCCGCGCCTAAAGCAGCGAAAACCGCCGCCGGTTAACCGAGCCGCGCGATCCTGACCGAGCCGCGAACGTAAGAGAGCGGTTGCCCTCCGCGGGGACCCTACCGCTTGCCCGCGTTATCGATAATCCTCTGCGCCAGATAATTCACCACTTTGGAATTATTGCGCTCCACTTCATAATACGCGGCGCGCAGCAGTTGATCTTTGCTATTCCGCAACGTCTCGCGTATGTTGGTCTGCACCCGCGGATCGTTCAGGTCGCGCTGCCCGGCCGTCTCCTTCGAGATCACCTTGAGGATGCGATACCCCTCCTCCGTCTTAATCGGCTGTGAAATGGCGCCGGCCTGTAACGACGCCACCAGCTTGCGCAATTCCGGATTCGCCTTCTCCAGAGCCGACTCCGGAACAAACCCCATATCGCCGCCGTTTGCCACCGACTTCGGATCCTCCGAATAATTCTGCGCCACCTGGCTGAAATCGTCGCCGCGCAACAGCCGCGCATAAATATCCTGAATCTTGACCTTGGCTTCGGCGTCGTTCTGCGCCTTGTTGTTCTTCAAATTGCGAACTTCTGGATCGGGAGCCGGCGTCACCAGGATCTGCGCCATGTGGATCTGCGGCTCGGCCAGGTTGAAGCTGGCCTTGTTGGCGTTGTAAAAATTGGCCACGTCCGCGTCGGTGATGACAATCTTCGATGCGATTTCCTTATTCACCAGCTTGTCCACCGTCAGTTGCCGGTGCAATTGCGATTTCAAATCGGCTTCGCTCAGCTTCCGGTCGGCAAGCTGCTTCTGGAATTCTTCCTCCGTGTACGGCGCCTTCATCTTATTGAACTCGGCTTCCACGTCCGCGTCCACCGCCGCCAGACCCAACTTCTCCGCCCGCTGCAACATGATCTCGTTGGTGATCAGGCTGCCCAGCAGATCCATCTTCTGCGTATTCACCAGGTCTTCGTTCGAGCCTTCGACCGCCTGGGGATATTGCGTCTGGTAGACCTTCTCCAGCTCGGCGTATGTGATCGCATACCCATTCACCTTCGCCGCCACGCCGGCCGGCATCGAACTTTTGCACGCGGTCAGCGTGAGCGCGGCCGCAACCGCCGCAAGGAAAACCACAAAGCGCTTCATCGCAATCCTATTGTAGCGGGGCGCGCGCCGCGAAGTACGGCGCTCTGGGGCTTAGAATAGTCGTTGATGAATGTCGGAATGATCGGCACAGGCGCGATTTCGAATATGCACGCGCAGGCTTACCGGAATATCGGCTTCCGCCTGCGCGTATGCACGGACGTCAATGAGGAGGCCGGCCGCGGCTTCGCGGCCCGCCATGGCGCGGAGTTCGTCCGAACCTACGAAGAGGTCTGCCGCCATCCCGAAGTGGATTACGTCGACGTCTGCACCTTTCCGGATTTCCGCTTGCAGCCGGTCGAGATCTGCGCCCGCGCCGGAAAGCACGTACAGGTGCAGAAGCCCATCGCCACCAACCTGGCCACCGCGCTCCGCATGATCGAGACCGCCCGCCAGGCAGGCATCCTTCTCGGCGTGGTCAGCCAGCACCGCTTCGACGACGCCAGCCTGTTCCTCGCGCGCGCCTTCGCCGCCGGCCGCCTCGGCAAGCTCTTGCAGTGCGATTGCTACGTGAAGTGGTACCGCTCGCCCGCTTACTACTCCCGCCCCATCAAGGGCAGTTGGCAAACCGAAGGCGGCGGCGCCCTCATCAACCAGGCCGTTCACCAGGTGGACATCCTGCGCTGGCTGGCCGGCCCCGTGACGGAGGTGTTCGGCATGTGGCAGTTGGGCGCGTTGCACAAGATCGAATCGGAGGACGTGGTGAGCGCCGTTCTGCGCTACGCCAACGGCGCGACCGGCGTCATCCAGGCGTCCACCGCCATGTGGCCGGGCTACACCGAACGCACCGAGTTCCACGGTACGAAGGGCGCCGCGGTGATCGCGGGCGACAAGCTCACGGTGTGGGACGTCGAGAACGATTCCGGCGAGCCCGCCCCGGTCGCCTTGCCCGCCGTTTCCGGCTCCTCCGACCCGATGGCGATTCCGCTCGATCCCTTCGAGCGCCAGTTCCGCGATTTCGGCGACGCCATCGCCACCGGCCGCCGCCCCGCCGTCTCGGGTGAAGAAGGCTATCGGGCCCTCGAAATCGTCGACGCCGTGTACCGCTCCTGCCGCACCGGCGAAAAAGTCAAGCTGTAATGTTCAGTGGGGCAGGCGCTTTCGCCTGCCACCCGCCCGTGGCGCAAGCCGCCAGGCTTGCTGAGCCGAGAGTCGTCTCGGCTTTTCTGCTGCGCTGCTCTGTGACGCGCACACCCTCCACGGTCAGCCTCGCCTTCTTCGTCATAGAATAGGGAACGGAGCGGAAAACAACTACATGGAAACTACCGGAGCAGGTTTAGAAGGCATCATCGCTGGCGAATCCGAGATTTGCTACATCGACGGATACCTGGGCGTCCTCAGCTACCGCGGCTATAACATTCATACCCTGGCGGACAACGCCGTCTTCGAGGAAACCATCTTCCTTCTCTGGAATGGATGGCTGCCCAAGCCGGCCGAGCTGGCCCAACTGAAGAAAGATCTGGCCGCGGAGCGTGGACTGCCCGGCCCTGTGATCGACTTCCTCAAAAGCGTTCCCGGCGGCGCTCCCATGGACGTTCTGCGCACCGCCGTTTCCATGCTCAGCCTGCACGATCCCGAAGCCCAGGACATGTCGCCCGACGCCAACCACCGCAAGGCCGTGCGCCTCATGGCGAAGACTTCCGCCATCGTGACCTCCTTCGACCGCCTGCGCAAAGGCCTCTACATCGTCGAGGGCGATCCCAAGCTCGGCTTCGCCGCCAATTTCCTCTACGCGCTCACCGGCAAGCGCCCCGACGACGTCATGGAGCGCGCCTTCGACGTCGCCATGACCCTCCACGCCGACCATGAGCTCAACGCCTCCACCTTCGCCGCGCGCGTTACGGCGGCGACCCTCTCCGATATCTACTCCGCCGTCACCAGCGGCATCGGCGCCCTGAAGGGCCCGCTTCACGGCGGCGCCAACCAGGAGGTCATCCACTGGCTGCTCGGTTTGGGCGACGAAGAGGAAGCCGCCAACCGCGTGAAGAACACCCTCGCGCGCAAGGTCAAGATCCCCGGCTTCGGCCACCGCGTCTACCGCACCGAAGATCCGCGCGCCACCCACCTGCGCGTCCTCTCGGAGGAATTGGGCCGCCGCACCGGGCACGAAAAACTGTTCAAGCTCTCGCGGCGCATGGAAGAAACCGTGAAATCCATCAAGGGCCTGGTTCCCAACGTGGATTTCTATTCGGCCTCGGCGTACTATGCGTTGGGCATCCCCATCGACCTCTACACGCCCATTTTTGCCGTAAGCCGCATGTCCGGCTGGACGGCCCACATATTGGAACAGTACCGCAACAACCGCCTGATCCGCCCGCGCGCCGAATATAAGGGTAACCCCGACGGCCAGACGTGGATTCCGGCGGCGGAGCGCTGAAATGGATGAGCGTGCGTATTACACCGACCAGCCGGCCACCAAGCCGGCGCAACTGAACTGCCCCTACTGCCGCAGCGTCGAAACTTACGAGCTGCGCTGGATGGTCCGCAAGAAGAAGGATCGCCTGCCACCCGGCGGCGACGAGCGCGACCGCGCCCGCTTCGCCAAGGCGCAAAGCTACATGGTTCTCTTGGACGACAAAGCATCGTGCAAGAATCAGCGCTGCCGGCGGCAATTCGACATCTCGGGCGTCAAGACGATGGCGTTTCTCTAGCGCGGCCTGAGCCTCCCTCAGGGCCACCGAAGCGTGCGGCCTCGAAAAGGATAATCGGAGCCGTGATTGGGTGTATACTCGCAGGTGGCCGGGAAGGCAGCCCGCAAAACCCCGGTTGTGAATTCGACCGTACTTAGGAAGCCTAATGCGGATACGCGTCTTAGGGCTACTCGCCCTGGTGATACCGCCGCTTGCCTCCGCAGCGGATCCCGACCTGCTGGCCGCTTACGCCCAGTTTCGCAGCATTGCCCTCGATTCCAATCGCGTCGCCGTCGCCGAGAATCTCGCGATTAAGAGGGACGCGGGAACGCTTCAGTTCACCAGCGGAAAGCTGTACGCCCTGCAGCCCGTTCTGGATAAAGTCGCCGGCGTTGTATTCGTCGGCGAAGGGACCTTCCGCTTTCAGCCGCCATCCGACATCGAGCGGCAGCACCTCGCCCTCCTGACAAACGGCCCCAGCCTTACGGAGCCATTCAAGGACGCCGTTCTGTTGTTCACCGATTCCACCTTTGCCGATCTCTCGGCAGCCGCAAGCTTCAAGACGGGCGCCATTGAACCCCGCGCGCAGGGTGTTCTAAACGATTTCCGCAAGGCATTTCGGGACGATCTCAAGACGAACATCGAGGCGCGCACCCTCGCGGGCCTGTCTTCGCCACGCCAGTCCTTATTTCTCGCGGCCATCTCCGGGGAGAAGCACGGCAAACTCCTTTTCTCCCTCGACGCAATGAACGGTGAAGCCGTTTCGCTGATTCATTACGGCTCCGGCGGGGCAGAGACCTGGAGCGCATTCGAACCCACCGGGTCCCCCTCGTCCGAGGAGCGCGCGCTTATCCGTACCGATCGAATCGACGTCGATACCCGGGTCGACAAGGGAGGCAGGCTGGACGCTGAGGCGCTCGACCAGTTCAAGGCTGTCCAGGACGGGGCGCGGATGCTCCTCGTTCAACTGGCGCCCGAGCTCCGTGTAACCAGGGTCGCATCGGGAGACGGCGCCGCGCTCCCCTACATTCAGGAGGCGAAGGATAAGGACGCCGACCTCTGGGTGATCCTGCCCAGTCCGCTGGTCAAGGGCGCGCCGTATTCCTGGAAGTTCGCTTACGGCGGCGATGGCGTTGTGCGTAAAGCGGGAACCGGAAATTACTACGTGGGCGACCGCGAGGGATGGTATCCCAAGCTGGATATTCCCGGCCTCTTCTTCAACGACCGCGCCGTATACCACATGACATTCCGGGCGCCCAAGGAACTGACGCTTGTGGCCACGGGCAAGCCGGTCAAAAAGTCGGTGGACGGCAAGATTGCGGTCACGGAATGGGATACCGGAACGCCCTACACCGTGGCCGGATTCAACTTCGGAGACTACAAGACAAAGACCCTCAAGAGCAACGACATCGATATCGCCGTTTACGCCAATAGCGATTTGGGTGACCAGTTGCAAGGTCTCAAGGCGACCCTCGAGCAGAATCCCGAGCTTGCTGTCGCAGCAGGCATCACGACTGGCGGACTCGACACCACGGGCCTCATGAGCCAGACATTATCGGAAACCGCCAATGCGCTGAAGTTGTTCAGCGACTACTTCGGCCCGCTGCCGTTCCAGAACATTTCGGTAACGCAGCAATCCTCCGGCAATTTCGGGCAGAGTTGGCCAACCCTCATTTACATGCCGTACACGTCTTTCCTGGACGGTACCATGCGGCATCAGTTGGGCATGGACGTGGGTCGCGCACGCCAATTCTACGGGGAGGTCGGGTCCCACGAGATCGCTCACCAGTGGTGGGGGCATCTGGTTGGTTGGAGGGATTACCACGATGAGTGGCTCTCCGAGGGGTTCGCGCAGTTTTCGGCCGGGCTTTACATGCACCGCCGGAGAGGCGAGAAGGACTTCCTCAATTTTCTCGCTGCCGACAAGCAGTTCATCCTGAGTGCGCTGCCCAACTCCACCGAACGCGCCAACGACGCCGGCCCTATCTCCCTGGGGTCCCGCCTGAGCACGGAGAAAACGGAAGGCGCCTACCGGCTGGTTTATGCCAAGGGCGATTTTGTCCTGCACATGCTGCGCATGATGCTGTACGACTACCCCCGCGGCGATGACAGCCGCTTCATCGCCATGATGAAGGACTACGTGCAGACGAATGCGGGGAAGGGCGCGTCCACGGCGGATTTTAAGGCCACCTGCGACAAGCACTTCGGTATGGACATGGGCTGGTTCTTCAACCAATGGGTGTTCGGCACGGGCATCCCCAAAATCGGCATCCAATACAGCATCGTGGACGGCGCGGACGGACCGGTGCTGGTCCTGGATGTGAAACAGGAGCATGTGCCAGACGGGTTCCGCTCCATCGTACCGATCGTGCTGAAGGGCAAGACTGCCGTGGCCGGGGTGAGACTGTCGATCGCCAAGTCTGAGATGCATTACGAGCTGAAGCTTCGGGAGAAGCCTGAGACCATCGAGTTCAATGCGCTCGAAGGGCTTCTCTGCGAACTGGAAGTCAAGAAGCGATAATCCGGCCCCGGTCTAGCCGTAAGGTGCCGAAAAGCCTGAAAAGTACTATCGGTTGTCCGCCGGGTCCCAAAACTTTTTCGTGACTTTCCCGTACGTACTGGACCTAGCTAAACTGCCCGCCCGCGGCTAGACTGAATTCATGAAGCAAGGCCTCATTCTAGTTCTGTTGTTGCTGCTCAGCGCCATGCTCGCTTCGGCGGACACCATCCTGTTTATCAGCGCCGGCGGGAACAGTATTGACGGCGTCTACACATTTCCCTACCTGTCGCAGGTGAATGGCAGCGGAACCACCGTAGCGGCCATGTGCGACGATTTCAGCAATGAGATTGGCAATAGCGAATCCTGGACCGCCACCGCAAACGTCCTCAACTCCACCAATGCGGCGTCCGATTTTCTCTACAGCCATCAGACGGTTTTCGGAGCCGGCACAAACGGCCTCGCTCCTACCACCGGCGTCGAAGCCTATGACGAAGTCGGCTACATATTCGAGAACATACTCTCGGGAAATTTCAGCGCCACCGAAGGCAATGCGGCCGTCTGGTATCTGTTTGCTTCCAACACGAACTCCACCGCCGCATCCGACTTCGGCGGCGATGCTACCGCCCTCGGCATTTTGACTCAGGCCTACAACGCCACCATCGACAACGCAAGTTACGATTACGCCAACATCGTCGTTTATTCGCCATACCCCCTTGACAGCGGCTCTTCGGCGTACGACCCAAATTCCCCGAACTACGACCAACACGCATATCCCCAGGAGTTCCTGATAGACCCCACGTTCGGCACGCCCGAACCTCCGCCTTCGCTCCTGCTGATCGCCGGCGCAGCCATGATCGGCCTGGTCTCCTTAATCCGCCGCAAGCGCCACCCCCGCTGAACCGAGCCGCGAACGTAAGAGAGCGGTTGCAACGGTCTCCAACTCTTCGTGCCCGCGAAGGATGTCCAAATTAGAATTTGCCGTGTTGCGTTAAACGCGATGCGGTAGTATTCTTTAGTTGTGATCCGGTCGTTCCGCGACAAAGAGACCGAGAAGGTCTTCCTGCGCGAGTTCAGCCGGAAGTTCCAGAGTATTGCCGCGGTTGCGAAGCGCAAACTCGACCACGTGCATGCGGCAGCGGCCATTTCCGATCTGCGAGCCGTTCCTGGGAACCGGCTGGAAGTACTCGCCGGGGACCGCGCCAGACAGTACTGCATTCGGGTCAACGACCAATGGCGGATTTGCTTCCGTTGGGTTGACGCCGATGCTCTTGAAGTGGAGATCGTGGACTATCGTTGAGGGACTAAACCCATGGCCAGGAAAAACAAGGTCATACCTCCGATTCATCCGGGCGAAACTCTGGCGGAAGACTTCCTGAAGCCGCTGGGCCTTTCGGCCAACCGGCTCGCAATCGAGTTGCTGGTACCGGTAACCCGCATCAACGACATCGTTCGCGGTAAACGTTCGATCACCGCGGACACTGCGCTCCGCCTGGCCCGCTACTTCGGAACCACACCGCGGTTCTGGATGTATCTCCAAGCGAATTTCGATCTGGAGACGGCTCAGGACGCGCGCGGCCCGGAGATCGCCGGCCGGATTAGGCCACTCCAGGCGGCCTGAGCGCGGAGGACGTCATATCCTTACGCCCTTGCAGGGCCGCCGCGGGCTCGGGCCGATTCCACTCGTGGTTGCATCCAGTGTGTCAGCCTCATCGTTCGCACGCCCGCAAACTCGCCGCGTACTTCCACGTCCCGGCCAGCCTGTTTATCTGACCTTGCTAACATAGTAGTAACCCCGAAAATGGATTCGCCAAACGTAGATCTGAAGCAGACTGTCAATCTGCCGAAAACCGCTTTCTCCATGAAGGCCAACCTGCCGCGCACCGAGCCTGCCATGCTCGAGCGGTGGGAAAAGGAGAAGCTCTACGAGCGCATCCGCGCCTCGCGCGCCGGCCGGCCCACTTACATCCTCCACGACGGCCCGCCCTACGCCAACGGGCGCATCCACCTCGGCACCGCCTTCAACAAGATCCTCAAGGATTTCATCGTCAAGTCGAAGACCATGGCCGGCTTCGATTCGCCCTACGTGCCGGGATGGGATTGCCACGGCCTTCCCATCGAGATCAAGGTCGATAACGATCTCGGCGCGAAGAAGGCGCAAATGTCCGCCGTTGAGATCCGCCAGGCCTGCCGCAAGTACGCCGAAAAGTACATCAACCTCCAGCGCGAGGATTTCAAACGGCTCGGCGTGCTGGGCCAGTGGGACGACCCCTACCTCACCATGAGCGCCGAATACCAGGCGGTCATCGCCGGCGCGTTCGTCGAGTTCGTGGACCGCGGCTACGTGTATAAGGGCCTCAAACCGGTGCACTGGTGCATGAAAGATCGCACCGCCCTCGCCGAAGCGGAAGTCGAATACGAGAACCACACCAGCCCGTCCATCTGGGTCCGTTTCAAGCTGACCTCGGATCCAGCGAAAATCCACCCCGGCCTGGAGGGGCGCAACGTCTACGCGCTGATCTGGACCACCACGCCCTGGACCATCCCCGCCAACATGGCCATCGCCTACAACCCCAAATACGCGTACGCGGCGGTAGAGGTGGAGCAGGCTGTTTACATCGTGGCCGCCGAACTCCTCGCGGTCACCGCCCAGAAGTGCGGCTGGACCGACTACAAGGTAGTCGCTTCGTTTCCGGGCGAGCGCATGGAACGCGCCATCTTCCGCCATCCCTTCCTGGAGCGCGATTCGCTCGGCGTCCTCGCGGGCCACGTCACGCTCGAACAAGGCACGGGCGCGGTCCACACGGCGCCCGGCCACGGCCAGGAGGATTACGTCGTTGGCCGCCAGTACGGCATCGAAACCTATTGCCCGATTGACGCCGCCGGCCGTTTCTACCACGCCGAAGGCGCGGCCGGCCGCCTGCCGGAAGTCCTCATCGGCAAGACCGTGTGGGAGGCCAACCCCATCGTCATCGAGATTCTGAAATCTGCGGGCGCGCTCCTCGGACTGGAGAAAATCGAGCACTCCTATCCGCACTGCTGGCGCTGCCACAAGCCCACCATCTTTCGCGCCACCGAGCAATGGT
>CAYWHA010000083.1:0-17165 GCA_964457555.1 uncultured Solibacteraceae bacterium
CCGCTTCGCTCTGTTAAGTACTTTGCGATAATTCTATCTCCGACAGGCTCTCAGGATGGGCCTTATAAGGTTCTGAAAGCCGCCAAAGTGGGCGGCGAGGGCGGTTTCGATTACGTTTACGCGGACCCCGATGGCCGGCGTTTGTACGTGCCGCGTTCGGGGAATCCGGGGCGGGTTTCAGCCTACAATCTGGACACCCAGGAGATGGTCGGCGAGATCGCGGATGTGAGCGGGCACGGCGCGGCGGTCGATCCCAAATCCGGTCACGGCTTCGCCAGCAGCAACCCCGTCGCCATGTGGGACACCAAGACCCTGAAATTGATCAAGACCATTCCGGTTGAGGGCGGCCCGGATGGCATTCTGTTCGACCCCTTCAACGCCCGCGTCTGGATATTCAGCCACCGGGCTCCCAATGCGACGGTAATCAACGCGGCGGATGGCTCCATAGCCGGAACCGTCGATCTGGGCGGCGCTCCCGAGCAAGCCGTCACGGACGGCAATGGCAAGCTCTACGTCGACCTGGAGGATAAGGACCAGATCGCAGAGGTGGATGCCGCCGCGCTCAAGACGCTCCGCACGTTCGATCTCGCCGGCAAGGGCGGCGGGCCTGGCGGATTGGCCTTCGATGTGAAGAACCACGTGCTGTTCGCCTCCTGCCACGACCCGGCGGTGATGGTGATGGTCAACTCCGAGACCGGCAAAGTAATCACCACCCTTCCGATCGGCACGGGCACGGATGGCGCCACGTTCAACCCCGCCACCCTGGAAGCCTTCAGCTCCAACGGCGACGGTACGCTGACCATCATCAAGGAAAACAGCCCCACGAGCTTCGTGGTGGAGCAGAACCTGAAGACCATGACGCGCGCCAAGACGCTGACGCTGGACAGCAAGACCAACCACATTCTCCTGATCGCCGCCGAGAGTGCACCGCCGCCCGCGCCAGCGGCCGGGACTCCTCCTCCGGTTCCAGGGGGTCGCGGCGGTTATGGCCGGGGAGGCGCGATGGTGCCCGGCTCGTTTACGATTCTCGTGGTGGGCAAGTAAAGCCCCCGATTCCCGAGGCCACAAAGGCAAGCGGCGGGCCGATTGGCAATCGGCCCGTGCGCGTCTGTTACACTGGGCTAAGCGTCATTCAAGCCACAACAGCGGGCCGGTAGCTCAGGTGGTAGAGCATGTGCCTTTTAAGCACAGGGTCGCGGGTTCGAGCCCCGCCCGGCTCACCAAGTCTAAGTCCAATAAGGTCAATCACTTGGCCTCTTGTCAAATGCCTATATGTACCCGATTTTGTACTTTTCTGCCTGCAAATCCGCTTGAATCAGGCACTTGTAAAACTGCATTTTCGGCTGGGGATAAAACGGCCTTGCTAAACGCCGCCAGTGTGCTTTTATTCTGATAAAGGTCGTAGCCCAATGGCAACATCATCATGCCCCATTTACGAAACGGAGACCCGGCGGCGATCGGAGACGTTGTTCGGGGAGAGCCGTATAACGTCAAGGACGCCGAGGGCAATCCGAAAGAGATTGTCGGCACAATAGTTTCAATTACGCCTAGTATCGAATCCTGCAACTGTACGGTTGCTTGGATCGAAGAGATTGACCTGAACAGAGTATCCGGCGGCGCGAGCGTCACGGTGCTTGTTCAGAGCAACGTCGCTGACAATTCGAAGCACGCCTATACCATCAGGACCGATTACGGAGAGACCAAGGCATTCGAGAAGATAGCGTAGTGTTCCTGATCGGCTCGGGTAGCCGGTCACTGCATGTAGGTCTTGGCAAGTGCATCAAACTCGTCCTGTGACTTGCAGGTCCTCTTCTCGCCCGACCGGGCGGTAACCTCGCACGTGTCAACCGCCGCCTCGGAGTATCCCTTGCCCTCTTCGAAATGCCAGCCATAATCCGCGTACTGCTTGCCCTCGAATGCGTCGAAAAGCTGCCTGTAGACGAACGTCTCGGTGGCCGTCATTCCAGTCGTGCTTTCCGCATCCTTGTCGGCGATTAGGACGAAGCATTTTCCAAGTTCCTCGTTGTAGTGGTTTTCGTACCATGCGTTGGGTTTCTTAGCCCACCCCCAGTCCCGGAACACGAGGGCGGCCCGCTCGGCACACTTCCCCTGAAGTTCAATTCCTGATGTTCTCGCCTTCTCGCTTAGCTCTCTGATCTGCTTGTCCTTACTCGCTATCGTCGCCTGCATCGAATGCACCCAGTAGCAGAGGCCTCCGACGGCCGCGAGCAGTAGAATGATAAGCGCGCCCCGCATTCTTGGCGCAATAATAGCACCTCACGCACGTTGGCGTGATGCGATAATCGCGTAGTCGAGGTCCTGACGAAATGGGAGATGACTCGAAGATTGGTGCCTTCGCAAGTATCCTGGCAGGATTCCAACCGGTACCGAAGGTTTTTCTATTGGTAGGCTTTTTAGTTTTTTGTTTCGGCGTGCCGGCTGGCTTCAGCCTTGAGAACCGCGCGATGATGATCGGAGTCGCTCTTTTCGCTGGCGGAATTGCCGGGCACTATTGGCCAGAGACCACATTCGGGCCAGTTTACACAGGCGACGAATCCTCGGGAGGCATTCGCTGGGGCAACGTTTTCTTGGCGGTGGTGTTCTCCGCGATCTGCGTCCTGGCCGGGTGGTTGGCCTACCTTAGACATTGAACGACCCTGTACCCGATTTTGTACCGAGAAACCGTCAGCGGGGCGAATCATCGTCATCAAGCATATTGAAGAATCAATAACTTCCCTGTTTTCAGTGCGTTCAACGTATCCGAGCCCCGCCCGGCTCACCAGGATTAAACCCAATAAGGTCAATCACTTGACCTCGGGTAGAACACCTAAATGGCGCGGCTGCGCCAGGTGCAGATTGCGCTACGAACAAGTGCAGGTTCTGCTTGCTGCATTCCTGAAACCTATTGGCCGGTTCGCCTTTGCCCATATACGGGGCGCTCTTGTACGGCTACGCAACGGTCTATCCGGCGGCCCACGCGGCCGCCTCGATGCGCTCCCGGCGGGCGGCGGAGAGTCCCTTGCAATCGAAGACGGTCAGGCCACTACTTATGCCAACCCGCTCCGCGGCCCTGCGGAACGCCGGCGAGGTTGCGGGTGTCTGGTTCCGACGGGATCTGCAATCGCACTCAGAACCTTCGTCGGCCAAGTCTTTGCCTCGGTGTGTTATTGATGAGGGAAACCGACGGAGGTTCATTGACGAGATGCCGGGAACCAGGATCGGCTATTTCCACGGAGTACAAGATCCCAACGAAGAACACTACGACCCAGCCAAACACTTCGTTTGCGTTGTGTGCTGCGTAAAACTATGGGAATTGGCCCAGAACGGCGGCGTGGAGTTCGACTGTCGAGGTCAGATAATCTCGATTGACGCCGAGGAAGCCCCTCCGGAGCATGTCCCGCGAGAGCCCACATTTTGCACCAAACATCCTCGGGGCATTCGAGCACTAACGAGTGCTCGACCGTGATCGCAATACCCTCCAGTCGCCGCGGCGTTTGACGTCGTTGCGTACCAGCCATAGCAGGCCGGCGGCGTCCTCGACAACATCGCCCCAGGCGGCCGACATGCGGGTGGTGCATTCGGAACCTGGGTTGTCGCGGAATGTGCCTGCCTTTCCATGCAGCATGCCCGGCAGAACGATGAAAGCAATTCAGCCCCGCCATGTGTGCGAGCGGGTGTAGGATGGATCACAGCAACCCGTCCTTGATGGAAGAATTGAGGTAAATCGAGTCACATGCCTACGCGGAAACTCACGAACGAAATCATCGCCGCCGCAGTGGAGGGCTACGAAGCGCAGAAGATCCGCATCGACGGCAAGATCGCAGAGCTTCGTGCGATGCTGCCAGGCGGCAGTCCAGAAGCCGCTGCCGCGCCGGAAGAAGCCGCCAGGAAGCGCAAGGTCTCCGCTGCCGCGCGTCGCCGCATGGCAATCGCACAGAAGAAGCGGCGGGCGGCGATCAAGGGTGGGGCAGACGCCGAGCCTCCAGCGCCCAAGGAAGCGCTCAAGCCCAAACGCAGGATCAGCAAGAAGGGTTTGGCAAGGATCGTCGCCGCCACGAAGAAGAGATGGGCCGCGGTGAGAGCGGCCAAGGCGCAACAGCAGAAAGCCACCTCCAGGAAGACGGCCAGAAAAGGACCGTGAAGAAACCGGCTGTGGCCCCGGTTATGGCGCAAGTTGCCGGGTAGACGTTGTGGCGTACCGCAGGTTTGGCCGGGATTGCCGACCACGATGGCGGCCAATGAAGCCAGATGTGGCGGGCGGGAATGCGGTCCGCATGGCTTTGCGAGGCCTATGACGTGACGGGCGTTTACCAAGGCCCATCACGCGGCGTTGGCTCGCAGGTTCACGCTTCCCAGATCGCGACTTCGCGGGAGTTTGGTCGCGCAAGTCAACTCCGGCGCGGGCGATGGGAGTCGATTGGGTAACCCGTTGTTGAGCAACCCCAACCCAAGCATCTAATCACATTTCAATCGCAGGTCACGACAGGGCAGCGACGTCCATGCCGGCAAAAGAAGCGAGGGCGCCGACGACTTCATCTGTCGTCACGATGGCAGAGGCGTAGTTTGGGATATTGATTTCGATAGCCGCATGCGGCCAGTGCCACTAATATCCGCCGTAAGGGAGTCAGGTTCTTACCGTTGAAATCGAAGGGCGTGGAAGCCCCGAGTTTATTGGGTTCCGGAACGACATCCCGAACCACTTGCTTAGCGGGCATTAGGCCCTATTCTGTTCTTGCTCGTTAACCATCTGGGTGGCTTCTGAGAATCGACTCGCGAAGCTGGGAACCCCGCGGACCTACTGTTTTAGCGCAGGCTTCTGAGACCTCCCACAAATGAGCTCACGCCTCAGACGGGCAGCACAGCGTCAGGCGCCGCCTCGGCGCTCGGCAAGAGTGACCCATTTGTGTTCGGTTAGACCGACCCATACTGAGAACACGAGTTGGCGTAGGGCAAGAGGGGAACCAGCGATATCATCCACGCCAAAGGCGCGCAATCCCCTCACTTCTCAAGGCGAGCCGCGTGCGGCCGGGTAACGAGACCGCCTGGAGCGGCGGCGCCTTGCCCGCAGCGGCGTTTGGCGCGCGCCAAAAACACGCTGTTGCCTTGCGCCAAACGGCCCATTCAGGCCTGGCCTGGTGGGTCACTTTTGGCGAGCAAACTATGGGAACTTCTCGCGAGTGCCGAAGGGCGCCGTGCATAATCCAGGTACTAGTACTCAGATATAGCTTAAAAGGCATTTACATCTTAAGCTTCTGAGATATTATTTATGCTAAGAACGTTTCTAGCGTTCACGAAAGACACCCGTCCTCTACTCAGGCTGGCTCATGCGGGTCAAAGAACGCTGCCTGTGTTGGAATTCGGGAGGTTGATGTGAGGATTATTGGGATTAGCCAGGTTCAAGAACTCGATCCCGTTTAAGCGGGTGGACTTGGCCGGCCTTGGAAATCGCGGATCCGGAGCACCAGGTGAGGGCGCGAACCAAATTGGTCGATTTAGAGTGGCTGGAGTCCAACTTCCCTTGCACGCAAGCCTGTCCAGTCCACACACAGGCTGGCCGCTACGTTTCTCTGATTGGGGAGGGAAAATACGCGGAAGCGTATCGCTATGCCCGCGCCAGCAATCCGTTTGCGTCCATTTGCGGGCGCGTGTGCGGTCATCCCTGCGAGTCCGCATGCCGCCGCGGCAAGCTTGACGCACCCATCGCGATCCGCGCGCTGAAGCGCTTTGTTACTGAACGCTATGGGCCGGAGTCGAGGAATCCGATCGACGTTTTGGGCGCCAAGCCCAACGTTAAGCTTGTTGAGAAAGTCGCGATTATTGGCTCTGGTCCGGCGGGTATGTCCGCGGCGCACGATCTGGCATTGCTGGGTTATCGGGTGACGATTTTTGAAGCGTCGGTAGTGCCAGGCGGCATGATGCGCCTCGGTATCCCGGAGTACCACCTACCCCGCGAGGTGTTGGAAGCACAGATCCGCGAGATTCTCGATCTGGGGCCAGAGTTGAAACTGAACAAAAGGCTCGGCCGGGATTTCACCCTCGAAGACCTGCGGCTCCAAGGGTACAAGGCGGTGGTGATGGCGTTTGGACTGCACCGCAGTTGCGAGTTGAGCCTTCCCGGAAATGACCTGCACGGCGTCGTCAAAGCCATCGACTTTCTTCGGAATGTGAACTTAGGCTATCGCTTTGAGGTTGGCAACCGGGTCGTTGTGATCGGCGGCGGCAACGTGGCCATCGATGTGGCTCGGTCCGCAATGCGGCAACAGCAGGCCAAACTCGTGGCAGACATGGCCAACCCCGACGTTCCGAATGAGCTAACTTCCCGCGAACTGGACGTAGCCATAAGGGAGTCCATGGAGGTTTCGCGGTTGGCGTTGCGCATGGCTGCACGGGATGTGCAGCTCGTTTGCTTAGAGTCGCGCGCGGAGATGCCGGCATCCGAAGAAGAAATCGAAAGTGGTTTGATTGAGGGCATGAAGCTGCGTCCTTCTTTGGGCCCCATGACGTTCGTGGGGAAGGATGGGAAGCTTAGTGGCATCGAGGTCGTCCAGTGCATTTCCGTATTCGATGAAAACAAGCGCTTCAATCCAAGGTTCTTGCCTGGAACCGAGTTCGTGATTCCATGTGACATGGTGATCGTGGCGATCCAGCAGGCGTCCGATCTTTCCTTTCTGAAGCCCGAGGACGGAATTGAAACCACACCCCAAGGCACACTGAAGGTCGATCCCGACACTCTGATGACCACTGCGCCCGGAATTTTCGCCGCTGGCGACCTTGCTTTCGGGCCGCGTTTCATCATTAATGCGGTAGCCGACGGTAAAAAGGTGGCTCTGCAGATCGACAAGTTCCTGCGCGGCTCGCAATGGAAACCAAAAGAGAGATTCGTGCAGATCACAGTGCTCGACCACACAATCACCGCTCACTATGATGAGTATTCACGGCTGGCCATGCCTACGCTGCCGGTCGAGCAGCGCATCGGGGCGGCGGAAGTGGAATGCGGCTACTCCGAAGAGCAGGCGCGTCGCGAAGCCAGCCGCTGCCTACGATGTTGGATCAACACGATCTTCGAGGGCTCCGAGGCTAATGGGACAGAGTGCGTCCTCTGCGGCGGCTGTGTGGATGTCTGTCCGGAGAACTGTCTTTCTTTGGTGCCGTTGACAAGGTTTCGATTCACTGTCGAAGAAAGGGAACGCTTGGGCGAAGAACGCGAGCTACACCGTCTGGACCTCCCGTCCATCTCCGCTCAAGAATTGAACCAGGTTGAGGGCTCCGTATTGATTAAGGATGAAACCATCTGCATCCGCTGCGGAATGTGCGAGGAACGCTGCCCTGTGCACACAATTACAATGGAAGCTTTTGAGGTATTCGACCAGGATTTCCCCTTGCAGTTCCATGAGGAGATCGTTCTTAATCCATGAGCGACGACAAGGCAAACCCGGCAGGGGCAAATGCAGACGCAAAGCGGGAGGCTTCCCGGAGGGATGTGCTGAACGAAATCACTTGGGGAGCGCTAGGAATTGCCGGCCTTGGCGCCGCCGCATTGACCTTTCAGTTCTTTTCGCCGAACGTGCTCTTCGAGCTGCCCACGACCTTTCGCGCCGGCGATCCGGATCGATACCCGGTGAACTCTGTCACCTTGCTACAAGACCAGCTGATCTACATAGTACGTACTGCGTCGGGATTCTACGCCGTCTCGGCGGTCTGCACCCATCTTGGTTGCATCACTCAGTGGAAACCGGAAGTGAACACGATTACCTGTCCCTGCCACAGCAGCAAGTTTCAGCCGACCGGCGAAAGACTCGAAGGTCCCGCGCCACTCCCCCTGCCACATTACGCAATCAACTTCACCGCCGACGGTGAGTTGCAAGTGGATAAGCTGCAAATTATCAAAGCCGATCAGGTCTTGAAAGCGTGACGACAACAACCATGGGCACTTCGTTCCATAGCGCTCTCGAAAACCTCCGGACCACAGGGGTTTGGAAGTCCATCTTCCGGAGCGGCCCGGCCGTCACCAACCGCGCACGCAGCCTCAAGGTATTCGACAACCTGTTGCTGCACTGGCTGCCGGTGAAGGTGCGAGAAAACTCGTTGGGTGTGCGAGCAACATACTATCTGGGGTCATTGTTGCTGTTCCTGTTCATCATAATGGCAGTGACCGGCGTATTCCTCATGTTCTATTACCGGCCCGTAGCGCCAAACGCCTATTACGACATGAAAGACCTGCGCTTCGTGGTATCGAACGGAGTGTTTGTGCGGAACATGCACCGCATCGGTGCGCACTTAATGGTCCTGCTGGCATTCTGGCACATGGTTCACGTGTTTTATCGCGGCGGATACAAACCGCCGCGCGAATTCAACTGGGTGATCGGAGTCATGCTGCTGCTCCTCACGCTGTCCTTGAGTTATACGGGTTACCTGCTGCCTTGGGATCAGTTGGCATTCTGGGCCACTACGGTGGGCAGCAACATGATTTCCGCCGCGCCGGCCATCGGAAACGAAGTTCGTTTCGTGGCCTTGGGCGGACACACTGTCGGCGGTAATACGCTGCTGCGATTTTACGTGTTTCATGTCGTCATTCTACCGCTGCTGGCCTTCCTCTTCATCGGCGCGCATCTCTGGCGTGTGCGGAAGGACGGTGGACTGACGGTGGGGGCGAAAGACCATGATGGACAAGACTAAGATCCAATCCGGATTCAGTTCCGGCGCCAAGAACGAACCCCGCCGGATCGTCTTCATTACGCCGAATGCTTCTGCCAATGTGATGGATGAACGTGGGCGCAAAGTGATGAGCTATCCGCACCTGCTAGTGCGCGAAGCCATCGTTTTCGAAGTGCTGATCACCGCGATGGCGCTGGTGGCGTTGATTTGGGATGCGCCCCTGGAGCGGTTAGCCAACCCTCTGCTCACGCCCAACCCAGCGAAGGCGCCATGGTATTTCCTTGGCTTGCAGGAATTGCTCCATGTTTTTCCGCCGTTTGTGGCTGGATTTCTGATTCCCACGCTCGTGGTTGTCGCGCTCATCGTGATTCCTTATTTCAAGGTAAACGTGGAAGGAACGCCACTTTGGAGCGAACTGACTTCCAGGCGGTTCGACGTCGTCTTTTGGGTAGTTGTTGTTGCATTGCTGATCGTGCTCGTGGCCGTGGACGCCTGGACAATTATCTTTCCGACCGTCCTGGTCGTGGGTCTGCTGCTGGGGTTGGGTCTTTCGAAGGCAACCACCGGACCGATCTGCGTACTGCGCGCAAAGCCGCTCTCCTGGTGGATCATGACATGGTTCATTGCGACTGCCTTTTGGCTGACGGTCGTAGGGACGTTCTTCCGCGGCCCGGGGTGGTCCTGGGTCTGGCCCTGGGGAACGCATGCCGGCTAAAGATACGGGTGAGTTATCGGAGAAACTGCGAGTTGCCCTTGCTTTATCCACGGTGGTTTGCGTGCTTGTGCTCGCGTTATCGCCTCTCAAGGACTTTCGTGCGGAGTGGAAACATTATAAGCGCTGGTTTGTGAAGTACGCACAGACGCGGCCGGAGACGAAAGAGCTTCTCGCCGACTGGAGTCCGGGCATTGATCAGGCGTGGTTGCCGGAGATGAACGTGACAGACCGTTGCGGCACCTGCCATCAGGGCATCGACAAACCGAGCCTTGTGGATGCTTCCGTTCCCCAGCCCTTTCGCGCACACCCCTCCATGCACCATGGTATTCGTGACTGGGGATGCACCATTTGCCATCGGGGCGAGGGTTTAGCGACCGAAGTGGCCGATGCGCACGGAACCACGGCGGATTCGGATAACGCAATCCTTCCTGCGCATTTCCTTGAGGCCTCCTGCGGGAGATGCCACCTGGATGATCTAAGAGAGGCCCCACAACTCGCGCGCGGCCGTGAGTTGCTGAGGCGCCTGAACTGCCAGGCTTGCCACAAGTTCAGCAACCCAGACTCACCCGAGTTGGGGCCGGATCTCTCAAGTGTGGGCTATAAGGTCTCGCGCCAGTGGATTTACAAATGGCTCAGTGAACGCGGCGCCAGGGTCCCTCAAGACGGCGCAGTCACCGTGAACGGCACTGGGACTGGGGGCGAGCCGCTCATGCCGAAGTTCCGCCTGAACGAAGCTGACATTAGATCCCTCTCCGCGTTGTTGAGCGTGCAAAAGGCCAAGCCGATTGAGACGTACGAGATTGATCCGGCGGTAGTGAGTAGATTGAGTAGAAGCCCGAAACTCCTTCTCCAGGGCGAAGTACATTTCCGGCAGATGATGTGCACCACCTGCCACTCCTTGACTGAGACGGGCGGTTGGAAGTCCAAAGTGATCGGAGGAGAAATGGCCCCGGAGCTCACCAAAGAGGGCAGCAAGGTCAACCGAGAATGGCTAATCGCCTGGCTGCGAAACCCACTAAGTTATCTGCCGCATAGCGCCATGCCACGTTATGGGTGGAGCGATGAAGCCCTCTACGAGGTCTCGCAGTATTTGATCAACAAGCTCGCAGATGCGGCCCTGCTCGATGGTGTGCCGCAACTCGGCGCGCCTACGAGGGAAGAGGCAAAGACGGGAAAGCGTTTGTTCAGGGAGAAAGGCTGTTCTAATTGTCACGCATTAACCGGAATCGGCGCGCTGAAGGACTTTGGGCCCGATCTCACTTCTGTGGGGGCCAAGAACGCCTCGGAGTGCGAGTTCACCAATGAGAGGAACGAGCACAACCTGGTCTCCTGCATTCAAGGGACATTGCAGTCTCCGGTACCGCTGAACCTCGCTGCGCGCATGCCGCTGTACGCCTGGAAGCAGTCGGATTTGGACGCGGTAACCGTCGCGTTGTTGAGTCAGACAGGGCCGGCGCCCAGTGCTCTGCAACATCTGGTTGTACCCAGAAGAGAAGAATCTTTCGAGGCCGCGGGCGCCTTTGCCGGGGTTTACGAGCGCTATAAATGCTACGTCTGCCACCGCTTCAAGGGTCACGGCGGAACGCTTGCTCCGGACCTTTCCTACGAAGGCAGCCGCGCACAGAAGAAGTGGATCGCTGACTTTCTGAGAAACCCTCAGGCCATCCGCCCGACTTTAATTCTGCGGATGCCGCAATTCAGCATGCCGGATAGCGATGCAGAAATCGCCACGGAGTTCCTGTCGATGGCCCTGCAAAAACCTGGGGTCTATCCGGAGAGCACGGATTCCAGGCAATTTACCCCGGCGATGGTATCGACGGGCAAACAACTCTATGAAGTGAAATACCAGTGCCAGTCCTGTCACACGATTGGTGGCCCGGGCAGCTACGTGGGCCCGGATCTCAGCAACTCCGGGAACCGGCTGACGCCGGCATGGATCGAAACGTGGCTACGCAATCCGCAAGACTTGCAACCGGCCGCGATCGAGCCCCGCCGTAACCTCACGGACGAAGAGATACGGGCGCTCACGGCGTACTTGATAACGCTGCGTTCAGGGAACACCTTGCAAACCCCCGGGAATGGCGCGAGTGGACGCGTGACGTTGCAAGGAGTGGGCCGATGAAAGTGAAACTTCGGGTGGCAGCCCCGTTTCTCTGCGCGTTACTTTTTCTGCTGATGGTCTCCGGCTGCAAACGGAACGCCGCGCCGGTTAGGCCCGGAGTTGCCTATGGCGCCTATGATACAGATGTCGATTGGAACGACAACACCAAGCTGATAAACCTGGGCTATCAGGAGGCGCACGGCAAACGCATTTTCAACCAGTACTGTGTGTGGTGCCATGCGGACACCAGCCCGGCAGGCCCGTCAAACCGCAGGAACATGGCGCCCATGCCCCCGCTCATGAACGACGGAGAAACACTGAATGGAAAAAGCGCTGAGTACATGCAGAACATCATCACGCTGGGCGGGGGCGCCCTCGGGAAGTCCTCCATGATGCCGCCATACGAGAAGACCTTAAGCGCTGTCGAGATCACGGAAGTTATCGCTTTTGCGCGGGCGATCGCGCAACCGAGCTACCGGCCGCCAGGACGGCAGGGGGTGCAGACGTCGATTACGGAGCAGATTTTGACTCCGACAGGGAGCGGGCTGGTGGAAGGTGTAAGATTTCCGGTCCTTGTTCATGGAAGCGTGCAAAGGCTATCGGGCCCGGCGCCAACTGGCACGATTGCGTTTTTCGTGGGGGCCGCTCAGATTGGCAGCCCTGTTCAGGTAGTCTCAGACCCGGGGAAGAATGGCGCAGCGCCCTCTTTCCGGACCGATTCGACTCCGGTAACGATACCCAACGCGGGTTCATACGCGCTTACCGCTCGATATAGCGGTGATTCGAATTACGCAGGCTCAACCACTTCGACGACGATTGATGTGCTTCACCACGTAACAGCCAGTGTCAGCGTTAGCCCGACGACGGTGAATTATGGCGGCACTGTGACAATCACAGGCATCGTTGACACGGGAATTCCGAGTCGGAACACCGCGCTCAAACCGACGGGTCCTGTTACGTTGTCCGGCTCGGTCGACGGGCCAATTAAAATGGGCGTGACTACAACCACAACGGCGGACGCGAGTGGAAATTGGGAGATTCAACTGAACGCAACGGTCAAGCCAACAAACAGCGAGAACTTCGCGCTTACTTACAACAGTGACAGTAATTACGGCGCCCCTTCGGCGTACAGCCAGTTCGTAGCCGTAAATCTGCCGTATTTCTCGCTGACAGGGAATCCAGACTCGTTGACCCTAACTGCCGGCGAAAAAGGTTCCTCGACGATTACCATCGTACCGCTAACCAGCATGAGCAGTACTGTCATTTTGACCTGCTCTGATCCGTCCTTTGTGAACGTGGCGTGTACGATTTCTCCCACGTCCATTCGGCTGGCGAACAACGCTTCGGAGACCGCAACCCTGACACTGACTCCGCTTGGACCATCAAGCTCTGGGACGGTAAGCGCAGCGCAGAAGCAGAGTAGAGGAATGAAATGGATTTCCAAGCCAGCAGCCTGGCGACTTGGAGGGCGTTGCGTTTGCGGGGCGCTGCTGATACTTCTGTGGTTGATGTCCACAACCAGGCGGTGCTACCGCGTGGCGTTGAGTCTCGCTGCCAGTTGTGTCGTGGCGCTTACGTTTGGTTGCGGAGCAGTCGGTAACCGGGACAATCCTATACTTACGACGGCCGCAATTACAGCGTCAACCGCTAAGGTTCCTGCCGACACGTCTTCGCTGACACTTACGGCTACGGTGACGTCCTCGAAGGCGGTTACAGGCTCGGTCAATTTTTGGGAGAACGGCGGCGATATCGCCCTCGCTCCACCAGCAAGACTTGTGGACGGCAAAGCAACGGCACAGGTTGCCTTGCCGTTGCCAGGAACGCATGAAATCTATGCTGAGTACAGCGGGGACGCCAACAATCGAGCGTCGCAGTCATCGCCAATCGATGTCGTGGCCACTGGTTCGGCGCACGTGCGGATTCAAGGCACGGCCGGGCCCGTTACCCGGTACCTTTCGGTCTCTGCGACGATTGAGTAAGCGACTCTGACGCAACGGCGTGGCGAGGCGCACGAATCTGATCGGTACGGCAAGAAATCCCGTACAGCGATATTGCCACGACATTCGGTTGCCGGGAAGTGACGGCCCGCAAGCACGTTTGGCGATCCCGCAATTAGCTGCGAGCAGTTCTCTCGCACTTGATCCCCGCGGTCCAAAACGAGGAGACCAGCCATGCTTAATAAGGACTCCGACCGCACTCTCGATGAGTTGATCCAAAGGAGCATCCAGTGGAAGTCCCAGCCGAAGTCGAAGACCGCCTGCGCCGCAGGCTGACAGAGTTCCGAACGAAAAATGAAGCAACGTCCGCCGGCGCGTATAATGGCCGCGACCGCGGCGCTCGAAACTCCCCAGATACGGCGTTGTAGGAAGCGCTGTCCCTGGGCGTTCCGTCCCGCGCCCGCCATTCCGTCGTGGTGCCCGGCGCGGTCACAGCCGCCACCTGCGCCATCTCCCGGTGCCGCAGCCTGCCTGCCTTGCGCCCTCCCCGCGGCCAGTCGCCTCGGCGCCGCCTCCATCCCTCCAACCGCCTTTCGCGGCGCGACCGCCGTCGCTGAGTTCTTGGCCGCGCTTGTCCGGGCAGCCCGCTTCAGGCGCGGCTTGGCCCCCGGCGTCGCCTTCTCCGGTGCTCGCGGCGGGGCATGCGATGCGCTTGGGCGCTCCGTCGCCGCGAACGCGACCGTCCTTTCGAAGCCCGGCGGCCTGGTGATCAGCACCCGGACGCAGCCGTGGAACGGGCCGGCGGCGATCCAGGCTTCGTACGGCGGAGCGGAGCGCTCGGCAGCGGCAACGGCCTCCGCGATGCGCTGCCGGCGGACGGCGACGCTACCCTTGTGCTTTAGACTGATGCCGTGAGGTGCTTGTACCGCACCGATTGGAAGCGCGACCAACCCCTTCCGGGAAGTGGGCCGGTTGCAGGGTAACCATGAGAATGCGGCCCTGCCTCAGGCCTAGGCCAAGACTCATCACGAGGAACATACATACGAGGACCATTGAATTAGCCCATCGTGGGGACTACGATGGTCTCAGAGAACGACTTGAAGAACTTGAAGCAGACCGAAGCGCCGCCGCTGCCTCCGCGGGCCGCATGATGCAGGGGTCGATAGCTCGCTACGCGGGACGTCCGGAGCTAATGCTACAGGAAAACCCGCACCGCAACTTCGTCGACCCTCCGAAACCCCAAGACTAGAAGACGGCGAACGCAACCTCCCTATTCCATGCCTGAGATCTCCGCGGGCACCCCCAGGGCTGGGGCGGCGTTTCTTCCTGGCGGCCTTGACGGGTGCCCGCGTCCCCGCCGCTGCGGCTACTTTCCGGCAGCCGACCGCCGCTTCCTCTGTGCGTCGGCCCACGCGCCGGCGCGCGGTGGAGCGTGCGATGCGCTTGGGCGCTTCGCCGAGCGTGGACGCGGCCATCCTTTCGACGCCTGTCAGCCCGGTGGTCAGAACCCGGACGCCGCCCCGGGAAGGGTCCGCGCCGATCCGGTGCTCGTACGGCTGCGCGAGGGGCTGGGCGGCGGCCGTGACGGGCGCCGCGATGCGCTCCCGGCGGGCGGCGGAGATTCCGTGGCAGTCGGATACGGCCAGGGAGGTTTTCGGGAGGTTTCCGGCGCGCCGCGGAAACCTGGAAAACCGGAGTTTGCCGGAGGTTTTTTGCACGGACACCAGACGTTTTGGGAAACCTCCGCAAGGTCTCGATCTCAGGTTTCGGGAGGTTCTCGGCTTCGGTGCGTGAGGTCGCTGATCGACGTTTACGCGGAGCGCACGAACTGCCCTTTGCAGCACGGCCGGAGGGTTTTCCGGAGAGTCAGCTCTGCGGAAAGCTCCAAATCCGGAGGTTTCCGGAAGGTTCTGGCACGCACCTCCGGCTTCCCCCTACATCGCCTCGCCCTGCCATCGATGCCGTGACGGCGTGTTATCAGCAGCGATTGCGGGTTGGTTTCTTGATACACGGCTCGGTTTGATAAGATCGTCGGTGCCATGCGACGTCTGTTTGCTCTGGTCCTCCTGGCTTTCGCGCCTCATTTGGGGGCGCGCCAACCCGTTCGGGTCCGTCACGCAATGGTCGTCGCCCAGGAACCGATTGCCGCCGACGTGGGACTCGCGGTCCTCCAGAGGGGTGGTAACGCGGTGGATGCCGCAGTTGCCGTCGGCTTCGCGCTGGCGGTTACCCATCCGTTCGCGGGGAACCTGGGCGGCGGCGGGTTTATGCTGATCCGTCTGGCCGATGGGCGCGCCACATTCCTCGATTTCCGTGAGCGCGCTCCAGGCAAAGCCACGCACGATATGTACTTGGGCGCGGATGGGAGAGTCACCCGCGACAGCCTGGAGGGCTGGCGTGCGTCGGGTGTTCCGGGAACCGTCAGGGGGCTGGAGCTAGCCCACTCAAAATTCGGCCGTGCCCAGTGGGCCGACGACGTCGCCCCGGCGATCGAACTGGCGTCCAGGGGATTCGAGGTTTCTTACTCGCTTGCCGAATCGCTCCAAGGTTCGCGCAACCTTTCGCAGTTTCCGGAGTCGAAACGCATCTTCCAGAAGGATGGAGTCTTCTACCAGGCCGGCGACCGAATGGTTCAGCCTGAACTGGCCCAGACGCTGCGTCGCATCGCGGTAACCCGCGGCGCCGACTTCTACGAAGGGGTGACGGCGCGGACTCTGGCCGCGGAGATGGCCAAGAACGGCGGGCTGATCACGCTGGACGATCTCAAGAACTACGCGGCCGTGGAGCGCGAGCCGCTCACCGGGAAATATCGGGGCAATTACGAAATCATCACTTCGCCCCCACCGAGTGCGGGCGGCGTCGGAATCCTGCAGATGCTGGGGATGCTGGAAGGCACTGGATACGAGAAGACCGGCGCGGGTTCGGCCGCCACCTATCATTATCTAGCGGAAGTGATGCGCCGCTTCTACGCGGACCGCAGCGTATACCTGGGCGATCCCGACTTCGTCAAAGTGCCGGTGGTGGGCATGCTGGAGCCGGCCTACATCTCCAAACTGCGGGCCACCATCGATCCCGAGCGCGCCACGCCCAGCATCCAGCTCCGGCCTGGCCATCCGGCGGGCGCCGAGAGCCTGGAGACAACGCATTACAACGTGGTGGACGCGGAGGGCAATGCGGTGTCGGTCACGTACACGCTGAATGGAGGCTATGGTTGCGGCGTTACGGTTCCCGGCCTGGGCTTCTTGCTGAACAACGAAATGGACGATTTCGCGGCCAAGCCCGGCGATCCCAACCTGTTCGGCCTGGTGCAGGGCGAGCGCAACGCGATTCAGCCGAACAAGCGGCCGCTGTCTTCCATGGCGCCGACGATCATACTGCGCGATGGCAGGCTATTGCTGGTGGTGGGCTCGCCCGGCGGGTCCTACATCCCGTCCGCCGTAATGCAAGTGATCCTCAACGTGATCGATTTCAAAATGAACGCACAGGACGCTGTGGATGCGCCGCGTATCCATCATCAGTGGTTGCCCGACACGCTGAAATGCGAGAAAGGCATTTCGCCCGACACGATTGCGATTCTGAAGGCCCGCGGCTACGACGTGGACTTCTCGCCCGCCGTGGTGCTGGCGCGCGTCGAGGCGATCCTTGCCGATGGCGGCTGGCTGCAGGGCGGCTCGGATGGTCGAGCTATTGGGAAAGCTGTGGGCTACTAGTGGCCTGTCTCTGAGAAACTATTAGCATGGTGGCGGCATCTAATGTG
>CAYWHA010000084.1:0-17062 GCA_964457555.1 uncultured Solibacteraceae bacterium
GCGGCAGCGAAGCCGTGTTTGCGGGCGTTCTGGGAAGAACGGGCTTTGCCATCGGGTGTGCGCGGACCAGTAGAACCGGCGGCATTGGCGCGATTGGCTGCGAATTGCTCCGGGGAAACGTAATTTTGCATATAATACTCCTCGATTTCAGATTCGCATGGGGCGAAGTGCGGGTCTGAAATTGGAGGCTGTAGGTGTTTGAAAGGAAAGGGACGATTTGGGGAATTTCGCTGTGACCGGCGATTCCGCTTAGCTTGTAGTCTTCGAGAAGTGCTTTTTGAGCTTGGCGATTTCTTCACTGGACGGAGGCCAGTCGGTGTCGCATGTATTGCAGTGGAATACGAGTGTGTCGGACTTCAGGGCTGCCTCGAATTCCTCGCGAGTAAACGCAACTGCCTGGTTATGATTGTTCGGGCAGTCGGTATCGAACTCCATGCGGTCGCTCATTTGCAGTCCATCAATCGGGCAGTCTTCATAATCACGATGGTAGCGCAGGCGGCTGGGCAGTGGACACGGCGGAGGATATCGTGCATTATGGGCCGAGTGAGCGCCAAACAATCCGGCGCCGGGCTTCCGGACCTTCTCACCGTCACGGCGATTGGGCTGGTGGCCTATGCGGCGTCGAACGTGCTGCATGAGGCGGTTGGACACGGCGGAGCGTGCCTGGCTCTCGGCGGAAATCCGCGGGTGCTCTCGTCGGTACATTTTGAGTGCGGTGGGGAAGGGATGAGTGCGCTGGCGCTGCGCGGCGTGGCGGCAGGGGGCACGGCGGTAAACTTCACCGCCGGGGCACTCGCACTGGTTGTCTTCAAGAGGGCCGACCCGCTGCGCAAGCCGCACGCGGCGTACTTTCTTTGGCTCTTCACCACGTTGAACCTCTTGAGTGGAGCGGGATACTTTCTTTTTTCGGGGGTAGGGGGCATTGGCGACTGGGCGGAGGTGGCGCGCGGCGCCATGCCGGCGATCGTTTGGCGTCCAGCGATGAGCGTCTTCGGCGGAGGGATCTACTTCGTGTTCGCCCGGCAATCGGCGCGGTGGCTGCGTTCGCTGGTGGGGAGCGGCGAGCTCGCGATGCGGAGGGGCAAACTGCTGACGGTCCCGGCATATCTCGCAGGCGGTCTGCTCTACTGCGTCGCCGGACTGTTCAACCCGGTTGGCCCTATGCTCATCGCCATTTCCGCGGCGGCATCTTCTTTTGGCGGCGCGTCGGGGCTTCTGTGGCTTACCGAATTCTTGCGCCGCGGGGAACAGACGGCAGCGCCAGCGGCCGCGATCGGGCGAAGTTATGTTTGGATTGGCGCGGGATGCGCGGTTTCGGTGGTCTTCGTGGCGATTCTGGGGCCGAGCGTGCGTTTGTAGCAGGAGAGGGCAGGGCAGGAAGGCGGAAGGACGGCAGGCCAGGCGCCGGGGCCAATCCACGGTGGAGAAAAAAGCCGAGACGACTCTCGGCTCGGCAAGCCTGGCGGCTTGCGCCACGCTTAGGTTTAGTACTGTTCGGATGGACCGGCCACTGGAAGGGTGGTAGTATTTGCCTGGGTTATCCTTTCCGCGGGTTCGTGTTTCGCTGCGAATATCACTGCCATTGACGTCAACCTGGGAAATTGGAATGGCTCCGCGTTCACCGGTCGGCGCCACGGCTCCGGGGGGCAGGTTTACGCCTCGGATGGGACCCCGAACTGGGTTCTAGACATCAATTCGGGCGGCGTGGGCACTCCTGAGCCGGGTTCGTGGATGTTGCTCGGGATCGGACTGACGGGCCTCGTCGTCCTAAGCCGCCGGCGGCAACCGGCGATGGCGAGAGCACAGAGAGAAAAGAACTAACCGCAGACAGTGGGCGCCCCGGCCCGCCCTACAGGCTATGCTTTGCGGCGGCGCAAAAAGCCAAGGGCGAGGAGCGCTCCGGCGGCGGTAGCCAGCGTGCCGGGTTCCGGGGTGGCAACGCCGTCGACCAGTATCGCAGCGTCCCCAAAAGCAGTCACATTGTTAGCGGGCTGCCAAGATGCGCCGTCGCCGAAGGCGTCGCCCGGGTTGATCCATGCAGCCGGGTTGCCGGCGACGGCGTTCGACGTGTCATACTGCCAAACCTCGTAGTAAGTGTCGTAATCCAGGATCGGCGTCAGGCCAATCCAATAGCTGCCGGCAGAGAGTGGGATATTCAGGCCGGCGGCGGTCGCACTATAGATTGTATAGGCGCCGTCGGCGGAATCGGTTGACGATCCCAGATTGACGTAAGTCACCGCGACGGTCGATCCCGAGGTAGGGTCGTTGCCGGCGGAAGGAAGCGCGCCGGCTTCGGAGAATATATTCAGCGTCGCGGTGGCGCCAATGATCGTACTCAAATCATTCAGCGAACTCGAAAGCATCCAGGTGGTGACGGAATTGATGGTAGCCGCCGATGCAATTGTAAAATCGTCGACCAGATAACTGTTATATGACGGCCACGAGACAAAGTTCTGATTGACGAGATTTTCGTTGCCGAGGGCACTCTGGTCGAGGATGACGCCTGCCTGCAGGCCCGAGGCGAGGGCCAGGACGCAGAGGACCGCGCCGAACCGCAGTATGACCGCTGAGACGCGCCGTACGCGAGGTTTCATTCGAGGATTTCCTTTTCGGCCTCCGGGCCGACACCCATTGTACATCGAACCGGTTCTATTGGAGCCGTTTTTCTCATATCGGCGGCGGCGAGGAAGGTTCCGCGGTACGCGCGGGCGCTACTCCAGACCGGCCAGCTTGAGCATGGCGAGGAATTGGCCCTTGGTGCGGCGGTCGATGGCCTCGGCCACCAGCTTGCCATCGCGGCCGTAGAGGAAGCTCTTGGGGATTCCATCGACGGCGAACAGTTGGTTGATTTTGCGGCCGGGGTCCAGCAGGATGGGGTAGGTGTATTTCTGCTCGGCGAGGAATTTCTGGACGGTTGGGGCCTCCTCATCGGAGATGCCTAGAATCACCAGGCCGCGGGGGGCGAAACGCTGGTAGAGGGCTTCCATATCGGGCATTTCCTTGCGGCAGGGCGGGCACCAGGTGGCCCAGAAGTTCACCAGCACGACCTTGCCGCGCAGGTCCTTGAGGGACCAATCGACGCCGCTCATGTCGCGGAGCGTGAACTCGGCGTTTTGACGGACCTGATCCGCCTTTTCCAGCTTCGCCATGGCCGCGAGGTACTTGGGGTTGTCCGAGGATACTTCGACATGCTCATAACGCACCAGCGCCGCGAGCGTGGAGGCGATGGGGTTATTCGGAGAATCGCGGAGGAGCTGGGCCATGGTGGAAGCGACTACCTGCAAGGTGTCGTGGCCGGCATCGCCCTCGGTAACCTGATTGCCCAAGCTGGCAATGAGGGATTCTTTGCCCGGGGTGGGCGGCAATTGCTGAATCTGGCGGGCGAGCTTGGCGACGGATTGGGTCCAGGCATCGTCAGGCAGGCTCCTGAGGGAAGCGATTTGGGTGGAAATGGCGGTTTCTTCGGGGGTGAGAGGCGGCCGGCGTTGGGGATAGGCTGCAAGCGCGAATAAGATGAGTGAGAGGACAAGGGTAGGGGTCCGCATATAGCTTCTAAGATAGCAGCGGTTGGCAGGCGAAAGCGCCTGGTAACCTGCGGGCCGGGCCCCCATCGGCCCGCGCGGCGATTGGCAATCGCCGCGCAGGATGGCATCCTGCCCCACTGGGACAAGAGCCACAGCCTTAGCGGCGGCGTTCTCCGTGCGCTTCGCGAGGGGCGGCGCGGCCTTGCCTGGCGGCGTTGCGCTCGGGCGCCGAACGCGGAATGAGCTTATGCGCCTCGGCGGGACGCATGGCGCCCGGCGCGGGGCGGCGGATGCCGGCGTAGGGATGGACGTAGTTGCCGCGGTTGGCCCAGGTCCGGCCCCAGCGCGCATTATTCAGGAAGACGGCATGGGCGCCCCAATCGAAACGGATGGCTCCGGGTCCCCAGCCCCACGGGGCGAAGAAGCCGCCGAGGCTCACGCCGAAGCCGAAACGGATTCCGAGACCGACGGCGAATCCGGGGCGCGGCGCGAAGAATACGACGGCCGGATCGTACCAGGGAACACACATAAAGGCCGGGTTCACGGGCATGATGGTGATATACGGGCCGGCGCCGACGACAATCTGGCCATTGGTCCTGAGGTAGCCGTAGCGCTGCGCAAGGGCGCGCTGGCGCTGCACGGCGTCCATGACGTCCTGCTGCTGGGCCAGGAAGGCCTCGCCAAGCTGGGTGGTCCAGTTCATGTCGGAAGCCATGGTGTCCAGAACCGAGGGGAATGGGAGCAGCGCTTGCACGCTGGGATCCCAGGGCAGTTGGTCCGCAGCGATAGCGTCAGCCAGGGTTTGGCCGGTCAGGTAATGATGCTGGTCGGCCCATTGGGCGGCGGCTTGGATGTCGTTGGAATAAGTTGCCGCAGCCAGGATCTGCGCCAGCAGCGGGTCCGGATAGAGGGCGATGCGCGCCACCAGTTGATCCAATTGAGGCGGCGGGAGCATCGGGGGGGCCTGCTGGGCGAAGACAGGGATGGTTAAGACGCCTGTCAAAATCAGCAGCGCCGTTCGAAACGTTGTGGTCCTCCGCATTTTCATTTCCTCCAAAACCGAATGACGATGCTCGTGCCGGGACCGTTTCACAAGCTTGCAGGGCTGGGGGGTACACTGGGTTTCAAATGGAACGACCCGGCCAACGCAAATTGCGAACATCGAATCGACTTATTAGTTTACCAATCCTGTTGCTGATGGGAGCGGGGATTGGGTGGGGGCAGGGAACGGCGCGCGCCGGGTTCTCGCCCGTGCTGGCGGCGACTGGCGATGGGGCCGTTTACCAGGGGAACCGCGATCCGCTGGCGCCCGGACCGCTCATCAAGCTGCCGGTGGGCAGCGTACGTCCGGAAGGGTGGCTGCGGACGCAACTGGAGCTGATGGCGGGCGGATTCACCGGACACCTGACGGAGCTGAGCAAGTTCTGCAAGTTCGATGGGAATGCCTGGGTGGACCCGAATGGGGAAGGCGCGAACGGGTGGGAAGAGGTTCCGTACTGGCTGAAGGGCTTTGTGGATCTCGGCTATGTGCTGCAGGACCAGCGAATCATCGGCGAGTCGCAGCGTTGGATCGCGGGGGTGCTGGCGACGGCGCGGGAAGACGGGTACTTCGGACCGCGCGCCAACCTGACGACGGGGGGGCCGCGCAGCAGGACGATCGACCTGTGGCCCAACATGGTGATGATGAACGCGCTGCGGACCTATTATGGGGCCAGCGGCGACCGGCGCGTAATCGACCTGATGACGCGGTATTTCCATTGGATGGCCACGATACCGGTGGACCAATTGCTGCCGGGGAGCTGGCAGAAGATACGGGGCGGCGACAATCTGGACAGCATCTACTGGCTCTATGACCGGACGGGAGATGCGTTGCTGCTGGAGTTGGCGCGGAGGAACCACGAGCGCACGGCAGGGTGGACGGATGGGGTCCCGAGCTGGCACGGCGTCAACTTTACGCAGTGCTTTCGCGAGCCGGCGCAGTACTACCAGGAAGCGCGCGATGCGACGTTCCTCGACGCCACGAAGCGCAACTACGACACGGCGATGAAGCAGTACGGGCAGGTTCCGGGCGGCATGTTCGGGGCCGATGAGAACGCGCGTCCGGGTTATGCGGGACCGCGGCAGGCGGCCGAGACGTGCTCGATGGTGGAGTTCATGAACAGCGATGAGATGCTGGCGCGCATCACGGGCGATCCGGTGTGGCTGGACCGCGCGGAGGACGTGGCCTTCAACTCGTTGCCCGCGGCGATGACGCCGGACCTGAAGGGGCTGCATTACCTGACGGCGCCCAACCAGGTGCAACTGGACCGGAGCAGCAAGGCGCCGATGGTGCAGAACGGCGGCGATATGTTCTCCTACAATCCGTATGAATACCGCTGCTGCCAGCACAACGTGGCGTTCGGCTGGCCGTATTACTCGGAGAACCTGTGGATGGCGACTGCGGACGGCGGACTGGCGGCGGCGCTGTACGCGCCATCCACGGTGACGGCGAAGGTGGCGGGCGGGAAGACGGTACGGATTGCGGAAGAGACGGCGTATCCGTTCAACGGCGACGTGCGGCTCTCGTTTTCGGCGGCGAGCGCGGCGCATTTCCGGCTGGTGTTGCGGACGCCGGGGTGGAGTGGAACGCCATTGCTGACGGTGAACGGGAAGAGCGTGGCGGTTGCGGCATCGGGACGCGGATGGATCGGCATTGACCGGGAGTGGGGTACGGGCGACCGCGTGAGCATCCACTTTCCGATGAAGATTGCGGTGACGCGGTGGGAGGCGAACCGCGGTTCGGTATCGGTGGAGCGCGGGCCGCTGACGTATTCGCTGAAGATCGGCGAGAACTGGAAGGCCTATCCGACGGAAGGGTGGGCGGCATACGAGGTGTATCCGACCAGCGCGTGGAATTACGGGCTGGCGGTGGATGAGAAGCGGCCGGAGGCTTCGATTCGGGTGGTGAAGGAGAGCAAGACAATTGCGGGGCAGCCGTTTGCGGTGGCGACGGCGCCGGTTGAGCTGAAGGCGAAGGCGCGGAAGATTGCGGCGTGGAAACAGGAAGCGAACGGCATGGTGGGGGAATTGCCGCAGAGCCCGGCGGATGCGAGCGGGCCGGTGGAAGAGATCACACTGATTCCGATGGGGTGCGCGCGGCTGAGGATTGCGGCGTTTCCGGTAGTGGGACGGTGATTCTTTCAGCCCGATGATGCGGACGCCGGGCGGTTCGATGAAAGGAGGCCGCTATGTCGACTGAACCAAACGGGGCCTCACGGCCTCTTCCGGATCGTCCCAATCTTCGCCATCTAAAGGACCAAGCCAAGGACTTGCTTAAGGCAGGTGCGGCAGCATCGCTCGCCGATGCGCAGTTCCAGGTTGCGCGCCTCTACGGATTTGCGAGTTGGCCCAAGCTCAAGGCTCATGTCGAGTCCTTCGAGGAGGCCGGGCAACTCAAGCAGGCAATCGATAACAACGACATCGCGCGCGTCCAGAACATGATGACGCGCAACCCGGCGCTGCACCGAGCCCCACTTGGCTACGGCAAGGATGGGCCGCTCACGTGGGTTGCCGAATGCCGCGTGCCTTGGGATCCCCCGAGTCGCGTGAGACTGGCCATGGCGGAATGGATGATTACGCATGGGTCGGACGTACACCAAGGGGGCGACGGACCCCTGATGCGGGCGGCGCTCAACGCATCTCGCATCCCGATGATGGAGCTTCTGGCGTCGCACGGCGGGGATGTGAACGCCCTGTGGCACGGACATTTCCCCATCATCTTTGCCCCGTGCGAGTCATTAGACCCAGCCGCTCTTAAATGGCTTCTCGATTATGGCGCAAATCCAAACTGTCGCGACCACGGATACGAGATAGGCGGCCACGCATATCCGGGGACCGCTCTTGACTATCTCATTGCGGGATACGCTCGCTCCCTAGAACGGCTGAGCGCCTGTATCGACCTTCTTTTGCAGGCCGGTGGGGAGACCAGGTACAACACGCCGGCTGTTCTGGCGGTGCTCCGCGGGCGGCTGGACGATTTGGCAAAGCTGGTGGACGCCGAGCCTGGAGTCGTGAATCAATGTTTCCCAGAACTCGACTGCGGCCAAAGCGGCGGACGTTCGCTCTTGCTGCGAGGAGGAACGCTATTGCATGTGGCTGCGGAATACGGCAATGCCGCGGCCGTCGCTCTGCTCCTCGACCGTGGGGCCCACGTCAATGCCCGCGCCACAGTCGATGAGGCCGGCATCGGCGGGCAAACGGCAATTTTCCATGCGGTGACGCAGTTCGGCGATGACGGCTTGCCGGTAACACAGTTACTCCTTGAACACGGTGCAGATCTCAGCCTTCGCGTGAAACTTCCCGGGGCCTACGAGCGGCCGAGCGAGATCGTAGAATGTACGCCATTGGGATATGCGCTCCTGTTTGGCGGCGAAAGCCAAAAGAGAGCAGTTGCTCTACTTAGGGAATGGGGCGCTGTGGAGTAGGATGGCGATCACCCGGAAACAATCCACGTGAGTTGCCTCTATCTCGACGATGTAAAGCGTCCGGCCCACTCGCGACGAAGGCTGCCCACTCCCGTTACAATTGAATTTAGTCCACACCCAAAAGGAATCTCAGTGACAGGCCACGAAATCCGACAGCGCTTTCTCGACTTCTTTGCCGAACGGGGGCACCGCGTAACCGCCAGCTCTTCCCTGGTTCCGGGGAACGATCCTACTTTGCTGTTTACGAACGCCGGGATGAATCAGTTTAAGGACACGTTTCTGGGTCTGGAGAAGCGCGATTATTCGCGCGCGGCCAGCTCGCAGAAGTGCGTGCGGGCGGGGGGGAAGCACAACGACCTGGAGAACGTGGGATACACGCGGCGGCATCTTACGTTCTTCGAGATGCTGGGGAACTTTTCGTTCGGCGATTATTTCAAGGCGGAAGCCATCGAGTTCGCCTGGGACCTGATCACGAAGGATTACGGGCTGCCCAAGGACAAGCTGTATGTCACGGTCTTCCGCGAGGACGACGACGCGGAACGGCTTTGGCAGAAGGTGGCCGGCGTGCCCTTGAACCGCATTTTCCGGCTCGATGAGAAAGACAATTTCTGGCAAATGGGAGAGACCGGTCCGTGCGGGCCGTGTTCGGAGATCCACTACGACCTGGGGCGGGAAGCGGCCGAGCCGGGGCGTGAAAACGAAGCGTTCCCGGAGGATGGCGGCGGCCGGTTCGTGGAGATCTGGAACCTGGTGTTCATGCAGTACAACCGCGATGCGAACGGCGTGTTGACGCCTTTGCCGCGGCCGTCGATCGATACGGGAATGGGCCTGGAGCGCATCACGGCGGTGATGAACGGCCAGCTTTCGGTGTACGAAACGGACTTGATCGAGCCGATTATCCGGCACGCGGCGGGCATGTTCGGGGCAACTTACGGCGCGGACGCGAGGGTGGATACGGCGCTGCGGATTGCGGCCGATCACGCGCGCTCGGCCGCGTTTCTGATCCACGACGGAGTGATGCCGGCCAACGACGGGCGCGGGTACGTGCTGCGCAAGATCATGCGGCGCGCCATGCGGAACGTGCGGCTGGTGGGCGTGGAGGAGCCGTTTCTGTATCGGCTGACGGGGTTCGTGGCCGAACTGATGCGGCAGCCTTACCCGGAGATGCTCGAAAGCGTGGAGCGCGTGGCGAGGGTGGTCAAGGAAGAGGAGCATCGCTACGCCACGACGTTCCTGGTGGCCGAGAAAGTGTTCAACGAAGAGATTAAGACTGTCCGGGATGGCGTGCTGCCGGGCGCGGTGGCGTTCAAGCTGTACGATACCTACGGGCTGGCGATCGACGAGCAGGAGGAGATGGCGCGCGAACGCGGGTTGACCATCGAGCGGGAAGGATTCGACCGAGAAATGGAGCGGCAGCGGGAGCGGGCGCGGGCCAGTTGGAAGGGCGCGGAGAAGGGCGCGGTGGCGCCGGCGTATCAGAAGCTGCTGGAACAAGGGCGAACGAAATTTCTGGGCTATGCGGAGATGCAAGCGGCTTCGCGCGCGATCGGGCTGCTGGTGGACCGCGAACCGGTGGACGAGGTTCCGGCGGGCGCGCGGGCGGAGTTGGTGCTTGACCGGACGCCGTTCTACGCCGAGGCTGGAGGCCAGGTGGGCGACCGCGGGGCGCTGTATTCGCAGGCGGGAGAAAAGGTGGCGGATGTTGAGACGGCTTTCCCGGGCGTACCGGGTCTGACGGTGCACCGCATTGTGACGCACGCGCCGTTGAAGGTGGGCGGCTTGCTGCGGGCGGAAGTAGCGGCTCCGCTGCGCGATGCCACGCGCCGCAACCATACGGCTACGCATCTGCTGCACGCCGCGCTGCGCCAGGTGTTGGGCACGCACGTCAAGCAGAAAGGCAGCGTGGTGGAACCGGGGCGGCTGCGCTTCGACTTTTCGCACTACGCGGCCATGGACCGCCGGGAAATCGAGGAAGTCGAGCGGCTGATGAACGAGCAGATCCTAAAGAATACGGAGGTTTCGACCGATGTAATGCCTATCGACCAGGCCATCGCTACCGGGGCCATGGCGTTGTTCGGCGAGAAGTACGGCGAGGAGGTCCGGGTGGTTTCGGTGCCGGGCTTCAGCCGTGAACTGTGCGGCGGCACGCATGTGCGGCGGACGGGAGACATCGGAGTCTGCAAGATCGTTTATGAGGAGAGTATTTCGGCGGGCGTAAGGCGCATCGAAGCGCTGACGGGCGAAGGGGCGCTGCGGCAGTACCAGGAATCGACGGATGCGCTGCGGCGGCTGGCGGATATGCTCAAGGCTTCCCAGCCGGAGCTGGTGGAGCACGTGGAGAAACTGCTGGCGACGGAGCGCGCGCTTGGGAAACAGGTGGAGCATTGGAAGACGAGGATGGCGCAAGCGTCGGTGGCTTCGCTTGAGGCGCAGGCGCACACGGTGAATGGGGTCCGGGTGCTGGCGGCGCGGTTGGACGGGATGGACCGGCAACAACTGCGCGAACTGGCCGACGTTCTGCGCAATAAGTGGAAGAGCGCCGTGGTGATTCTGGTTTCGGCCGATGACGGGACTGTGTCGTTGGTTTCGGCGGTGACCAAGGACTTGACCGGCAAGATCCATGCGGGCAAGCTGGCGGGCGCGGTGGCGCAAGCGGTGGGCGGCAAGGGCGGCGGGCGGCCGGAGATGGCGGAAGGCGGCGGGAAGGATGCTTCGGCCATCGCCGGAGCGCTCGAAAACGTGTATCGCGAAGTGGAAGGCACGCTTTAGGCCGTGAGCGAATCTTTTGACGCGATCGTGGTGGGGGCCGGGCCGACGGGGTTGGCTTGCGGCATCGAGCTACAGCAGCGCGGAGTGAAGGCCGTGCTGGTGGAGAAGGGGTGCGTGGTGAACTCGATTTATCACTATCCCACCCACATGACGTTCTTCACGACGCCGGAACTGCTCGAAATCGGCAATCTTCCGATGACGAGCCTGAACGATAAGCCAAATCGCACGGAAGCGCTGAAATATTACCGGCGGGTGGCGGAGCATTACCGGCTGGATATACGGCAATACGAACGGGTCGACCGGATTGCGGGCGAAGACAATGCGTTTCAGGCGGATACCACGGACCGGCTGGGATGCCGCCATGTGTACCGGGCTCGCAAGATCGTGCTGGCGACGGGTTACTACGATGTGCCGAATCCGCTCGACGTACCGGGCGAGGAACTCGACAAGGTTCTGCACTATTACAAGGAAGCGCATCCTTATTACAACCATGATGTGGCAGTGATTGGCGGGAAGAACTCGGCTGCTATTGCGGCGCTGGAATTGTTGTGGACCGGGGCGCGCGTCACGTTGATCCACCGGGGGCCGGGAATATCCAATTCCGTGAAGTATTGGATCAAGCCGAATATTGAAAACCGGATTAAGAGCAGGGAGATTGCGGGACATTTTCTATCCCGCGTGGTGGAGATACAAGAGGATTCGATACGGGTTTCTACTCCGAATGGTGAAATTTCGTTAAGAAATGACTTCGTTTTCGCGCTGACGGGCTACCGTCCCGACCTGGCTTTTTTGAATTCCATGGGGATTACCTTAGAGCCGGATACGCTTAGACCGCGCAGCAATCCCGAGACGCTCGAAAGCGAAAGGCCGGGCATCTACCTTGCGGGCGTGATTGTCGCGGGGATGCACACGAACGAGATTTTCATTGAAAACGGGCGGTTTCATGGCCGTTCGATCGCGGAATCGATCGCTTCGAAGCTGCGGCAGGCGTAGAAACGGCGGTACCAGACGAAAGGCGTCGGTCCGGCCCTCAGGGCTGAAACTAAGTTTGCCCGGCGCTCATCCAACTCCCTGAGGGGGGTTCGACAATGTTTCAATCCGTTTTCAATGCGCTGTTCAGTTGTTCGCATCGGCGCACCACGTTCCCGCAGACGCCCGGGCGTAGGGGGACGCGAACCTACGTTGTCTGCCTGGACTGCGGAAAGGAATTCGCATACGACTGGGCGGCGATGCGGATAGGCGAACCGGTCACGACTCATCTACCGGCGGCGGAAGCTCAGCCGATGTACCGGTAACCGGCCCCCGGCCGATCTGGCGTCGCCTGCCACCAGGAGTAGACTGGTCTCGGGGGCGACTGCGCCAAAAGGTCAACCGCTGGATGAGGTCCTCGACGACTTCCCATGGTGACCGTGGCGGCGATTTCCGCGTTAGAACTTGCCAAATCCGTACTCGTCGGCCCTGGTTGGATGAGGATTATCCCCGACGAGTGCATTCCACGAAAGCTCAAGTACAGCCTGGCGGACCGGTAACGGGACGCGGCGCCGGGTGGCAAGAAATGGGGAACGTCCCGTCTGTCCCCGGTTTAGCGCGTGATTTGTCCCAAGACTACGGCGTGCCTTGCGCCGGTGGCGGAGGGTAGGTTGGAGGGGCGTCCGCGCCAGGTTTCGTGCGCGAGAAGGGCAAAGGCTATCGCTTCCTTGCCGTCGATATCGATGCCGTGGTCGGCGGATGTCGAAAGGGCGACTGCCGGTAGGAATGCGGCCAGATGCGCCATGATCTGGGGGTTGTGCGCGCCGCCGCCGGAGACGATCAGGTCGGTTTTGGAATTCGCCACGGGGGCGACGCCTAGCGCGATGGTGGCGGCGGTGAGGACCGTGGCGGTGGCGATCAGGTCCCTCAGCGGCAGGCCGTATCGCTTCAGGCGCGCTACGAAACCGGCGCCGTATTGTTCGCGGCCGGCGCTCTTGGGGGGCTTGCGGCGGTAGTAGCGGTCCGCCAGCAAGGCGTCGAGCAGCGCGCGATCCACATTGCCCGATTCGGCGATCTTGCCGCCGCGGTCGCAGGTCAATTTGCCTTTTGAAAACTCGCGGGCCAGCGCGTCGATTACCATGTTGCC
The DNA here is from genome assembly GCA_964457555.1 of uncultured Solibacteraceae bacterium. Lineage (GTDB taxonomy): Bacteria > Acidobacteriota > Terriglobia > Bryobacterales > Bryobacteraceae > BOG-224. The sequence continues at coordinate 12,873 of CAYWHA010000084.1, forward strand.
GGGGCCGGTATCGAACGCGATGACGTCTTCGGGCCGCGCGTTCGGAGGGATCACGGTGATGTTGGCGATTCCGCCGATGTTGAGCGCGACGCGCGTGCGGTTGGGATGGCGGAACAGGTGGAAGTCGGCATAGGGGACCAGGGGCGCGCCCTGGCCGCCGGCGGCGATGTCGCGGGCGCGAAAATTGGAGACTACGGGGATGCCTGTGCGCTCGGCGAGGACGGCGGCTTCACCGATTTGCAGGGTGTTGGCGCCGCCTTCGTGGTAGATGGTCTGGCCGTGACAGCCGATGAGTACGACCGGGCCGAATTTTCGCACTGCTTTCAGGACAGCGCGGGCGTAGAGTTCGCCTAAGTGGAAATTCAGGCGCGAGACTTGCTGGACTCCACTCACGGCGAGGATGGCGGCGCGGACGGGGGCTGAGTAGGGCGTGGATTGAAAGCCGATGGTCTCCAGGCGGCCTCCGCGGATTTCCACGATGGCCACGTCGATTCCGTCGAGCGACGTGCCGCTCATCACGCCGGCTACTCTCACGAGCGCTTCAACTCCTTTTGCAAGTCACTCAACAACTGCAGCGCTTCGATGGGACGCAACTCATCCAGGTTGAGACCGCGGATGCGCTCGGCGATGCCGTAGCCCACCGGTTCGAAAAGCTGGATCTGCACAGGCTCATGCTTTTCCGAGTGGGTCAGCTCACCGCTCACGGCTTGCTCGGTCCGCTCGTGCAGCTTGAGAACTTCGCGAGCGCGTTCGATAACGCCGAGCGGCAGGCCGGCCAGGCGGGCGACCTCGATGCCGTAGCTGCGGTCGGCGCGGCCCGGCTCCACTTTGCGCAGAAAGACGATGCGGTCGCCCGCCTCCTTCACCGAGACGCGGAGGTTGCGCACGCCGGCGAGCAGTTCGGCCAGTTCGGTGAGCTCGTGATAGTGGGTGGCGAACAGCGTTTTGGCCTGCGTGCGGGCCTGAATGTACTCGACGACGGACCAGGCCAGCGCCAGGCCGTCGAAGGTGGCGGTGCCGCGGCCGATTTCGTCCAACACGATGAGGCTGCGCGGCGTGGCGGTATTCAGGATGACGGCTGTTTCGGTCATTTCCACCATGAACGTGGAGCGGCCTCGCGAGAGGTTGTCGGAAGCGCCGATGCGCGTGAAGATGCGGTCGAAGATGGGCAGCGCGGCGGAATCGGCGGGAACGAACGACCCCATTTGCGCCAGGATGGCGATGAGCGCGGCCTGCCGCAGGTAGGTGGACTTGCCGCCCATGTTGGGGCCGGTAATGATGGCGATCAAGTCGGTGGAGTCGTTGAGGTACAGATCGTTGGGGATGAAGCGGCCGGCATCCGGGTCGGGCAGGCGCTCGATGACGGGGTGACGGCCGGCCAGGATGCGCATCTCGCCGGTTTCAGGGAACGACGGCCGGCAGTAGCGGTTCTCAGCCGCGACCTGGGCCAGCGAGGCGGCCACGTCCAATTCGGCGATGGCGGCGGCAGTGGCGCGGATAGGCTGGGCGTGGGCGGCGGCGCGCTTGCGAACGTCCGCGAAGAGGTCCTTTTCGAGCGTGAGGATTTTGTCTTCGGCGTCGAGCACCTTGCGCTCGTAATCCTTCAGCTCAGGGGTGGTGAAGCGCTCGGCGTTGGCCAGGGTCTGCTTGCGTTCGTAATCGGCCGGCGCCAGGCGCTGGTTGGCGCGCGTGATCTCGATGTAGTAGCCGAAGACGTTGTTGAAGCGGACCTTGAGCGACTGGATGCCGGTGCGCTGGCGTTCGCGCTCCTCGATCCGCGCGATGTACTGGCGGCTGTTGCGGCTGAGGTCGCGCAGGTCGTCGAGCTCGGCGTTGTAGCCGGCGCGGATGGTTCCTCCGTCGGCGATGGCGAGCGGCGGCTCATCGGCGATGGCGTCAAGGATGAGGTTGGTGACGCCGGGAAGGGCGTCCAGACGGCCGTGAAGACCGCGCAGGGCGGGGGACGCGTCGTCGCCGGGCGCGAGCAGGCGCTGGAGTGCGGGCACTTTTTCGAGTGAACGGCCGAGCGCCAGCAGATCGCGCGGGGCGGCGGACCCGAGCGTCACTTTGGCGAGCAGGCGCTCGATATCGAGAACGCCCGCGAGCTGTTTGCGCAGCTCCGCGCGCAGGATCGTGCTGTTGAGCAGGTCGCCCACGGCATCCAGGCGGCGTTCGATTTCCGGCAGGTCCATGGAAGGGCGCAGGAGGCGCTGGCGGAGGAGGCGTCCGCCCATGCCGGTTTGGGTCTGGTCGAGCGCGCCAAGGACGGTGGGCTGGGTGCGTTCGCCCGCGTCGGCCGCGAAGAGGGGATCGACCAGTTCCAGATTTCGGACGGTGACGGCGTCGAGGAGCATGGAATCGGCGCGGTCGTAAAAGGCGGGGCGGTCCAGGTGGTCGAGCGCGGTGCGCTGGGTTTCGCGAAGGTAGTGGAGGATGGCTCCGGCGGCGCCCACGGCGGCGGGACGGTTAGCGAGGCCGCAGCCATCGAGCGAGAGCAGCTTGAAGTGTTCGCGCAGGGTGCGGTCCCCGTAATCCGGGGTGAAGACCCACTCTTCGATCTCGGTGCGCACGAAGCGCGGGGCGCGTTCGCCGGGCGCGGTCAACGGCAAATCGCTGGGGAACAAGGCCTCACGCGCGCCGAGCTGCTCTAGGGCTCCGGCGACATCGGCGGGGTCCATCTCCGTGACGCGAAACTCGCCGGTGGAAAGATCGACGTGCGCCACGGCGGAACGGGCGCCAAGACGCGCCACAGCGGCCAGGTAATTGTTCTCGCGCGAACGCACCAGGTTGGCGTCCATGGCGGTACCGGGAGTGACGATGCGGGTGAGCTCGCGTTTGACCAGCGTCTTGGCCAGCTTGGGGTTTTCCATCTGGTCGCAGATGGCGACGCGGTAGCCCTTCTGAATGAGGCGCGCGATGTAGCCCTCGGCGGCGTGGTACGGGACGCCGCACATGGGGATGGCCGCGCCCTTTTCCTTGTTGCGGGAGGTAAGCGTGATTTCGAGTTCGCGGGCGGCGGTGACGGCGTCCTCAAAGAACAGCTCGTAGAAATCGCCCAGGCGGAACATCAGCAGGGCGTTGGGCGCCTGTTGCTTGATGCCGTTGTACTGCCGCATGAGCGGCGTGGAGGCGTCAGAGGACATCGCGGCCGCGGGTGGGTCGGGCGTGCCCGACCCCTACAGAGCGCCTCACGCGTAGATTCCTCTTAGCTTGATGGCGGCGGCGACGCGGTCGAGGGCCACCATGTAGGCCGCGATGCGATTGTGGACGCTGTGCTTATCGGCGTAAGCAACGATGGCGTCGAAGCTCTCCACCATGATCTCTTCGAGACGCTCGTTCACCAGTTGCTCGTTCCAGAAGAAACCCTGGCGGTCCTGCACCCACTCGAAGTAGGACACGGTCACGCCGCCGGCGTTGGCCAGGATGTCGGGGATCACGAAGACCTTGTTGTCCTCCAGGATGACGTCGGCCAGCGGGGTGGTGGGGCCGTTGGCGCCTTCGCACAGGATCTTGCAGCGCAAGCGGGCGGCGTTTTGCGATGTGACGACGTTCTCCGTGGCGGCGGGCAGCAGAACGTCGCAGGGGAGGAACATGGCCTCCTGGCGGTCCATATCCTCGGCTTCGGAAAATCCGGTGATGGAGCCGGTTTCCCGGCGATGGCGCTGGAGCGCGGCGATGTCGAGGCCGTTGGGGTTGTAGACGGCGCCATCGTACTCGACGATGGAAACGATCTTGAATCCCCTGGCGGCCATCAGCGTGGCGGCCATCCCGCCGACGTTGCCGAAGCCCTGAATCACCACCCTGGAATCGGCGGGCTGGAGGCCGAACTTCTCGAGAGCCTTGAGGGTGACCATCATGCAGCCGCGTCCGGTGGCTTCCGGACGTCCGCGCGAACCTCCCAGGCACATGGGTTTGCCGGTGACTATGGCGGTGACGGTGTGGCGCGCGTGCATGGAATAGGTATCCATCATCCACGCCATGACTTTTTCGTTGGTGTTGACGTCGGGCGCGGGGACGTCGCGTTCCGGGCCGATGAAATCGAAGATCTCGGCGGTATAGCGGCGCGTCAGCTTCTCCAGTTCGGCGTCGGAAAGCAGGTTGGGGTCGCAGATGACGCCGCCCTTTGCGCCGCCGAAGGGAATGTTCACCACGGCGCATTTCCAGGTCATCCAGGAGGCCAGGGCGCGCAC
>CAYWHA010000085.1:0-17029 GCA_964457555.1 uncultured Solibacteraceae bacterium
AAAGAGGACATTTCTACTTTGCTGGGAATAGGACATTTCTATTTTGCCTTGACACATCCTTTTTGCTTATCGGCGCACTGTCGGGAAGCCATCGCCGTTACTCCCGCTCGCCGAACAGCGACGGATTCTCCAACTCCAGCAGCCTCTGCTTCAGCGCCAGGCCCCCGCCGTATCCCACCAGCTTTCCCCCGGCGCCAATCACTCGGTGGCAGGGAACCACAATCGGGATCGGGTTTGCCCCGTTGGCCGCGCCCACCGCCCTCACCGCCTTCGGGGAACCGATCGCCGCCGCCACCTGCCCGTACCCGCGCGTTTCTCCGTAGGGGATTGCCAAGAGTTCGCGCCATACCCGTTTCTGAAAATCCGTGCCCACCATCTCAAGCGGCAGGCAAAACTCCCGCGCCGTGCCCTCAAAGTACGCCCGCAGTTGGCACGCAACTTCCGCCAGCAGCGGATTGTCGTCGTTCCTCGCGCCGTCCGTAGCCTTAGCCCCCACGTCGAACCGGATCGCGCGCAGTCCTCCCGCCCCGCCCACCAGACGCACCGTCAAATCCACCGCCACCCGCGCATCCGTCCATTCGAGCATAGTCCCAGTTTGCCATGTCGCCGCTGCCAAGGTGGGGCAGGCGATTCGCCTGCCGCGCCCGCTGCGTTATAATACGACCAACCGCACTCCTATGCCTTTAAAGCCTTTCTCTCCGAATACTGGGACCGAAAAGAAAATATTCCTGCTCAAGCCGCGCGGCTTTTGCGCCGGTGTCGTCCGCGCCATCGACGTCGTCAAAATCGCGCTCGATCTCTACGGCCCGCCTATCTACGTGCGTAAGGAAATCGTTCACAACAAGCACGTGGTGGAAGAGTTGCGTGCGGCCGGCGCCATCTTCGTCGAAGAGCTCGATGAGGCCCCCGAAGGCTCCCGCGTCATCTTCAGCGCTCATGGCGTTGCCCCCACCGTCCGCCGGCAGGCCGCCGAGCGCCGCCTCAACATCATCGACGCCACCTGCCCCCTCGTCACCAAGGTTCATTTGGAGGCTGTCCGCTTCGCTCGCGAGGGCTACAGCATCGTCCTCATCGGCCACAAGGATCACGATGAGGTAATCGGCACCCTCGGCGAGGTCCCCGAGCGCAGCTTCCTGGTCGAAACCGTCGAGGACGCCGATGCCCTCAACCTCCCCGACCCCACCCGCGTCCGCTACCTCACCCAGACCACCCTCAGCCTCGATGAAACCAGCTCCATCGTCGAGCGTCTGAAGCAGCGTTTCCCGCACCTCCAGGGTCCTCCCGCGCAGGACATCTGCTACGCTACCCAGAATCGCCAAATGGCCGTAAAAGCAATATCCGCCTTCTGCGACCTGCTCCTGGTGGTGGGTTCTCAGAACAGTTCCAACTCCAAGCGCCTGGTCGAAGTTGCCTGCAACCTCGGTGTTCGCGCCTACCTTGCCAACGACTGCCGGGAAGTCAATACCGCCTGGCTCGAAGGCGTCCGCAATGTCGCCGTCACCGCGGGCGCTTCCGCCCCCGAACACCTCGTGCGGGAATTGATGGAGTTCCTGGGCGAACGCGGCTTCCATCGCATGGAGGAAATCGAACTTGTGGAGGAAGATGTGCGCTTTTCCCTCCCCGCCGAGTTGACCGTCTCCATCCAATGAGCGCGCCGCCACAAACCGGCAGTACTCTCAAACGCGCTGCCGATGCGGCCAGAAATCGCGCCTCCGCTTACCTCGCCGGACTCCAGGCCGAAGACGGTCACTGGTGCGCCGAACTGACCGCCGACGCTACCCTCGAATCCGATTATGTCCTCTTCCAACTCTGGCTATACCCGCCGGAAAACGGCCAGTGGCAGCCGGAGACCGCGCCGCTCGTCGCCAAAGCCGTGCGCTCCGTTCTCGATCGCCAGCTTCCCGACGGCGGATTCAGTATCTACACGGGCGGCCCGTCCGAAGTCAGCGCCTCCGTCAAGTCCTATGCCGCGCTAAAGCTGGGCGGCCTTCCGGCGGACCACCCTGCCATGGCGCGTCTGCGAAGCCGCATCCTCGAACTCGGCGGCGTTCAGGCTGCCAATAGCTACGTCAAGATCAACCTCAGCCTCTTCGGCCTCTTCCCCAGACGTTTTTGCCCGAACATCCCGCCCGAAGCCGCGCTGTTGCCGTTCGGTCTCCCGTATCGAATTGCGTCCTGGGCCCGCGCCATCCTGCTTCCCCTCTCCATCGTGCACGCCGCCAATCCCAGCCGCCCCGTGCCCCAGGGTTTCACCCTCGACGAGCTCTGGCGGCCCGGCGCCAGTGCCGCGTTCCATAGAGACGCCTCCTGGTTCACCTGGCGCAACTTCTTCCTCGCCCTGGATGGCGCCCTCAAGTGGTGGGAGCGCCACGGCTCCGCCGCCATCCGCCGGAAAGCCACCGCCCGCGCCGAGCACTGGATCGTCGAGCGCCTCGCCCATTCCGATGGATTAGGCGCCATCTACCCGCCCATGATGTATTCCGTCATGGCTCTCGACGTCCTGGGCTACGCCGAAAACCACCCCGTGCGCGCCGAGGCTCTCCGCCAGTTCAATCGCCTCATGGTGGACCGTGACGGCCGCTTCTTCTTCCAGCCGTGCTTCTCCCCGGTCTGGGATACCGCCATCGCCGCCTATGCGCTCTCCAAGAGCGAACCCGGCCATTCAGCCGTTCGCAAAGCGGCCGAGTGGCTCCTCGCGCGCGAAGTCCGCCGCAAAGGCGATTGGTCCGTCAAGCGCCCCCGCACCGATCCCTCCGGCTGGGCCTTCGAGTACGTCAATGAGTTCTACCCCGACATTGACGACACCGCCATGGTCCTTCTCGCCCTAAGCCAGTCCGGGGTCCCCGCGCCCAAGCGCGCCCTCGATTGGACCCTCGCCATGCAGTCGCGCGATGGCGGGTGGGCCGCGTTCGACGCCGACAACAATTGGCAGTTCTTGAGCCAGGTCCCCTTCGCCGATCACAACGCCATGCTCGATCCCACCTGCGCCGATATCACCGGCCGCGTCCTCGAAGCGCTGGCCGCCCACGGCGTCGATCCCCATCGTCCCGCCGTTCGCCGCGGCGTCCAGTGGCTCGTCCGTAATCAGGAATCCGACGGGAGCTGGTACGGACGTTGGGGCGTGGCTTATATCTATGGCACGTGCTTCGCCCTGCGCGGCCTGGCCGCGGCCGGCGAAAGCGACCGCGAGGCCCACATCCTTCGCGCCGGCGAATGGCTCCGGTCCATTCAGAACGCCGACGGTGGCTGGGGCGAAAGCTGCGCCAGTTACGATCGCGGCGCCTTCGTCCCCGCCCCCAGCACCCCTTCCCAAACCGCCTGGGCCATCCTCGGCCTCATCGCCGGCGGCGATGCCGGAAGCCTCAGCGTCCGAAACGGCATCGAATACTTAGTTGAGTCCCAACGTACGGAAGGAACCTGGGAGGAGCATCTGGCCACCGGAACCGGCTTCCCTAAAGTCTTTTATTTGAATTACCATCTATATAAGGACTATTTCCCGCTGTTGGCGCTTGCCGCTTTCGTGAACGCGCGGAATGAAACGGACTAGCTTATGAAATTCCCCCTCGCGATGACAGCCGGCCTGGCTGGGTATATCTTTCGCAATAAGATGCGTCCGCGCCCCGAATGGCAGAAAAACGCTAAACCGGGGACAGACGGGACGAACCCCTTTCGCATCCTGCCGCCCAAGAACGGCGAGAAGCGCCTGCCCCACCCCATGATCGCCAAGCGCTTCCCTATCGTCCTCATGCTGGAGCCGCTCCACGCCTGCAACCTCACCTGCACGGGCTGCGGCCGCATTCGCGAATACGAATCCACCATCACCGAGCGCGTGCCCCTCGAAGAATGCCTTGCCGCCGTCGACGAATGCGGCGCGCCCGTGGTTTCCATCTGCGGCGGCGAACCGATGATGTACCCGCAGATCGGCCAGCTCACTTCCGGCATCCTGGAGCGCAACCGCACCATTTACCTCTGCACCAACGGCATGTACATCAAGAAGCGTCTCGCCGAGTTCCAGCCCGACCGCCGCTTCTACTTCAACGTCCACCTCGATGGCATGCAGAAAACCCACGACCTGTGCGTCGAGCGCGAGGGCGTTTTTGTCGACGCCGTCGAAGGCATCAAGGCCGCCAAGGCCGCCGGCTTCCAGGTCTGCACCAATACCACCGTCTACAAAGAAACCGACATGCGCGAGGTTGAAGAGCTGTTCGAATACCTCAAACAGTTCAACGTCGACGGCCACCAGATCGCCCCCGCCTACGGCTATTCCGCCGTGGACGACCGCGAGATTTTCATGACCCGCGATGAAGTCCACGAGAAGTTCCGCGACTTCGCCCGCGTCGCCGAAAAGTACGCCGTCCGCCAGACTCCGCTGTACCTCGAGTTCCTCCGCGGCGAGCGCGATTTCCCTTGCACCGCCTGGGGCAACCCCACCTATAACGTGAAAGGCTGGAAGGGCCCCTGCTATCTCATCACGGACGGCCATTACAAAACTTTCGAAGCCCTCATGACTGAGACGCCCTGGGAAAGCTATGGCCCCGGCAACGACCCGCGCTGCGAGCATTGCATGGTCCATTGCGGCTTCGAACCCTCCGCCGCACTAGGCATCAACGCCGGTCTGGCCGACAACCTGAAGATGCTGGCATGGACCCTGCGATAGGCTGTAGCTTTTCTGACGCGGAGACGGGCCCGCAAGGGCAGCGGGCGCCCCGACGCGGAGCCAATTCCGATCTTCTCCGCGTCGGGGCGCCCGCTGCCCTTGCGGGCCCGTCTCCGCGTCAAAAAAATTCCTCGGATAACCCATGAAGCCCGTCCTGGTCACCGGCGCCTCCGGTTTCCTCGGCTGGCACGTCGCCCGCACCCTCCTCGACAGCGGCTATCCGGTCCGCGCCCTCGTCCGTCCCGGCAGTAGCGTCTGCGGCCTCGAACTCGAAACCGTCACCGGCGACCTCCGCGACCCCGCCTCCCTCGAACGCGCCGCCGCCGGCTGTGGCCTGGTCTTCCATGTGGCCGCCGACTACCGCCTTTGGTCCAAACACCCCGAAGAGCTTTATGCCTCCAATGTCGAAGGCACCCGCAATCTGCTCCAGGCCGCCCGGAACTCCGGCGTCGAGCGCGTCGTCTATACCAGTACCGTCGGATGCATCGGATTCCCGCGCGGCGGTATCGGCGACGAAGAAACCCCGGTGACTCTCCACGACATGTCCGGCCATTACAAGCGATCCAAATTCCTTGCCGAGCGCGTCGCTCTCGATTTCGCCAGCGCCGGCCTGCCCATCGTTATCGTGAATCCCACCGCTCCTCTCGGCGACCACGACGTCAAGCCCACGCCCACCGGCAAAATCGTCCTCGATTTCCTCAACGGAGATCTGCCTGCGTTTATCGATACCGGCCTCAACGTGCTCGATGTCCGCGATTGCGCCCAAGGCCACCTGCTCGCCTGCCAGCGCGGCAGAGACGGAGAGAGGTATATTTTAGGATCGGAAAACCTGACGCTCGCTGCCATCCTCCGCAAGTTGGCGCGCATCGCCGGGCGCAAGCCGCCCGTGCTGCGCCTTCCCTACGCGGTCGCCTGGTGCGCCGGCGTGTGCAGCACCGCTTGGGCCGGCGTCACCGGCCAGCCGCCGCGCATCCCGTTGGAAGGCGTTCGCATGGGCCGAAAGAAAATGTGGGTCACCCACGAAAAAGCGCGCCTCGAACTAGGCTTTCATCCCGCCCCCGCCGAAATCGCCCTAACCCGCGCCGTCGACTGGTTCCGAAGGTGGGGCGGGCCTCCTGGCCTGCCTTCTTCGCTGCCTTCTTCCCCATGAGCGCTCATGTGCACCCGGGACGCCCCACGCCGTTCGTGGGCCCACCAAAACCCATGAAAACCCGCTGTGCCGGTTCGAGCATTGTATCAAGGCGCGTATCGGGGCGCGGCTTCAGCCGTGCCGCTAGATGCATAATCATCAGGGCTTTAGCCCCTGATGACGTCATCAGAGGCTTTCAATCGTGCCTTCTTCACTGCCCTCTTCCGCATGAGCCCTCATCTGCTGTGAGCCTCCAAATCCGTGGCGTGGGCTTCCAGCCTGCGACGCCGGCATTCGTGCCGGCGTTCTTCCTCCCCACGAGCCGCCTTTAACCCATGCGCATCCTCTTCGTAGCCGCCGACAAAATGGAATACTCCGGCCTCCTGCCACACGCCCCCGGTGCGCACTCCACGCACCTGAATCTCGATTGGGCGCGCGAAGTCCGCCTCGGCCCTCACGCAGCCCTCCTCACAGCCAATGGCGCCGGTCCAGCCCGCGCTGCCGCCGCCGTCGATGCCGCTTGCCCCGCCTTCCACCCCGACGCCGTCGTCAGCACCGGATTCTGCGGCGCCCTCGACCCCGCCTTCCCGCTCGCCGCCATCGTAGTCGCTACGTCCATCTCCGCACCCGATGGCGATTATCCCGCACTGCCCGTCCTAAGCCCCGCCGCCTTTTGCGCCGGTCCCATCCGCTCCATCCTCCACGTCGCTCGCACCGCCGAAGAGAAGCGCATTCTTCGCGAATCCGGCGCTTGCGCCGTCGAAATGGAGGCCGCCGGCGTGGCCGCCCGCGCCCACCAATGCGGCTTGCCCTTTTATTGCATTCGCGCCGTAACCGATTTAGCGGATGAAACACTACAAAACGATTTCAATAAAGCCCTCCGCCCGGACGGGCATTTCGATACAATATCTATTCTAGCGAGTGCTTTGCGCTATCCAGCCGTAAGGCTGCCTGAGCTGGTCCGGCTGCGTAGGAGGTGTGTCTTGGCCTCGCGCGCCCTGGGGAGTTTTCTTGCCAATTGCAAATTCTGAGCGCATTGATATTCCCGTCACGATGCACGCCGCCGTCTATCGCGGTTCCGGTCTGATCGGCGTCGAAGAAGTTCCCACCCCCGAAATCGGCCCCGGCGAAATCCTCCTGCGCGTGGAAGCTTGTGGAATCTGCAATACCGATCTGAAGAAGATCGAATACAACCTCCTCACGCCGCCCCGGATTTTTGGGCACGAAACTGCCGGTGTTGTGGCTGCCGTCGGTTCCGGCGTCACCAAATTCCAACTCGGCGATCGCGTCGTCGCATTTCACCACATCCCCTGCCTTGAGTGCTTTTATTGCCGCCGAAAAGTCTACGCCCAATGCCCCATCTATAAGAAAGTAGGCATCACCGCCGGTTTCGATCCCGCCGGCGGCGGCTTCGCCCAGTACGTCCGCGTCATGGATTGGATCGTCGAGCGCGGCGTCGAAAAGATCCCCGATGGTGTTTCCTTTGAGCGCGCCACCCTGGTCGAGCCGCTCAACACTTGTTTGAAAGCCGTCGTCCAGTGCGACCCTCAGCCCGGCGAATTCGTCCTCATTATGGGCCAGGGTCCCATCGGGCTCATGTTCACCATGCTCGTCGGGCGCACCCGCGCCCGCATCGCCGCCACCGACACCATCGCTTCCAGGCTCGATCTTTCCCTCCGAAGCGGCGCCGCACTCGCCTGGAACCCGCGCACCGTCGACGTCGCCGCCCAGGTGCGGAATCTCACCGAAGGCCGCGGCGCAGATCTGGTCATCGTGGCCGCCTCCGGCCCCGGCATCGTCGAGCAGGCCATGGCGTGCTCCCGCCCCGGCTCCAGAATCCTCCTTTTCGCACAAACCGCCACAACCGAACGTATCGAAGCGTCGGGCGCGGACGTCTGTGTAGGTGAACGGACCCTGTTTGGGTGTTATAGTGCATCTTTGGACCTGCAAAAAGAATCGGCAAATCTTGTATTTGGCGGGGAATTGCCGTTGGAGGAATTAATTTCTCACCGCCTCCCGTTGGTTAAAATCCGTTCAGGAATCGATTTAGCGTTGCATCCCGGACCTAAATCACTGAAAATAATAGTTCTGCCACAGAGGTGGATATAGTGAATAGCCAGATGATGGCCGCCGTGCTCTACGGCAAGGAACACTTGCAGGTTGAGCCGGTTGCCGTTCCCACAGTCAATAGCGGAGACCTTCTCGTCCGAGTCAAAGTTGCGTTGACCTGCGGAACCGATGTGAAAGTGTTCCAACGCGGGTATCACGCTCGGATGATCGTGCCCCCCGCCGTGTTCGGGCACGAATTGGCTGGCGATGTCGTCGCGGTGGGCGAGGGGGTAACTCGATTCTCGGTCGGGCAGCGTGTGGTTTCCGCAAATTCGGCGCCTTGCGAGAAATGTTTTTTCTGTCTTCGCGGCGCGCAGAATCTGTGCGAAGATCTGCTCTTTAACAACGGCGCTTACGCGGAGTTTATCCGCATCCCGGCTCGCATCGTCGAGCGCAATACTTACCTCATCCCCAAACACGTCGGCTATCGCGATGCCGCTCTCGTCGAGCCTCTCGCTTGCGTGCTTCGCGGATTTGAGGAAACGTCACCGCAGGCCGGCGACACCATCGCCATTATCGGCCTCGGTCCCATCGGCCTGATGTTCGTCAAACTCGCCAAGCTCTATGGATGCCGCGTCATCGCCGTCGGCCGCCGCCGCAAGCAACTCGAGCGCGCCGCCGTTCTCGGCGCCGACGAAACCATCGTCGCTACCGACGAATCCGATCCCGTCAAGACCATCCGCGACATGACTCATTCGCGCGGCGTCGATATCGCCATCGAAGCCGTCGGCAAGCCCCAGACCTGGCAGTGGGCCGTCGGCGCCGTCCGCCGCGGCGGCGCCGTGAACTTCTTCGGCGGCTGCCCCAACGACACCCGGGTGGAACTCGATACCGCGCTTTTGCATTACTCCGAAATCACCTGCAAAGCCACCTTCCACCACACCCCGGCTTCCATCCGCAAGGCCCTCGATCTGGTCTGCGCCGGGCATATCGCGGCCTCTTTCTTCGTCAACCGGGAAGAGCCGCTCGCCAACCTCCTGGAAGTGATGCGGCACCTGATGAGCCACAACGGCCACCTCAAGACCGCCATCGTCCCCTAGGATGATTAGGTCGTAGCCGGATGAACACGGTTCCGAACGCCCTGAGCCTTTCTTCTCTTATCTGTGTTCATCGGTGTTCATCTGTGGCTATTTCTCTTAGTTCGTTATGCCCGCCGACGCCTTTCTAGCTCCGGCCGCATTCGTCAAGTCGCCGGAAGCGCTCGCCCGGCCTTTCTCTCTCCACGACGCTCAGGCCTACACCCGCTGGCTCGCCACCCATCATTACGAAAACTTCCACGTCGTCAGCTTCCTCCTCCCCAAACGCCTCCACCAGGATTTCTATAACGTCTACGCCTTCTGCCGCTGGGCCGACGATCTCGGCGACGAAATCGGCGACCCCGCCGAAAGCCTCCGCCTTCTCTCCTGGTGGAACGCCGAACTCGACGCCATGTACAACGGCCGCGCCTCCCATCCCGTCTTTGTCGCGCTCCTGCCCACCGTCCACCGCCACGCGATTCCGCGCGATCCTTTCGCCCATTTGATCGATGCCTTCGTGCAGGATCAAACCGTCACCCGCTATCGCGATTGGGACCATCTCTTCGATTACTGCCGCCGCTCCGCCAACCCCGTCGGGCGCCTCGTCCTTTATCTCTGCGGCTATTCCGACGCCGCCCGCCAGCGCCTCTCCGACGCCACCTGCACCGCCCTCCAACTCGCCAATTTCTGGCAGGACGTCACCATCGATCTGCTCAAGGACCGCGTCTATCTCCCCATCGATCTCCTCCATCGCCACGCCTGCCCGCTCGAAGATTTGCAGGCCCGCCGCTTCACGCCCGCCTTCCGCGAAGCCATGCGCGAAGCCATCGCCAAAGCCCGCGGTCTCTTCCTCGATGGCCTCCCGCTTTGCGGCATGGTCGACCGCCGCCTCTCGCTCGATCTCGACCTCTTCAGCCGCGGCGGCCTCCGCATTCTCGAAAAAATCGAAGCGCAAGATTACAACGTCCTCGCCGCCCGCCCGGCCATCTCGAAGAGCGAGCGCGTCGGGTTGCTGCTCGCCTCGCTGGCGCGCGCCGCCTTCCAGCGGGCCGCATGATGGACGCCGTCGAACAGTCCTACGCTTACTGCCGCAAAGTCGCCCGCGCGCGCGCCCGCAATTTCTATTACTCCTTCGTTCTCCTCTCCAAACCCCAGCGCGCCGCCATGTGCGCCATCTACGCCTTCATGCGCTATTGCGACGACCTCAGCGACGAACCCGGCGCCACCCGCTCCGCCATCGAACGCTGGCGCGCCGATCTCGACGCCGCTCTCCAGGGCCGCTTCACCGCCCATCCCGTCTGGCCCGCTTTCCACGACGCCGTTAACCGTTTCCACATCCCGCACAAATATTTCCACGAGATGATCGATGGCGTCGCATCCGACCTCGACCCGCGCCGCTTCGAGACCTTCGACGAACTCTACCGCTATTGCTACCAGGTCGCCTCGGTCGTCGGCCTCACAACCGTCCATATCTTCGGCTTTGAATCCCCCGCCGCTCTGCCCCTCGCCGAAAAGTGCGGCATCGCCTTTCAACTCACCAACATCCTGCGCGATGTCCGCGAAGACCTCGACCGTGGCCGCATTTATCTCCCCGTGGAAGATCTTCACCGTTACGGCGTCACCGAACAGGATCTTCGCGCCGCCAACCGCACCCCCGCCTTCTTCGGTCTCATGCGCTTTGAAGCCGCCCGCGCCCAATCCTACTACCGCGAATCGCGCCCGCTCCTCGCCCTCGTCCACCGCGAGAGCCGCTCGTCCCTATCCGCCCTGATCGGCATCTACCAATCCCTCCTCACCCGCATCGAACGCGAGAACTTCGACATCTTCACCCACCGCGTCCGCCTCTCCGCCCTCCAAAAATCCTATATCGTCGTCCGCTCCCTTTTCCAATAGGTGGGGCGGGCCGGGGTACCCGCGCCGTTTGGGTCCGCCTGCCTTCTTGTTGGTTGCGCTTGCTGCTCTTAAGACAACCCGATTCCGACCCGTGGCGCAAGCCGCCAGGCTTGCAGAGTCGGCTGTCGAGCCGACTTTCCGAAGCCCCAGACATGCCTCGCCCTTCCCGCGCCCAACCCTCACCCCGGGCAGATTTTACGCTCTTAAATGCACAATCTGCACCCAGGCCTGCTCAGCGCCTTTACATTCCTAGCCTTCGTCCAATGGCCGTCCGCGTGCCTTCTCCACCGCGAGGTTCATCATGCGTTTTGCAAGTATTCTCATCGTTGTTGCGGCCGCTTCCGCTCAGGTGCTTACGCTCCAGGACGGTACGCCGGTACGCCTTCGCTTAAACCGAACTGTCTCCTCCGCCACCGCGCACGTGGGCGAGACCGTAGATTTCGAAATCACTGAACCCGTCACGAATGAAAACTACGTGGTCATTCCCAAAGGCGCCATCGCCCTCGGACGCGTCACCAAAGTGGAAACCAAGGGCCGCTTCGCACGCGCCGGCGCCCTCGAACTCAGCATCGATTCCGTGCGCCTCTCCGATGGCGGGACCATTCCCTTACGCGCCACCCGTGAAAAAGGCGAAGGCGACATGAGCGGCGGCCGCGTAGCCGCGGATATCGCAGCCTCGCCCGTCCTCGTCTGGGTCAAAGGCAAGGACGTGACTTTCGAAAAGGGCACGGAAACCACCGCCTACGTCAGCGGCGACGCCCGCATCCACGAGTCCACCGAAAACTCGGCCGATCGCAGCGTCGTCCCCGGCGCCGTGCTCACCAACGCCGACATCGTCCAAATGCAGAAGGCCAATCTCTCCGAAGAGACCATCCTGAGCAAGATAAGTTCCTCCACCGCCAACTTCGACACCGGCGCCAATGACCTCATCCAGTTGAAGGAAGCCGGCGTGGACGACAACATCATCAACGCCATCGTGCTGAAGTCCGCTCGCCACTAGCTCCGAACCCCGCCGATAACCATGAAGACGCGCCTCCTTGCCCAACAACTTGCGGCGCGTCTCCAACGTAGCGATTGCCAACTTCGAACCGAGCCGCGAACGTAAGAGAGCGGTTGCCGGAGAGACCATATTCGTCGCGACTTCAGATGCACACCGCTAGCGGCACGCCTAGATGCCGCTTGCCTCCACCACGATGTCGGATTTCGTCGGGTTGGTTCGCCTTGACTCGCCTGGCCGCTCGTAGCCCCGCTCGGCTCCGGTCACTCAAACTTCTAAATCGATAACCCTTTTCCCTCCCACCACTTGCCCCTTTTCCATCCCGGTCCCAATCCTGCCCCCATGCCATTCTGGAATTGGAGGATATTCAGATAATTCCATGCAAAACTCACAAACTTACGTTTCCCCAGAGCAATTCGCAGCCAATCGCGCCAATGCCGCGGGCTCCACCGGCCCGCGCACACCCGATGGCAAAGCCCGTTCTTCCCAGAACGCCCGCAAACACGGCTTCGCAGCAGCCGCCTACACCATCCCCCGCCTCGAAGACATCGATGAAATCGCCGAGCTCAGAGAAAGCGTCATCGATCTCTATAAGCCCACCAACGCCCAGGAACTCTTCGCCGTCGAGCGCATTGCCATCACCCAACAATCCATGAACCGCGCCGCCCGCCTCGAAGCCGGAACCCTAACCACCTGCCTCAACGACGTCCTCAATCTCCGCGAACGTCCCCTAATGGAAATGGACCCGGAAATGTACGGCGGCGGCGAACCCGGCAAGCAGCAAGTCAAAAACTACCTCCTGGCCGAAGGATTCCGCCGCAGCGTCGGCGCCTGCAACGTCATCCACCTGTGCATGCGCTACAACGCCCAAGCCGAGCGTCTCTACCGCCGCGCCGTCCAGGATTTCGAGCGAATTAAGTCCCTCCCAGACAGTGGCGCAGGCCCTTTGGCCTGCGTTCTTGACCCCTCCGAAACCCCTTTAGACCAAACGAACCCAATTTCCCCAGAACCAACACAAACCAAGCCACTTACCAACTCCGAACTAGCCGCTCAGGAAGCCCCCGAACCCTCCGATCCCCCCACCCCCGGCCGCCGCAACCCCTGGCAGCCGCCTTTCGGATCGAGAGAACCCCACGACACTGGCTGCGCCTGCCCGTTATGCCTCGCCGATCCGGTGCGCTCGTTCGAAAAGAGCTGAAAACCGTACCCCGGAAGCCCCTAGCCGCCGTGCTACCATCCCGGTTGATGCCCGCTTCCGCGCTCCCTCCCGATCCTCCGGAGATGACCTTCCGTGCCGTCGCTCTAGGTCTCTTTCTGGCGCTCGTCTTCGGTGCGGCCAATGCCTACCTGGGCATGAAGGCTGGCCAGACCATCGCCGCCACCATCCCCGCCGCGGTCATCGCCATCGCCGTCTTCCGCGCCATGGGCGGCGGCGTCCTGGAGCAGAACATCGCCCGCACCGCCGCCTCGGTCGGTGAGGCCCTGGTCGCCGCTGCCATCTTCACCATCCCCGCCTTCATGATGGTCGAAATCGACGGCCAGCGCCTGTGGGCCAACCTGCGCGACCACTACTGGCAGTCCGTGCTCATCCTGCTGGTCGGCGGCCTGATCGGCGTCTGTTTCATCGTCGTCCTCCGCCGCCCGCTCTGCGTCGAAACCGACCTGCCCTTCCCCGAGAGCGTAGCCTGCGCCGAGGTCGTCAAATCCGGCCAGCACGGCGGCGACGCGCCCAAGTACGTCTTCGGCGCCATGGGCTTCGCCGGCTTGCTGCAAATCCTCACCTCCGACAAAGGCCTCCAGATCTTCCGCGATTACGCCGAGGGCTTCCTCTCCTTTCCCCGCTCCGTCGTCAGCCATTTCAACCTGGATAAGCAGCCCCTCGGCAGCGTGGTTCACTCCGGCGGCGTGTTCTGGTCCACACCCAGTTTTTCGCCTGCCTTGATCGGCATCGGCTACATCATCGGCCCCGAGCTTTCCGCCATCAACGCCTCCGGCGGCGTGCTGGCATGGTGGATTCTCATCCCCCTGCTGCTCTTCTTCGATCCCGATCTCGCCCATCGCGTCGGCGGCCCTCAAGGCGCTGGCTGGGATGTCCTGGCCAACTCCGTCTGGTACAACATCGTCCGCCCCATCGCCGTCGGCACCATGCTCGTGGGCGCCTGCAACACCTTATTCGGCATGAGGACTTCCATCGCCCAGTCCATCTCTGGCGCCTTCGGAGCCTCCGCCAAGGCCGCCCACGAAAGCCAACACCGTGACCGCACCGACCGCGATATCCCCGTCCAGTGGCTCGCCATCGGCGTGGCCGTGCTGACCGTCGCCGTGACCGTCATCTACCACTCCTTCACCGGAAGCTGGGTCTCCGCCATCATCGCCGGCGCCATTATGGGTGTGGCCGGCTTCCTCCTCTCCGCCGTCGGTGGCTATCTGGTCGGCCTCGTGGGCAGCTCCAACCAGCCCCTCTCGGGGCTCACCCTCTCGGCCCTCATGCTCTCCGCGCTGGTCATGCTGGCCATCGGCGCCAAGGGAATGACGGGCGTGGCTGCCGTCCTCGGCGTCGCCAGCGTGGTCGCCTGCGCCTGCTCCGTCTCCGGCTCGCTCATCCAGGATCTCAAGGTCGGCTACCTCCTCCACGGCACCCCCTGGAAAATGCAGGTGGTCGAGATCGCCTCCGTCGCCGTCCTCTCGCTCTTCCTGATGTTCCCCATCATCGCCCTGCACGAAGCCAATCTGGCCACCGGCGGCATCGGCGGACGCGCCCTGCCCGCCCCGCAGGCCGGCCTCATGGCCCAACTCGCCAAGGGCATCGTCGGCGGACAGATGGCCTGGGGTCTCATCGGCATCGGCGCCGCCTTCGGAATCGCGCTCATCATGTGCGGCGCCCGCTCGCCCATGCTCATCGCCGTCGGCATGTACTTGCCCTTTGACACCGTCTCCGCCATTTTCGTCGGCGGCATCGTCAAGTGGGCCGTGGACCGCATGGCCTCCCGCCGCTCCCCCGAGCGCCGCGCCAAAGTCGAGGAGACCGGCGTACTGCTGGCCTCCGGCCTGATCGCCGGCGAGGCCCTCATGGGCATTGTCCTCGCCGTCACATTCCTTTCCGGCATCAGTTCCTTCACGCACCTGCTAACAGGCGCCGACGAGTTTACTTTCTTCAAAACCTGGGGCGGCTGGCTCTCCTACGTAGGCTTCGCCGCCGTAGCCTGGGTCCTCATCCGCATCCCCCTAGGAGTTAAAATGCCACCATCCGAAACGCCGCCATCCGCATCCGATCCGCAAATGCCATCCGAGCCGCGAACGTCAGAGAGCGGTTCTTTATGACACGCCCCCTCGCCCTAGCCGCCACCCTCGCCGCCGCCGCCCTGGCCTTCTCCCAAACCCCGGCCCCCCTCCGCATCGCCCCCAACGATCTCAAGGCCGATGTTTCCTTCCTCGCCTCCGACGCCCTCGAAGGCCGCGCCACGCCCTCCAAAGGCCTGGACATCGCCGCCGAGTTCATCGCCTCCCAGTTCCGCCGCGCCGCCCTCGAACCCGCCGGAGACGATGGCTACTTCCAAACCGCCTCCTTCGAGTCCGTCAAACCGAACCTCGATGGCCTGGAGCTGACCCTCGATATCGGCGGCCAAGAGTTTCCGGTCGCCCCTGCGTCCATGCTGGTCGCGCAGCCCGTGGCCGCGGTCCTGGATAATGTGCCCGTCGAGCGCGCCGCGGCCAACGGCAGGCAGTCGCTAACATCTCCCGCCATCGTCATTCAGATCTCCGCTCAGGCGCCCCGCGCCATGTCCGGCCGAACCGCCCTGCGCGACACCGCCATGCCCGCACCCCCTCCGTCCATCGTGATCTGGGACGCCGCCGTCCGCGATGCCCTCGCCGCCGCTCCCGATGCCGCCGTCAAGGTCACCGCGCGTATCCCGCCGCCCGCCGTCGAGCCGGTCAAATTGCGCAATGTCGCCGCCATCCTCCGCGGTTCAGACCCCGCCTTGAAAGACACCTACCTCCTCCTGACCGCGCATTACGATCACCTCGGCGTCCGCCCCTCTGGCGATGGCGACCGCATCTTCAACGGCGCCAATGACGACGCCAGCGGCACGTCCAGCCTCATCGAAATCGCTCGCGCCCTGGCCGCGCTGCCCGCCAGACCCAAGCGCAGCATCGTATTCGTCGCTCTGTTCGGAGAAGAGATCGGCGAAATCGGCTCATTATATTACGTCCATCATCCACTTTTTCCCCTCGCCAAAACCATCGCCGATATCAACCTCGAACAACTCGGCCGCACGGACGATTCCGAGCGGCCCAAGCTCCTGGAGCTCGACCTCACCGGCTTCACCTATACCAACCTCGCCGCCACCTTTCAGAAGGCCGCCGAACAAGCCGGCGTACGCGCCGTCAACGACCAGCCGAACGGCGATTCCTACTTCGCCCGCAGCGACAATGTCCGCTTCGCCGACGCCGGCGTTCCCGACACCACCGTTGGTGTGGCTTACATGTTCCCCGACTACCACGCCGTCGGCGATGAGTGGCCCAAACTCGATTACGAGAACATGGCCAAAGTCGACAACGCCATAGCGCTCGCCGCCCTCGATCTGGCCGACAGCGCCGCCGCGCCCGAATGGAACCCCCGGGAGCCCAAAGCCGCCCGCTACATCAAAGCCCGCGAGTCCGCCGGTAAACCATGAACAGCGAAGCGGATTACAATCGCAGTGTGAGTGGGGCAGGCGCTTTCGCCTGCCAACGGTGCACCCGGATTTGAAACCCCTCCTCGAAAAAAACGTCCTGATCACCGGCGCCGGCCGGGGCATAGGAAAGCGCCTGGCGCTCGGCTTCGCGCAGGCCGGCGCCCGCATCGGCCTGCTGGCGCGCAGTCAGGCCGAACTCGACATGGCCAAGCTCGAAATCGAGCAGGCCAAGGGCAACGCCCTCCGCATCCGCACCGACGTGCGCGACCTGGAGCAGGTCATGGCCGCCGTGGACCGCATGAGCGTGGTATTCGGCGGCGTGGATGTTCTCATCTGCGCGGCGGGCGTGCTAGGCCCCGTCGGCCCCATGCTCTCCTCCAAGCCCAAGGCCTGGAACGAAACCATCGAAATCAATCTGCTCGGCGTGCTCAATTCGTGCCGCGCCGCGCTGCCCGGCATGATCGAGAGGCGCGCCGGTAAGATCATCGCCATCGCCGGCCCCGGCTCCGGACATTCCCGCCCGAACTTCTCCGCCAGCGCGGCTTCCAAGGC
>CAYWHA010000086.1:0-16917 GCA_964457555.1 uncultured Solibacteraceae bacterium
CGCCCGAGGTTTACCCCGAGCACGATATCTTCATCCAGCTCATGAAACTCAAGAACACGTTGCGTTGGATGAAGGGCGAAGAGCTGATTACTCACTTGGGTCTGGAATATTACGACTAGACGAGCTATCGTTTTAGAGACGCCATAGGCCGACGCGTCTAACTTGATTAGGAGTGTATGAAGGTACTGGTCATTGGGGGCACCCTCTTTATTGGCCGGCTGCTCGTGGAGGAGCTGGTCAAAGGAGGGCACGACGTTGCGATTCTGCATCGCAAGCCGAAGCACGACTTCGGCCGGCGCGTGGAGAACATCGTCGCGGATCGTAACGACGCGGATTCCATGCGCGAAGCCCTTTGGGGGCGGCGGTTCGAAGTGGTCTTCGACAACGCCTACGACTGGGAAAACGGTACCACCGCGGCCCAGGTGGAATCTACCGTGCGCCTCTTCGGCGACTGGATGAGCCGCTACATCTTTATGTCGAGCGTGGCCGCTTACGGCGACGGACTCAACCATAAGGAGAGCGACCCGCTCGCGCCCGATTACCACCCCGATCCCTACGTCCGCCATAAGGCCACCACGGAACGCCTGCTGTTTCGGATGCACGCCAAGACGCGCCTCCCGGTAGTCACTTTCCGGCCGCCGTTCGTCTACGGTCCCGGCAATCCGTTCTACCGGGAGCAGTTCTTTTGGGACCGCCTGCGCGCCGGCCGGCCCATCATCATCCCGGGCGATGGCCACCGCCTGATGCAGTTCGTCTACGTTCGCGACCTAGTGGAGGCGATGATCCATTCCATGACCGCGCCGCGGGCGGAAGGCGAGGCCTTCAATATCGGCGATTCCAAGCCCCTGACGCACATCGAACTGGTGGAGCGGCTCGCCCGGATTGCGAACGTCGAACCGACCCTGGTGCGCGTGCCGCGCGACTCCATACAGGCCGCGGGCGGCAACGCCATGACCGAGCCCTATTATTTCGGCGAATATCTCGACCTGCCTCCCATCACCGAGTACATGGGCAAGGCGCCGCGCGTTCTGAAAATGAAGATGACGCCCTTCGACATCGGTTTGAAGGAGACGTACCGCTGGTACGTGCGCAATCACAAACCGCGCTCAGCCGGATTCGAATTCGACGACCGGCTGATGGGCGCCGCCCGCGCCGGCTCTCCCGCCAGCGTCTAGAGAGCCTGTGCCCCGCTGCTCTTGCCCTCAGTGGGGTAGGCCCTTCCGCTTGGCAACTCTTGGGGTTTTCTCTATTTCGGGAACATCGCCCGCAGTTGGTCTAGGCTGGCCCGCGTCCCGTACTCGCACAACTGGAAGGCTTCGGCATGTTGGACCTTCCCGCCTTGGCCGGCGCCGTAGCGCGCCACCAGCGCGGCTCGGATTACCGGGGAGATCCGTCCCCCGCGCGATTGCGAGAGCCACTGCTTTCGCGCCACCGGATCCTTGGGGACTTGGTCGAGGTTTCCGGCCACCCACGGCAGCCACTCGTACATCTGCGATACCTGGGCGTCCAGGTCGTCGATCTTGGTGGCCCACACGTCGTCGATAGCGACGGCCACGTCGGGGCGGAAGGGATTCGGTTGCTGGAAGTTATCGTCGTAGTACAGGAAGATCGGGTTCTTGCGCAGCGCGGGAACGTCCGGAACGATGTTCGGAACCACCACCATGTAGGCGGCGTCCTGCACCAGGACTCCAGTGTAGCGGTGGTCGGGGTGATAGTCGTTGGGCCGCGGCGAGAGAACGATGTCCGCCCTCCACTGGCGAATCGCGCGGATCACCTCCCGCCGCACTTCAAGCGTGGGCATCAGCTCGCCATCGTGGTTGTTCATGACCTCGTATTCGGCGATGCCGAGCCGGCGGGCCGATTCCTGGGTCTCGATGTACCTGCGCCGGGCCAGCGCGGCGCCGCCCATTTCCTGATGGCCTGCGTCCCCGTTGGTGACCGAGACGAACTTGACAGCGGCCCCGGCCTTGACGAATTTCGCGGCCGTGCCGCCGAACTTGCCGTCGCAATCGTCCGGGTGGGCGCCAAACGCAATCACCCGGAGCGGAGCCTGCGGCGGCGGCGCCTGCTGAGCCATGAGCATCCCGGCCGGCAGCAGAACGATAATCGACAAGAGCGTTGGCTTCAACATGGAGCGCCTCCCGCTTAAGTCACCGTGATCGACCGGCACGCGATGGTCAGCTCCTCAATGGCCACGGCGTTCTTTTCAGCCGAGAGGGAGGGGCCGTGGTAGCTCACGGGAATCGCTTCGGACAGAGTCCAGGTCAGTACCACGTTGCGAGCCTCATCGAGGAGTTGAATGACCACCGTGCGAAAGTCTTCGGTCCCATTGGCCACATTTTGCAGCCACGAAAACAAGGCGGTGTTGCCGATCACGCCCCGGCGAAGGGTCACATCCGGCGTCTTTACCAACCCGGGCAGCTTGCGCGGGGAGTTGACCTTGTCGTTTCCATTGCGGTATTCGATCGGTTCAACCGCCATGCCCAGGCCGGAGACTTCTGCGAAGCCGCCGGAGACGCTGGCGGGGTCGCCCTGTCCCAGGTTCACCAGAAAGTTGAACCCGCCATACGGGTTGTCGCGTTGTACGGCCATTACGTTTCTCCTAGATCCACTGGACTCGGCTGATGCAGATCTCGATCTCCTCCATCGCGGGGCGGGCAGCCATGGAATCGAACGATGGCCCCGTCCAGCGCACGGGCCAAGCGCCCTCCACCCACCAGGTGCGAACGATCCCGGACGCCGAGAGGTGGTTGATGGACACGGTTCGCACGTCCGCCTGGGCGCCGGCGATGTTCATGCGCCACTGGTAGAGATCTTTGTTCAAGGTAATGGCGCGGCGGAGAACGATGTTCGGGTAGGTGGTTCCCCACGGGCTTTGCGCCACGCAAGCGAGCGCTCCGACCTCGCTAAACCCGTAGGAAATTCCATTGATGACGACGTCGAAGTTCGAGCACGGGTCAATGCGGTCTGCCGGCGCGGCGGGCGGCGCTGGGGGCTGGTTCGATGGTCCGGCGGCGGGGAACTGAACCACCAGATCGGCCGTAAGGCCGGCGGCCGGTGGATTGTCCTGCGAGAAGACGACGACGCTGTCGGGCGGCGGCGAAGGCGCGAGGGAGACGCCGTCCAGGAAGGAGACACAGCCGGGGACTGGCACGGCTGCCTGGACCAGGGGCAAACCCAAATCGCCGGCCATGAGCCATGCCGCGAAAAAGCGGTCCGCGCGCCGGCCCCCGCCGAAAACCGCAAGCACGCCCCACGCCGCCGGCTTACTCCGGAACGCCATGCTCAGTCCGCTGGTATTGCGGGGATCGAAACCGACCTGCACGGAACCAAGCTACCACGCCGCGGGCCGGTCCGATGGCTCACGCGGCGTGGATTTCGGAAGGGTCACTTCCCAGACGATGAGAAGTGGCTTACGCGCAGTGACGATCTTGTCAACTCCTTGGGGTCCAACTGCCCGTCCTCGTTCACATCCAGCCTGTCAAATTCCGCTGACATGAACGCCATGTACTCCTGCTTGGAGATCTTGCCGTTCTTGTCGGTATCTATCAGGAGCAAGAGTTGCTTGACCTCGTCCAGTCCGAGCGCCAGTCTATCCTGCGGCTTGGGAGTGGCCTTCTGGGGGGCCGCGGTCATCGACATCGCCCCGGCCACGACCAACACCAGGACGATCACAACGATCGATAGCAAGCTATTTCGGTTCAGCATGGTTCCCTCCGGTCTAGAATTTCACCATCAGATCTATATCGATCAGCCATTCCCTCTTTTGCAGGTTGGGGTACCAAACGCCACCGTCGGCGCCGCAGCCCGTAGTGGTTGCGGACGGCGTGCCGTCCATGCAGGCGTATTGGGTTGGGAAGCCGTTGTTCGAGCCGGGTGTTACGCCTAATCCCACCGGAGGCGTGAGTCCGCCGGAACCGGCCCAATAGGGCACATTCGCGTGGCGGAAATCGCCCTCGAAGCGGAACGTAAGCCACTGCTTGGGCATGTAGTCGAAGGTGGCCGAAGTGTCCCAGGCCTTGAACGGATCGCCGGGATTCTCCGTGAAGTAAGGAGAATTGATGGCCGCGGAAGCGGCGGTCTCTCCGTTGATGGGCGGAAGCAGCACCAGATAGCGCCCGGGGTTGTTGATCATTCCGCCGCCGAGCGTAAAGCCGTACTTATCGTTATCGAACCAGTAACGGTCATAGACCATGAAACCGATAAAGCTTTGCTTGGGCCCTCCCTTGGTATCTCCATGGCAACTTACCCCGCCGCCGAACTCACAGCCCATATCGCCGGTGAAGGAGAAGGCCATCTTATCGAGAGTCTTTCCGGGCTTATCGTAATACTTGACCTCGAAGCTGTCGTCGGTGTGGATGCGGCCGCGGTTGGGTACGTACAAGTCGTCATGGCCGAGGCCATAATTGTTCGAGATGATATTCAGCCACGAAAATGGAGTGTACTTAATCTGTCCACCGAGGCCCTTCCTGGCGTTGGCGGAGGCATAAGACTGCCATCCATTGATGAACCAGGGCTCGATTTTCAAATGGTTCGTCGGGAAGAGCTGTATGCGCACTCCCTGGAAAAACCAAGGAGTGTTGGAAGATACATAGGATGGTTGGTAAGCCCAGTTATCGAAGTTGTAATAGCTGAATAGACCGATGTAAGACATAAAGATGCCTGCATCGATGTTGATGCCATGCAGCTTGTTGAGGTGATAGCCGCCATAGGCTTCCGACAGGTAGCGATCGGCGTCGGCTAAGTCCCACTGGCCTTTCGCATAACTCGGATCGTTGCGGATGGTCGCCGTGGAGTAGGCGCCGAACTGAGTCATGAAGCGGGCGCGAACATTGTCCCAGTGGAAATCGCCGCCGAGTCCAAGCTGCTCCAACTGGATTTCATTGGACCGGAAGAGTTCGCTCGATCCACCCATGGAGTCGTCCTGCGGCTTGTTGAAATCGTAAGTATAGGTAAGATCGGCGCGGATTTCCGGCGTGAAGAACTTGGAATCGAAGGCAACGTCTTTGTTGCGCGGGTTGCCGTTTAGCCAGGTCCAGTCGTAATCGGCGAAGGGATTGACCGTGTCGACCGGGGGAGTCGTCGGAGGGGTCTGCGGGACCGGCTCGGTCTGGGGCGCTTGCGCAGACGCATCGGCAGCAGGAGCCGCGGCTGCCGGAGTTGCCGCGGCGACGGCGGCCGCCTGGGCTTTCACCTCGTTCAATTCGGCTTCGAGATTATCGATTCGCGCCTGCATCGAATCGAGCGTCTTCTCCGGCGGCGCCGGAGCGGCGGCGGGCGCGGGAGGATCGTCCGACCGCGCTGCGCCTAATGCCGGAAGAGCCAGCGCCACTTGAAGGTTCTCGTGGGGTTTCAACCGGACATCTTCGTAGTAAGTCCCAAATCCAGGTTTGCTGGCGGTCAGCCGATAGTCGCCCGGCTTGAGGTCGGTAATATCGAATGCTCCACGACGGCCACTTAGGACGCTTCGAAGGGCGTCCCCGCGTTGATTGCGCACCATGACGCGCGCTCCGGGCAAAGGAGCGCCGTCGGGTCTCAGAGTGACGCCTCGAACATCGCCCGAAGCTGCCGCGCGGGCGGGAGCGGCGTTCCACCCGATGCATAGCGGCAATGTCATGGCTACTACTAGGTGTTTTATCATAACCGAATGTATTCGTTTCCTTCCGAAGCGTTCGCCTGCGTTATCTTCGAGGCTGTTCATGATTGCACTCATTCGATCACTCATCCGACTAAGAGGCAGTGTACGCGACGCCGTATGAGAATCGCATGAGGATTTGGATAGAAAGATTTTATGTACCTCATGGTTGCGAAGACAGATTGACTCCTGCCGCGAAACGGTAACCGATTTGTGGCTCGGTGACAATGTACTTAGGAGACGCGGCGTCATCGCCGAGCTTCTTGCGCAGTTGACGGACAAAGGTCCGGAGGTACTCGAGTTCACCGCCGTAATCCGGTCCCCACACGGCCTTCAGAATGCGCGCGTGGGTGAGGGGAAGGCCGGCGTGCGACATCAAGAGGCGCAGCATCTCAAACTCCTTAGGAGTGAGGCGGACCTCGGCGCCGGCCCTCTTTACGACGCGGCGCACGGGGTCGAGTTCCATGTCTCCGATTCGGATCGGGGCCGCATCGTCGACGCGAGAGGCGTTTGAGCGGCGGACGATGGCGCGGAGCCGGGCTGCCAGCTCGCGAACGTTGAAGGGCTTGGTGATGTAATCGTCCGCGCCGGCGTCAAGCGCCTCGATCTTGTCTTCTTCCGCGTTTTTTACGGTCAGCATGACAATGCCAAGGAGCGGCAGCATTTTGCGGATTTTCCTGCAGGCCTCGACGCCAGTCATGCCAGGCATGCCGACATCCAGGAGGACGGCGTCGAAGCGAGTGGTACGAACCAAGGCGAGGGCCTGATCGCCGCTTTCGGCCTCCGAGATTTCGAAATTCATGCCTTGGAGCGTTTTTCGCAGGGCCCAGCGGATGGCTGGTTCGTCGTCCACTATAAGCAGGCTTCCGCCCGCATAGGCTTCACGCTCGGAGGACGCCGGATCGGACGTGGAGTTCATGTCAGCGGGTTCCTTGAGCGCGGGTTGGCAAGCGTGCGGGGCCTGACAACCGGGGTAGCGGGAGAAGAAGGCCAAGGGAAGAAGGCCGAGAAAAGAAGGCAGGCGGGCCCGCGAACGGCGCGGGCGCCCCGGCCCGCCCCACTTACCGATCGTCGCGTCATTAGAGCGATTCTGCGGGATGGCTCATAAGGAATGCATGAAGAAGCCGGAAGGCGCGGCGACGCCAGGCGGTAACTCGCTGTATCACGGGGGGTTGGCTCCATCATGCAAAGATTTGATGGGCATCTTCAGATTTGCTTATGGGATGGGCCGATTCGCGGGAGCGCGACCCCGCGCACGCCGCGCCGCCGGCGCAGGCCAGGCAAGCGACTGCGCGACGCCTCTTGTTTCGCGGACCTTCATGCGGCCCTTATGTCCGCCGGTTTAGACTGCCAAATGCAGCGTATGGAGGAGAACCGAAGCTGGGTTGCGGAAAAGCGGATGAGGGCGCACAGCCCCCGGCGAGGCCGCGAAGCCCGATCGCCGGGTGGTGGGCGTTGGCGCCTGTAACTATGGCGCCAGCATTCCCGTCTTTTTCCTTGTATCCTATTAGGATTAGTGTGACTTCTTCTACGTTGAACAACGCGCTGAATGCGGTGTGGCTGGGGATTGCCGCGTGCGCGTTGCTCTGGCTGGCATTTCAGGAGCTGCGGAGGCGCGGCAACCGGGGGCGCTGG
Source organism: uncultured Solibacteraceae bacterium (assembly GCA_964457555.1). Taxonomy (GTDB): domain Bacteria; phylum Acidobacteriota; class Terriglobia; order Bryobacterales; family Bryobacteraceae; genus BOG-224. The sequence goes on from CAYWHA010000086.1 coordinate 7,271, forward strand.
TCCGGCCCGCGCAGGCTGGTGGCGGTCCTGCTGGCGGCGTTTGCGATATTTCCGGCCATTTCCAATAGTGACGACCTGCTGAGCTATTCCCTTCTAAATGCGCAACTTGGCCGTCACGGCGGCTACGGGAGCCCGGTGCCCGAAGACCCCGCCGAGTCGGCCCGCGTTCAATTGGCCCGCCTGCTCGAGACGCTCGAACGCTGCCAGACGGCGCTGGTTTGCGCCTTGGCGGTGGTCCTGTTCTGCATCGCGCACACGTGCGTTCTTCGGCCGCAGCTCCACGCTTACAGCGCGGTATGCCGGTCCGGCCGTTCTCCACCCTCCGTTTAACGCAGATTCATAGCCGCTTCGGCGGATGCAATGCGGCGCCTTGAGAATGGCACTTCCCGAGGCCCGCAATGATGCGCGATAGGGAGGAAGCGTGTATTTCCGAGTGGAGAGAATCACACTACGGAGGTCCTTATGGGCCTGATGCGTTGGGAGTGGGTGGTGGCGGCCTTGGCTTTCGCCGCGCCGACGGGGGCGTTCGCCCAGAAGACGTTTACCTGGCAGCAGATCAAAGACCAGTTCGAAGCCACGAACCCGACTTTGCGAGCTGGGCGGGTTGGCATCGCCGAGTCGAAGGCTCAGGAGATCACAGCTTATCTGCGGCCCAATCCGGATTTCAGTCTTTCGTCGGACGGGACGCAAATCAGCCGTTATGACGGGGTATGGCGGCCGTTCGCGGGCACTCAGTTCGCGCCCGGCATCAGCTATCTGCACGAACGCGAGAACAAGCGGGAGTTGCGTCTGGAGAGCGCGCAGAAAGCGACCGCCGTGACGGTGTCCGAATTGGACGACCAGGAACGCAATCTTCTATTCAACCTGCGGGGCGCCTTCGTGCAGACGCTGCAGCAAAAGTCGGTGTTGGCGCTGGCGAACGAGAACCTGGCCTATTACGATCGCTTGCTGGGGGTGAGCAGCGACCGGTACAAAGCGGGCGACATCGCGATGGTGGATTTGGACCGGCTGGAGTTGCAGCGCGTGCAATTCGAAACAGATTTGCAGTCGGCGCTGGTGAACCTGAGAACCGCGAAGATCCAGTTGCTGGCGCTCTTGAACGACCGGACGGCGGTGGAGCGCTTCGATGTGACGGGGGCTTTCGAGGTCACCGAGCCGCACATCACGCTGGAGGAACTTCACCAGACCGCGCTGGCGAACCGGCCGGACCTGAGGGCCGCCATGCAGTCGGTGGAGCAAGCCAAGACGGACTACCGGCTGGCTGTCGCGAACGGATCGGCGGACCCGACCTGGAGCGCATGGGTGACGCACAATCCTTCATTCAACAACCAGTATGACAACAATGCGCTGGGGGTCAGCCTGAGCGTTCCGCTGCGGATTTTCGACCGCAATCAGGGCGAGAAAGCGCGGACGGAATTAGATGTTCATCGCAACGAGCGGCTGGAGGAAGCCGCCGAGGCGCAAGTATTCAGCGACGTGGATTCGGCGTTCGCCACATTGAACAGCAACCTGGTTCTGTTGCGGGCGTACAAGGCGAAATACCTGGAGCAGGCCACCAGGGTGCGCGAAACGGTTTCCTTCGCGTATCAGCATGGCGGGGCGTCGCTGCTGGATTTTCTGAACGCGCAGAGCGATTACAGGAGCGTTCAACTCAACTACCTGAACCTGGTGGGCGCGTACATGACCGCGGCCGGCCAGTTGAATATGGCGGTGGGGACAGAGGTGTTGCAATGAAAAAGAATTCGATTCTGTGGCTAGCGCTCGCACCGGCCGTTGTGCTGGCCGGGTGCGGAGCCAAAGGGGCAATCAACTCAAGCGAGGGAGCGCCGCCTCCGGCGCAGGTGGAACAAGCGGCGAACGCGGATGTGGTCAGCCTGCCACATCCGGACCAGTTTCCCCTGGCGGTGGCAGGCCGGCGGGATGCGGCCCCGGTTCTGAACGTGACGGGGGTGGTAAGCGCGGACGTCTCACGAAACGTTCCCGTGATTTCGATCGCTTCGGGGCGGGTTTTGGAAGTTCACGCGCGGCTGGGCGATACGGTGACGAAGGGGCAGCCGCTGCTACGGGTGCAGAGCGCGGACCTTGCCGGAGCGTTCTCGGATTACCAGCAGGCGGTGGCGGACGAGACCCTGGCGAAGGCGCAACTGGCGCGCTCGCAACTCCTGTTCGACAAGGGCGCGATTGCGCAGAAGGACCTGGAAGTGGCGCAGGATGTAGCGGAGAAGGCCAGAGTTACGACGCAGACCACGATTGAACATCTCCGTGTGCTGGGAGCGGACAAGGACCGTCCGTCGCCGGTTGTGGACATTGTGGCGCCGGTATCGGGCGTGATTACGGACCAGCAGGTTACGGCCGCGTCGGGAACGCAAGGGCTGGCGTCGCCGAATGCGTTCACGATTTCCGATCTATCGCATGTGTGGGTGATGTGCGATGTGTACGAGAACGATCTGCCATTTGTCCACCTGGACGAGTATGTGGATATCCACTTCAACGCCTATCCGAATACGGTTCTGAAAGGGCGAATCGGCAATATCGGACCGATTCTCGATCCGAACCTGCGGACGGCGAAGGTCCGGCTGGAAGTGGAGAACCCGGGGTTCATGCGCATCGGAATGTTCGTGACGGCCACGTTCCACGGGCAGAAGAACGTGGTGAACGCGGTGGTCCCGGCGAGCGCGGTGCTGCACCTTCACGATCGCGACTGGGTGTACACCCCGATGGAGGGCGGGCGTTTCCAGCGCGTAGAGGTGAGAGGCGGAGATATGCTTGCGGGCAATATGCAGGAGATCCGGGCGGGCATCCAACCGGGGCAGCAGGTGGTATCGAACGCCCTGGTGTTGCAGGACACCGCCGAACAATAACCCTGGGGGAGATGCATTCATGATCCGCGCCGTGGTCGAATTCGCCCTGAACAACCGGTTCCTGGTATTGGTGCTGGCGGTTCTGCTGTTCATCTGGGGCATCATTTCGTTTCGTAACCTTCCGATTGAAGCGTATCCGGATGTGGCCAACAACTACGTTCAGATCATCACGCAATGGCCTGGCAGGGCGGCGGAGGAAGTGGAACAGCAGGTCACGATTCCCATCGAGATCGCGATGAACGGGATTCCGCACCTGACGCACCTGCGATCGACGTCGCTGTTCGGATTGTCGAGCGTGATGCTGGTCTTCGACGACGAATCCGATAACGACTGGAACCGGCAGAAAGCGCTGGAGCGGCTCGCGCAGGTGAATCTGCCTCAGAATTTGCAGCCGCAAATGGGAACGGACTGGAGCCCGGTGGGCCAGATTTTCTGGTACACGCTGACGAGCACGAACCCGCAGTACGATTTGATGGAGTTGAAATCGCTGGAGGACTGGGTTCTCGAGAAACAGTTCAAGTCGGTCCCGAACGTGGTGGATGTCGCCAGTTTCGGCGGGACCACACGCGAGTATCAGGTACGCCTGGACCCGGACAAGCTGGTTTCCTACGGGCTAAATCTGGGGCAGGTGGAACAGCAACTGGCCAACAACAACGTGAACGCGGGAGGCAGTTTCATCGAGGCGGGCTTGCAGCAGGTGAACGTCCGCGCGGTAGGATTGTTCCGCAATGTGGCGGACATTGAGGCCACCGTCATCAAGACGCAAAACGGCACGCCGATTCGGATACGGGACATCGCGACGGTTTCGCAAGGGGCGAAGATACGGCTAGGCAAGATCGGCAAGTCGATTCACCGCGTGGACGGCAAGATTATCGACGACGGAGACACGGTAGAAGGCATCGTGCTGCTGCGGAAGGGCGCCGAATCGGACGCCACGCTCGACGGCATCCACGCGAAGGTGGAAGAACTCAATACCAAGATTCTGCCGCCCGGGGTGAAGGTGGTTCCGTTCCTGGACCGGAGCGACCTGGTGCACTACACGACCCACACGGTGCTCCACAATCTCAGCGAGGGGATCATCCTGGTCTCCATCATTCTCTTTATGTTTCTGGGGAACGCGCGCGGGGCGCTGATTGTGGCGATGACGATTCCGTTCTCCCTGCTGTTCGCTTCGATCTGCCTGGATCTTCGCCACATTCCCGCGAATCTGCTGTCACTGGGCGCTCTGGACTTCGGGATGGTAGTGGATGGAGCGGTGGTGATGGTGGAAAACATCGTGCGGCACATGGGGCGGCAGGACGTGTCGAAGCCGCCGATGGCGCGGATCCGCGAGGCGGCGCACGAGGTGCAGAGGCCGGTGTTTTACGCCATTGGCATCATCATCACGGCTTACCTTCCGATTTTTACTTTGCAGAGCGTGGAAGGGCGGTTGTTCAAACCGATGGCGTGGACGGTGGCGTTCGCGCTGCTGGGCGCGCTGATTTTTTCGATGGTGATGGCCCCGGTGCTGGCGAGCTTCGCGTTCCGGCGGGAGGCGAAGGAATGGCGCAATCCTGCCCTGGTGTGGCTGACGGCGCGTTACCGGGCTGCCGTAAGGTGGGCGGTGAAGCATCATTGGCTGGTGTTCGCAGGGGCGGCGGCCTGCCTGCTGGGGACGGTGCGGCTGGCGACGAGCGGCGCGATCGGATCTGAGTTTCTTCCGCACCTGGACGAAGGGGCCATTTGGACTCGCGGCACGCTGGCGCCCAGCACCGGGCCGACGGAGGGCGCGCGCCTCATGGATCAGGCTCGCATTGTCATGGCGTCATTCCCGGAGGTAACGCAGGTGGTCTCGCAGGTAGGGCGGCCCGACGACGGCACGGACACCACGGGTTTCTTCAACACGGAGTATTTCGTAGATCTCAAACCTAAAGACCAGTGGCGGCCTGTGTTTCGCCAACAGAAGGAAGAACTGATCGCGGCCATGGACCATGAGTTGGAGAAAATACCCGGCGTGCTTTGGAATTTCTCCCAGCCGATTGCGGACAACATGGAGGAGGCGGTCAGCGGGGTTAAGGGCGAGCTTGCCATCAAGGTGTACGGGGAAGACCTCAAACTCCTGGAGCAGAAGGGCGATGAGATTGTGAACGTGATGAAGGGCATCCCAGGCGTCCAGGATCTGGGACTCTTCCGCGTGATTGGCCAACCGAATCTGAACCTGGAAGTGGACCGGCAGGCGGCCGCGCGGTACCAGATCAATGTGGCCGACGTGCAGGATGCGATCCAGACGGCAGCGGGGGGCAATGCGGTCAGCCAGGTGCTGCAGGGCGAACAGCGCTACGATCTGGTGCTGCGCTACCAGGCGCCGTACCGCGACACGCAGGAAGCGATTGAGAACATACGGCTGCTGGCGCCCTCGGGAGAGCGCGTTTCTCTGGCGCAATTGTGCAACGTGCAAGTGCTGGACGGCGCCTCTGAGATCTACCGGGAGTCGAACTCGCGGTACGTGGCGATCAAGTACAGCGTGCGAGGCCGCGATCTTGGGAGCACCGTGGAGGAAGCAATCCGCAAAGTGGGGCGGCAGGTCAAACTGCCACCCGGATACCACGTCGACTGGGCCGGGGAATATGCGAGCCAACAGCGATCGCAGAAGCGGCTGGCGATCGTGCTGCCAATCACCATCCTGGTGATTTTCATCATCCTCTATACGATGTTCCACTCGTTCAAGTGGGCCTCGCTGATGCTGGCGAACATAGCGATGGCGCCGCTTGGAGGGTTGCTGGCGCTGTGGCTAACGGGTACGCATTTCAGCGTCTCCTCGGGCGTGGGATTCCTGGCGCTATTCGGAGTGTGCGTGCAAACGGGAGTGATCATGCTGGAATATATCAACCAGTTGCGCGCGCGGGGGCACGACATAGCGGATGCGGCGGTGGAAGGGGCGGTATTGCGGCTACGTCCGATCATGATGACGACGCTGGTGGCGACGCTCGGGCTGCTGCCGGCGGCGCTGTCGCGCGGGATCGGCTCGGATTCGCAGCGGCCCTTCGCGATCGTGATTGTAGGCGGGTTGATGGTGGCGATGCTGGTGAACATCATCCTGCTGCCGACGCTGTATGTCTGGGTAGCGCGCGCAGGCGATAAGCTGCCGGTGCCGGAGGCTGACTTCGAGGAGCAGGAATAAGGTAACGGAGGATCGATGAACCGGAAAGAAGTTCAGGAGCGTATCGAGGAAATTGGGATCATTCCGGGCATTCGGGTATCGGAGGCGGCGGACGCGTTGATGGCGGCGGAAGCGGTGGCCAGCGGGGGCATCCCCATTGTGGAAGTGACCATGACCGTGCCGGACGCCTTCTTCGTGATGAGCGCGCTGAAGAAGGCCCGGCCGGAAATGATCGTCGGAGCGGGCACGGTGTTGGATGTGGAGACCGCGGTACGCTGCCTGGATGCGGGTGCGATGTTTCTGACGAGCCCGGGTCTGGATCTGGAGATTGTGGATTTCGCGCTGCGGCGGGACACGTTCGTTTTTCCGGGCGCGATGACTCCGAGCGACGTGATGGCGGCGCGAAAGGCGGGGGTGGAGTTCGTCAAGATATTCCCTTGCATGCAACTGGGCGGCCCGGCGTATATCAAGGCGCTGAAGGCTCCGTTTCCGCATGTTCCGATGATCGCCAGCGGAGGCGTGGACCAGGGGAACGTCGCCGAGTTCATTCTGGCGGGGGCGACGGCGGTTGGGATTGGCGCGCATTTGATTCCGAAGAAGGCGATCGAATTACGGCAACCTGACCGGATTCACGAACTGGCAGTGCGGTTCGCGACCATGGTGCGTGAGGCGCGCAGGCAACGGGCGGGGGAATGGGGCGTTTCGGGCAGCGTGTAAGATCGCGAAATCGATCGGATAATCGTTCGATTGCCTGTGGGAGGGCGCCTCTACGGGGCCGTCCAGCCGAACGACCCGCCATCGGCTGAGGCAAACTTTTGATTGCGAGCGCTACGGGCAAGCCGGGGCGATAATCGGGGTTCTCACAACAAACATGGCGACCCTCGAACGCGTATGGGACCAGGGCAACCGAGTTCCGGTACTGCTGGTGAGCGGCGGAGCCATTTTGGTCATCGCCGCGGTGGATTGGTGGACGAAGCCGTATATATCGCTGGGATTTCTATACCTTTTCCCGATTATGCTGGCTGCAGCCTTCCTGCCGCGGTGGTTCCTGGCGCTGCTGGGCGCCGGTTGCGCCACGCTGGCCGAGGTCTTCAGCCCGCTTGAGGTATCCTTCGTGCGTCTGGGATTCGAGACCCTGGCGTTGGCGGGCTGCGGATTGTTTGTCGGAGAACTGGTTCGTAGCCGCCGGCAGGGCCTGGAGGCGCAGGACAGGCTCAAAGTGCTGGTCGAGACCAGCCCCGCGGCCATCGTTACGGTCGACGAGCGCGGATTCATCGAGCTGGCCAACCGTGCGGCCGTCGAGCTAATGGCGCCGCCAGAGGGAGGTCTGATTGGCGCGCCCATCGCGGCATTTTTCCCGGAACTGCACCAGGCGCTCCGATGGGAAAAGGCGCCGCAGTTCCGGGCATCGATGCAATGCCGAGGACGCCGGGGCGAAGGCGAGCCATTCCTGGCCGACGTCTGGTTCTCCACCTATAGGGAAGGAACGGAGCTCAAGCTGGCGGCGATCATCGCGGACGTAGGCGAAGAGGAATCGGGGGTTCCGGCTAGCGCCGAGTCGAACTCATCGATTTCGACGGCGCAGGACGCACGCACACTAGCAGCCCTGACGAGTAGAGAGGCAGAGGTTCTGCGGCTATTGGTTCAAGGCATGGCGAACAAGGAGATCGCTGCAAAGATGGACATCTCCGAGAGCGTGGTCAAGAACACGATCCGGCAGTTGTTCGCGAAAACCGGCGTGCGGATGCGCAGCCAGCTCGTGCGGGTTGCCCTGGAACAGTATCGAAGCGCGCTTTAGCAAGATCTCCAGCACTTCCCCCCAACAACATCCCCTTTATCGTTAAGGATTCAAACCACAGCCGGCGGAGACCGGCGGCGCTTACCGCGCCTAGCCTGCACTCCCTGGCGGAGACCGGCGGCGCTAGGGCTGGCCCCCCGGCAAACATCAAAGGATTGCTTCGCCAAATCGAAAGATACGACTCGATCCAGGTGCAACGCACCGTGCGATTAATCGTCAGATTGGCTCTTTGGGGCCATAGAAGTCCTTCGAGTGGCTCTATCGAGCTATAATGAGGCCGGAGAGTGGCCCCATGCGCTCGTTGGATATTCCCGAATTGCTCATTGCGATGGGCATCCTCGCCATGCTTGCCTGGGCAATCTACAACCGGACGCATCCAAAGGAAGGCTCAAGCGAGCAAAGGAGGGTCGTGAAATGAAGGCTCCGCCAAAATTGGGGAAACGCCGCTGTCAGGTAGCCTCTGCCGGGGCAGCGGCCATTGCGATCTTATGCGCAGCGCAATGGGGCTGTTCGCGCGCGGCAGTGAGCGCGGAGCAGACTGCGGCGCCCGCCCCGACCGTGGAATCAGTGCCGGACCGCAACGTGGTTACCGTTGCGGACGCGGAGCAATTCCCGCTGACTCAGGCGGTTGCGCGACACGAAGCCGACCAGCTTCTGGCAAACGGCGTTGTGGCGGCGGACGTTAGCCGGTCGTACGCGGTCAACGCCCTTTTCTCAGGCCGCGTGGTGGACGTCAAGGCCCGGTTGGGGGACGACGTGCAAAAAGGGCAGCTTCTGCTGACGATGACCAGCCCGGATATGTCGCAGGCGTTCGCCGACTATCAGAAGTTCGAGGCCGACGCGGCTTTGGCAAGAACGCAACTCGAGCGCATCCAGCTACTTTTTTCGCACGGAGCGGTGGCGCAAAAAGACCTGGACGTGGCCGAGGACACCTCCAATAAGGCGAATGTGGATGCGAAAGCGGCCGAGGAGCGCATACGCCTTCTGGGAGGGGACCCGCAGCGGGTTTCGCCCTTGATTGAGATCCACGCGCCGGTATCGGGAACAATCGTGGAGCAGAACGTCACTTCCGCCGCGGGGGTAAAATCGCTCGACAACTCGCCGAACCTGTTTACGATTGCGGATCTCTCGAACGTGTGGATACTTTGCGATGTTTACGAGAATGGCCTGGCGCACGTTCACTTGGGCGACCCGGCCGAAATTGAGCTAACTGCCTATCCCGACCGCCGGTTGAAGGGGCGCGTCACCAATATTTCAAAGCTGCTTGACGCGAACACGCGTTCCGCGAAAGTGCGGATCGAACTGCCCAACGAGGCTGGGGTTCTTCGGCCGAACATGTTCGCGACGGTCCATTTCATATCGCAAGGGACCGAGACCCGGACCGTGGTTCCCTCCAGCGCGGTGCTCCGTCTACAGGACCGCGACTGGGTCTTCGTGAAGCTCGACGGGCGGCAATTCCGCAGAACGGAAGTGCAGGCCGGCCCGGTGGATGCGGATAAAACGGAGCAGGTGCTTGGCGGGCTGCGGCCGGGAGACCAAGTGGTGGCCGACGCGTTGTTGTTCGACCGCGACGTTCAGAAGAGCAGCGAACAGTGATCCAGAAGTCGGTTGCGTTTGCCCTACAGAACCGATTCCTGGTGCTATGCGCAGGGATTCTTCTACTGGTTTGGGGGGCGATCGCCTTCAAGCAACTGCCGGTGGAAGCGTATCCGGACGTAGCCAACAACTACGTGCAGGTGATCACGCAATGGCCAGGGCGGGCGGCCGAGGAGGTGGAGCAACAGGTCACCATTCCCATCGAAGTGCAGATGAACGGGCTGCCGCAACTGATGTCGCTGCGCTCCTGGTC
>CAYWHA010000087.1:0-16813 GCA_964457555.1 uncultured Solibacteraceae bacterium
GGCCGTATGTCAGGGCGTTGAAGCGGGAGTTGGCCTTGCCGGCCTCGGTGCGCGGTCCGGTGGAGCGCTGCGCGTTGAGGCGGTTGGCGTTGAGTTGTGCGACAGAAGTCATAGGCGACTTCAGATTAGCTGGCGGGCTGGTGGAAGGCGGAGTAGGCAGGGGGCAGCGGCGGGGGTAAGTTGTTCAGGGGATGGGCTGAAAATATTTTTGGAGTTTGTGTGACTGTAATATCCCTCACGCTCGGCCCTGGGAGGAAAGTGGAGGGGCGGTGCGGGAATGCTATCCTTGGATCTTTCGTCCAATGGCCGTCCTGGGATGCGGATCGATCAGGAAGTCAAGTACTCATCGGTCGAGGTCGAACGGAGCAGGCCAGAAGCGCGTGACCACCGGCGCACGTTTCTGGCCGCGAAGCTGATTCTGGCGGGCGTGGCGGTTCTGGCGGCCGGCGAGGCGTCCTGGCGATTTGCAGGTTTCGAGCCCGCGGCGAGCGATCTGCTGGCGTTCGACCGGCTCTACACGGCAGCCCGGAGTTCGACCGATGCGGTTGCGCTAATTGGAGATTCCCGCGTGCTCTGCGACCTGGACCCAACGGCGCTGAAGCGCGAGTTGCCTCCGTGGAACTTCTACCAACTGGCGGCGGACGGAACGTCGGGGCTTGCCATGCTTGAGAATCTAGCCCAGGACGACAGGTTCCACGGCCACGTTCTCTGCGAGTTCAGAATGGAACAGTTCCAGGCGGCTTATCCGTTTCTCGAACACGATACGGACCCGCAGCGGTACGTGCGGTTCCTGCGGCGGCGCCCTTATCTTGACTTCGTGAGTACATGGTTGAGCGAGACTCTGGGCGAACACTCCGCCCTTTTGCAATCGAAAGACCGGGACTTTATAAGTTCCCTGGCCGCCCGCATCGCCGGGAGTGGAGCGAAGCCGCTGCCGGATCTCGCGTCGAGAGGGGACCGCTTTCTCGGGATGCACCGCCGCGGCCAGGACAACTCGCGCGCCATCGCAAGCTGGAACCGGATGATGGCGGGGCGGGTACACGGCGATAGCGGCGACCATGCGGCGTCGTGGGTAGAGGCAATCCGGCGGCGCGGCGGAGACGTGGTTTTCGTCCGGCTGCCGGCCTCCGGGTCGCTGAGGCAACTGGAAGACACAACCTATCCCGACGCGGCGGGCACGATTGAATCGTTGGCCGCGCGCGGCATCCACGTGGTCGATTCCACCAAGGAACCGACGCTGAGCGGGTTCGACTGTCCGGATGAGTCGCACCTGGACGAAGACGACGCGGAGCGGTTCTCGGCCAGTCTGGCCCGCATCCTGAGAGACGCACAACTACTCCGGCCGGCGCCATCGAACGGCCTATGACCGACAAGAGGCGCGCATGACATTCACCTCGGCTGGGTTTCTTATTTTTCTTCCGTTGGTCTTCGCGGCGTTCTGTTGGTTTGGCGACCGGCGCCGCTGGCTGGCGCTTCTGATTGGCAGCTGCGTCTTTTATGCGTCCTTCCAATCGCCGTTCCTGTTGCTGGCCCTGGCGCTGGCCACAACGGTCAGTTACGCGGGAGGCTTGTGCCTTGGAAGGACGAAGAGACCCGAGGCGCGAAACGCGATCCTTGGATGCGGGGTTCTCTTGTGTCTCGGAATCCTGTTCTTCGCAAAGTACCTGCCTCACTTTCGAGCAGCGCCGCATTACGGGCCGTTCGGGGCCATTCTATCGATCGGCGTATCTTACTACACGTTTCAGGCGATCTCCTACTTGATTGACGTGCACCTGGAGGTTCAAGAGCCGGAGAGACACCTGGGTTACTTTGCGGTCTACATGGCTTACTTCCCGAAGCTTCTTCAGGGGCCTATCGAAAGGGCCGGGCACTTCCTGCCGCAACTGAGAATCCCGTACCGCTTTGACTACGATAAGTTCCGGTCCGGTCTGCTTCTGTTTGCGTGGGGTCTCTTCCGCAAGGTGGTAATCGCCGAGCGGATCGCAGCCTATGTCGACCCGGTCTACAATAACGTGCGGAGCCACGCAGGGTTGAGCCTTGTGCTGGCAACTTACGGTTATGCGGTCCAGATCTACTGCGATTTCGCGGGATATACCGATATGGCCCGCGGTACGGCGCGACTTTTCAATATCGATCTGACCGAGAATTTTAACCGCCCCTATTCCGCGGCTTCCGTCGCCGAGTTCTGGAGACGGTGGCACATTTCATTTTCACGCTGGATTCTGGATTACATCTTTAAGCCGCTGCAATTGAGATGGCGCAACTGGGGCGTCTCCGGGACCGCGGCGGCCCTGCTGGTCACCTTTCTGGCTTCGGGCATTTGGCACGGCGCGAGTTGGGGCTTCGTTGTTTGGGGCCTGCTGCACGGCGTCTATCTGGCTGCTTCGGTGGTCTACCGGCCGTACAAGAGGAAGCTTCATGCCGCCCTGGGAGTGGGGAAGAGCGCCTGGTATCGCGGCGTTCAAGCGTTCTGCACTTTCAATCTTGTGAGCTTTGCGTGGATCTTTTTCAGGGCGAACAACATTGGCGACGCCTTCTACGTGGTGAGGAGTCTGACCGCGTTATCCGGGTGGATCCCGCTCGAAGGCATCGCGCGATTCCTATCGACGCAGATTCTGCTTGGCGAGGGCTTTCATAATGCCGTCCCGCTGGTGCTGATGTTGCTGGTACTGGCGGCCGGCGCACGGGAATGGACAACCCGCATTCAAGAGCAGCGAGCCCTTGTCCGGTGGCCCATCTATCTGGCGCTATCTTACGCGACCGTCATGTTCGGCGTTTGGGGAAGCAGCCCGCGCTTTGTCTATTTTGCCTTTTAGGCCGCGCTTATTTCGCCGCGTAGCGGTCCACGAGCGCTTGCAAATCGCCGACATTGCGAAGCTTGAGCAAGTCAAGAGTCTTGAAGCGGACGCCATATTCGGACTCGACCGCGGAGACGACTGTGACATGACTGAGCGAGTCCCATCCAGGCACTTCGCCCGCCACGGTGTCGTCCCGGAGGTCGAAATCGTCCAACCCGAGTTGTAAGAGGATGGTGCGTTTCAAGCGATCCGTAATCATTGTCCTTCATCCTTCATTTCGACCCGGCATCGAGGATTCGCTGCCGGTTTGCCTTGCGGCTCAGCTTCCCCGCCGAACTCTTGATGAGCCACCGCGGCGGGACCAGATAGACGCGGGAAATGGTGACGTCGATTCGCATTGCGGCCTTGCGGACCTCGAGTTGCAGCGCCTTGCGTTCCGGCTCTCCCTCCAGTTCGGTCTCGGCGGCGACGCAGACCTCCTCCGTGCCGGAGGCTTCATTTTCCACGCCGAACGCTACCACGCGCCCTGGCAAGATGCCGGGCAAGCCAATCAGGGCGTCCTCAATATCTTCGGGAAACAGATTGTTGCCCGCAACGACGATGATATCTTTCTTACGCCCGACGACGAACCACTCGCCTTGCGCCGTGAAGCCGTAGTCGCCGGTGTAATACCAGCCGTCCCTGAGAGCGCGCCTGGTGTCTTCGGCGTTATTGCGATATTCGCTGAACATCCACTGAGAGCGGATGAGGATCTCGCCGGCCTGGCCATCGGGGCGTTGAACGCCAGCTTCGTCCACTACTTTGAGTTCACATCCACGGATTGGTTTTCCCGACGACACCCATTTGCGAGGAGTCCCGCGGTTAGCTGGAGACGCGGGACCATCCACCGCGACCGTTACCGGGGCGACGCCGGGGGCCGTCTGCGTAGCCGCGAAGGTAGTTTCGGCCATGGCGTAGCACGCCGAAAGCTGCTCGGAGCGCACTCCCAGATGGCTAAAGCGATCGAGAAAGCGCCGAAGGCTGTCGCTGCGCACCGGCTCGCTACAGTTCACGAACAGCTTCATGGCGTCCAGGCGGACGCCATCCAATTCCTCCTCATGGACGCGATCCGCCAGCAGGTTGAACGCGAAGTTCGGCATCCAGGTAATGGCGCCCCGCTCCTGGGAGATTGCCTGAAGGAGCAACACCGGCGCCGTCACCCATTCAAACGGGTCTAGCTGCACCAGGGTCAAGCCGAGCGCCAGAGGCAACTGAAACGCGGCGATCATTCCCATGTCGTGGTAGAGCGGCAGCCAACTGACCACCTTGTCTTCCGGGGACAGACCGAGCGACTCAGCATAGGCATCGACGTGTCCCAGGACAGCGTCGTGGGAGAGCGCCACGGCCTTCTGCAGCCCGGTGGTGCCCGAGGAATGCTGAAGCAGACAAGGGTCCGAACTGTTCGGGCGGGCCGGCGGGACGTCGCCGGGTTCGCCCCAGGCGGATTCGAACGGCAGGAGCACGCCCTTGACGGTGCTGCCGGCGCCGGTCGCCAGAGTGCCCACCACGGGCTCCAGGCTGGCTTCGGTAAGGATCCAGTCCAGTCCGGAGCGCCGCGTCATGCCGGCCAGCCCCTCGACGAATTTGTCCGGGTGCAGCCGGGCGTTAGGATAGGCCAGCACGGCCGGCAGGGCGCCCGCGGCAACCACCCCCATATACAGCGGGTAGAATTGCGGATGATGGCGGACGATGAGCGCACACACCTGACCCGGCCGGACGCCCTGACTTCTCAGGTAGACGGCAGCCCGCCGGGCATCGGCAAGAAGTTCGCTCCATCGCCATCGCCTGGAGCAACCATCGGCGCGCCAATGAACGATCGCGTCGCGATCCGGGAACTTCTCCGCATTACGGGTCCAGCGGCGCCATAGCACGTCGCTCAATTCGCACTCCGGGCTTTCGGCAGAGGTTCCAAGATGACGTCTATCCGGCTCAACTCGCAAATCATTGTACCTCCACCGAGACGGAAAGCCCACTCCACAGAATTGCCGCAACCCACGACGATAAAGGGACAGGAGTTTAGCGGAGGAATTTTGCGAAGCGTTCCAGGGCGGGCTCGAGGATGGACTGTTCGGCGGCGTAGCAGATGCGGACGGAGCCTTCGCCTCCCTCGCCGAAGGCAGAGCCGGGGGCGAGACCCACGCGGGTCTCTTCGAGCAGACGGCGGCAGAAGGCGAAGGAATCGCGCAGGCCGTCGATGCGGGGGAATAGGTAGAAGGCGCCGTCGGGCGCGGGCACGGTGAGACCGCCGATTCCGCGCAACGCGTCCAGGCACAGATCGCGATTGCGCTTGAGACGGGCGATCATGCGGAGCAACTCCGGCTCGCCCTCGGCGAGGGCGGTTTCCCCGGCCTTCTGCGCGAAGCTGGGGGCGTGCGACACGATGAACTCGTTCAGGCGCGTGGCGTTGGCCGCAAGGTCGGCGCGGGCCACAAGCCAGCCGAGGCGCCAGCCGGTCATGCAGTAAGCCTTGGAAAACGACTGCACCACGATGACGGCATCGTCGCGCGTGGCAAGGCGCAGGATGGAGGGCACGGGTTCGCCCAGGGTGGCGCCGGAATAGTACAGGCGGTCGTAAACCTCATCGGCCAGCAGCCATAGACCGTGGCGGCGCGCGAAATGGAGCAGGCCGCGCTGTTCCTCGGCGGTGGCCACCCAGCCTAGGGGATTCGAAGGCGAGGTGTAGACGAGCAGGCGCGTACGCGGCGTGACGGCGGCATCGAGCGCGGGAAAGTCCACGCGGTAGCGATCGGCGCAGAGCAGGTGCGGAACGTGGTGGACAGCGGCGTTGGCCATCAGGACGCTGCAGGAGCCGTTCGGCCAGGCGGGCGTGAGCACGAGGGCTTCGTCGCCGGGGTCGAGCGCGCAGCGGATCCCCAGATTGAGCGCTTGCACTCCGGAGGCGGTGACGACGATCTCGCGGGCGGGGTCGAGTTCCACGGACTGGAGCCTGCGGTAGTGTGCGGCGATGGCGGCGCGCAAGGAGGGAAGGCCGGCGTTTTCGGTGTAGAACGTATAGCCTGCCTCGATGGCGCGGATGGCGGCCTGCTTGATGTAATCGGGCGTGGGCAGGTTGGATTCGCCGAAGTAGAGGCGGAGCACGCCATCCATGGACATGGCGATCTCCGCTAACTGGCGGATACCCGATTGGGGGATGGCGCGGACGGAACTGGCGACAGCAGGCATAGAACCCATATTCTCGCACCGCTGCGCGCGGAAGCGAGTGAGCCTTCGGAAACCGCTCCATCACGGTCGCGGCCCGGTGTGGCGTTGGGAATGGTGCGAGGCAGTGGGCCTGGGCCGGGCGCGCCCTCTTATAATGGAGTTCCCATGCGCTTCCGAACAGCCGCGATCACCGACGAGTTTTCTCCCGATCTGGAAACCGCTTTGTCCGCCATGTCCGAGGCGGGACTGGAGGGCGCGGAACTGCGGATGGTGTTCGGCAAGAACATCGTCGATTTGACGGACGATGAGATCGATCGCGCGATTGCCATGGTGCGCGGACGAGGCTTGGAGATCGTCTCGATTGCGTCTCCGCTGCTGAAGTGCGCGCTGCCGGGGGCGCCCGAGGTTGAGGAGCGGTTCCAGAAGGATATGTTCGCGGCGGCAAACGGATTCGAGGACCAGCCGCGGGTGGCGGCGCGGGCGTTCGAAATCGCCAGGCGCGCGGGGGCGGGGATCGTGCGCGTGTTCTCCTATTGGCGGACGGTGCGGCCGGAGGCGTGTTTCGACGCGGTTGTGGCGGCGCTGGCCGGGCTGGCCGCGGAGGCCGGACGCGAGGGGCTGACCATCGGCCTGGAAAACGAGCACGCCTGCAATATTGCCACGGGGGCGGAGCTGGCGCGCGTGCTCAGAGCTTCGGACCACGCCAACTTGAAGGCGGTGTGGGACCCGGCCAACGCGCTGGTGGCGGGGGAGAATCCGTTCCCCGAAGGGTACGGCGGGCTGGATGCGGCCAGGATAGGGCACGTTCACGCGAAGGACTGCCGGATGGAGAAGGGGCTGCCGGTGTGGGGACCGCTCGGGGAATGCGGCATCCGGTGGCCGGAGCAGATGGCGGCGCTATGGGGCGACGGGTACCGGGGATGGGTCAGCCTGGAGACGCATTGGGCGGGTCCGGGCGGCGACAAATTGCAGGGGAGTCTGATTTGCGCGCGGAATTTGCGGAGGCTGGCGGGGGCTGCGTAAGAAGCGGAGGAGTGGCAAGCGGAAGCGCCTGCCCCACCTTGCAGCAGCACAGCGCCACGCCGTGCATCGTGATAGCATGAGAAGTCTCCAATCACTGCTGAGGTTTTCGTGGCCAGGATCACCCGTAAAGAGTTAAAGTCAGACAAGTTTGCCCAGGAAGTCGGGCTGACCGTAGATTTTTTTGAAGAACACCGCGCGGATCTCGTCCGTTATGGCGCGATCGCATTGGCGGTGATTGTGCTGGTCGGGGGCTACGTACTTTATGCGCGGCACCGGCACGCGGCGCGCGAGGAAGCGCTGTACCAGGCGATCATGACGGCGGAAGCTCCGGTTGGGGCGGCGCAGCCCGGCGGGTTGAGTTTTCCGACGCAGCAAGCCAAGGAGCAGCAGACCGAGAAGCTATTTGGCGAACTGGCGAGCTCCGGGTCGGCCGAAGGCGTGATTGCGGAGTATTTCCTGGGATCGCTGCTGGCCGAAGAGGGCAAGATGGCCGACGCGGAGAAGGATTTGCTGGACGCGGCCCAGAAGGGCGACGCCAAGTACGCCTCGCTGGCCAAACTGGAGCTGGCGCAAATCTATTTCGAAGAGGGACGCGGCGACCAGGGTGAGAAGGCGCTTCGGGACTTGATGGCGCACCCCACCATCTTCGTTTCGAGCGATCAGGCGGCGATCGAACTGGCGCGGGAGATCATTCCGAAGAATCCAGCGGAAGCTCGCAAGCTGCTTCAGCCTCTGCTATCGAAGCCGGGCGGGACGGGTCAGACGGCGAGCGATCTGAACGCCGGAATTCCGCAGTAGGCCGCGCGCAGACGATGCTGTCGGGCCTTCGATTTCCGGTGGCACGAAGCCACGGGCGGCGCTATCCCGAACCGGACCATCCCTACCGTGACGCCTTTCAGCGGGACCGCGACCGCGTAGTTCATGCGCGCGCCTTCCGCCGGCTGGAAGCCAAGACGCAGGTCTTCGCGCCGGGGCTGTCGGACCACTTCCGGAACCGCCTGACCCACACCATCGAAGTGGCGCAGATTGCGCGCACGGTGGCGCATGTTCTGGGACTCGACGAGAACCTGACCGAAGCGCTGGCGCTGGCGCATGACATTGGGCATCCGCCGTACGGGCACGCCGGCGAAGAGGAACTGAACCGGCGGATGCGGCAGTTCGGCGACGGTTTCGACCACAACCTGCACGCGCTGCGAATCGTAGAGAGTTTCGAGCAGCGGTACGCGAGGTTTCCGGGTCTCAACCTGACCTTCGAAGTGCGCGAGGGGATTGTGAAGCACTCGAAAGATCTCGCGCCCGGAGAATGGCCGGAGCTGGAGGAATATCTGCCGGGGCAGCGGCCGGTCTTGGAGGCGCAACTGATCGATCTGGCCGATGAGATTGCCTATAACACGGCCGATCTGGACGATGCCTTTTCCGCCGGGATGCTGACGGCGGAGGAAGTGGCGGCGAGCGTTCCGCAGTACCGGGCGATTACGGAGGCGGTGGAAACGCAGTTCCCGGGCGCCACGGACCGGGAGCGCTTCAACGAGGGCCTGCGGCGGTTGATCGACGCGCTGGTATCGGGGCTGATCGAAGGCACGGTGGAGAGCGCCCGGCGGGCGGGCGTGGGAGACGCGGAAGCGGTGCGCGCCTGGCCGCGGCGCATCGCGGCATACAGCGAGGAGACGGCCGGGACGAGCGCGACGCTGAAGCGCTTTCTGAATGCGAGAGTCTACTCGACGCCGGAGTTGGGCGAAGGGCGGGAGCGATCGATGGCGATGATCGCGGCGCTGTTCGCGTTTTTCCTGGATCGTCCGGACCGGTTGCCGCAACCCTACGCGGAGCGGGCGGCCGCGGAGCCGGCGCATCGCGTGATTTGCGATTATATTGCGGGGATGACGGATGCGTTCTGCCAGCGGACGTGGGAGCAAACGGCGGGGGCAGGGGTTTAGGGCACGAGCTATTCCTCGGTCTTGGCGATACTGTTGAGTTCGGCCTGACGGACGCCGTAGAGTTTGAGGAGATGGCGGCGAATTTCCTCGGCGATGCGCTCGGGCCGCTCAGCCGAATCGTGCTCCACCTCCACCTTGAAGAAAAGATTGGTCCGGCTCATCGGGCGCTGGGTCCTCCGACTCTTATACTAAGGGAATGAGCTGCCCGATTTGCAGGGTCCGCCGCCCGCGCCGTTTCTGCCCAGGACTGGACAGAGACATCTGCGCGCTGTGCTGCGGCGCGGAGCGCGAGGTGACGGTGGATTGTCCGCTCGATTGCGAGTACCTGCGGGAGGCGCGCAAACATGAGAAACCGGCGCCGCTCGATATGGAACGGCTTCCCAACCGCGACATTCGCGTAACGGACGATTTTCTGCGCGCGCACGAGCCTCTGACGGCATTCCTGGGGCGGGCGCTGGTGAACGCGGCGTTCAGCGCGCCGGGCGCGGCGGACCCCGACGCACGAGAGGCCATGGAGAGCCTGGTCCAGACATATCGAACCCTGCAAAGCGGGGTAGTCTACGAAACCCGTCCCGCCGGTCCCCTCGCGGCAGCCATTTTCGACGCGGCCCAAGCCGCCGTGCCAGAGTTCCGGCGGCTGGAGCAAGAGGAGTACGGCATGTCCAGAACGCGCGATGCCGATGTGCTGGGCATCTGGGTTTTCCTGCAGCATCTGGCTTTGGCCAACGATAACGGACGCCGCCGGGGCCGGTCATTTCTGGACCTGATCTGGGAGTTTTATGGAGGCGGAACGATGCCGCCCCGTCCGAGTTCCTCGCTGATTTTGCCCTGAGGCGCCACAGGGGCCAGAGTGTCCACAAGAATTCCCCTTTTCCTCCCGGAGGCGACGATACGGCCGGTGAACCGGGCCGCGCCATTGACCAGCAGATCGATGGGACGCCCGACGGGGTAGTCGAAGGTCATCAGATGGCCTTCGTCGAGGGTGAGGAGATCCTCGACGGTCAGGGTGGGTCCTGACAGCCGCCCCTCGAGCGTGAGGGAGGAGCCGCGCAGAATTCGCAGGACGCGCTCCTGCTCCGCCTCGCTGGCGTGGGTCTTGCGGACCGACCACTGCTGATCGAACTTCTGCCGCATCATCTTGATGACGATCGACGGCATGGCGATATTCATCATTCCGACCGTCGCTCCGATGCGAACTTCGACCGCGATGGCCACCACCGCCTCGTTGGGCGCGAGGATGTGGAGCAGTTGCGGCTCGGTTTCCATGGCTTCGATGGTGAAATCGACGGCGGTGACGCCCTTCCATGCCTCCCGCAGATCGCCGAGAATGATGCGAAAGAGCCCGTCAAGGAGTTTCTGTTCGATCTCGGTGATATCGCGCTGCATGGGAGGCGAAGTCTTCCCGGAGCCTCCGAGCAGCATCTCGAGGATAGGGAAAACCAGGGAGGGATTGAGCTCGAGCACGCCATTGCCGTCGTAGGGGCGCAAGCCGAGCGAAACCATGCAAGTAGGGGACGGCAGGCCATCGAGGAACTCCGAATAGGAGAGCTGTTCGACGCTGACCAGGTTCACGATGAGATAGGAGCGCAGATAAGCGGAGAGGCTCGAGACGAGGTTGCGGACGAAGGTGTCGTGCAGGAGGTGAATGGCGCGCACCTGGGACTTGGGGATGCGGTCGGGGCGGCGGAAATCGAACTTCACGGCGGGAACTTCGCGCTTGCGCTCGCGGAGGCTCTGAAACACCGCGTCGATTTCGACTTGCGATAGCTGGCGGCTCAAGTTTTTGGCTCCTCGTGCGGTCCAAGAACAAAGAAGGCAGACGGGCCACGAGGATCGTGGGCGCCCCGGTCCGCCCCACTCTGCTAGAGGGGTATCGGGCGGAAGGGGGGAAAACTTTAGGGGCGCGATTTCCTAATATAAACTCCCGCGAGTCCGATGAATAGAAATGTAAGGAGTCGAATGGAATCCGAAATTCTGGTAGTGGACGATTCCGCGGCGATCCGCAAGATCCTGCAGCGCGTGCTGCGCCAGACAGGGATGTCGATCGGCGCGATCTACGAGGCTGGGGACGGGCAGGAAGCCCTGGAAACGCTGCGCAAGCAGAAGATCGACCTGGTGCTCAGCGATATCAACATGCCGAAAATGGACGGGCTGCAACTGCTGGCATCGGTGAGGGCCACGGACGCGTGGCGCGCGATTCCGGTGGTGATGATTACGACCGAGGGCGGGGAGAGCAAGGTGGCCGAAGCCGTCAAGCTGGGCGCCTCAGGCTATGTCCGCAAGCCGTTCACCGCGGACCAGATCAAGGAGAAGCTGTCGGGGTTCTTGGAGGCCATACTGCCATGACGGAGCTTGAAAACCTGATTGTCGGCTCGATCGACCGTTCGACGCGGGAAGTGTTTTCGACCATGCTGGACACGCCGGTCGAGATCGACACGGCCACGATCGAAAGCCGCTCGCCCGAAGCCAACGACGGGGTCGTGTCTTTCATTGGGCTTGCAGGCTCCTGGGCCGGGTCGGGGAGCCTGGCTTGTTCGCCCGCGATGGCCTGCCGCATTTGCGCGCGGATGCTCATGACGGAAAGCCAGGCGGTGGACGACGAGGTTCTGGACGCCGTGGCCGAGCTGACGAACATGATTATCGGCGGGGTCAAGACGGATCTGGAACCCAGCCTCGGTCCGCTTGGCCTGAGCATTCCGACGGTGGTGTACGGCAAGAACTTCAAAGCCAAGGGGGCCGGCATTACCGAATGGATCGTGGCGTCGTTCGAATCGGAGGGAGAGCGCCTGCTGGTGAAGGTCTGCCTGGCGCCGACCGCGGTGGCGCACGCCGGCGCGCACGCGGCCAACCCTGCCTACGCGTTAGAAGTCTGAATTCAATCTGGAAAAAACCATGCCAACCATGCTTGCCAACGAAACCAACACCGCCGCGGCCGATGCGCGCGCGGGAAAATACCTCACCTTCCACCTGGCGCAGGAGGAATTCGGGATCCGCGTGCTCAAAGTGCGCGAAATCATGGGCCTGCAAGAAATCACGGCGGTGCCGCAGACGCCGGCGCACGTCAAGGGCGTGATCAACCTGCGGGGGAAAGTGGTCCCGCTGATCGATCTGCGCCTGAAATTCGGGATGCCCGCGGCGGAGTACACCACGCGGACGTGCATCATCGTGACGCAGGCGCGGACGGAATCCGGGGCGGTGCTGATGGGAATTGTGGTGGACGGCGTTTCGGAGGTCCTGAATCTGACGGGCCAGGAGATTGAAGACACGCCGGATTTCGGCCGGGACGTCGCCAGCCAATATCTTCTGGGGATGGCGAAGGTGAAAGGAAAAGTCAAAATTCTGCTGGACATCGACAAGGTGCTTTCCTCACAGGAAGTGAACGACCTGGACTCGATGCTGGCGAAGTAGAGGGGGAAGACGGTGCGAACATCCTCATGGACGATCGGCGCGAAAATCGCAGCCGGCGTGGGCGCCTTGACGCTGATGCTGGCCCTTTCGAACTGGCTGGGACTCTGGACCGCCGGCGCCCTGGGCGGCGCATACGACCACACGGCCAACAACACGGTGCGCAAGATTGAGCTTGCCGCGATCATCAACAAGGCGGGTTCGGACATGGCGGCCGGGCAGCGCGGCTTGGTCCTGGGCACGTATGCGAAGAACGCGGCGTTCGCGGAAGCCGCGCGGCAGACCTATCGGGATAACGCCGCAAAAATGAAACAGGCGCTCGACGATGTGCAGCCCCTGCTGGCGATGGAAGATGGCCGGGAAACGGCCGCGCGCCTCACCTCGGAGCTGTCGCAGTGGCTTCCGATTTTCGCCGAACTGGAGCGGCAGGCGGAGGCCGGCGATCCCGACGGGGCAGCCAAGACGCTGTGGACGACCACGGCTTTGTATAGGGCGGTGGGCGCCGACGCCACGCACTTCGCCGCGCTTCAGCGAACCCTGCTTGACGCGGATGTAGCGGCCGCCGGACAGGAGCGCTCGACGGCGCGCATCCTGATGCTGCTGCTGATCGCGTTCGGCTTGGTGGCCGCGGCCTTATCGGCGGTGGCGGCACGCTCCGCGATCATGGCGATCCAACGGCTCGCGGCGCAATTGATGGAAGGTTCCGAACAGGTCGCCTCGGCCGCCGGGCAGGTGGCATCGGCCAGCCAGTCGCTGGCGCAAGGGTCGTCGGAACAGGCGGCTGCGCTCCAGGAGACTTCCGCGTCGACCGAGGAAATCGGAGCCACCGCCAGTAAGAGCGCCGACACGTCGAAGACCATGGCAGCCGATATGCAGGCGGCCCGCGGCATTGTGGGCAGCGTAAACGATGCCATTGAGCGGGTGGGCGTGGCCGTTGCGGCCATCAACGGTTCGAGCGACCAGATCGCCAAAATCATCAAGGTCATCGATGAAATCGCCTTTCAAACCAACATCCTGGCTCTGAATGCGGCGGTGGAGGCAGCGCGGGCCGGGGAAGCCGGCATGGGGTTCGCAGTGGTCGCGGATGAGGTCCGTAACCTGGCGCAGCGTTGCGCGCAGGCGGCCAAAGATACGGCCGGCCTGATCGAGGAATCGGTCCAAAGATCCCGCGAGGGCAAGCTGAGGGTCGATGAGGCCGGCAAGGCAATGGAGGCCAACGTGGCCATTTCCACCAAGATCGGGGTGCGAATCGACGAAATCAGCGTGAGCAGCCAGGAGCAGACGCGGGGCATCGAGCAGATTGGCCGCGCGGTGAGCCAGATGGAGCAGGTGACGCAGCGCAACGCGGCCAACGCCGAGGAAAGCGCCGCGGCTTCCGAAGAGCTGTCCTCCCAGGCGGAGGCGCTGCGGGGGATCGCCGGCGAGCTGGGGCGGCTGGTCGGCGGGGAGGAGGAAGGGGACCGGAAAGGGAAGAACCGTCGGGCGGCGCCGGCTAAGGTTGCCGGGCGCCATACGGCGAGCCTGGCGGCGCTGAGCAAATCGGTGGGGCGGACGGCGGCGGGACCGACGCTAGTTCATGCGGCGCCGGCGCCTTCCCTGGCAATGGCGCGCGACTCGTTCCCCCTGGACGACAGCGAAGGCGGGTTCTAATGAGGCAGCCATGCCCGGTGTGACGGAACTGAAGCGGCAGATCGAGGATCTGGCTCTGCAACTGGTAATGGCGGAGCCGGGAGAGCGGCCGGGAAGCGAGGCGCCTCCGTGGATGTCGATTCTGGAACGCGTGCGGGAAACGGCGGAGCGCGAGCGGGCTCCACGGGCCTCGGCGGCGGCGGCAGCGCTGCTCGAGACGGTTCGTATATCGGGTGGGGCGGCCGAACTCCAGGAAGGTATGGCGCGGCTGCAGGAGGCCATGGAGGCCGAAGAGCGGACCCCGGACGCGGCGGGGACGCCGCTGGGGCAGGATCCGGAGCTGCTTCTCGATTTCGTGCTGGAGAGCCGCGAGCATCTGGCCAGCATCGAGACGCAGGTTTTGACCCTGGAGCGCGATCCGCACGGGGCGGAGGCCCTGAACGCGGTATTCCGCGGCTTCCACACCATAAAGGGCCTGGCGGGATTCCTGGAACTGTGGGACATCCAAAAGGTGGCGCACGAGGTGGAAACCCTGCTCGACCGGGCGCGGAACTCGGAACTGACGGTAACGCCGGCGGCGATCGATGTAATCCTGGAAAGCGCCGACGATCTGCGCCGCAGGCTGGCGCATGTGGAAGCGGGGCTAAACGGCGAGACGGAGGAGGCGCCGGGGCCGAACGAGCCGCTGCTGGGGCGAATCGGCGCGCTCAATGCCAGGCCGGCGGCGGTGGCGGAGGCGGCCGGCGACGCGCTTCGTTTGGCGGTGGCGGTGGAGAACAGTGCGGGGGAAGGAAACGAGGAGGAAGGCAGCGCGGAGGAGGGCAAGAACCGCTCTCTTACGTTCGCGGCTCGGACAGTTGCGGCTCCGACGGTCGAGGGTCGGACAGTCGCGGCTCCGACGGTGGCTGGTCGGACGGAGCCTGAAACGGAGATGCGCAAGGGCGAAGCCATGGCGGTGAAGGTGGATACCGCCAAGCTGGACTCCCTGGTGGACATGGCCGGGGAAATGGTGATCGCGCAATCGCTGGTGCGGCACGATCCGGACCTGGCGGCGATCAAGAGCCCGCGGCTGGCGCGCAACATGGCGCAGTTGACGCGCATGACGGCGGAATTGCAGAAGACCGCGATGGCGATGCGGCTGGTTCCTATCGGCCCGCTATTCCGGCGCATGGAGCGCATGGTGCGGGATCTTTCGCGCCAGTTCGGGAAGCGCGTCGAGATGGAGACGCAGGGCGACGAGATCGAACTGGACCGGAACATCGTTCAGGAATTGACGGACCCTCTGATGCACATGGTGCGGAACGCGCTGGACCATGGCATCGAAACTCCGGCGGAACGCGAGCGGGCGGGCAAGAACCCGGTGGCGCATGTGGTATTGAAAGGGCGGCACCAGGCCGGACAGGTGGTGATTGAAATCGCCGACGACGGCCGCGGACTGGACCGCGCCAGGATTCTCGAAAAGGCCATTCAGAAAGGGCTGATCGCATCGGGGGACGGCATTTCGGACAACGACATCTACAATCTGATTTTTCAACCCGGGTTCAGCACCGCCGCGCAGGTGACCAACGTGTCCGGCCGGGGGGTGGGCATGGACGTGGTGCGGAGGCACATCGAAAAGCTGCGCGGCCGCGTGGAGATCCGGTCGGCGGCGGGCCAAGGGGCCACCTTCGCGCTGAAGCTGCCGTTGACGCTGGCGATTATCGACGGGCTGGTGGTTGGGGTGGGCGAGGAGCGCTACATTGCGCCGTTGTTCGCGGTGCGCGAGGTGCTGCGCCCGGCGGAGGAAACCATCTGGACCGTGCAGCAGCGCGCCGAGATGGCGCTGATTCGGGGCGAGTTGCTTCCGGTGCTGCGGCTCTACCGCAAGTTCCGGGTGACGCCCCGTTCCGAGGATCCGCGCCAGTCTGTGCTGCTGGTGGCCGAGGTGGACGACCGGCGGAGCTGCCTGCTGGTGGACGAACTGATCGGGAAGCAGGAGGTGGTGATCAAGACCCTGGGGGAGACCTTCAAGAGCGTTACGGGGATTGCCGGCGGAGCCATCCTGGGCGATGGGCGCGTGGGGCTGATTCTGGATCTGGAGCGCCTCTTCCGGGAGGGAGCCGATGGGGCTGGGAACTGACCTGACGGCGGCCGTCCAGCCGATAGGGGCGAGCGAGTTCGAAGAGATCCGGCAGTTGGCGCACCGGAGCTTCGGCCTGGACCTCAAGCCGGGGAAAGAGCAACTGGTGGAGGCGCGCCTGGGACGGCTGATGCGTACGGGCGGCTTCCGCTCCTACCGGCAGCTTACGCGCCACATTGTGGAAGACAGGACCGGGGAAGCGCTGGCGGCGATGATCGACGCGCTGGCGACCAATCATACGGCATTTCTGCGCGAGCGGGAGCATTTCAATTTTCTGCGCGATGAAGTAGTCCCGGCGCTGCGCGAGCGCGCCCAGATGGAGCTATGGTGCGCGGCGTGTTCCACCGGGGAAGAAGTCTGGACTTTGGCGTGCGTGCTGAACGAAGCGGCGCCGGCAAGCCGGTTGCGCATCACCGCGAGCGACATTTCGCGGAAGGCGCTGGCGGTGGCCGAACGCGCGGCGTATTCGGCGGAACGCTGCGCGGCGCTGCCGGCGGCGTGGTTGGCGCGCTACTTCACGGCGGGGCCGCCTCCGGCCGGGGGGTACCGCGTCAAGCCGGCGATCCGGGCGCAAGCCGAGTTCTCCAGGCTGAACCTGATGCAGTCCTTCGCGCGTCCGCGGCAGTTCCCGGTGATTTTCTGCCGCAACGCGATGATCTATTTCGACGCCGAAACGCAAACGCGCGCCGCCGAAAAGCTGGCCG
>CAYWHA010000088.1:0-15669 GCA_964457555.1 uncultured Solibacteraceae bacterium
CGCCTGGTTCGGGACCAGGAGGTCGGTGGTTCGAATCCACTCGCCCCGACCAACTAAATCCCTTAAATCATCGGTAGTGAAGCTATGCGCGAAGCAATCCAAGCGGCGCGCCGGGCCGGAATCCAGGGAATACGGCGCTCAGGTCGTTTTGCCCAAGGTGTCCGCGCACCACTTCGCTCAATACGGCGCGGAAATCGGTGGTAACGGCTAAGTCGCGGCCCTCGTAGAGCTGCTCTTTCTCAAGGCCCGGCCATTTCCCGTAGACCTTGCCGCCTTGCACGGGTCCGCCCAGAACCATTATCATGCTGCCGTGGCCGTGATCGGTGCCGGCGTCGCCGTTTTCCTCAACCGTCCTGCCAAACTCGGACATGGTTACCAGGACGATATCTTCCATCCGGTCTCCCATATCGTCGCAGAAGGCGGCGATCGCGCTCGAGAACTGGCGCAGCAGGTTGGAGAGCTGCTGATTCTCATTGCCATGATGATCCCAGCCGCCGATTTCGGCGAAAGCGGCTTCGACGCCGGCTTCGGCCTTGATCAGCCGCGCGAGTTCCTGCAGGCTGCGGCCAAGGTCTCCGCCTTGCCCGTAGCTTGGGCGGCCCGGCCCGCCGGGACCGGGCCCTGAGCCGGGGGCGCCCACGCTGAGGGAGGCGAGCATCTTCATGGCTTCGAAGGCATCCGTGCCGGTGCGCCGGAAGGGCGCGTCCGGGCTGAGCGAGTACATGCTCTGCAAAATCGAGGCCGTATTCTCATCCCCGATCTTGAATTGTTGGGCATTGCCGATGGCGATCGCTTCACGCTCGCCGCGCAGCGTTCGCGGCACCTGATTGCCCAAAGCGACCGCACGCAGTGGAGAGGCGCCGGGTTCCGGCGGCAGCGCGCGATTCAGCCATCCATCCGGCACACTCCTGCCGGGCGTGCCGGATTCCATGTAATCCTGCGCGTCGAAGTGCGAGCGCGTGGGATCCGGCGATCCGGTCGCCTCCACAATCGCGAGTTGCCGGTTGTCCCACAGGGCTTTCAACGGCTGCATGGAGCCATTCAAGGCGAAAGTCCCGTCGAGGTCGATTGTGGAGCCGAAGGGTCCACCGTTTGCGTTGTCCTGACGGCTGGGCGGCGCCACGGCGAGCGTTGGCCGCAGTTCGCGGTAGCGCTTCTCACCGAACGGGACAACGATGTTGAGTCCGTCGGCGGCGCCGCGCATGAAGATCGCCACCAGGGTCTTGTTCTTCAGGCTCCCGGCCGCGGCTGCCCGGGTGAGCCACAGCGGCGCCGAGCCCATGCCTGCCATCGCCATCGCGGAACCGCGTAGAAAAAAGCGTCGCGTCAACATGGCGTGCTATCTCCTTTCGAAATCGGGCGAGCTGAGGATCAACGAGGCAATCAGAGCCGGCGCCGGGTCTCTGCCCTGAAGCCCGGTCTCAATCGCCTGGAGGGTTTGCGCGGATGGGTCATGCCCCAGCAGCTCCCGCGCAATGGCGGGTGCATCCATGCCTTTCCACCGCGAGGCGTCCGGGCTGACTCCAGGCACCCGGCCGGAGGTCAGCGCCGGCGGAAAGTTAATCCGCGCCATGATGCCGGCGGTACTGAGCCACGTCTCGCCGGTATCGGGATACCCGTTCGGCTCCAGTTTGGCGTAGAGCGGCTCGCCCATGTCGGCGATCTTCTGGACCAGCGACCAGGCGTCCGTCACCTCACCGCCCGTGGCGCGGACGGCGCTGACGACCATCTCCAGGGGCGACTTGATTCGGGCTTCCCAGGCGCCCTCGGAGAAGAACTCGGGCGACTTAAGCATGGTTTCGAGCACGGCGCGCAGGTCGCCATCGGTGCTGGTGAACGTCAGCGCCATGCGGTTCACCAGCGCCTGGGGCGGATCGTCGGCCACGAAATGGCGCGCCAGCTCGCGCGAAATGAACTTTGCGGTGGAAGGATGATGCGCCAGGATATCGATCGCCTGAAGGCCGTCCGCCTCGCCGCGGCCAGCCGGAATCTTGTGGCCGAGCACGGTTTTCTCGCCGAAATCGTGCATGAAAGGCGCGAAGACGAACTCGGGATTTTCGGGGCTGCGGACGGTCCAGCCGGTGAAGCAGCGCGCGACGGCGATGACGTCGTCCTGCGTATAGCCGCCTTTCACGCCGAGCGTGTGCAGCTCCATCACCTCGCGGCCGTAGTTTTCATTCAGGCCGTGCGCCTGCTGCCCGAACAAAGGGAGAATGGAGTTTGGCACGCCGTTGACCGTGCCGCGCACGGGGGCGAACGGGCCGACTTCGAAACTGCCTGGCGCCATCGAATCCCAGTTATCGAGGTAGTAAAGCATCGCCGGATGGCGCGCCGTGGCGAGCAGCAGATCCTTGAAATGCCCTAGAACGTGCGGGCGGATGGCGTCGCGTTCATAGCTGCCGATAAGCAAATGGCCCAGATTGGGAGTATTCCCAAGCGACGCCACGTTCTTGGTCGCATCGACGTTGAAGTGGTTGAACCAGAAATCGACCAGGACTTCTTCGAGCTGCCGGTTGGAATCGATCGCACGGAAAACTTTGGCTTCTCTCAAGTCTTCGCTTGCCACGAGGCGGGGCATCCGGCTGCGCTGGCCTTCGCGGCGCAACTCCGGAACCTCAGCCAGGCTCGCCAGAGGAAGCATGGCGGCCACTTGGATCTGCCTGCCCCGATCGAGGGATGCGAGCAGTGCGGCGACCCTCTTTCCGTCGTTGGATCTCGCCGCGGCCATCTGATCCGGATTCAACAAATCGCCAAGTTGCGGGTTGCGCCGGCGAGCCTCTGCGCGTAACTGTTCCTGCCGCTCTTTTTGGGCGTCCGCCGCCTCGTCCTTGAAATCCGGCGTATAGCTAATCACGTTTGGGGGCAGCGAAGCCAGAACCTGTTTGCGCTTATCGGCATCGAGCGACTTGAGCACTTCCGTGCGCTCTTCGGCTGTGCCGTTCATGACCTTGCGCCGCTGTTCGTTCGAGAGTAAGGTATTCAGCGACTCAAAGGGAGGGGGAATCGCCATCGTCATCCCCGGTTGTCCGGGCGTGTACTCTTTAACCACTTCGGCCAGATTCATCCGCAGGGTTTCAAGCGGCTTCAGTTTCGTTTCCAGCGCCGGGTTCTCCGGGATTCGATCGGGATGCAGTTGCAACTCGATCCAATTAGCGAGGCCCATTCGACGAACGTCTTCGATATCTCCGGGCTTCGGGCCGAACGTCAACCGGTTCAGCGCCTGGACGATCTGTTGTTCCGGGGTGAGCCGTTTCTCGAAGGGTCCTGTTGCGTCCGCTGGGCGGGGAAGGACGATTGCCGCCAGCGATGCCGCGGCAATCGCGAGTAAGACGGGTTTCATCAACGTCGCACCTCCGCTGACGATTCGAGTCTTTCTAATAATACAAGATAACGGACGCCTATCCCGGGAGGCGCCGGAAAGCGGGCGGCGAGTTTGGCCCTCGTAAGTCGCTGGCCGGCTCGCCGCCCATTGCGCAGATTGACCATCGGAACCGCGCTCACTGCTTCTACGCGGTCTTGGCCTTGCTCTGCTTTACGGCCTTGGCCGGTTTCACCTTGGCCACTTTTGTGGGCTTCGCTTTCGCGTGTTTCGCCACTTTCGCCTTCTTCGTCTTAGCCGGCTGAGCCGGCTTCGCCGCAGTGGCAGCCGGCGTAGGGCCGGCGCTTTTCCCCATCGCGACCGCCGATACCGTTCCAAGGGCCAGCGCCGCGCCAAGCAGCATCGTCATCAATCTCTTCATTTTGTGACCTCCTGACGGGATCATTTCCTCGTCTGACACAATAGACGGGCGGCATGATGAACTGGCGCTTAACCGGCAGTTAAAAGCTGTTCACCTTACTTGGCCTTACCTTCGAGCGGGTCTGCGGCCTTCGCATGGCCAGTGATACCCTACCAGGAGACGCGAATGAAACAGCTAAGCGCCTTCCCCGGCTCGCTTGACGTGGCGGTTCCGCTTACGTCGATCTGCGAAGCGCCGGGCGTGGGTTTAGCGTGAGTCTGCCGCCCACGGCCGCATCTCCGCGGCGTTGGATCATGATCTCGCTCGCCTTCTGGGCGACGGCCATCAATTACCTTGACCGCCAGGCGCTCTCGGTCGCGGCGCCGGGTCTGCGGGACCAATTCCACATGAGCAACACCGGGTACTCGCGTGTGCTGTTCGCGTTCTTGCTGGCGTACACCGTCATGAATGGCGTTTCGGGCCCGCTCATCGACCGGCTCGGAACTCGCCTGGGGTACGGCCTGTGCATCGCCTGGTGGTCGGCGGCGGCGTGCCTGCATGCCTTCGCCCGCGGCGCTCTGAGCCTGGGCGTGTTCCGCTTTCTGTTGGGCATGGGCGAAGCCGGGAATTGGCCCGGCGGGGTCAAAGTGGTTGCCGAATGGTTTCCGGAACGGGAGCGCGCGCTGGCCGCCGGGGTGTTCAATAGCGGTTCGGCCGTTGGCGCCATCCTGGCTCCGCCGGTGGTGGTATACATCATCTCCAGGATGGGGTGGCCCGCGGCCTTCGCGATGGTGGGGGTCACCGGGTTTGCATGGTTGGCGTTCTGGTGGCCGGTCTACCGAACGCCCGCCGGGCCGGCCAATCACGGGGAAACGGCGCTATCGACGCGCATACCCGTACGGCAGCTTCTGCGCTCGCGGTTCGTCCTGGCATTTACGTTTTCCAAAATCTTCCTGGACCCAGTCTGGTATTTCTACATTTTCTGGTTCCCGGAATACCTGAAGCGAGTCCGCCACTTTGACATGGCATCCATCGGGACATTCGCCTGGATTCCGTTTGCGGTAGCCGGCGTGGGCAATTTCGCCGGAGGGTCGGTTTCGGGATGTCTTTTGCGGCGCGGCGTGACCCTTACCATTGCC
Source organism: uncultured Solibacteraceae bacterium (assembly GCA_964457555.1). Taxonomy (GTDB): domain Bacteria; phylum Acidobacteriota; class Terriglobia; order Bryobacterales; family Bryobacteraceae; genus BOG-224. The sequence goes on from CAYWHA010000088.1 coordinate 4,859, forward strand.
CGAAAGGCCGCGGTGACCTTGTTCGCCGCGCTGATGCTCTCGGCGATTCCGGCCGTGCTGACCCGTGAAGCATGGCTCTCCATTGCGCTGGTCTCCGTCGCGATGTTCGGATATACCGGCAGCCTTGCGAACATGCTTTCGATGCCGGCGGATGTTTTTCCCGGGTCGGCGGTGGCCTCGGTCTACGGACTGGCCAGCATGGGCGCCGGTTTTGGAGGCATGATTTTCACATTGATGACCGGCTGGGTGGTCGACCGCTTTTCCTACACGCCGGTCTTCATCGGCTTCGGCATCATGCCCCTGGTCTGCGCGCTGATCCTGTGGACCCTGGCCGGGCCGTTGCGTCCCGCCTCGCATTCAGAACCGGCTCTCGCCCGTACTTAGGCGGATCGCCGCTACAATGGCCTAAATGCCTCGGGGCTTTCTTGTCTTCTTTGCGGCCGCGCTCGCAATCCTGGCCGCGCTGCAATATTTCATCTACTTCTCCGCCACGCGCCTGTTGGAAATCAACACGGGCAGCGGGCGCGGATTTCTCATGGCGGCGCTCGTGTTCCTGCTTGCGGGAGCGGTCGCATCCCTGTTTCTGCAAAGGAGTGTGGATACCGCCCTTCTGCGCGCCATCGCCGGCGCGTTTCAACTTTCCCTGGGCTTTGGACTGAACCTCGCCATGGCATTCTTTCTCGCCTGGGTCTCCTGGGGATTGATTTCCATCTGGAACTCTCCGCTGCAGCCCGAGATACTCGGCCGGAGCGCGGTTCTGGCGGCTGTCCTGTTCTCCGCTTATGGCGTATGGAACGCCCTGTACCCGCGCGTGGAGAGGGTTACCGTGCACATGAAAGGACTTCCGCCGGAGTGGCGCGGCAAGACAATCGCTCAGATCTCGGACATGCATCTCGGGTTCAGCGCGGGCCGTTCCTTCGCGGAGCGGGTCGTCGGCATCGTGAACGCCGAACGGCCGGCGGCGGTTGCGATCACTGGCGATCTGTTCGACGGCGGCGACGCCAGCCTCTCCGATCTTGCCGGGGCTCTCAATAAGCTCAACCCGCCGATGGGAACGTACTTCATCACCGGCAACCACGAAACCTACCTGGGGAGAGAGCGCGCGGAGGAGGCGCTCCGGCCGACGCAAGTACGGGTGCTCCATGACGAAATGGCAACGCCCGGCGGCCTGCAGATTATTGGCATTGCATACCCTGGCAGGGGCGAATCCAAGAACATCGCCGCGGCCATCCGCAACGTGCGCGGGTTCGATCCCGCCAAGGCGTCCGTCCTGTTGTATCACAGCCCGGTGCATATTCCCGAAATCAAAGCGGCGGGCATACGGTTGCAGCTCTCCGGCCATACGCACCGGGGACAGCTCTTCCCGTTCCAATTCATCACTCGTCGGGTGTATGGGAAATACGACCACGGCTTGAACGTGGAGGATGATTTCGCAATCTACACTTCACCAGGGACAGGAACCTGGGGGCCGCGCATGCGCACCGCCTCTCGCTCGGAAATCACGATCGTTCGGCTGGAGCCGTTGTAGACATTCGAAAAGGAGCTTCATCGGGGCATCCAAGCGAGCATGACACTGGAGTGTATACTGATTGGTGTTCGATCGCCAAGATGGACATTCCCACGAAAATGGATATCCTCTGTCGCCCGATTCCCTGGCTGTTCGCGGCTTCGCTGTTGGCTCTGGAGTGGCCGGCAGCCGCCGCTACGTGCGAAAGCCTGGCGCAGTTGAAGTTGCCCCACACCACCGTCACGACCGCGGCGCGCGTCCCGCCGGGAACCTTCGCGCCCCCATCGGGAGCGCCGTTGCAGAACCTGCCTGCGTTTTGCAGAGTGGCGGCCACGCTGGCGCCTACCAGCGACTCCAATATCCTGGTGGAGATCTGGATGCCCGAATCCGGCTGGAACTCGCGCTTCGAGGGCACCGGGAACGGTGGTTTCGCGGGCGGCATCGCCTGGGGATCGTTGGCAGGGGAACTCCGCCGCGGCTTCGCGGTGGCCAATACGGACATGGGAATGCGTCCTCCCGCCGGCTCGGATGCCGGCGCCTTCGCCGGTCATCCCCAGAAATGGGCCGACTGGGGTTATCGCTCCACGCACGAGATGACGGTGGTCTCGAAGGCTCTCATCAAGGCTTATTACGCGTCGCCGCCCAAGGAATCCTACTTCTCAGGCTGCTCCACCGGCGGAGAGCAGGCTCTGATGGAAGCGCAGCGTTTTCCGGACGACTACGACGGTATCCTGGGCGGGGCGGCCGCCAACAACCGCACCGGCGTCCACACCAGCATTCTGTGGAATTACGTGGTGACCGAACGCGAACCGGCCGGCTATCTTCCGGCTTCCAAGCTCGCGCTCCTGGCTTCCGCCGTTCTCGCGGCGTGCGACGCGGCCGACGGACTCAAGGACGGACTCATCGCCGACCCACGCCGGTGCCACTTCGACCCGTCGACCCTTGCGTGCAAGGGGACGGATTCGGACGCCTGCCTGACCGCGGCTCAGGTGCAAGCCGCGCGCAGCGTTTATGCGGGACCCGTGAATCCGCGCACGAAGGAACAGATCTACCCCGGCGTGCCGCCTGGCAGCGAACTCGATTGGAAGCAGTTCGGCCCCGCTCCCGGCGTGACCGGCCCGCTGCCTTATGAGGCGATTTTCAAATGGGCCATGGGCGCGGACTGGAACTGGCGGACCTTCGACTTCGATCGGGACTATGCCCGCATGGTCGCCCGCCTGGGTCCCGTGGTGAATGCGCTCAATCCCGATTTGAAAAGTTTTCAATCGCGCGGGCACAAGCTGATCGTGTACCACGGCTGGGCCGACTCGCTCGTGCCGCCGGGCGAGGCGGTCAATTATCGGGAAGCGGTGCTGGCGCGCCGCCGGCGCGATGCGGGCGCCAAGGCGACGGCGGCCGAAGTCGAAAGCGAGACCGATGGTTTCTACCGGCTGTTCATGATTCCCGGAATGGCGCATTGCGGAGGCGGTCCGGGACTGGTCAGGTTCAGCGGCATGGACGCGCTGGTGAAATGGGTCGAGCAGGGTACTGCGCCCGAATCCATTGTCGCGAGCGGCAGGCCAGGCGGCGTAGACACAGAGCGCCCCGTGTGCCCGTATCCACAGACGGCGGAGTACCGGGGCTCGGGAGACATCCACCAGGCCGCCAGCTTCGTCTGCGCCAACCCCGGCGATCGATAGGTCCCGCGCCGCATCTGAGCCGGCGATCGCGGACCCGCCATGATGTCCGCTAATTGCCAGTCAAACCTGGCTGATGGGTCTAAGGTGGATGACATGTCCACAGCCATCCGCTTCGTGGGTTACACGCTCCTCGCCGCGACCTTTAGCTTCGGCCAGAGCCAGCCGGCCTCCCCGGAAGCCGCGAGTTCCGGTACATCCAACGATCTTTTCGTGATGTTCGGTTCGGACCTCGTCCGGCCCGGCCTCCTACCGAAGGCAAACTACAACATCGGACTGGGCCACACTTTCGGATTCTTGAGCAAGGACCCCATCGGGGACGAGATCACGTTTGCCTACACGTACGAAAACGCCGGCTCCCATGGATTTCTCCGCACGGACTTTGGGTCGCACACCGAGGCGCTCGGACTGATGAAGAATTTTGCCATCCCCCGGACTAAGCGGGTCACAGGCTACACGTGGATTCAGGGCGGTCTCACCAGCCTCACGGGCAACGCATTCGTCCAAAACCGGTTCTACGACGGCGAGGCCTTGGGCGCGATTGTCCATCTCAACGACCGCAGCTCCCTCTGGGTCCAGGAGATGTTCAACAAGATTGTTACCGTTCCGTGGTACACAACCGCCAGCATCGGATACACACGAAGCTGGTAGCCGTGTCCATATCAGGCCGTCAGGCCTGCGTTGTACAGATACATCGCCCCGTACGCGCGCCAGGGACGCCAGCATTCGGCGCTCCTCAAGTCTCTCGCCGAACAAATCGGGAAGGCATCGGGTTCGCCAAACGCGCGCATCGCAATATAACCAGCCATTGGCCCACTGATCCCGGGCGCCACCCGGATTCGCGCGATTGCGTCGTCCAGGTTCATGGAGGCTTCAAAGGTCAGCTCCCTCTTCGAGACCGCACGGGACAGCGCTCGAATCGCGGAAGCCGGTTCGCCACGAATGTGCGCGACCCCAAGATCCGCTTCAGCCAGGTCCTCCGGGCGAGGGAAGACGTGGGTGAGTCCGGGAATGGACGTGGTGACCGGCCGGCCAAACGCCCGTGTGAGTCTTGCCAGTGAAGCCATGGGAGTCTGGCCGGCCAGCCGCTCTCCCAGTGCGGCCCTGACCGCGGCTTCAAAGCCGTCCCAAATTCCAGGGACCCGAAGTCCGGGATGGGCCGTCAACCAGGGCTTCAACTTCCGGTCGCGTGAAAGCCGGCCGGCAATGCGATAGGGATCGGCATCCAGATCGAAGATGCGCCGGACGCGCTGCGCGATTCCCATCAGGGACTCATAGCGCGGCAATTCGATGCTCACCACCAGTTGGCGCTGGCGCGGGGCGTGGCGCACCTCGATCGCGCCCGCTACGCCGTCAATTTCGATGGACCTCCGATACGCATTGGATTGAATGGACTCAACGCCCACGATGGCGCGCTGAGCGAAGAAGGCAAGCAAGCCCGGCCAGTGGAAGGGCGGACGGTAGGACAGACGAATCAGGAGTCCTGACCGCGCAGTTGCAACGGGCGGGACGCCCCGTAGCCTGCGAATTTCCGAGGGCGACTCGCCGGCAGTGGTCCGCATCGCGTGATTGAATTGACGGATGCTCCGGAATCCGGCGCAAGCCGCGAGCCGGGTGATGGGCAGATCCGTCTCTTCGATGAGATTGCGTGCGAAATGCACGCGGCGCGTGATCGCGATGCGGACGGGAGAGGCGCCCAGATGCTCCACAAACAGGCGCCGCAGATGGCGGGATCCAATACCCACGCGATTCGCCAGCTCCTCGACATTGCCGTTGTCCAGCGCGCCTTCGACAATCAACCGCAACGCCCGCGAAACAACCGCCGATGTGCCTGCCCAGGCGGGAGTACCCGGGGACGCCGCGGCCCGGCATCTCCGGCAAGGGTGAAACCCCGCTGCCTCGGCGGCGGCTGCCGATGCGAACCAGATAATGTTTCCCGACTTCGCGAACGGTACCGGGCAAACGGAGCGGCAGTATACGCCTGTGGTTACGGCGCCCGCGAAGAATCGTCCGTCGAATCGGGCATCGCGGCTGTACGCCGCTTGCCAGCACACTTCCGGCTGCAAGTCAGCGCGCCCGCACTCCGCCCGGGCAAGGACGTCCATACGCTTTATCTTAGGGCAAGCCGGCGCACCGGGCTGGCAATTTTCGGACATGATTTCGTCGACAGCGCCGGCCTAACGCGGCCTGGCGACGCCAGGAGCGGCGCCACCAGCGGAACCGCCGTTCGATACCGGATCTTGCCGGGACGACTCGCTCGGCGACTTCGAGAATGCTCTTTCCGGGCCGAGCGTCAGCCGTACGTGAGGTCCGTGCTCTGTCCGACTTCGATAATATATCCGTCAGGATCGCGGATGTAGCAACGCGTCTCGCCGTATTTGGGGATCGGCTCCGTGATGAAATTCGCTCCGCGACTTTTCCATAATTGATAGCACGCTTGAATATCCGCAACGCGGAAATTCATAAAGCTGTTGATGTGATTCGGGTCGGGGACGCTCAGCGTTACGGTCGGCTTATCCGCGGTCGGGCCGCCTCCAACGTTCAGAATCATCCAGATATTCGCAAGCTGAAGGTACCCAGGCGCGTTGCCGTCACCCAAGCTCAGAATGCGAGCGCCGAAGACCTTTTCGTAGTAGCGAGCCGATCGCTCGATGTCGGCGACGGTGAGAAAATGTGCGATGCTGATCCCCTCCCTCGGGGGCATCTCATAGCTCTTCTGCTCAATTTGTACGCTGCTCATTTGACGACTCCAATTCCAACATCGTACATCCGGCTGGGAACCGCCAGGAACACGGCGAACCTGACCCATTGACCTGGGAGCGGCGCTATCGGGCGTCCATGCATCACCCCGCCGTAGCCTGACCTTGCCTCCCTTACGGAACGGAAGTTAGCCCTACTCCCCCATTTCGTAGTGCTTCAGAATCCCCGCCCAAAGCCCCTGCGCCTTGAGAATCACCTCAATCGCTTCCCGCACGGCGCCGTCTCCGCCCGCCGCGCGGGTCACGTAATGCGCGGCGCCCTTCACCTCCGCGCGCGCATTGGCCGGCGCCACCGCGAAGCCTACGCGCCGCATAATCGTCACATCGGTCAGGTCGTCGCCGATGTAGGCAACCTCGCCGCTCGCCACCTGCGCATCGTGCAGAATCTCTTCCAGGATCGGAATCTTCTCGATGTGCCCCTGGTACACGTACGTCATGCGGCATTGCCGCGCCCGCTCCGCCGTCGCCGGTGAATCGCGGCCGCTGATGACGCCCGTCCGTATGCCCTGCCACGTCAGCCATTGCAGGGCGATTCCGTCTTGCGCGTTGAAGCCCTTAGTCTCCACCATCTTGCCCTCGGGACCGGGCACATTGAAGATCTTGCCATCCGTGAGGACGCCGTCCACGTCCATCAGCAGAAGCTTGACCCTGGCTGCCAGCGCCTGGATATCCACTAGTCCAGCCACTCCGTGTGGAACTGCTGGCCGCGCGGCCGGTCCACCCGCTCGTAGCCGTGTGCGCCGAAGCAATCGCGCTGCGCCTGCAAGAGGTTCTGCGGGAGGCGCTCTGTGCGGTAGCTGTCGATATAGCCCAACGCGGCGCACATCCCCAGCGCCGGAATTCCCACTTCGAGCGCCATCCCGGCAGCCGTCCGCAGGCTGGGGATCAGTTGGTTGACCATGGGTGCGAACTCCCCCGCGGTCATGAGATTCACCAGGCTGGGCTGCGCGGCGAACGCGGCGCGCATCCGGTCCAAGACCTTCGCCCGGATGATGCATCCGCCGCGCCAGATCTTGGCGATCTCGTCGAAATGCAGATCGTATGCGTACTCCTGGGACGCTTCGCGCAGCAGCGAAAACCCCTGCGCGTAGCCGGTGAACGTAGCCAGCTTGAGCGCGTCCCGCAGAATATCCAGATGCTCCTTGCGGTCGCCCTCGAGCTTCAGTGCCGGCCCGGTCAAAATGCGCGACGCCGCCACCCGCTCATCCTTGACCGCCGAGAGGATGCGGGCTTCAAGCGCGGCGTTGATGGTCGGAATGGCCACGCCCAGATCCATCGCGTTCTGCGAGGTCCACTTGCCGGTACCCTTCTGGCCCGCGCGGTCGAGGATCGAATCCACCATCGGCTTGCCGGTCTCGGGGTCCGTCTTGCCCAGAACGGCCGCCGTGATCTCCAGCAGGTAGGAGTTCATGTCGCCCGCGTTCCATTCGGTGAAGACCTGGCGCATCTCGGCCGGGGTCATGCCCAAGCCTCTACGCATCACGTCATACGCCTCGCAGATAAGCTGCATAATGGCGTACTCGATGCCGTTGTGCACCATCTTGACGTAATGGCCGGCGCCGCCTTTGCCGATATATCCACAGCATGGTTCGCCGTCCACTTTGGCGGCGATGGCGTCGAGCACCGGTTCCACCAGCCGGTAGGCCTCTTCCTGGCCGCCGGGCATCAGGGCGGGACCGTGCCGCGCGCCTTCTTCGCCGCCGCTCACGCCCATGCCGATGAAGCGCACGCCCGCGGCCTCCAGTTCCATGCCGCGCCGGTCCGTGTCGGGGAAAAAGGAGTTGCCGCCGTCGATGAGGATGTCTCCCGGCTGCAAATGCGGCTTGAGATCGTGAATCACGGAGTCCACCGGCTTGCCGGCGGGCACCATGATCAGGAAACGGCGGGGCACTTCGAGGGATGCAGCCAGGTCCGCCATGCTACTGGCGGTCTTCATCGGGCGGCCGGCGAACTTGGCCGCGGCGGCCTGGCTCTTCCCGGAATCCAGGTCGAAGCCGGCGGCCGGAAAACCGTTGTCCGCGATGTTCAGAGCCAGGTTCTGGCCCATCACTCCCAATCCAACGATGCCGATTTTGTATTGAGTCATAGCATTTTCCGTGGAACGCGCGGTGGCTGCCCAAGACAACCGCCACGCTACAATCGGACTGTGTTCGAGCGCGTGGTTGAATTCATCACCCGTTATAGCATGTTCGGGCGCGGGGCACGGGTGGGCGTGGCCGTCTCCGGCGGCGCCGATTCGGTGTGCCTGCTGCACCTGCTGCTCGAACTCGCGCCCCGCTGGGATCTGCGCCTGAGCGTACTCCACCTGAATCACAAGCTGCGCGGCGAGGAATCCGACGCGGATGAGCAATTCGTGCGCGAAATGGCCGCCCGCCTGAATCTGCCTGCCATCGTTGAGTCCTGGGAGTGGGGCGGGCCGGGGTGCCCAGGGCCTTTGTGGGCCCGCCTGCCTTCCGGATTGTCTCAGGAAAGAAGCCAGGCGGACCCAGGAACTGCGTTGGCCCCCATGCCCCCTGACCTCTGGCCCCTTACCTCCGACCCCCAGCCCCCGGCCCCCGGCTCCCAGCCTCTTACCTCCGACCCCCGGCCCCCAGTTCCCGGCCCCCGATTCCCCAACCTCGAAGAAGCCGCCCGCGAAGCCCGTCTGGCCTTCTTTGCCCAGGCGATGGAAAGCGGCGCCGTCGAGCGAGTCGCACTTGGGCACACACGCTCCGACCAGGCCGAAACCGTTCTCTTCCGCTTCCTGCGCGGCGCCGGAACCGCGGGGTTGGCCGGCATACGGCCCGTCACCCCGGCGGGAGTCGTGCGCCCTCTGCTCAGCGTGGAACGCGCCGAAGTGGAGGCATTTCTGCGCGAGCGCGGCATCCCGTGGAGGGAAGATTCGAGCAACGCCACCCCTCAGTTTGCGCGCAACCGCATCCGCCATGACCTGCTTCCCCAACTGGCGCGCGATTGGAATCCATCCATCGGCGAAACCCTGGCGAACACGGCCGATTGGGCGCTGGCGGAAGAGGCTTATTGGGAGGAAGAGATCGCCCGGCTAGCGCCTGGCCGTATGCGTGAGGCCGGCGGTACGGTCATTTTGCGCGCCGAGGCTCTCAGGTGTTTACCGGTGGCCGCCGCCCGCCGCATGGTGCGCCACGCCATAGCGCGCGTGAAGGGCGACCTGCGTGGAATCGATTTCCGCCACATCGCGGCGGTGATGCAAATGGCAGCCTCCGCCGAGGGGCATGGGCGGCTCCAGACGCCCGGTCTCGACATTTACCGCTCATTCGATTGGGTTCGTTTGGCGCGGCCCGGCAGCGATACTTTGGCCAATCGAAACTACGAGTTCGCAGCCACCGTCCCAGGCTCCTTCGAAATCCCCGGTCCGGGCGGCGTGGTTCGCCTCGAACTCGTTGAAATAAAGGAAACTTCGGAAGCGTTGGATTCCGTATATAATGGTGTCTTGGCTGGTTTAGACTGGGAGCGTGTGTCCGGAGTTCTCGTTTTGAGGAACTGGAGGCCCGGCGACCGGTACCGGCCCGCCGGCCATTCCGCCGGGGAGAAGATCAAGACTCTCTTCCAGGAAGCTCGGATTCCGTTGTGGGAACGCCGGTATTGGCCCGTCCTGACGGACGATTCTTCGATTGTGTGGGCGCGCCGGTTTGGCCCGGCGCAGGAATATGCCGTCCACGCGGGTACGCGGGTGGCGCTGAAGATTCTCGACGGCGGATACAGTGAAGCCGCATGACCGGCGCGTTCCGCCAGGAATAAGGAATCGCGATGCAGCGGGACGGCGTCTATAAGAGTATCGGGGTTCCTACGGAGGTTTCGTGAATTCGAATATTAAGACACTGCTGTTTTGGGTCATTCTGGTATGCCTGGCGCTGCTCCTGTTCATGGTGGTGCGCAGCGGTCAGGGACGCCGGGAAACAGCCCTCAACTTCACCGACTTCATGAACAAGGTGAACGAGCAGCAGGTCAAGGACGTCACCATTTCGGGGAGTGAGGTCCACGGTGAATACCGGAATTCCGACTCCGGCTTCAGCACCCAGATTCCGCTTCAGTACGACAAGCTGTACGACACGTTGATGGACAAGGGCGTCACCATCAACATGAAGGACGCCAGTTCCGGCAACTGGGTCTCCATGCTGGTGAATATCTCGCCCATCATTCTGCTGGCGTTCTTCTGGATCTTCATGATGCGCCAGATGCAGAGCGGCGGCAATAAGGCCCTCAGCTTCGGCAAGAGCCGCGCCCGCCTGCATTCCACGCAGCAAAAGAAGGTCACCTTCAAGGATGTGGCCGGCGTGGAGGAAGCCAAAGAGGAGTTACAGGAGATCATCGAGTTCCTGCGCGAGCCGCAGAAGTTCCAGAAACTGGGCGGCCGCATCCCCAAGGGCGTGCTGTTGATCGGCCCTCCGGGTACCGGCAAGACCTTGCTGGCGCGCGCCATCGCGGGAGAGGCCAGCGTACCGTTTTTCTCCATCTCGGGTTCCGATTTTGTCGAGATGTTCGTGGGCGTGGGCGCAAGCCGCGTGCGCGACCTCTTCGAGCAGGGCAAGAAGAACGCGCCCTGCATCGTGTTCATCGATGAAATCGACGCCGTGGGACGGCATCGCGGGGCGGGTCTCGGCGGCGGGCACGATGAGCGCGAGCAGACCCTCAACCAGTTGCTGGTGGAAATGGACGGCTTCGAATCGAACGAAGGCGTAATCCTGGTGGCAGCCACCAACCGGCCCGACGTGCTCGACCCGGCGCTCCTGCGCCCTGGCCGCTTCGACCGCCGGGTGGTGGTTGGCCGGCCCGACGTGGGCGGACGCGAGGCCATTCTGCGCGTCCACACCAAGAAAATTCCGCTGGGCGATAATGTCGATCTGTCGGTCC
>CAYWHA010000089.1:0-15655 GCA_964457555.1 uncultured Solibacteraceae bacterium
TGCCCAGACCGGCATGCAGATCGCGGCTGGCCGTGCTGCCGCCGCCTGTGGTGACTCCCGACGCGTTGGTGTGACCCGGTGTGGCGCCGCTCGAAGCGATCAGCGTGGCCACGAAAGGCGCGAGCGTGATCAGACCGAGCCGCTGATGAATCTTCAGCATGTGCGACCGCTTATCAAGCCTGGCCTGGTCCTGCGCGCTACCTTTCGTCTGAGCCGTCGGAAAACCCAGGTCCCCTAGCGAGGGCGCCTGCGCGCCGCCGGCTGGAGCGGGCGCCGTTGCAGGCGGATTCTGCGAGCCCGCCGCGCTGTCGCTGGTTTGCGCGGAAGCCGGCAGCGAAGCGGCGCACAAAAAAGCGCAAGCCACTGCCAAGGTTCCTCTAGGACCGTTCGTCCTCATCTCGCCCCCTTATCGGAGAAACCGACCTTCTAAGCCTGCCATACGGCCCCGGAGGGCGTCAACATGGGACCCATCGCAATTGTTCTCTGGCTTGCCACAGGCGAAACCGCCCGTGGTAAGGGAAATAAAGGCGAGTGGTGGAGGCGGGGGGAGTTGGGCCGCGATAGGGTAGGGAAAACGCGTAAGTTATTGTATTTGCAACGTCGAAAAAACGCCAAATACGCGGTTTACGCCCCACCGATTCACGTATAATTCACTTTGCGCCTTAAAGTCTCCCGCACACCCACCATTACCGGCTGGCATCGCCTAAAACTCCTTCGCCCCGCAGCATAGCACACCGTAGGGCGCTTCCGGGGCCGTCGCCGAGGGCTACAGCGGGGGCGCGGGCCTACGGTCCCGCACGGCGGAAGGCGCCCCATCCAGGCGTCCGGCGGTTCCAGTCCGCACGGCGGCGCGACCTGGGTGGTTTTCTCGGACGGGGGTTCGGGCGAACCTACCTTCACCACGGCGCTATCCGGGCGGCGCTACCGCTCCGCACGGCGGGCGGCTCCTGCCTGCCCCGTACCCCTTCCCCCGCTCGGCTGCAAATAAAACCGAGAATATCGCACCCTCGCAACCACTATCGGTTATGGAAGGGCAATGGGCGAAGAAAAAAACCCGGCGGCGGTCGCCTTGGGGCGCCTGGGCGGAAGGGCGCGCGTTCCGAAGGGATTTGCCAAATTCGACCCGAAACGGCGAGCGGAGGCCAGCCGAAAGGGTGTCGAAGCGAAACGAAAGAAGCGAGTCGAGGAAAAACGGAAAAAGGATTACGGGAGCCTGGCGTAATGGCGGCGGCGCGCGTCGGGCGGGGGCAAAGAACGGGCCTTAGTCTTGTTTCACAGCCGGCTTCTGGTTTAGCGCATATTCCAGTAGCCACTTTATCGCGGCGGCGCGCGTCGGGAATCGCTGTTTGTACCGGAAGTCGTCTATCTTCTTCAGGAGGTCCGGCTCGATCACGAAGTTCAGTAGCGGCTTTTCACTCGCCATAGCTACAACCAATATAACCCACAAAAAATATGTTGACAATACAAAAATGCATCGGATACTATATCGGTTGTAGTGGTTATATCGAAAGGAAAAAGCCATGCGGTCAATCGTGAAAGAAAACGGAGACGTAATCAAGCAGTGGGAACTCGTTGCGGTTCTCGGGGCGGATCGTGCGTTGAATGCGCTGTTGTTCAACCTTAGCCGACGAATCGCTCTGGGCGCTCGCGTTCAGCGCGGGCGGTACGACGTGGGAGTGGAAGACTTCCAACTCGGTCGGCCTTACGACTTGGCGGAGTCGGAGAGATCCAATAACCATCCGTCGGGCGGGTACAACGGTGGTATTGAGATCGATACGACCGAAAAAATCGCGGAGATTGAAGGGATTGTAACCAAGGGCCGTGCGGAAAGGGCGGGAAAGCCGGCTCCGGAGTCGAAGCCCACAGGAAAGCGGGGAGCGCGGAAGTGATCTTGCTGGCGTTGGGATCTGCTGGGCGCGGCGCCGTGCTGTCTGACGGCGCCGCGAGCGCTCCGGCCCGGACTTCCACGGGGATGCGCTGGATACATAGAAAGCGCTGGGTGCAAGCTGAGCAGGGCTATCAGTGCTGTTTCTGCGGGGGCCGCAAGGTTCTTACGACCGATCATATCCGGCCTCGGCACAGGGGCGGGAAGGACGTTCGATCCAACCTGCGAAGCCTCTGCCCTCGTTGCCATCACGCCCGGCACTGCATTGAAGATTTCGTGTCCGAGTTTTCTATGGCATCGCGCCTGGTGGTCGCACTGGAGGTTTGTAGCGGCGTGTCGGATTGCGGATTTCTGCGGATCGTAAGCGGCCTGGTTTTCCGGCTGTTCATCCGGCGCGAGGTTGCCGGATTGACAGATGTTTTCGCTTGGCGGCGGGCGGCGGAAGGCTAAACTGAGGCGGGAACTTTCGGGCGCTCGTGTGTTTTTCGTGGCAAGATCGCCGGCTCGGTCCCTATACTTTCAATTGTGGCGGGGCGGAGCCGAGCTAGAGGGGGTAAAAACAAGGTACCACCTCGCGGCGGGGAAATCGGGGCAGGGGTTATAGTAGCGGTGAAAAGACGGGAACGCTCCGAACGGTGATTAGGTTTCAGTGAATTTCGGGAATTAAAATTGACGGATTGCGGTCTCGTTCCTAAACTTAGAGGTAGTAGCTAAGGCCTGAGACGATGGCCTAAGCGTTCGCGGGCCGCGCGGGTGGCGTGGCACGGCGCGGCGGGGTAGGTTCGGCGCTCGGCAGTGCCGAGTAAAACGGTAGGTTCCGGCCGATATTAGGGGACGTGCGGGCGTAATAACCAGAAGGCCTGCGCGAATCCGATATAACCCAAAAAAGAACGGAAATGGGCGCGCCCGAGGTGTGCCTGCGCGGAGGTCCAAGATGCGGAAGGTGAAGCACTACGGTGGATGATGAACAGGGAAACTCGCTAGAGCCCACTTATTACTCCCCGCACCTTCCATGCGCTGGCGTCGAGGATATCACCGGGCACGTTGGGATGGCAAAGTCCCTCTGTCCGCGGGCCGATTATCTATACGGTTCTCCCCGCCGGCTCGCGTTTCTGCGCGAACTAAGCACCGTATGCGCGTCGGCGCGTCTTCAGTGTGGCGGCGATGCCGTGTATAGGGACCAAGCAAAGCGAAATCGGGTTAGGATTGCCGCAGATCAACGGGCAGAAAGGGCGATACTCGCTCATCTAAGCCGCCGATGCAATGGAACGAATCAGGTAGCGGCATGAACATCCCAGGGGAGCGGATAGACGCCGTAACGCGCATCGCCAAGGGAATAGGAAGCGGTCGGTTCCGTGATGAGGTCATGGGAGAAGCATACCTTGCCCTTGTCGAAGCGGAAGCTGACGGCTGCTCTCCGGCGGAGGTCGATAGGCGGGTACGTGTGCGATGCCGGAATATCATGCGTCGCCAATGGACAGCCGAGAACAGGATATCCTACGTGGCTCCGAAGGGCGACGTTGTGACAACGGATCACACGGTTCTATGGGAAGCGATCAAGGGTCTCCCGGCTCGGCAGTACCGCGCTGTTGTGCTGCGTTTCTGGGGCGGCCTCACTTTTGCAGAGATCGGAGTTGAAATGAACTGCTCCGAGAAGGCCGCCAAGGGCGTGGTGGGGCGTGCGCTGGGGACCGTCCAAAATATATTTTTGGGTCAGCGGGGCTTTTTGCCTTGCTGTGTGCGTACAGATAGTGAGGGGGAAGTAAATTCCAGGGAATTTTCCCCATTGTTGAGGACAAACGATATGTTACTGACACTAGCAGAAACGGCCCGCCGTCTCGGTATCAGCGAGAAGACGGCCCGTGAAATCGTCAGAGACTTTCCAGCCGTGAAGGTGGGTAAGCGTTTCCGGTACCCGGCCGATGCGGTCGCGGCTTTCGCTCAGACTCCCACCTTGCCAAGTGCACCACTGGTCCGGCCGGCGGCTTGATGGCTCTGCGGTATCAGTCACGCGGCGGGCGCCGTGCGTTAAGGCCCCGAAAAGGGACGCCAGGCGAGGGCCTGTGCATTCACAGCGGTATTCGTGGTTATTGCTGCGTTTGTGACGGCTATGCCGCACTCCACTACCCAAGCGGCGGCGGGGGCGGCGTTTGCTCGAAGTGTTGCTCTGTGTGCCCTCCGGCGGCCATTGCCTGTCCGCTCGGTTCCATGTCGAGTGCTGCCTAACCGCGCGGTCCTGTCCAAGTCAAGCAGTAGTCGAGCGCGTTAGGACTTGAGATGTCGGCGGGGTTTGTCAGTAGGTCGATAATTCGAGGACGGAATTAGTCTCATTTGACGGGCACTTTCCGGTGGCGTCCTTTGTCGAACTGTAAGTGGTTGAAACATAAACAAACGCATCAGTAGTCGATTCAAGTCAACTTGCGGTTAACTCCTTATGTCTGTGTTTATGTTAATTCTCTCAGTACTTTTGAAGAGGAATTACTCCGTGAACGTTTGATGGAGAAGTGAGAGATGAAAGCAGCGCGCAAACCGAGTTATACATGGGGCAACCCGCCTGCTGCGGTGCGGTCAACCGAACGGGCGGACGGGATGCGACGACGCCGACGGTTAGAAGCCACGTTGACAGCGAACCCGGAACTGGCACGAAACTGCGATACCGTGCTTAGCGGCGTATTCCATGTAAGCCTTCTCACGGTTGCGAGGGCTCGGAAACGTCTGGTGGATGCCGGCTCAATCGAAGCGCGGAGTACCATCAAAGGCCCTTCGACACGCCGGCGCAAGATCGAAGCGGACTTGGCGGCGGACCCGACGTTGGCGCACCGAAGCGATTACATGCTCGCAGCGGCTTATGGCGTCTGTTACCAGACCGTGAGACGAGCGCGGCGGCGTTTGGAGGATCGCGGGGTAATTCCCGTCGAAAAGGCGCGGATTTGCGCTGACGGTTCAGAGCGAACCTTTACCAGGATCGGGTGGCGTTGTGAAGTACCGCGCAATTGAACGGAATGGCGGCGTTAGCGCGTCGCCGGCGCGCTCCGGGGCGTGTGGACTCGGGCAGCGCGCAACGCGCCCCACAAGCCTTGCACGGGCCGCCGAAATGCTTGCCGCTGATTCGCGGCGAGCGCGGCAGAGCGACTACGCGCTTGGCGAGGCGTTCGGTATGCATTGGCGTACCGTTGCCGCCGCGCGGCGGCGTTTGGAAGAGCAATCGTTGATTGCCAAAGAGACAGTGCGTATCGGCAAGGATGGCGTCTTGCGGAACGTGAGCCGTATCGGGCGGTGGCCTAGGAATCGGGCGACGTGGCCGTGTACCGGACCAGCGGAGGTCCCCGCGCTAAGTCGTTGAAGTTAGAGGCGCGGGTCCTTCCAGTCAACCCTTCGGCTGCGGGTTACTTAATGGCCGAATGTGCCTAGACGTAAGGTGCAAAGTTGATGCAACGGTCGATTATGCAACGGGGAGGGTTCGTGCAACGAAAAGAACGCCCGAAGGGATACATTTCGGCCAGTGAATATGCTCGGAAGCGTGGTCTATCCCCGTCAACTATTACCAGGCAGATCCGGAGCGGCGCGATTCCATCAAAAGGCGGATGGGTTAATCCGATCACGGCTGATGAGGCCCGCGCGAACAACCTGAACCCAGCCAAACGCCTTGCGGCAGAGGCCCGCAAGCGGGACGCTTCGCCGGGAGCCTTAGCAGGTCCGAAAGTTGCGGCGGGTGGAGTAGACGGAAGATATGCGGAGCGCGTCGCTGCGCTCGCGGAAATCACGGCCCCAATTCAGGTCATAGAATTCGCGCGGGCGTGCTTGGAGTTGGGCCTGGACGCGGTGCAGGCCTGTGCGGCAGCGCAAATGTACGCATGGATGGCGGCCAACGCTCTGGCCGATATCGATCCCGATGATTTAACTGACGATCCTACGCCGGAGCAGTGGACGGAGGCGTTGGGCGGGTTCGACCAAGAGGAAGCCGACGCGTTGTGCGATTCGGCCATGGATGGCAGGTAGGGACGGTCCCGGCCGCGAGCGGAATTTCGGAGAAGAGCGACCGGGCGCAAGACGAAAGAAAGGGGAGAACGACCTTGAAACTCAGAGAAACGAAAGCCACGGCACAGAACGCGCCGGCGGCTCCCACGACCGTAGCCGAGTGGCGTAAACGGGCGGAGGAATTGGAACGCGAGATCACGGCGGCTGGCCAGGTGCTCGCGGAGAGGCGCACGGAACGGCAGAATGCAGCCGGCGCGGCGCTCGCGCTTGGCGGAGCCGCAAGCGAAATGGCGGATATGGAGATCGCCGAACTGGAGGCCGCAGAGTTGGCCGCCGAGCGGAGGGTCGATAACCTCCGCTGCGGGGTAGAATTCGCGCGGCGGGAACTCGCCAAGCTCGATGAGTTGGAACTGAGGGCGAAGCTCGAAGCTCAGGCTGTAAAGCGCGCCGCGATCCAGGAGCAAATACTCCAGACGGCGGGAGCCATCGATGAGTTGTGTCTACAGGCGGCTTCGAAGCTCCGGGCACTGGACACGCTGTTATCGGATTTTCGCGTAGCCGGAGGCCAGTGCAGCCGGGTACTGAAAGGGTGCTTCATGCGCGCCCAACTCCACGCGGGGATGCGGGATTTCATTGTGATGGAACACGTCGGCAACCAAAACGTGGTTCACTCGCTACGTGCGCAGTTGGACATGACCCCACGACCGGCGGATAAAGCAGCGTCCAATCCTGGCAACCCGGAACAGTTCGTCACATTGAGCCGAGCTGGCGAATATCCGGCATAGTCCGCCTCGGAGAAGGATGAAACTACTCACTCACTTGGCCGGACGGTTCATCGGCGTTCCTTTGGCTGTCCACCCTCCGAAGTTGGAAGTCATCATAAAGGCTCTCGGCCCACGTCTCGGGATTGATGCGCACCGCATACCGCACAGCGAAGCGCCGGCGTTGCTGGCGGAATCGTACGACTCCGCCAGCGAGGACCGCCCCGACTATCACGTGGTCGATGAAATCGCGATCATTGCGGTATCAGGCGTTTTACTCAAACGGCAAACGGCGCTCTCCGCGTGGAGCGGCGTAAGTTCGTACCAGAGCATCTAATCTCAGGTTGCGGCGGCCGTGAATGACGCCAATGTCCAGGCCATCCTCCTCGATATCGATTCTCCGGGCGGAGAAACGAACGGATGCTTCGACCTGTCCGACTATATCTACTCAGTTCGGCGGGCGAAGCCGATTTACGCGGTTGCGGACGACATAGCGCTCTCGGCGGCCTATGCAATCGCGAGCGCGGCATCCAAGATTTACGTGACACGGACGGGCGCGGTGGGTTCGGTGGGAGTTTACGCCTTACATGCAGAGCAGTCCGGTTTTGACAAGGCTCTCGGCGTCAAGTACACCTACATTCACCACGGCGCCAAGAAAGTGGACGGGAACCCTCACGAGCCACTATCCGAAGGTGCCACAGCCGAGATACAGGCGGAGGTTGACCGGCAATCCAAGATATTCGTGGACACCGTTGCACGGAATCGGGGCGTAGGGGCCGGGCGAATCGAAGCCACTGATGCGGGGCTGCTGTGGGGCGGTAATGCGATTCCCCTTTTTGCCGATGAAGAGGGCGGCCTGGATGATGCGATGGACGTTCTCCGCGCGATGATCGCAAGCGTTAAGCCCGAAGGGGACCGGGTCAATAAGTCCGCAGGCCGGGCGCCAGCGGCAGCGGGAATTAGGAACACTAGCGGGGATGCCCGCACAGAGGAAAGGGAACTGACTATGATTACACCACGAACGAACTTGACGACTGAAGCGGCCGTCATGAAGCAATTGGAAACGGAAGCGAGCGCCGCTGTGCTCCGGAGCCGGGGAACCGTTACAAGCGCCCTTTATGTGCCGGGCGAAACGCGCGGCATCACGAAAGAGCAAGCCATGGCGCGGACCTTGGAAGATAATCCCGACGTGTATGAAACCTATCGCCGGGCACACAACGCGGCTCCTGTGCTTCGCGCGCTGCGAGACGCCGGCATTCAGGTGGGGAGGTAGACGTGCGACAGGTAAGCAAAGTCCCCTACTACGCTCCGTCGTTCGAGTCGAACGGGCCGCAACCGAACTTCAAGGGGATTTCACCTTCCAAGCAACTTCAGTTCCTGTCCGTGGTGGAAACCGGGACGGGTGCTTCCCAGAATATCGCGCACGGGCTGGGCGCGGTTCCGGCCGGCGTGCTGGTAAGCTGTACCGATAACAGCGGGTGTGCCGACGTGTTTACGGTGGCGGAGGGCACTCACACCTCTACCAACGTGGTTGTCACCGTAACCAGCGGCGCCAAGTTCAAGGTCTTGGCGTGGCTCTAACATGTTCACCGTTCCGGCGAACTGAAATTTAAGGCTTGCCGTTGGGCGCGGGCGTTCCTTTCGGTGTCGGGCCTCCTCCCCCGATGCTCTTTCTGACTCCCGCGCGCCACGGCGATAGGGCCTAGCCGTACTGCTGGACGGCTGGGGAGGGGCGCTCTCGCGTGCGATTACTCCGCCGCATGTAACGCGCCCCAAATACCGAAAGGGGTTTCGTAAGTGTTCAGATTGTTCTTACGTCGATTCTTTGGGCCGCCCGAGGTCACAGGGCTGCATATTTCGAGCGGTCCAGTTCACGCGATCATTACCCCGCGACTGCCGGAGGCGGAGAACGGCTGGCGGCGATCCGATATCGCCGAGGGGCCGCGCGTCCGCTTTGCCCTGGCCTTCAGAGGTGTCTCAAGGAACACGGCGGTAGGTGTGGGCTACGGCGCACTCCGTGGCGCCCGGGATGGGAGCGAAATCATCGAATGAATATACTGGCACCGACGTACGAAGAGCTGGTCCTACGTTGCATCGGCAACGGCAAATACGCGGGGGCGCATTTGCATGAACTCCCCAGCACTGATTTGCACGACATATTGACGCTTTCCCGGAGTCCCCGTGTGACGGAGACAGTTCGGGGCATCCTGACGGCGCGGCGCCGTGCCAAAATGCCGCGCGGCGATTCGGGGGAGCGGCGTTCACGGTAACTTTCAGTTTGCGCCTCCGCCCACTCCGTTCGGAGCGCAAAGGCCCGCGCCGTCCCTACCCGGCGGCGCGGGGGTTCACCGTTAGCGACGGTGGAAAGTTGCCCGTGCGCGCTCGGGAATATAGCGCGCGTTTCAAAGTATACCTAAACCTGAAAGAAAGCCACCATGTCAGACACCATCGGCCGGATCACAGTACCGCAGCTCGTGTCATCGGGACTCACCTTCCCGCTGACCGGCGACCAGAACTACGGCTTTACCCAAGAGCGGCCGGTGATTGTCCATCGCTTCGGAAGCCTCGACGCCAAGCAGGAGCAGCGGTTCGAAGCTGGCATCGGCCCGCGCAAGTTCGCCTTCCGGCGCCAACATCTGAGCATCGGCAATCGCAACGTGTTGGCGGCCTTTTGGGAAAACGTGCAGGGCGCGGGGCAGTCGTTTATCTATAACGTCCCAAATGCGGACCAGACAACCACTCCGACGACGGTGACGTGGGAGTACGCTCCCCTCTCGATTCAGTACCTCGTGAACGCCTGCCAGGTGGGGTTCAACTTCGTCGAGGTTCCGGCCAGCACGGCCGCCTATTCGGTCACGGCGACGTGTACGCGGTTTCCCTCTAGCGCGCTCTCCACGGCGCTGCTTTCCGAAGTACAGCAGATCGTCCCGCTGGTGCATATCCGCCCGCGAGAAGCCGCGGTTCCCGATATTTGGCTCTCAGACCGTAGGGTGACCCTGAGCGATGGGGCCGGCGGCGCCGTCCAGACCACAATGGGGTGGGCGGCCAGTTCTCAGTCCTACTTGCCGCGTTTGATCGGCATGGGCGAGCCGGGTTCGGACGTGCTGATCTCGCAGGATCTCAAGGGGTCCAGCGATAACGTGAAGCTCGCGTTCGGAAACGCCGATAGGGTGATGACGGCACTGGCGAACGATACGGACCTGAAGTACGCCTCGATAGACCTCTGCTTGTTCCACGTCAATACCGGCATCTTGATTCGGGTTTGGAAGGGCGTCATTCAGAACTTCAAATCGGACGGGACGGCGGTTTTCCCGGTTACGTGCTCCGACGGGTTCTTCCAGATGTTCGCCCAATACCCAGCCCGCACGGTGAGCCACCAATGCTGGAAGCCCTATAACGACGGCCTGAACTGTCCTTGGGCGACGGAGGGAGCGAGTTCCGCGGCTGTCACGGCCGCTGGGGGAGATCCGGCGAGTTGCGACTATTATCTGGAGTCCACGAACGGATGCCAGGTGCACGGGATGTCTCCTTACTTCGGAGGTCATCAGGTCGATCCGCAGGGAGCGATCATTAAGGACGATTCCACCGGCTTTCTAGGATTCGGACGCAATCGGATCACGGCCACTTCGATCATCTCAGAAACACCTTTTGGGTTGGCGCTGCCGGAAATTTGGTGCAACAGCGGCGGAAACCCTCTTTTCGCTTTCATGGCCAAGGCTCTGATGATGGCTTATCGCGATGAGTCAGGGTATGCCGACTCGCTCGGAATTCTAGGGGCGGGTCCGCTCGGAGGTTTTAGCCAATCGGCCGTTGCACAGAATCAGGATGGCTACCGTTTTGTAGTGGCTCCTACGGTGGACGGCTACACATGGCAGGGTTTCCAGGTCGATGGCAATTACAACGTCACGAAAGACCAAGCCGGTTACGGACTCCGGAACATCGTAGGTAATGACCCGGTGAACCCGAGTACCGATTACTTTTCGCTCGGCCAGGGAAGCCCGCAGGTTTGGGAGGCGGACAATTATGCGGCTGGCACAGCCGGGTGCGAGGTCCGCATCGTAAAGTCCACCACGATTCAGCCAAGTACACCAGATGAGCATCAGATGACGGTCCCGCTCGACTATGGAATGTGGGGCTGGGTCTGGGACCAACATGGAAACCGTAGCGCGGTCGCGGGGCTCATTAACCCGTTCTGGATCGTTGTCAACATGCTTCTTCGCGCGCTAGGACTCTACGGAAATCCGGCTGCTGGGACCGGGCCGTCTTCAGCCACGCAGCTCGCCGCGTTCGTTCTGGCATCGCTCATAGTGGGCGACGGAAGTGGCGCGGCTGAAATCGCGGCGGCACAGGTTACGCCCGTTCTTTCAATCGCTTCCGGATCGAGCTTGGCGAGTATCACGGTGGACACTCCTGGTGCCCTCTATTCGGCCAACGTCTCGGTGTCGATTCAGAACGGCGGCGGTCTGGGCGCGGCGGCTGTCGCCAATCTCGTCAATACCACGGGCGCGGGTGACTATTATTACGTGGACTCCATCACCCTCACGAGCTCTGGATACGGCTTCACTGAGCCCCCCGATATCGTAATCACGGATAACGGAGGTTCCGGATCGGGCGCGACGGCTACTGCTGTCTTCGCCACGCCTCCGGACACCGAGACGCAGTTCCAATTCCAGGGCGTCGTGGCTGAGCAAAAGCCTTTCGGCGCGTGGCTTACCGAGGTTCTGAACTGCGCCGTGGGCTTCTATACCTGGGAGTTCGGGCAGTTGAAGCTCGGATGCAGGATTAACGCCAGTGCGGTAGATGCGTACACCTTGGCGAACATGCTCTTCCAGAGCCTCAGCCTCTCGCCGATTCCGGCGGCGGTTGAGCATCTGACGATCTCATTTGCCGACGTTGCCTATCAGTACCAGGCGAACACGGCGGAGTACAGCGACAAGAGCCACGCCGCCTATTACGGCCGCGCTGGAAATCCCCTCAGCGGCGACATGCATCTCGTGGGATGTTCCACGCTGAGTCAGGGTTGTCGTATTGCCGCTACTCGGGTCCGTGAGGAACTGGGCGGCGTAACCGCATGGGAGTGGCGGAATGCACGCGCGGGGGCATGGCAGACGACGCTCCTCGGCCTGGGCAATGAGGTGGGGCAGGTAATCTCCATGACGCATCCGGAGGTCCCTGGGGTGCGGGGAATCTGCAACGTCTCCGGCGCAACGGCAACCTGGGTGAGTGGAGATCCCTGGACTTACGCGGGGACCGCGACGGGCGACCCTGAGTTGATAAACAAAGTCATCCTGATCGGCGGTTCGCAAGTCACGATCACGGCTGTCGCCAGCAATGGCTCTACGATCACCACGTCTCCGGCGCCGCCCAGCGGATCGGGACAGGCCTTCCACGTCATCACGATGAACTTCCGGCTTCAGAAATGGAGCCTAAAGAAAGATTGGTCGGTACAACTTGAAGGCCAGACGGTCACAGCTTCGATGTACGACTTGGAGGTGGGGCCGCAACCAACGAGCATCGCTCCCAGTCCGCTTCCCGCGCTCAGGGCACCCGCTCCGATGCTGCCCTATCCCTGGCGGCCGGCGGTTTCCACCTTCGGATCGGCTGATGCTTTTTGGCCTAATCAGGATAGCTTTTCGCTCGGAGTGGATACCTCGGCTTACCCCGCTCAGTTGACGGTGTTCGGGGCAACTCCGGTGAATACTCCATCGACCGGGAGCCGTCCCTCCGTGCCGATGACGGCAACTTCCAGCTCTGCCGCGGGCGGCGCTATCGCGGCCGGAACGTATTTCTTCATCTTTTCCGGGTCCGCTTCGGGGCCAATCTCGTTTTCGGTTACCGCGACCGTGCCCAGCGGGGCCGCGAACACCGTGACTATCTCCGGCATCGTTTGGCCGAACGCGGCGCAATCGGCAATTCAGCCCTACGTGGGAACGTCTTCGACGAACATGCGGGCGGCGGCGAGCGGATCTTATACCAGCGGGTCGCCCGATGCGAATGGCAATCCCACTAGTTTTACGTTTACCTCGATCACGCCTGACGGGCCGGGCCTGCCGGACGCGAATGTCGCAGCCGTCGAGGTCACAGAATACACTATCTCTGCACCGGGCATTTGGGTTGACACGGTTACGGCCGTCGATAGCACCGGCAAGATTCTTACCCTGCAAAATGGCGGCGCGTGGACGGTCAACGGATGGATGGCGCGCATCCTCTCGTTGTATTACCGACCCAACGTGACGCCTCAGCCTGGACTGAATATGGCGGTGTCGGGAAACGCGGCCGGAACGCTCACCATGCCGGCGACGGGGTTTTTGGTTGGGGACGTAGTAGTGCTCCGGTTTAAGCCGTCCGCGATCACCAGTAATAGCATCTCCGATTCCGGAATGCTCTCGTTCTCCTACGGGGCGCCTGGGCATGTATCTCGCATGATTCAAAGCCGGAGCGGGCGCGGCAGTTCGGGTGGGGGCATGACGGTAAATGCCTACATCGGCGGCCAAATCCTGTTCATCAAGGGCACGGGGGCAGGAAGTCCGCCTTCGACAATCGCCAGCAACACCGCCTCCGCGTTCACTATCGTCGGGACCTGGCCCGTCGAACCGGATCTAACCAGCGTCTTCATCGTGATTGTCGCGAATCCGGTTGCGGCGGCTCCGCCTTCGGCTGTGTCGAACGACGGTTCGCAGGCAGGCACGGCGCTGATTTCGATTTCCGCCGTCCCGCAAACGCAATTACAGATGCTCTTACTGTCGGCGGCAACAGTGGACGCCGAGGGCAACGCCCTTCCGTTGCAGTATCAGCCATTCCGTGAGTGTGCAGTACCGGCGAACGCTTCCCCTGGCATCACGTTGCAGATCGACGGGACGTTGGCGATTGGAAGTAACCAGGCGCCGATTGTGGCGCTGAGTACTACCCGCACGCCTTCCGCCGCAGCGGTCTACATGAAGACGGCGCCGACCGGATCATCGGGCGCGACGTTCAATATCAACGTCGGCGGAACGCTGTGGATGACACTTACGGTTCCTGCTGGAAGCACTACGGCGGCGGCCACTTCAGCGCAGTTGACCGCATCGGGGGCGCTCGCCGCCGGCGAAAACATCACGCTGGACGTTACGGCGGTTGGGACTACGGTTCCGGGCGCGGACGTTTCGATCTTCATTTACTTCTAAAGGTCGGGCGGCTGGGCATTGGGGCCGCAATTGGCCTTCGGTTTCTCCTTGATCGGGAGCCTCGGCGGGGCGTCGCTCGATTCGCGGGCGGAGCTCCGCCTTTTTTTTCGGGACTATCAATATGAACCAGACCTCACAATTCAACGAGCCGCACTACACGGTTGACCAAGTGGCGGAGATGTGGAACCTTTCGCGGGATTCCGTCCGGAGGCTGTTCCTATCAGAGCCGGACGTTCCCAAGATCGCCCGGCCGGGAAACCGATACAAACGGTCCTACGTGACGTTGCGGATACCCGAGAGCGTTCTGAATCGCGTTTACCGGCGTATGTGCGCGGGGCGGGCGGCGTGAGGGCTATGCCCTTCGGTCCACCAGACTTTCTGCCCTACGTGGTACAGGGGGGCGGAGATCGGCTCTACCTCGCGCTTTGCCATGGGCAAATTGTAGCGCACGGGAACGGGCTTCCTTGCTGCCATACGCAAGGAAATCCCTGGGCGGCCTAACTGTGGGGCGTTTGCACGGGCTGGGGAGCGCGCCGCCGAGAGCTTAGACTCTTGGTTAGCGGGTCATTCTTCCAGAAATCCTCCAGCCGCTTCTCAAGGCGCGCCTGTCGGCGCGTGTCCCATTTGCTGTAGTATTTCTCAATCACCTTCATGGAGTTGCCGAGCAGCTCGGCAATTTCTTCCATCGGAGTCCCGCGCTCCAATAGGTCGCGTACCAGGGTATGCCGGAACATGTGGGGCGTGGCCTTGGAAACCTTCACCGCTTCGGCTTCATCCTTCAATTTCCCGCCCGACCTTCTCCGCTTTTCGGAATCCACCGTCCGCACGTCCGCCGCTACAAACAGCCGTTGCAGACGGCTTCCCCATTTGCTTGTTCGCGTGTGCAGCTTCCCCGTCCCTGTCCAGAAAAAGTACTGCTCTGAGTCATGCGGCGCCGTGTTTAGGGCGTCTATGACGAAAGGCGGGACCTTGGCGAAAACATCTTCTCCAGTTTTCTTGCGGTACGTCCGAATGCGGCTTCCGTCCACGGCCGCCTTCTCCAGCTTGGACGTGTCGCCGATGGACATTCCCGTGTATCGCATCGTCAGGACGAAAGCTCGGGTTTGATCGGCTATCGGTTGACCGCGCCGGCCGTACTCATCGGGCAGGGCGGAGACGGCGGAGAAGATGCGGTCCATTTCCTCACGTGTAAAGGGCTCCGTTTTGGGCCTTCCCTCGGGGATCGCATCGAGATCCGCGGCGGGGCTCTTCACGATGAAATCCGACCGAACGCAGAACCGGAAGAACCCCTTCATGGCCTCCTGGTTGCGGCGCTGCGTCGTCAGAGCTTCCCGCCATCCCGCCCGGAAGTCCACAAGGTCACTGAACGTCACCTCTGCCACGGAGAGCTTCTTGCGCCTTTCCAGGAACGTCTTAAGCCTGCCCAGGACCAGCCGGGCCTTTCGCTGAACGTCGGGACTCCGACGTGCCTTGAACGCGATGAACGATGCTATGGCCGCCTCTATGCCGATTTGGGGCCGTAGGGTGGGCTCTATTGGCGTCGGAAGTTCCAGTTCCCGCAGAATCTCGACGGCGCGGTTCCACTCCCGAACGCCGCTGCCGGAGGCCGGATCGATAAGGGCTTGGCGTTTACGGCGAACGCCGGCGCCGTCGATACCCTCGAAGTGGATGGCGCATTTCGGCTTGCTTGGGCAGTCCGGGGACCGCGTTCCCGCCTTCGCGCAATCGGCCCGGTGGCGCCGGAAAATATTTAACATGCCGGGAATTGTAGCACGGGGCAATGCACGTAAAATTCACTTTGTATCGCCAAGCGCGCTAAATACATGATTTTAATGGAAATATAGTGGTGGAGGCGGGGGGAGTTGAAC
>CAYWHA010000090.1:0-15205 GCA_964457555.1 uncultured Solibacteraceae bacterium
TACCTGGACACATTTATGGTGCTGGCCATCGGCGCCGGCATCATGTTCGTTCTGGCTTTCATTGTCCGCCGGAACGATCCAACGGCAGGCGGGGAGGTGGCAGCGGGGTAAGAGGGCATAGAATTGAAAGAGGGAGCCATGATACGGCTGGTCACAATAGAACGTGAGTACGGAAGCGGCGGCGCGGAGATCGCACAGAAGTTGGCGCTTCGCCTGGGCTGGAAGCTCTGGGATCAGGCGCTCACCGACGAGATTGCACGCGTGATGGATTGCCCCTGCCGGGCCGTTGAGGAACACGAGGAACGGCGCGATTCGCTGCACTACCGCTTGTTCAAGTCCTTCATGCGCGGCAGTTTTGAGGGCAGCTTGAACGCTCCGCGGTTGAAAATGGTGGACGCCGATTGTGTCCGGCAGGTGGTCCAAAAGGTGGTGCACGACATCGCGGCGCAGGGGAATGCGGTCATCGTGGGGCGCGGTTCGGCCTACTATCTCCACGACCGCGCCGACGCGCTGCACGTCTTCATCTACGCGCCATTCGAGGATAAGGTGAGGCGGCTCGAAGCCCGAGGGAAGAGCGAGAGCAAGGCCATTGAGCTGGCGGAGAATGTGGACCGCGAGCGCGCCGAATATATCAAGAAGTATTTCGACGTAGAGTGGCCGGCGCGGCAGTTTTTCCATTTGATGATCAACAGCACGCTTGGCGAAGAAATGGCGGTGGACACGATCATCCACTCAGTCTCGGCGCTCGATGGTGAGCGGGTGCGATAGCCGCCGCTGCGTTGCCGATGCTCCCCGCCCCAATTGGGGTATATAATTCGACCAAAGGAGAGAGCTGGATGCGAGTACTGTGCCTGATGCTTTTTCTCGCGGCGATTACCGTTGGCGCACCGGCTACGGAGGTCGCTGGGGCGTGGAAAGCCGTTTTTGTCGGCGCCCAGTCTGAAATTCCCAAGGTTCCCCGGACCATTATCTTTGACTTGAGAGTCACCGGGGGCAAACTGACCGGCGTGGCGCATATGGATAATTGGCCTGGAGATGGCCCATTGATCGACGGCGCCATTGTGGATGACCGCGTTTCATTTACCGTGTTCGGCAACAGTCCGTGGCGAGCGAGCGGTCCGATGGGCGCGGCAAGCGGGCTCCCGAAGTTGACCTTCAGCGGGACGGTCCAGGGGAGTGAGATGCGGCTAACCGTCGTATGGGACTCCGTCATGCTCTATGGCGACAGGCCCGCCCCTAAGGAATTGCACTTGAGCGGCAAGAAGGTCTCGGATCTATAGCAGCGACTCCCGAGATATTCGATTGCGCCCGCGAAGAAGGCAGACGGGCCCACGAAAACGGTGGGCGCCCCGGTCCGTCCCACTGTACAATCGTGATGACATGCGTATTCAGACGATGGTTCTGGCGGCGGTGGCGTGCGCGGGGTTGTACGGGCAGG
The DNA here is from genome assembly GCA_964457555.1 of uncultured Solibacteraceae bacterium. Taxonomy (GTDB): domain Bacteria; phylum Acidobacteriota; class Terriglobia; order Bryobacterales; family Bryobacteraceae; genus BOG-224. The sequence continues at coordinate 1,439 of CAYWHA010000090.1, forward strand.
GACAGGTCCGACTGCAGGTGGACGCCACGGACGCGCCGCGGCGGTTGTTCCACGTTCGAATGAACATCCCGGCCCAACCGGGGCCCTTGACGCTGCTTTACCCCGAGTGGATTCCGGGCGAACACGCGCCCACCGGTCCGCTGGTCAATCTGGTGGGCCTCAAGATCACGGTGGGGGACAGGCCGGTTGCGTGGCGGCGTGACGACGTGAACATGTATGCGTTTCACATGGACGTTCCGGACGGGGCTAGCGCCCTCGACGTGGCGTTCGATTTCATCTCGCCGCCGGATGAGCAGGGCTTCTCCTCCGGGGCCTCGGCCACCAGCCGGCTTGCGGTGCTCAATTGGAACCAGCTCACGCTGTACCCGCAGGGCGTACAGCCGGACGATCTGCAGGTTCAGGCTTCGCTGCGGCTGCCGGAATCGTGGACTTTCGGAACGGCGCTGCCGGTACATCCAGGCGCCGGCGCGGAGATAGACTTCGAGCCGGTTTCCCTGACCACGCTGATCGATTCGCCGCTGGCGGCGGGCCTCTTTTATAACCGCGTGGACCTCGGAACGGATCTCGGGGCGCCGCATTTCCTGGACATGGTGGGCGATAGCGCGCGCGCGATCGAGATGGGTCCCGAAGGGATCGCGGCCTACAAGCGCCTGGTGGCCGAAACCGGCGCGCTATTCGCCGTGCGCCATTACCGGGATTATCATTTTCTGCTGACTTTGAGCGACCACGTCGCGCACTTCGGTCTGGAGCACCACGAATCGAGCGACGACCGCGTGGGGGAACGAACCCTGATCGACGACGCTCCGCGCAAGCTGTCGGCGACTTTGCTATCGCACGAATTCGTGCATTCCTGGAACGGGAAGTACCGGCGCCCCGCCGGCCTGGCATCCGGGGAGCATGACGGCGGATACGACTTTCCGATGAAGGGCGACCTGCTCTGGGTCTACGAAGGGTTGACCGAGTATCTGGGCGAGATCCTGGCGCCAAGGAGTGGACTGGAGACGCCCCAGGAGTTCCTGGACTCGCTGGCCATGACGGCGGCGGCGATGGACGTGGAAAAGGGCAGAACCTGGCGCCCGCTGGCGGACACGGCGGTGGATGCGCAGGTTTTGTACGACGCCGGAAGCGACTACGAGAACTACCGGCGCAGCGTGGATTTCTATCCGGAAGGCGTGCTGATCTGGCTGGATGCCGACGTTCAGATCCGCCAGCTCAGTAAAGGCGCGAAGTCCCTGGACGATTTCTGCCGCGCGTTCTTCGGCGGCTCCGGCGGCGCCCCGGCCATGAAGACTTACACGTTTGACGATGTGGTGGCGGCGCTCAATGCGGTCCAGCCGAACGACTGGGCGGGATTCCTACGCTCGCGTCTTGACTCTACCGCGGAGCACGCGCCGCTGGGCGGAATTACGGGAGGCGGCTGGCGGCTCATTTATAACGCGATACCCTCCGGCATGTGGACGGCGGCGGCCGAAGACCGCAAGCTGACCGACTTGAGCTACTCGCTCGGGTTCAAGGTAAAGGACGACGGCGCGATCGTCGATGTGATCATGGGCGGCCCGGCCCAGAAAGCGGGCATCGCGCCATCGACGGAACTAATCGCGGTGGATAACCGGCAATTCACGCCCGCCGTTTTGCGCGCCGCCGTAGAGGCGACCGCCGCAACTTCGAAGACTCTGGAGTTGCTCGTGAAAAACGGCGAGTATTATGAAGTCCGGCGGATCGAGTACGCCGGCGGTGAGAAATTCCCATCACTGGTGCGGGACCCGGCCACTCCCGATGCCATCTCGCAGATCGTCGCGCCGGCTGCCAAAAACTAGCGGGGACCGCCGCGTTGGTCCTCCGCTTGCCCTCGCGAGCGTAACGCAATGCCGGACATACCGGCGGAATCCGGCGCGGGTAGCAGCCATGGTCATAGCGGAGCGGGCTTTAGGGGTCCGCTCCAACCCCGCGGCGCCAGACGGCTTAAGCCCGGCGGATGTGCCGGACGCTCGACAGTGTGCCGGGCGGGCGACAATGCAGCGAGGTCCCTCAATGAGGCAGAATGGAGTGGTAGCCAACAATTGAATCACATCCTGGTCCAGGCCGCGGGCCGCGCTTTTCTTTTGCGGCGGGCCGGCGGCGAGAGCCGAAATCGAACGAGGTATACGTGAAGAGTTATCTGCCTGGCTTTATCTGTGCATGTCTGGTCTGGTTTGGCTCCATCGCGCCAGCCGGCGCGCAACCGCCGGCCGCCCCTCCGGCCGCTCCCCCGGCGGCGGGCGCGCCCCAGCCTCCCAATGGCCAGACCCCGCAGAGTCAGGGCGACCAATCCCCCGAGCCGGATATCACCACTCTGGCGCCGCTGCCGGAGCTGCCCAAGATCCCGGAAGTTCAAATGCCGGGCGAGCGGGGTTTTACGGTGGGCGGAAGCCTCTGGTGGGCCAATCCGAAACCGGAGTTTGAAAAGGGATCCTTCGCCCTCGCCTATCTGGGCAACATCCGCATGGAGGGAGCGCCCAAGGTCAATCAGGACTTCGACGGGGCTTTCGCGCTCGGGCTGCACAATTCTCTGCGGATGTCCTTCTTCGAAACCAGGGCGTCCGGCAACGAATACGCTCCCACCCAGCTCGGGTTATACCAGCAGGTTTATTCTCTAGGGGATTACCTGGCGACGGACTATTTTGTGCGGAGCTTCAAGATGTCGTTCGATTACCTGACGTGGCCTTACCCAGTGAAGTCCAGCAGGTTCCGCTTGAAGACCCTATGGCAGATGCAGTACATGGTGGTCAGGACGGGTTTCGACGCGCCCGTGAAGCCAACCACGGTTACCAATACCACTTGGGCCACCACCGAAAACCATAAGTTCATTCTGCCCGAGTTCGGCATCGGTACGCAGTATTGGGTGACGCGCGGCTTCAGGGTGGAGACGCGCGGGGCCGGGATGTCGATCCCCCACCATCAAAACAGTTGGGACTTTGAAGGATCGCTAAACTTCCGGGCGGGCCCGCTGGAACTGCAGGTGGGCTACAAGGGGTATCACTTCAGGACTTCGGCGCAGCAGGATTTCTGGGTGCGTGGGACGATGGTCGGCCCGTTCGTCGGCCTCCACTGGTACTCGGATTCGATGGCGACGAAATAGGGGGCGTCTTCGCGTCGAATTTCAGCGCGGAAACCTCCTCGCCGGTGAGATTTCTCCACGTCCCGATAGGCAAATCCGCGATGCGAACCGGTCCGATGGCGGTGCGGACCAGTTTCTGGACCTTGCTGCCGACGGCTTCGATCATACGCCGGACCTGCCGGTTGCGCCCCTCCGTGATCGTCATTTCCAGGTAGGTGCGTTTGGCTCCGTCCCTCAGGCGCCGGACAACGGCCGGGCGCGTGGGTCCGTCGCTCAACTCCACGCCCTGGCGCAGGCGCTCGATTTGTTCGTCGCCAAGGAGCGTGGCAGCCTTGATTTGGTAGGTCTTGGGAACCTTGTGATGAGGATCGGCCACGGTTTCGGCGAATGCCGTGTCGTTGGTCATCAGCAGAAGGCCGCTGGTATCCAGATCGAGCCGCCCAACCGGAAACAGCCATGTCCCGGCGCCGCCGATAAGATCGTAGACCGTCGGGCGGCCTTCCGGATCTCGCGCCGTAGTCAGGTACCCCTTGGGCTTGTACAGCAGGATGTAGGTTTTGGCGGCCGCCTGGAGCGGCTTTCCGTCGAGCGTAATGCGGTCCCGTTTCAGGTCCACCCACTTGTCCGGATTCCGAACGGGTTTTCCGTTCACGCGCACGCGTCCGGCGCCAATCCAACTGCGTGCGTCGGTCCGCGAACCCAAACCGGCCTTTGAAAAGGCCCGTTCGAGGGTCTTCAGCGGACGTTTCGTCTTCAGTTTGCCTGTCTGTGGCATTGCAAACAAAGGTACCAGTACTAATGTTACAGTAAGTCAAGGAAAAACAGACGGGGACAATTTTGATTCGGGGCGCCCGCCAACTGCTGACGTTGCGAGGTTCCAACGGCCCCCGTTGCGGGACGGCGCTCGGCGAGCTCGGCCTGATTAAGGATGGATCCCTCCTGATTCGCGATGGCGAACTGGTGGAGGTAGGTCCCACCCGCCGGGTGGAGAACCTGGCTGAAGCGCGCAGAGCCACGGAAATCAATGCGGCCGGGCGCGTGGTGATGCCCGGATTCGTCGACAGCCACACCCACCTGGCATTTCCGCCCCCGGGCGAAGCGGGAATTGAAACGGAGGCGGCGGCACGGGAGATTCGCGCGACCAATGGCCAGCGCCTGGAGCGGCGCGCGCGCAACTACCTGGAAGCCATGGCGCGGCACGGAACCACCACTGTGGAAGTGAAGACCGGATGCGGCGCGGACGAGAGAGCCGAGATCAAGATTCTGCGCGTCCTTGCGGCGGTGAAACGGGTTCCGTTGGACGTGGTGGCGACCTTCCTTTTCCGGATGACGGCTAGCGGCGACGGCGGTTCGTCCGAAAACGACTGGGCATTCCGCGATCTTATGCCGAAGATCCGGCGGCGCGGCCTGGCGGCGTTTGCGGATGTTGTTTGGGAGACCGATGCGGGACGGCTGGCCGGCCTGGTCCGATACCTGGGAGTGGCGCGCGAGCTGGGCTTTCCGTGCAAGGTGCATGCCGACCAGCCCAATGCCGGAGCGGCCATCCAGGCGGCGGTGGGGGGCATGGCATTGACCATCGATCACCTGGACTGGGCCACCGCCTCCGAAGCGGGCTTGCTGGCCGGTTCCAGCACCATGGCGACATTGCTGCCTTATGGGCCGTTCCAGAGCGGCGGTCCAGGCGCCCCCGCGCGCGCGCTGATCGATTCGGGGGTACCGGTGGCGCTGGGTAGCAACTTCAACCCGCTGCTGACGCCCACGCTGAATATGCAAACCGTGGTGGCGCTGGCGTGTCTGCGAATGCGCATGACGGCGGCCGAAGCTATCTCCGCGGCCACCATTAACGGAGCTCACGCGGTGGGGCGGGCCGGCCGTACCGGTTCTCTGGAACCCGGCAAACTGGCGGACGTGCTGATCCTCGATGCGTCGGATTACCAGGAGTTGGCGCGCCGTTTCGGTACGAACCTGGTGTACCTGACCATGAAGCGCGGCGAGATCATCTATAAACAAGGCGCGGTCTCGGGCGGCTGGCCGGATTCCACAACGCTACCGGCTGTTTGAGTGGCGCCGCCGGTCTATCCCGGCGGTGATTTTCGGACCAAAGCAAGAACACCGCCGGCCGAAACCGGCGGCGGTACCTCGGAGACCCCGGCTAGCCTGGGGCTGAGACGGTCAGCGTGCGCCGGCGTTCCTGGTGATACCCGGCAAGCGTCCGGTTAGCGCTCAGGACGGTGGCCAATTCTTCGGCGATCCGCTCCAGGTCCGCCCCCCGCAGCACAAAGTACAATTCGTCTTCGCCGATCTCCGTGTACACGCGGTTCCCAATGCAACCGGAGCTGGCCACCGCGCCCTGCGCCAACGCAGCGGGGATAGCCATACAGGTAGGGCGGCCGAGCAGCGGCAGGCTGGACATGGCGCCGGCGCGCGTAGCGGCTTCGGCCAGCAGCATGATGCGTCCCGGCTTTCCGGCGGCCAGCACCACGGCAGGAGGGAGGGGCGTATCTCCGAGCGGCGCGTAGACGACTATATTAGGGGTTTCGGGCAGTTGAAATACGCCGGGAATCTCCTCCATGCGGATGTATCCGATGCCGGTCATGAGCGTGAGCGCCTGCTGCAGTTCGGGCATGCGTTCGGCCGGGAGCGAATTGTGGGTGTAGCCGCCGATCGGGCAATTCAGATGATCGGAAGCCGCGGCATAGAAAACGCGCCCGCCGGCGGCAATCCTCCAGAAGGCGCAGGCGGCAGGTTCGGAACCTTCGAACCGGGCAACGCCTTCGGGCGGCGCGGCTGCGAAGGCGATGGCCACCGGGCGCCGGTCCTCTCCAAGCGCCTCCTGGATCTTCTTTTCGATAGCTCGATAGTCTGGCATTCGATCATTATGCCCCAAACCGCGGCCAAACCTGTTACAACAGTGGAGTGACGGATATCCGGAGTTCTAACTAGGGAAAGATGGAGGTTCGACTCGCATGAGATGGTTAGGTTTTAGCATCGCCGCGCTGGCCTGCGCCGCGGCGGCCAATGCCCAGAGCGTGACTGGCCGATGGGAAGCGCGGATGTACCAGGTGGACGAAGGCCGCAAGATGGTCCTGGCGTTGACCCAGCAAGGCAGCACGGTGATCGGCTACATGTTGCAGCCAAATAATGCGGGGGTTGCGATCCTCGATGGAAAGGTTGCCGGCAATACGCTGACGTTCGCGGTCGAACGCCCGGGCCGGGGCGCTCGCGGCGCCGCCCCTTCCGCGACCCCGCCCCCTCCGCAACGCACCGAATATAGCGCTGTTTTGCAGGGCGATAAGCTGGTGATGACGATGCCCACCGGTCCCGGCGGCGGCGGCGGAATGCCTCCCGGCGGCCCCGGAAGGGGAGCGCCCGCGGCAGCCCCCGGTGGCGCGGGAACGCCCGCCGCGGCCGCTGGCAGGGGACCCGGCGGGCCCCCCGGCGGCAACAGAGCGATGATCAACCCTCTCGAGTTCACGCGCGTTTCCACCGAAGCTCAGGGGGCGCTGCCCGCGCCCGCGCCGAGAGTCACGCTGACCTCCTACACTCCGGTCCCCTATAACGGCATGGCCAAGACGCCGCCGATGGGCTGGAACAGTTGGAACAAGTTCCAGGGCGCCGTGAACGACCAAAACGTGCGCGGAATGGCGGATGCCATGGCCAGCAATGGCATGAAGGCAGCCGGGTACGTGTACATCAACATCGACGACACCTGGGAGGCCGACCGCGACGCCAAGGGCATGATCCGCAGCAATTCGAAGTTCCCGGACATGAAGGCGCTCTCGGATTACGTTCACAGCAAGGGACTGAAGCTCGGCATCTACTCAGGCCCGGGTCCGTTTACCTGCGCCGGTTATGCAGGCAGCTTCAACCATGAGGAGCAGGACGCGAAGCAGTACGCCGCCTGGGGCATCGATTACCTGAAGTACGACTGGTGCAGCGGCAGCACCGTGTACGATAACACCCCCGAACACATCTCCATGACCCAACAGGCCGCTTACGCCAAGATGGGCGCGGCGCTGTACAAGTCCGGACGCAAGATCCTCTTCAGCCTTTGCCAGTACGGCCAGAATGACGTCGGCACATGGGGCGCGAAGGTGGGAGGCAATGTCTGGCGCACCACCGGCGACATCAGCGACCGGTGGGAATCCATGGTGAACATCGGATTCGGCCAGCAGATCGGGCGCGAGAAATTCGCGGGCCCCGGTCACTGGAACGATCCGGACATGCTCGAAATCGGCAACGGCGGCATGACGACGGAAGAGTACCGGACCCACATGAGCTTGTGGTGCCTGCTCTCCGCGGCGCTGCTGGCGGGCAACGACCTGCGCGACATGAAGCCGGAGATCCTGGAGATCCTGACCAATAAAGAGGCCATCGCGGTGGATCAGGACAAGCTCGGCAAGCAAGCCGTGCGCGTGTCTCCGCCGGTACCGGCCGATGAAGCCGCCACCATCAGCGCCAAGGAAGGGCGCAGCACGACGGGCGGAGACCTCCAGGTCTTTTCGCGGCCGCTGGCCGATGGCAGCCATGCCGTGGGCCTGTTCAATCTGGGCGCTGCGACCGCCAAGGTGACGGCCAAGTGGAGCGATATCGGGATCACGGGTTCACACAAAGTGCGGGACCTTTGGGCCCACGCCGAGCGCGGCGCCTTCACGGATTCGTTCAGCGCCGACGTGCCCTCGCACGGCGTCGTCATGATCAAGATCGCCAAGTAACCCGCTCCTGCCCGGCAGGGCCGGGAGTTCCCCGCCCTGCCGGGTGGGACCGCGCACATGACCATCGATTTCGTTCGAAGCTGGTGCGGTTCTTTCCCGCACGTCGAAGAGACGGTGCAGTGGGAAGACGACCTGGTGTTTAAGGTGGGCGGCAAGATGTTCGCCGTGATGCCGCTCGAACCCGCTCCCGTCAAGCTCTCTTTCAAGTGCTCGCCGGACGACTTCGTCGAGCTGACCGAACGCCCCGGCATCATCCCCGCGCCTTACCTCGCACGGGCGCAATGGGTGGCCTTGCAAACCGAAGACGCGCTCTCCGCGGCCGAACTGAAGCGCCAATTGCGCGCGGCCTACGATCTGGTTTACGCGAAACTCCCCAAGAAAATGCGGGACGGCTGGCGCTGTTAATCGTTGGCGGTCTGGCTGCCTGCGTCCAGCACTTCCCGGACCTTGCCGGCCAGGGCTTCGGGGAGGAACGGCTTCTGGAGAAACGCGCAGGATGCCGGGAGTCCGTGATTCACCACGGCTTCCTCGGCGTGCCCGGAGATGAAGAGCACCCGCAGTCCCGGGCGAAGCGGCTCGATTTGCCGAATCAGGTCCGGCCCGCTCATCTCCGGCATCACCACGTCAACCAGCGCCAGGTGGAGGAAACCCTGGTGCGTACGGGCAAGGCGGATGGCTTCCTCGCCGCGGGCGGCCTCCAGCACGCGATAGCCGCGAGAGGTCAGAACCCCCGCGATCAGCTTGCGCACGTGCGCTTCGTCCTCCACCAACAGGATGGTCTCCGCGCCGGTGGCGCCGGCCTGCGCCACGACGCGTTGCGCCGCCTCGGTCTCCGGTTCTGAGTCCGCTACGGGAAGGTAAATCCGCGCCGTGGTCCCCTTACCCAGTTCGCTCAGCATGGCGATGGCGCCGCGGCTCTGACGAATGATGCCGTAGGCTGTCGCCAGGCCAAGGCCGGTTCCGCGGCCCGGTTCCTTGGTGGTGAAAAACGGTTCGAAAAGATGGCTTAGGGTAGCCTCGTCCATGCCGACGCCGGTATCGGTTATGGAGATGGCCAGGTGCACCCCCGGCTGCACACCCAATTGCTTGGCCGTGAAGGCTTCGCCCAGGTGCAGCGTGGCGGTTTCGATGGTCAGCTTGCCGCCGTTGGGCATGGCGTCGCGGGCGTTGACCACCAGGTTCATGATGACCTGTTCCAGTCCGCCGGCGTCCACCTCAACGCAGTCGCGCGAGGCCGCCGTGACCACCGCCAGCTCGATATCCTCGCCAATCAGCCGGTGGAGCATCCTCTCGATGCGGAGGACCAGGTCGTTGACGAGGACCTTATGGGTCGCGAGCGGTTGGCGGCGGCTGAAGGCCAGCAGTTGGTGCGTCAGTTGGCCGCCGCGTTCGGCCGCGCGCCGGATTTCTTCGATGGCAGCGCGCTGGGAGTCCTTCAATTCGCCACCGGTAAGCAAGAGCTCGCTGTATCCGGTGATGATGGTCAGCAGGTTATTGAAATCGTGCGCCACGCCCCCGGCCATGCGGCCCACCGCCTCCATCTTCTGAGCCTGCCGGAACTGCTCCTCCAACCGGGAGCGCGCACGGCGCATCTGGGAGGCGCGGAGTTCGCGTTCCACGGCTGCATTGAGCCGGGTGAGTGCGCCGCGCCTCAGGTGGTCGGCCGCTCCTGCCTTAAGCGCCGCCAGGGCGTCGGCCTCCGCAATCTCCCCGGAGACCACGATCAGCGGCAGATCGATGCCCTTCTCGACAATCGTCCGTAGAGCTTCCAGTGCCCCGAAACCGCCCACCGCAAAATCGCTGATGGCAATGTCGCAGCCCGTCGCGAGCGCCGCATCCAATTCTTCGCGCGTCGTGGCGCGCTCGAAAGCGGGATCGTAGCCGCCGCGCCTCAGCTCGGCGGCGATGGCATCCGCCCCGGTTTCACCGATAAAGAGTATCCGTAAGGAATCGGGCATGGTTGGCTTCGCGTGTTGACTAAAGCGTACAAGATGACGGCTGCCACGCGTGCGGTTCAGGCACGGCGGATGTACGATTTCATACCGCTACAGCGGCAACTGCCTGGCCAAGGCTGGGTAAACCGCCTGTACGAACGCGTCGGCAACCCGGATGCCGGTCGGGTAGTCGTTGCCGCGCACGGGGACTTGGACCTTCACCACGGCGGTGTCGCTGCGCCGGTATCGAACCGCATCGGCGACCAGCCAGAACTTGGCCGCAAACTCATTGGCGATGATGCGGTTATGGCTTTGGTACCAGTAAAGCACCACCATCGTTTCTTCTCCCCGCGCCACAACGTACTGGTTGGCGATCAATGGGGCGGAGCGGCCGGGGACGGCGATAGAAACGGTTGCCGGGGGCTCAACCGGCGCAAACCCCGCGCCCGGCAGGCAGTTCTTCGGGGAATGCGGAGTGGCCCCGGCGCGCTGCGTCTTGAAATAGCCGATGTAGAAATACACCCCTGCATTGGCCGCCGCGTTCCAGTATTCGCGGTTCAAAGCATCGTCCGCCTTCAGGACCTCCATGGTCGCCGCATTGATGGGGATGTCCTGGACCGTTTGCCATCCGGAAATCTCATTTGGGAACGCCGCTAAAGGCGCTGCCGGAAGCGTGAGCTCCGGCCGCGAAGCCAGCGCGTAGTAAGCGCCGCCTTGAACCGCAAGCAGGACGGTCAGCCACAGGGCGTACTTGCTCTTAAGAAAGCGCACGGCCCCTTCTCGATTCCAGGTAGCGCCAGCTTCGGACGAGCGCCTGGTGGAACAGGATCAGAATCGACAGGGCCACCATGAAAATCACCCAGCCGGAAGCGCTATGGAAAGCGCCTTCCGCCAGCTCCGGCTTGACCTGCGTCATGACGCCCGTCAGGGTCACGCGGCTCGCGTTGGCCACAATGGCGATCGGCACGGTCGCCAGGAACAGCACGATGCGGATGGAGCGCCTGGTTTCGAAGAAATACCCGTAGACCAGGGACAGGAAAGTCAGTGAAAGCAGGGAACGAATCCCGCTGCACGCCTCCACCACCGAGAGGCTCTGGTTCGGCAGCACCAGTACATTGCCCTCACGCAGAACCGGCACCGCGAGCAGATCGAGAGCGCGCTCGGCCAACCCGCTTGCCACAAGCTGGAGCCGGAACGTGATGCTGTTGTAGATCACGCTGGGGATCGGAATCATGAAAAAGCAGAGGAAAAGAGGGAACGCGAGTGCGCGCAGGATGCGGGTTCCGCACATCAGCCACACCGTCCCGATCAAGGTAATCACAAACGCCGTGCGCGTCAGGAACAGCTCTACCGCCAGCGTTCCGATCCAAAGCTGGCACGCGCCATAGGCGACCACCGCCAATCCCCACCAATTGGGCTCCGGCGTCATGGCCAGCAGCTCGTCCCGCCGCGTCCAGACAAGGTATCCGGCGACCAGCGGCACGAAGAAGCCGTGGCTCATATCCGGATCGGAATTCCACTGCCGCACCAATGCAAGCAGGACCGGAGCGTAGCACGCGATGGCAAGCGCGCCGAACCAGGCGACCTCGCTCCAGGCGAACCGAGGCTTGCGGGACACTTCCACTGCTGCCGTCATAACCGATAGCCAATCAATATCATAGCAGCGGGCTCGATTCTCTATTTCAGCGTCGCGAAGAACGTCTTCTTGCCCGCGCCTGCTATGCGGATGATGCTTGCCAACGTGCCTTTTGGGAGTGGCTTGGCGCCGTGGACCGGAACCACAACGGTGTTTGGATGCCGATCGCTAATCAACATGTGATGGCTGCCTTCGACCCGGTCAAGCCGAAACCCGAGCTTCCGCAACGCTCGAACGACGTCTTTGCTAAGACCGACGGATCGGAGGACATCAGCGCAGGCCAACGGCGCGCTTGAGTTCCGCCAGTCTTAACGCGCTGAGCGGGATCTTCTTTCCATTCGCTTCCATGGACCTGACGTATCCCCGGATCATCTCCGCTGTGTTGTCCAGAGCCGAGGACTCCCTGTCACCGAACGTCGACATCCCACGCAGTTCCTTCACGTAGGTTACCCAGGCTTTGGCGTCCCCGTCGTACTCCATCTTGACCTCGACTGCCTTGGTGGTTGCCAATGGGTGGCGTTCGTAGGCGAAGAGGTCCGGTGTCTTCAAGAACCTTTGCGCGGCCTTCTTTTCCGCCGCCTTGCGCGAGCGGTCGTATGCAAGGATCTTCGGAGCTTCGGCTACGGATGCGACAAATGAGCCACCCCGTTCCGGCAAAGAGAGAATCTGAAACCTCCGCCCGGTCTTGGCTTCGATCCTTGACTTGAGCGGGTAATCCGGATTCAGGTGCGGAAATGGAGCGTGATGCTGAAGCTCAGGGGCGACCGGGTTCTTCAAAAGGAGTCGCAGCATTACCTCTATCATACGCTCCGCGGCTTAGTGTATTCTGAAGTGTCAAGGGAGGCAGGCATCGTCAAATTTTGCGCGCTGGCCAGCGGCAGTTCCGGGAACGCCGCCCTGCTGGCCACCGAAAATACGCGCATCCTGCTGGACGCCGGGCTGAGCATGCGGGAACTCCGCAAGCGGCTGGCGGCCATCGGCGAGGACCTGAACTCCGTCGATGCCATCCTCATCACTCACGAGCATTCCGATCACGTGGCCGGCCTGCCCGTCCTGGCGCGAAACCGGGACATTTGGGCCACGATTTACCTGACGCGGCTGACGGCGCCGGCCATCGATTGGGGCGACCGCCCGCCGGCCCGTCTCGAGACGTTCCAGGCGGGGGCGAGTTTCCGGATCGGCGATATCGAAGTCCAGAGCTTTGGTATTCCGCACGACGCGTTGGACCCCGTGGGCTTTCATTTTGAAGCCCAGGGCATCGGCATCGGCGTGGTTACGGACCTTGGCTATATCCCGGAGTCGGTCAAGTTCCATCTGCGGCGCACGGACCTGCTGCTGCTCGAAGCCAACCACGATCTGGATATGCTGAAGGTGGGGCCTTACCCGTGGTCGGTCAAGCAGCGCGTGATGAGCCGGGTGGGACACCTTTCGAACCTGGTCATGTCGGATTATCTGCTGTGCGATCTGGATTCTTCTACAGCGCATTTGGTGATGGGGCATATCAGCCAACAGAACAATCACCCCGAAATCGTCAGGCTGGTGGCCACGCAGGCGCTGGAGCGCCGCGGCCTGGAGACGCGGCTGTCGATCGCCACGCAGCACGCGCCGACGGAAGTATTCCGGTTCTAAGTTCTTGAGAGGAGCCATGATTCCCCGATATACGCGGTCCGAAATGGGCCGGATCTGGAGCGACCAGAACAAGTTTCAGCAGTGGCTCGAAGTCGAATTGGCGGCCTCGGAGGCCCTGGCCGAGTTGGGCGTAGTCCCGGAAGAGGCCGCGCGCCTGCTTCGCGCGCACGCGGGTTTCGACGTAAGCCGCATCCTGGAAATCGAAAAGGAAGTCAGGCACGACGTCATCGCATTCACCACCGCGGTTGCCGAGACCATGGCAGCCGCCGGCCACGCGGATGCGTCGCGCTGGCTGCACTACGGGCTCACTTCCAACGATGTAGTGGATACCGCCCAGGCGCTGCTGCTGCGGCAGGCGTCGGCGATGATCCTGCGCGGCATCGAAGGGCTGCGCGCCGCTCTGAAACGCCGCGCCCTGGAGTTCCGGCGGACGGTGCAGATCGGCCGCACCCACGGCGTACACGCCGAGCCGGTCACCTTCGGGCTGAAGTTCGCCATCTGGTATGAGGAGGCGGGTCGCGACCTGGCGCGGGTGGGCGCGGCGGCGGAAGATCTGCGCGTGGGCAAAATCTCGGGCGCCGTGGGGACCTTCGCCCACACCGGGCCGGAAGTGGAGGAACGCATTTGCGCGCGGCTCGATCTGAAACCGGCGCTGGTGGCTTCCCAGGTGATCCAGCGCGACCGGCACGCGGCGTTGGTCTCGGCGCTGGCGCTGGCGACGGCGCTGTGCGAGAAGATCGCGCTCGAGGTGCGCCA